>NZ_CP074405.1:1358941-2038412 GCF_018388445.1 Cellulomonas wangleii
CCCGGCCGCGGGGGAGGCCGACCCCGGGCGGGAGACCACCCGGACGGTCCGCCCGACGAGCGGCGGCAGGTGCGTCGACATGAACGTCCACGGACCCTGGTTGCGCGGCTCGTCCTGCACCCACACCAGCTCGGCGTCGCCGTACGGGGCGAGCGCCTGCGCGATCGAGTCGGGGTCCAGCGGGTAGAGCTGCTCGAACCGCACGATCGCGGTCTGCTGGTCGCCCGAGGACACCCGCTGCGCCAGGAGGTCCCAGTAGACCTTGCCCGAGCACAGCAGCACGCGCGTCACCTGGTCGGCCTTGGCCGCTGCGAGGTCGTCGCCGACCACGGGGCGGAAGGTGCCCGTCGTGAAGTCCTGCACGTCCGAGGTCGCGGTCTTGAGCCGCAGCATCGACTTCGGCGTGAACACCACGAGGGGGCGCCGCGGACGCTGGTACGCCTGACGGCGCAGCAGGTGGAAGTGCGACGCGGGCGTCGACGGCTGGGCGATCGTCATGTTGTCCTCGGCGGCGAGCTGCAGGAAGCGCTCGATGCGTGCGGACGAGTGGTCGGGCCCCTGGCCCTCGTAGCCGTGGGGGAGCAGCAGCACGACCGACGAGCGCTGCGCCCACTTCTGCTCCGCGGACGAGATGAACTCGTCGATGACGGTCTGCGCGCCGTTGACGAAGTCGCCGAACTGCGCCTCCCACAGCACCAGCGCGTCGGGGCGCTCCACCGAGTAGCCGTACTCGAACCCGAGGGCGGCGTACTCCGACAGCGAGGAGTCGTAGACCCAGAACTTCGCCTGGTCGCCCGACAGGTACAGCAGCGGGGTCCACTCGGCGCCCGTCTCGCGGTCGTGCAGCACCGCGTGCCGCTGCACGAAGGTGCCGCGGCGCGAGTCCTGCCCGGCCAGCCGCACCGGCGTGCCCTCGATCAGCAGGGAGCCGAAGGCGAGGATCTCGCCGTAGCCCCAGTCGATCCCGCCGTCGCGGCTCATGCGCTCGCGCTTGTCCAGGAGCTGGGCGAGCTTCGGGTGGACCGTGAAGCCCTCCGGCGGGCTCACGTGCGCCTGGCCGATCCGCTGCAGGACCGACGCGGGCACGGCCGTCTGCCAGCCGACCATGACACCGGCGTCCTCCTGCTGGGACTCCGGTCGCTCGAGCCCGGCCACCGTCTCCACGTCCGCGGGCGGCGGCGTCCAGCCGTCCTCCCGCGTCTCGGTGAAGACGCGCTCGAGCTGCGACTGGTAGTCGCGCAGGGCCTGCTCGGCCTCCTCGAGGGTGATGTCCCCCCGCGCCACGAGGGCCTCGGTGTAGATCTTGCGGACCGAGCGCTTCGCCTCGATGAGGTTGTACATCAGCGGCTGCGTCATCGAGGGGTCGTCGCCCTCGTTGTGCCCGCGGCGGCGGTAGCAGACCATGTCGATGATGACGTCGCGGTCGAACTGCTCGCGGTACTCGAACGCCAGCTCGGCCACCCGCACCACGGCCTCGGGGTCGTCCCCGTTGACGTGGAAGATCGGCACCTGCAGGCCCTTGGCGACGTCCGTCGCGTACTGCGAGGAGCGCGACGACGACGGGCCGGTGGTGAAGCCGACCTGGTTGTTGACGATCACGTGGATCGTGCCGCCCGTGCGGTACCCGCGCAGCTGCGCGAGGTTGAGGGTCTCGAAGACGACACCCTGGCCCGCGAACGCCGCGTCGCCGTGGATGAGGATCGGCAGCACGGAGAAGCCGTCGCCCCCGAGGTCGATGCGGTCCTGCTTGGCTCGCACGATGCCCTCGAGCACCGGGTCGACGGCCTCCAGGTGCGACGGGTTCGCGGCCAGGTAGACGGCCGTCGTCGCGCCGGACTCGGCGGTGAAGACGCCCTCGGTGCCGAGGTGGTACTTCACGTCGCCCGAGCCCTGGACCGACTTCGGGTCCTGGTTGCCCTCGAACTCGCTGAAGATCTGGCCGTAGGACTTGCCGGCGATGTTCGCCAGCACGTTCAGCCGCCCGCGGTGCGCCATGCCGATGCCGACCTCGTCGAGGCCGCCGTCGGCCGCTCGCGAGAGGATCGCGTCGAGCAGCGGGATGAGGGACTCGCCGCCCTCGAGCGAGAAGCGCTTCTGCCCGACGAACTTCGTCTGCAGGAACGTCTCGAACGCCTCGGCGGCGTTGAGGCGGCGCAGGATGCGCAGCTGGTCCTCACGGGGCGTGCGCGCGTACCCGGACTCCAGGCGCTCCTGCAGCCAGCGGCGCTGCCGCGGGTCCTGCAGGTGCATGTACTCGGCGCCGACGGTGCGGCAGTACGAGTCGCGCAGCAGGCCCAGCACGTCGCGCAGCGTGGCGCGGGACTTGCCCGTGAAGCCGCCGGTGGGGAACGTGCGGTCCAGGTCCCACAGCGTCAGCCCGTGGTTCTGCACGTCGAGGTCCGGGTGCTTGCGCTGGCGGTAGGCGAGCGGGTCGGTGTCGGCCATGAGGTGGCCGCGCGAGCGGTACGCGTGGATCAGCTCGGCGACGCGCGCGGGCTTGATGGCCTCCGCGTCCGGGTCGTGGTTGGCGTCCCGCACCCAGCGCACCGGCTCGTACGGCACGCGCAGGGCCGCGAACACCCTGTCGTAGAACCCGTCCTCGCCCAGCAGCTTGCGCGACAGGATCCGCAGGAAGTCGCCCGACTGGGCGCCCTGGATGATCCGGTGGTCGTACGTCGAGGTGACCGTGAGGACCTTGGAGACGCCCATGCGGTTGAGCTGCTCGTCCGACGTGCCGGCGAACTCCGCGGGGTAGTCCATGGCGCCGACGCCGACGATCGTGCCCTGCCCCTGCATGAGCCGCGGCACCGAGTGCACCGTGCCGATCGTGCCGGGGTTGGTCAGCGAGATCGTCGTCCCGGCGAAGTCGTCCACCGTGAGCTTGTTGTTGCGCGCGCGGCGCACGACGTCCTCGTAGGCCGTCCAGAACTGCGCGAAGTCGAGCGTCTCGGCCTTCTTGATCGACGGGACCAGGAGCTGGCGCGTGCCGTCCGGCTTGGCCAGGTCGATCGCGAGGCCCAGGTTGACGTGCGCGGGCGACAGCACGCCCGGCTTGCCGTCGACCAGCGTGAACGAGGAGTTCATGGCGGGCATCTCGCCGACGGCCTCGACCAGCGCGAAGCCGATGAGGTGCGTGAAGGAGACCTTGCCGCCGCGGCCGCGCGCCAGGTGGTTGTTGATGACGATGCGGTTGTCGACCATCAGCTTGGCCGGCACGGCGCGCACCGAGGTGGCCGTGGGCACCTCGAGCGACGCCTCCATGTTGGTGACGACGCGGGCCGCCGGGCCGCGCAGCTTCTGCACGTCGTCGACGGGCTGGGCGTCCTGTGCCTCGTCGGTGCGGCGCGTGGCGACCTCGGCGTACGGCGCCGTCGCCGGCTGTGCGGTGGCGACGGGGGAGGGCGTGACCTCGACGGGCCGCGCGGGCGCCGCGGCGGCGGGCGGCGCAGCAGGTGCCGCGACGGCGGGCGCCGTCTGCTCGGCCGGACGGCCGGGCGGTGCGTGGGTCGTGGCGTCGCCGTTGGCCGCAGCACCCGACGTCTCGGGCCTGTAGCCCTCGAAGAAGTCCCACCACGCGGGGTCCACCGCGTCGCGGTCCTTCTGGTACTGCTCGTACAGCTCGTCGACCAGCCACTCGTTCGCGCCGAAGTCGGCACGGGTGGAGTCTGACTGCGCGTTCTGCGTCACGCTGGGATCGCCCACTTCCGGTGCGCGGTACCGGACCGCGCCATCGCCAGTTCTGTTGACGACAACACTACGTGCTCGACGGGGTCGGAGGCCTCTTGCGCGGCGCCCCGCACGGTGATCTGTGCATCGTCTTCACTCCGCGCGGCGCCGGGGTCAACGGCCCCTAAAGGCAGGCTGGGACGTGCCTCAAAGGCAGGTCCGGGGCGTGCCGGGCCGCGCCTCACGGGTGCGGGGCGGTGCGGGCGGGCGTGGCCGGCAGGCGCACGCGCATGGTGCAGCCCGAGTCGGAGTCGGCGACCTCCACGGTGCCCCCGTGCAGCTCCACGGCCCAGCGGACGATCGCCAGGCCGAGCCCCGTGCCACCCGTCGACCCCTGTCCCGTCAGCGCGGGGGTGTTCCCCCGCACGAACCGCTCGAAGACGTGCGCGCGCTGCTCCCGGGCGATGCCCGGTCCCCGGTCGATCACGTCGATCTGCACGTCGCGCCCCGCACGACGGGCGACCACGCGGACCTCCTCGTCCGCGGGCGAGTGCCGGGCCGCGTTCTGCAGGAGGTTGGCGATCACCTGGTGCAGCCGCTCCGGGTCGGCGGGGACGGTCAGACCGTCCGGCACGACGTCCACGACGAACCGCAGCCGCTTCTCGGCACCGACCAGCGACGCCTCGTCGGCCGCCTCGTCCAGCAGCTGGTCCAGGTCGACGTCCTCGATCCGCAGCGACATGGCACCCGCCTCGACCCGCGACAGGTCGAGCAGGGAGGACACCAGCCGGGACAGCCGCTCGGTCTGCGCCAGCGCGACGGCCAGGGTCGCGGGGTCCGGCTCGCTGACCCCGTCGACCATGTTCTCGAGCTGTGCCTGCAGCGCCGTGACGGGTGTGCGCAGCTCGTGCGACACGTTGGCGACCAGCTCGCGCCGGAAGGTGTCCAGGTGCTCCAGGTCGTCGGCCATCGTGTTGAACGCCTCGGCGAGCTGCCCGACCTCGTCGCGGCTCGTGGAGCGCACCCGGCGGCTGTAGTCGCCGGCCGCCATCGCCCGCGCCGCCTCGGTCATCTCCCGCAGCGGGGACGTCATGCCGCGGGCCAGCAGCTGCGTCACGACGAGCGACAGGGCGATCGCCAGCGGCAGCGTGCGGCTCGGGCCGAGCGCCTGGCCGTAGCCCACCCAGATGACGAAGGCGGCGAGCGTGACGGTCGCGGCGACCAGCACGCCCAGCTTCATCTTGATGGTGCGCAGCGGGTCGAGCGGCCGGACGTCCGGCAGCCGCCAGCGGTCGGCGTCCCCCCGCGCGTGGCGGGCGGGCGGCGGTGGGGGAACCGTCACGACCCGCCCTCGGCGGGGTCGTCCGCCGCCGCGTCCGCGGGCTCGTAGGCGTACCCCACGCCGTGGACCGTGCGGATCAGGTCCGGCCCGAGCTTGCGGCGCAGGGCCTTGATGTGGGAGTCGACGGTCCGGGTCCCGCTGGCGTCCACCCAGTCCCACACGTCCGCGAGCAGCCGCTCGCGGGTCAGCACGGTGCGCGGCGAGGACGCGAGCGTCAGCAGCAGGTCGAACTCGGTCGGGGTCAGGTGCACCTCGGTCCCGGCGCGCTGCACCCGGCGCTGCGCGCTGTCGATCGTGACGTCACCGACCACGAGCGGGGGCTCCGGCTGCTGGACGGTGGCCATCTCGGCGGCCCGCGCCGCACGCTCGGTGCGGCGCAGCAGCACCTTGGTCCGCGCGACCAGCTCGCGCATCGAGAACGGCTTGGTCATGTAGTCGTCGGCGCCCACACCCAGGCCGACCAGCATGTCCGTCTCGTCGTCGCGGGCCGTGAGCATGAGGACGGGGACGGGCCGCTCGGCCTGGATCTGCCGGCACACCTCGAGGCCGTCGATCCCCGGCAGCATGACGTCGAGGACGACGACGTCCGGCTGCAGCCGGGCGGCGGTCGCGACGCCCGCGTGGCCGTCGCCCACCGCCTCGACGTTCCAGCCCTCGGCGGTGAAGCGGTGCACGATCGCCTGGGCGATCGCGGGCTCGTCCTCCACCACGAGGACGGTGGTGACACCCGGTCGCGCGACGCTGGTGGCCATGGGGCCAGCGTGGCACACGCAGCCGGGAGCGGTCATGGCGAGCCCGCGCGCGTCCGCGCATCGTCCGTAGGATGTCGCTCACCATGAGCAGCTCAAGTCGCTGCCGGCATCGCGTCCCGCCCCGCGTCCGTCCCGCCCCCGCCGCGTGCGCGGGAGCCGGCCGCGGACGGCGTCCCGCTGGACGCGAGCACGCCGGCCCGCCCCTCTCCACGTCCTGCGAGCCCGCGGGTGCCCGCGGGCACCGCGCGCCGGTGCTCCCGTGCTGACCGACTGGCTGCTCGTCGGCCTCGGTGTGCTGCTGACCGCGGGGACGGCGGTGTTCGTCGCCGCCGAGTTCGCGCTCGTCACCCTCGACCCCGGTCTCGTCGAGCGGCAGACCGCCCCCGACGACACGCGCGGCGGCTCCGTCGTGCGGGCGCTGCGCCGGCTCTCGACGCAGCTGTCCGGGGCCCAGGTCGGCATCACCGTCACGACTGTGCTGCTCGGCTACACCACGCAGCCCGCGGTCGTGCGCCTGCTCGGCCTGCCGCTGGAGGGCGCGGGGGTCGGGGGTGCCGTGGCGGGTGCGCTCGCGGCCGTGCTCGCGCTGGTCCTCGTCAACGGGTTCTCCATGCTCTTCGGCGAGCTCGTGCCCAAGAACTTCGCCATCGCCCGCCCGCTGGGCACCGCACGCGTCGTGGCGCCGCTGCAGCTGGGCTTCACCGCCGCGCTGCGCCCGGTGATCGCCCTGACCAACGGGACCGCCAACGCCCTGCTGCGGCGCGTGGGCGTCGAGCCGCGCGAGGAGCTGTCGGGCGCGCGGTCGCCCGCCGAGCTCGCCTCGCTCGTGCGCCGGTCCGCCGCCCAGGGCACGTTGGACCAGGCCACCGCGACGCTGCTGACCAACTCGATCGACTTCTCGACCCTCACCGCCGTCGACGTCATGACGGACCGCACGCGCCTGCACGTGGTGCGGCGCGACGACTCCGCCGCCGACGTGATGGCGCTGGCCCGGCAGACCGGCCACTCGCGCTTCCCCGTCATCGGGGACTCCGTGGACGACGTGCTGGGCCTGGTCCACCTGCGCAAGGCGATGGCGGTGCCCCACGAGCGGCGCCCGGAGGTGCCGGCCGCCGCCCTCATGGTCGACGCGCCGCGCGTCCCCGAGACGGTGGGCCTGGGTCCCCTGCTGGTCGACCTGCGAGCGCAGGGACTGCAGATGGCGGTCGTCGTGGACGAGTACGGCGGCACCGCCGGTGCCGTGACCCTCGAGGACGTCGTCGAGGAGCTGGTCGGCGAGGTGGCCGACGAGCACGACCGCGCGCGCGGCACGCGGGCGCGGCAGGCGGACGGCTCGTGGGTCCTGCCGGGCGTGGTGCGCCCCGACGAGCTGCACGAGGCGACGGCGCTGCGCGTGCCGGACGACGGCCCGTGGGAGACCGTCGCCGGTCTGCTCATGGCGCGGCTCGGGCGCGTGCCTGCGGAGGGCGACGAGATCGTGGAGGGGAACGTGCGGCTGCGGGTCGAGCGCATGGCAGGGCGCCGCGTCGAGCGGGTGCGGATCAGCGAGGTCCCGGCGGACGAGGCGGGTGACGACTGATGGACGCGACGCTCGCGCTCGTCCTGGCCGTGGTCCTCCTCGCGGCGAACGCGTTCTTCGTCGGTGCGGAGTTCGCCCTGATGTCCGCGCGCCGCTCGTCGGTCGAGCCGCTGGCCGAGGCCGGTGACCGGCGCGCCGTCACCGTGCTGTGGGCCATGGAGCACGTCTCGCTCATGCTCGCGGCCGCGCAGCTGGGCATCACCGTGTGCTCGACGAGCCTGGGCCTCGTCGCCGAGCCGGCGATCGCCCACCTCATCGAGGACCCGCTGCACGCCCTGGGGGTGCCCGCCGCCCTCACGCACCCCATCGCGTTCGTCCTGGCGCTGCTGGTGGTCGTCTACCTGCACGTGGTGCTGGGCGAGATGGTGCCCAAGAACCTGGCCGTCGCCGGGCCGGACCGCGCCGTGCTGCTGTTCGGCCCGCCGCTGGTGTGGGTGGCCCGCGTGATGCGTCCGGTGATCGTCGCGCTCAACTGGCTCGCGAACCACGTGCTGCGGGTGTTCCGCGTCGAGCCGCAGGACGAGGTGGCCTCCGCGTTCACCGCGGAGGAGGTGCAGTCCATCGTCGAGCGCTCGCAGGCGGAGGGTCTGCTGGCCGACGAGCAGGGACTGCTCTCGGGGGCCATCGAGTTCTCGGACCGCACCGCCGCGGAGGTGATGGTGCCGGTCGACGAGCTGGTGACCGTGGACGCGGGCAGCACGCCCGACGACATCGAGCACCTGGTCGCCCGCACCGGCTTCAGCCGGTTCGTCGTCGTGGACGCGGACGGGCGGCCCACCGGGTACCTGCACATCAAGGACGTCCTGTACGCCGACGAGGCGACACGCACGCAGCCCGTGCCGGCCTGGCGCGTGCGCACCCTCGCGGTGGTCGCGCCGGGCGACGAGGTGGAGACGGCGCTGGAGGCGATGCAGCGCTCGGGCTCGCACCTCGCCCGCGTGGACGACGCGGGGCGCACGACCGGTGTCGTCTTCCTCGAGGACATCCTCGAGGAGCTCGTCGGCGAGGTCCGCGACGCGATGCAGCGGGGCCAGCTGCGCTGAGGTCGGGCGCACGGCCGGGCGGCCCCCGACCGGGGTGCAGGACGCACCGGCGCCGGGGTGATCCGGCCCGCTGACGGCACCTGCGGCGGTGGAGGATCCGTGAAGACGCGGCGTGTCGCCCGGTGTGTCGTGCACGTGTCCAGATTGCGACCGTCCTGTGACGTATCAGGCCCTTGGAGCGGCGCGCGCAGCCCGTTATGGTTTCGTAACCGCATCGGGGGAGCCGATGACCAGCGGGACGAAGTGAGCGGAGGTGTCGTGGGATCCCACCGAGCGGAGCCGACGACACGCGCGCGCCGTCGCAGTGCGCGACCGGACGCCGACGTGACAGCCGTCCCTGTGGCGGCGCAGCCCGTCGGGCGCGGCATCGTGGCGACCGACGACGGTGACGCCCCCGCGCGTCGGCGCTCGACGACGGTCCTGGGGCGCGCCGGTGTGCTGTGCGCGCTGGTCGGGGTCACCGTGGTCGTGCCGGTCACGCAGGGCGTGGCGGACGGCGAGATCGTCATGGGTGTCGCCACCACGGCCGCCGCGGACGCGAACCTCCCGTCGACGGTCGCGGCCCTGACCGCCCTCCCGCTGACGGACCTGCCCCCCACCCCGCTGATGTCGACCGACTCCAGCTCGCGGCTGCGGGCCCTGGCCGACGTCTCGCGGGACGCCGAGCGCTCCGCGCTGCCCGGCTGCGACGGGTCGGTGCGCGCTGCGGGCGAGAACGGCCTGCTGGCGACCAAGGACCTGTGCACGCTGTGGGACGGGCGCACGCAGATGCGCGCCGACGCGGCCGTCGCGCTCGCCGAGCTCAACGAGGCCCACGTCGCGCGGTTCGGGACGGACCTGTGCCTGTCGTCCGGGTACCGGACGCTCGCGCAGCAGAAGGCCGTCAAGGCGCAGAAGGGCGGCCTGGCCGCCACCCCCGGCAAGAGCAACCACGGCTGGGGCCTCGCGATGGACTTCTGCTCGATCCAGACGTCGGGCGCCCGCTGGACGTGGATGAACGACAACGGACCCACGTTCGGCTGGGAGCAGCCCAACTGGGCCGTCCGCGGGGGCTCCGGCCCGTACGAGCCGTGGCACTGGGAGTACACCAAGGGCGTCAAGGCCGACGGCGAGTACTACGGCTGACGTCGCGGTCGGCCGGTCCGCGTCGGTGACGCGCGGCGGCACCTGACGCACGCCGGCGGGCCCGCCGCAGCGGACCCGCCGACGGGACGGCTCAGCGCAGCGACATGCCCCACCGGACCTCGTGGGTCGCGCCGGGCGCGAGCTCCACGAGCAGGTCGCCGGTGCGGAACGCGTCCGCGATGCACGTCATCGGCTCGACCGCGACGCCGCGGCGCTCGATGCCGGGGATGCCGTCGCCCGTGCAGACCTGCCACGCGGGCAGCGTGGCGTCGGCCCAGACCGCGACGGTGCGGCCGTCGGCCCCGGTGAGGGTCGCCCACGTCAGGCCGTCGGCGTCGGGGGTCACCTCGAGCCACGCGTCGTCCAGCGTGACGCCGGCCAGCGGGCGGCCCGCGCGCAGGTCCATGTCGCCCGCGACGGACTGCGTCCCGGTGGGCAGCAGGCGCTCGTCGACCGTCACCGACCGGGCCGCGTCGAGCTGCAGCGTGCACTCGTCGACCGTGCCGGGGCCGGGGGACAGCCACGGGTGGAACCCGACGCCGTACGGCGCGACGTCGGTGCCCTGGTTGGTCGCGGCGAGCGCCACCGTGAGGCCGTCGTCGCCCAGCGTGTAGGTCACGTCCAGGCGCAGCGGCCAGGGGTAGCCCGGGATCGGCACCAGGTCGTGGCGCAGCGTCACCGAGTCCTCGGTGGCGATCACGGTGGCGAACCGCTCGTACGCGAGCAGGCCGTGCAGCGACGTCAGGCGCTCGTGCTCGGTCAGCGGCACCTCGTAGGTGACGTCGCGGAACCGGTACGTGCCGTCGCGCAGCCGGTTGGGCCACGGCGCCAGCACGGCACCGGAGAACGCGGGGGCGATCGAGTCGACCGCGAACGGCAGGACGACGTCCCGGTCACCGACGCGGTACTCGCGCAGGCTCGCGGCGACGGACGTGACGACGGCGACCTGGTCACCGTGCTGCAGCACGTGCTGGTCACCCGTGGGTGGGGGAGTGTTCACGGAACCCAACCTACGTGTGAACGTGCGCCCCGCACGGGGACCGCACGGGCGTGCCGCGACGTCGCGGCCGTGGTGGTGTCCTGCACCCACACGAACGTCTCCATGGTGACGACCGTCGCACCCGCCCCCTCCACCGAGGGGTTCCAGCGGATCGTGCCGGCGCGCTCCATCACCTCCTGGACCTCCGCCGAGGTGAAGACGCTGAACGCGGGGCTCACCGTGCTGGTGGTCATGGTGCGCCAGTACTCCTTGTCTCCTCCGCCCGGTGCGGCGGGACGAGATCAGGGCACAACGGGACCAGCGGCCCCGGCGAGTCGCGGGCCCTCCCGCGTCGTCCTGTGGACGAACCGCCCCGCGGTGGCGCGCCATGCCCTACCGTCGCTGCCGGATACGGACGAACGGGACATCTGCGGCGCGGGACGCGGGACGGTGAGGGTGGTGACGGTGGTGGCGGACGGCGTGACGATCCTCGAGGGGGAGGTCCGTGAGCTCGTCCGGCGTCGCGGGCTCGACCCGGTGCGGGACCGGGCCGGGGTCGTGGCGCTGGTCCACGCCGCCATGGCCGACTACGACGAGCGCTCGCTGCTCGGGGCCGTGCCGCCGCTGGGTGACGCCGCCGCCGCGCACAAGCTGGTGGTCGACGCCGTGGCCGGGCTGGGACCGCTGCAGCGCTACCTGGACGACGAGGAGGTCGAGGAGATCTGGATCAACTCGCCGTCGCAGGTCTTCGTGGCCCGGCGCGGTGAGCCCGAGCTGACCACGACGATCCTGACGGAGGCCCAGGTCCGGGACCTCGTGGAGAGGATGCTGAAGGTCTCCGGGCGGCGGCTGGACCTGTCCAGCCCGTTCGTCGACGCCTCCCTGCCCGGCGGTGAACGGCTGCACGCCGTCATCCCCGACGTCACGCGACGGTACTGGTCGGTGAACATCCGCAAGTACGTCGTGCGGGCCACGAGCATGGAGGACATGGTCGCCCTGGGGTCGGTCACCCCGCAGGCGGCCGCGTTCCTGCGGGCCGCGGTCCAGGTCGGCCTCAACGTGCTGGTCTCCGGCCAGACGCAGGCCGGCAAGACGACGATGCTCAACGCCCTGGCCGGGGCCGTTCCGCCGCGCGAGCGGGTGGTGAGCTGCGAGGAGGTCTTCGAGCTGCGCCCGGCCGTGCGTGACTGGGTGGCGATGCAGACGCGGCAGCCCAACCTGGAGGGCACCGGCGAGATCACCCTGCGCCGCCTCGTCAAGGAGGCGCTGCGGATGCGCCCCGACAGGCTGCTGGTGGGGGAGGTCCGGGAGGCGGAGGCGCTCGACCTGCTCATCGCCCTCAACAGCGGCATCCCCGCGATGTGCACGATCCACGCCAGCTCGGCACGGGAGGCGCTCAGCAAGCTGTGCACGCTGCCGCTGCTGGCCGGAGGCAACATCTCGGACCGGTTCGTGGTGCCGACCGTCGCGTCCTCCGTGGACCTCGTCGTTCACCTGGAGCTGGACGCCCGTGGGCGGCGGCGCACCCGTGAGGTCGTCGCGGTGCCCGGTCGCGTGGAGGCGGGTGTCGTGGAGACGGCCGACCTGTTCACCACGCGCGCCGGTGTGCTCGTGCGTGGGGACGGGTTCCCGCCGCACGTCGAGCGCTTCGCCCGGGCCGGCCTCGACGTCGCCGCGATGCTGCGGCAGGGCTGAGCCGTGGGCGTCGTCGTGGGGCTGCTGCTGGGGGCGGGGCTCGCGTGCGTCTGGTGGTCCTGGTGGCCGCTCGCGCGTGGCCACGGGCAGCGGCCTGACGGCTGGACCGTGCGGACGCGCGACACGCTGACGCAGGCCGGTGTCAGCGCCGTGACGCCGGGTGCGCTGATCGGTGTCAGCGCGCTCGCGAGCCTGCTGGTCGCGGCACTGGCGTTCCTCGTCGTGCCGGTCCCGGTGGTCGCCCTGTGCGCAGGCGCGTTCGCGGCCGCCGCGCCCTCGGCGCTCGTGCGGGGCCGGGCCCGCCGTCGGCTCGCCGCCGCACGCGGCCTGTGGCCCGACGTGGTCGACCACCTCGCGTCGGGCGTGCGTGCAGGGCTGTCCCTGCCGGAGGCGGTCGCCCAGCTGGGTGACCGGGGACCGGCCGAGCTGCGCCCGCCGTTCCGCGCGTTCGCGGAGGACTACCGCGCGACCGGGCGGTTCGTCGACAGCCTCGACGTGCTCAAGGACCGGCTCGCCGACCCCGTCGCGGACCGGATCATCGAGGCGCTGCGTCTCACCCGGGACGTCGGTGGCACCGACCTGGGGCGGCTGCTGCGCACGTTGTCGACCTTCCTGCGTGAGGACCTGCGCACCCGTGGGGAGATCGAGGCGCGCCAGAGCTGGACCGTGTACGCCGCCCGCCTGGCCGTCGCCGCGCCGTGGGTCGTGCTCGCGATGCTGGCGACGCGTCCCGAGGCGATCCGCGCCTACGACTCGACCGCCGGTGCGGTCGTCCTCGTCACCGGCGCGGTCTGCACGGTCGTGGCGTACCGGGTCATGCTGCGGGTCGCCCGCCTGCCGGACGACCCTCGGGTGCTGCGATGAGCCCCCGTGTGCTGGGTGCGCTCGCCGGCCTGCTGCTGGGCAGCGGGCTGGTGCTCGTCGCGCTGCGGCTCGGCGCCCGGCGGATCACGCTCGACCAGCGGGTCGGGCCCTACCTGCGCACGCGCGGCACGTCGAGCCTGCTGCGCGCCGAGGCGGCGCGTGGTCCGTGGGCCACGGTCGACCGACTCGTGGCGCCCTTCCTGGCGGACGGGGTGCGCCTCGTCGCCCGGCTGGGGTCGCCGGCCGCCGACGTGCGGCGGCGGCTGGCGCGCGCCGGTCGTCACGAGACGGTCGAGCAGCTGCGCGCGCAGCAGGTCGTCTCGGGCGTCGTCGGGCTCGCGGTCGGGCTGCTCGCCGCCGTGGTGCTCGCCGCCACCCGGGGTGCTGCCGTGGTGCCCCTGGTCGCGCTGGTCGCCGTCTGCGGGCTCCTCGGCGCGCTGGTGCCCGACTGGCTGGTGGGGCGGCAGGTCGCCCGCCGGGAGGCGCGGCTCCTCGCGCAGATGCCCACCGTCACCGAGCTGCTCGCGCTGGCCGTGAGCGCGGGGGAGGGAGCGACCGGCGCGCTCGAGCGCGTCGTGCGCCAGACCCACGGCGAGCTGGCCGACGAGCTCGCCCGCACCCTGGCCGACGCGCGGGCCGGTACGCCGCTGACCGGCGCCCTCCAGGCGCTCGCGGACCGGACCGGGCTCCCCGCGCTGGCGCGGTTCGCCGAAGGCGTCGCTGTCGCGGTCGAGCGCGGTTCACCCCTGGCCGACGTGCTGCGGGCGCAGGCCCAGGACGTCCGCGAGGAGGGCCGGCGAGCCCTGATGCAGACCGGCGGGCGCAAGGAGGTGCTCATGATGGTCCCGGTGGTGTTCCTCATCCTCCCGGTGACCGTCCTGTTCGCCGTCTTCCCCAGCGCGGTGGTCCTGCGGGTGGGGTTGTGACCCCGGCCGCGACGAGCAGCGCGACGCCGCCCGGCGTCCGCGCGGTGACGACGGAGGTCGAGCATGGCGACGAGGTTCTGGTCCCGGACGTGGAGCGCGGCGGTGCACCGGGCGTCGGCGGGTGGTCACCCGGAGCGGGGCGACGTGCCGGGCTGGGTGCTGGTCACCCTCATGACGGCCGGTCTGGTGTCGGTGCTGTGGCTGGCCGCGGGCGACGCGCTGCAGCGGCTGTTCCTCGACGCGATCGAGGGCGTCTCGCCCGGATCGGGCACCTGAGGTCCGCCCCGGAACTGCGCGGCGCCGGTGACCGGGGCTCCGCGATCGTCGACTTCACGCTGGTCGGGGGCCTGGTCGTGGTGCTGTTCGCCTCCGTGCTGCAGCTCGCGCTCGTCCAGCACGTGCGCAACACCTGCGTGGACGCGGCGGCGGAGGGTGCCCGCTACGCGGCCCAGGTGGGCCGGACCCCCGCGGAGGGCGCAGCCCGCACCACCGAGCTGCTGCGGGCGTCGCTCGCGGAGCGGTACGCGCAGGACGTGACCGCGCGACGCGTCGACGCCGCCGGGCTCGAGCTCGTCGAGGTGAGCGTCCGGGTGCCGCTGCCCGTGGTCGGTCTGCTCGGCCCGGGTGGCGTCATGCGGCTCGACGGGCACGCACCCGTGGAGTGGCCGTGACCGCCGTCGCCCGGCTCCGGCGGCGGCACCGCGCCCGGACGGCCGGACGGGACGCCGACGCGGGCAGCGCGCTCGTGGAGTTCCTCGGCATCTCGCTCGTGCTGCTGGTGCCGATCGTCTACCTCGTGCTCGTCCTCGGCCGCATCCAGGCCGCGACGTTCGCGACGGAGGGAGCCGCGCGGGAGGCGGCGCGCGTGTACGTCGTGGCGGACGACGCCCGGCAGGGCGCTGCCCGTGCGGTGACCGCCGTGGGGGTGGCGCTCGCGGACCAGGGCTTCGACGACGACCCCGCAGCGGCGCTGACCGTCCGGTGCTCGAGCGACCCGTGCCTCACGCCGGGTGCGGAGGTCGCGGCGACCGTGCAGGTCCGCGTGCCGCTGCCGTTCGTCCCGACGTTCGTGCGCGACGTGGTCCCGCTCGAGGTCCCGGTCACGGCCGAGCGGGTGGCGCCGGTCGACGCCTACCGGGCGGCGCGATGAGGCCGGGGGCGCCGAGCTCCTGGCGCCGCGCGCGGACGGGCGCCGGCGGTGGTGACGACAGCGGGCAGGTCATGGTCCTGTCGCTGGGATTCGCCGTCCTCGCGATCCTGCTGGTGCTGGTCGTCGCCGCGGCCACCGGGGTGCACCTGGACCGCAAGCGGCTGCTCGCGGTGGCGGACCTGGCGGCGCTCTCGGCCGCCGACCAGGTCGGCGCGCGCTACTTCGCCGAACCGGGCGACGCGGGCGGGGTGCCGTTGACCGACGCCGCGGTACGGGCCGCGGTCGAGCAGTACGTGCGCGACCACCCGGACCCCGCCGCACGGTGGGACGCCGTCCGCGTGCTCGAGGCGTCCACGCCCGACGGGCGGACCGCCGTCGTGCGCCTGGGCGCGGTTACGCGCCCGGTGCTGGTGACGTGGGTGCTGGCGCCGTGGACCGACGGCATCGCGCTCGAGGCCGAGGGCGCGGCACGCGCCTCGTGACCCCGGGTGGGCGGACCGGGCGGTCGTGCGGGCGGCCCGTGCCGGGCGGGTGGGTCAGGCCGGGGCCGGACCGGTGCTGCCGCGCACGACCAGCTCGACGGGCACCACCACCGTGGTCGGCGCGGGCTCGGGGCCGTCGCCGCGGGCGTGCGCCAGGGCGTCGATGAGCGCCTGCGCCGCCAGCCGGCCCTTCGCGTCGAAGTCCTGCCGCAGGGTCGTCAGCGCCGGCCGGACGGTCTGGGCGAGGAACGAGTCGTCGAACCCCACGACGGACAGGTCGCGCGGGACCGTCAGTCCCGCCTGCTGCGCGGCGCGCACCAGCGTGGCGCCCATGAGGTCGGAGAAGCAGACGACACCCGTGGGGCGCTGCGGGTCGGCCAGCAGCAGCTCGACGCCGGCGGCGGTGTCCGTGGCCCGGTTGTCCGGCACCTCGAGGACCCGACCGGTCAGCCCTGCGTCCGCCAGCGCCGCCAGGGCGCCCGCCGTCCGCTTGCGCGCCACCTGGGTCGGGTTGTCCGCGGACGGGTCGGCGCGCCACGCGGGGGCGGTGAGGCCCGAGTTCATCGTCAGCACCGCGATGTCGCGGTGCCCCAGGCCCACCAGGTGCTCGACCGCCGCCCGGCCGCCGCCGACGTCGTCCAGCACGATGCCCGTGCTCCCCGCCAGCGGCTCCTGGTCCACGAACACCAGGGGCAGCCGGCGCCGGGCCAGCCAGCCGACGGCCTCGGTGTCACCGGCGCACGCGTAGACCACCGCGGCGTCGATCGGCAGGTCGCGCGCGTGCAGGTGGCCACCGACGCCCGCCGCGGGGATGAGCGAGACGGACAGGCCGGTCGGCGCGAGCTCCTCGGCCAGCGCCCCGAAGAACGCGGCCGCCGCAGGGTCCCGGAACGCCTCGCCCAGGGAGTCGGTCATCACCGCGCCCACCGCGCCGGTGGACCGCCGCGCCAGCGCCCGCGCGGTCGGGTCCGGGCCGGCGTACCCGAGCTCGGCCGCCGCGGCGAGGATCCGCTCGCGCAGCGTGGCCGAGAGCTGGTCGGGGCGGGAGAACGCGTTGGACACGGTCATGCGGCTGACGCCGACCACGTCGGCGACGGTCTGCAGCGTCACGCGGCCCATGTCGTCCCCGCCCTCGGTCCCCGCGTCACGGGGACCAGCGTAGGCCGCGGCGCCCGGGCGGGCCGTCATGCCACGGGCCGGCCGAGCCGCTCGGGGGCCGGGGTCAGCGCATCGGCCAGCCGGTGCAGCAGGCTCGCCGCCGCGAGCCGGGCGCGCGCCGTGCGCGACGGGCGCGTGCGCCGGCGTCGCGCACGACGCTCGGCGCGCAGGTCCCCGGGGCGCAGGGGGACCAGGGGGGCGTCCGCGTGGGCGCTGGTCGCGCGGATCTGGGTCGCGCGGACGCCGAAGCCGGTGCCGAAGAGGCTCATGTCGTGCTCCCATCGCTTCTGTACCGATCAAGTTGGCGAGTTCGACGCTACGCCGCCTCACTTGACCGGTCAAGAGGATGCGCGTGGCGCATCGCGCGGTTGTCCCGGGCGCGCGGCGGCGGGACGATCGAGACGTCGAGGAGGACACCCATGACCGAGCACGTGGTGGCGGGGTACGACGGCTCACCCGAGGCGGTGGCCGCGGTCCGGTGGGCGGCAGGCTCTGCCCAGCGTCTGGGGCTGCCCCTGCAGGTGGTGCACGTGTGGGGCCTGGCCGGCCAGCTGGACACCCCGCCGACGCGCGCCGCGTCCGCGTACGTGCGCGACGGTGCGCGCGAGGTCGCGGAGGAGGGCGCCCAGGTCGCGCGCGAGGCCGTGCCGGGCATCGAGGTGGAGGCGGTGCTCGACGACGGGCCACCCGCCCGTGCCCTGGTCGACCGTGCCGTCGACGCGCCCCTGATCGTCCTGGGCCGGCAGGGGTCGGCGCGGCTGTCCGGCGTGCTCATGGGGTCCGTCGCCCTGGCGACGCTGCAGCACGCGCCCTGCCCGGTCGTGATCGTGCCCCGCACCAGCCCCGAGGAGGCGCCCACCGACCTCGTCGTCGTCGGTGTCGACGGGTCACGGCAGGCGCTGGGTGCCGTGGAGGCGGCCGGCCGGTACGCGGCGCGCACGGGCGCCCGCCTGCGGGTCGTCGCGTGCTGGCAGGGGCCGCTGCACGGCCGCTCCCTGGCCGACTGGGTCCGGGACCACCCCGACGTCTCGCCCGACGACGTGGCCCGGCGCGCGGCCGAGGACTCGCTCGAGCGCGCGCGGACCCTGCTGCGCGACCGGTACCCGGACGTGCAGGTCGAGACCCTGGTCGAGGAGGGTCCCGCAGCGCGCGTGCTCGCGCGCCACGCCGAGAAGGCGGACCTGCTGGTGGTCGGCACGCGCGGCCGCAGCGGGCTGGCGGGCCTCGTGCTCGGCTCCGTGAGCCAGTGGCTCGTGGCGCGGGCGGCGTGCCCGGTGCTGGTCTCGCGCACGGTGACGCAGTGACGGCCGACGGACCGGCCCCCCGGAGCGGGTAGCCTGGACGGCCGTGGCCACCACCGACTTCCCTGCCGAGATCCGCGAGCTGCGCTCCACGCTGGAGTCGATCCAGTCGGTGAGCGACCCCACCGCGCTGCGGGAGAAGATCGCCGTGCTCTCCGAGCAGGCGTCCGCCCCCGACCTGTGGGACGACCCCGACGCGGCGCAGAAGGTCACCAGCGCGCTGTCCTCGACGCAGTCCGAGCTCGACCGCGTCACCAGGCTCGGGGGGCGCATCGACGACCTGGAGACGCTCGTCGAGATGGCCGCGGAGGAGGACGACGCCGACACGCTCGCCGAGGCCGAGGCCGAGCTCGTCAAGATCCGCAAGGACCTCGGTGAGCTCGAGGTCCGCACGCTGCTGGCCGGCAAGTACGACATCCGCGACGCGGTCGTCACGATCCGCGCGGGTGCCGGCGGCGTCGACGCGGCGGACTTCGCCGAGATGCTCATGCGCATGTACCTGCGCTGGGCCGAGCGGCACGGGTACGCCACGTCCGTGCTCGACACGTCCTACGCCGAGGAGGCGGGGCTGAAGTCGGCGACGTTCGAGGTCAAGGCGCCCTACGCGTTCGGGCACCTGTCCGTCGAGGCCGGCACGCACCGTCTGGTCCGGATCTCCCCGTTCGACAACCAGGGTCGCCGGCAGACGTCCTTCGCCGCCGTCGAGGTGATCCCGCTCATCGAGCAGACCGACTCCATCGAGATCCCCGAGTCGGAGATCAAGGTCGACGTGTTCCGGTCCTCCGGGCCCGGCGGGCAGTCCGTCAACACCACCGACTCGGCCGTGCGCATGACCCACATCCCCACCGGGATCGTCGTGTCCATGCAGAACGAGAAGTCGCAGATCCAGAACCGTGCCGCCGCCCTGCGCGTCCTGCAGTCGCGCCTGCTCCTGCAGCGTCAGGAGGAGGAGCGGGCCGCGAAGAAGGAGATGGCGGGCGACATCAAGGCGTCGTGGGGCGACCAGATGCGCTCCTACGTGCTGCAGCCGTACCAGATGGTCAAGGACCTGCGCACGGAGCACGAGGTCGGCAACCCCGCCGCGGTGTTCGACGGTGACATCGACGACTTCATCGAGGCCGGCATCCGCTGGCGCCGCGGGCAGCAGATCGCCGACGCCTGACCGGACGCCACCCGGCGTCGTGGACCGGCGTCCGGGACGGACCGGGACGAGTCGGACGGTCGTCCGTCCTGCGCGCCGATTCACAGGCGGGCGGCGGCGTGTCCTGCCCCCGTCCGGGTGAGGGCCTTCCTACCCTCGATGAGGCCCGCGGCCCGCGGGCGGCCCCGGCGACGCCCGGGGGCAGGACGAGGCGAGGTCGGTCGTGATCCGGTTCGAGAACGTGACGAAGGTCTACGCGCGCGGTGCACGACCCGCGCTGGACCGGGTGTCCCTCGACGTCGAGCGCGGTGAGTTCGTCTTCCTCGTGGGTGCGTCGGGCTCCGGCAAGTCGACGTTCCTGCGTCTGGTGCTCCGTGAGGAGCGGGCGTCCGCAGGCCGGGTGTTCGTCGCGGGCAAGGAGCTCGGCACGCTGTCGAGTTGGAAGGTGCCGCACCTGCGCCGCCAGATCGGCGCGGTCTTCCAGGACTTCCGCCTGCTGCCCACGAAGACGGTCTTCGAGAACGTCGCGTTCGCGCTGCAGGTCATCGGCAAGCCGCGGCACCACATCCTCACGACGGTGCCGGACGTGCTGGACATGGTCGGCCTGGCCGGCAAGGAGAAGCGCCGCCCGCACGAGCTGTCGGGCGGTGAGCAGCAGCGTGTGGCGATCGCCCGCGCCTTCGTCAACCGGCCGGCGATCCTGCTGGCCGACGAGCCCACCGGCAACCTCGACCCGACGACGTCCCTGGGGATCATGCGCCTGCTCGACCGCATCAACCGCACCGGCACCACCGTGGTGATGGCGACCCACGACGACGAGATCGTCGACCAGATGCGCAAGCGCGTCATCGAGCTGAGCACGGGCGAGATGGTGCGCGACCAGTCGCGCGGCGTCTACGGCTCGGACCGCTGAGGGGATCGGACATGCGCGCCCAGTTCATCCTCTCCGAGATCGGCATCGGCCTGCGCCGCAACCTGTCGATGACGATCTCGGTCGTCCTCGTCACGTTCGTGTGCCTCACCTTCCTGGGCGCCGCGGCGCTGCTGCAGACGCAGATCGGGAAGATGAAGGACGACTGGTACGACAAGGTCGAGGTCTCGGTCTTCCTGTGCCCCACGGGCTCCACCGCGCCGACGTGCGCGGCCGGCGAGGTCACCGAGGAGCAGCGGGCCGAGGTGCTCGCCGCCCTCGACGCCCCCGAGGTCGCGGACTTCGTCCAGGAGATCTACCAGGAGTCCAAGCAGCAGGCGTACGAGGCGTTCCAGGAGCAGTTCCAGGACCAGTTCTGGGCGTCGGCCGTGACGGCTGACGACATGAACTCCTCGCTGCGCATCAAGCTGAGCGACCCCGAGCAGTACCAGGTGGTCGCCGACGTCGTGTCCGGCAGGCCGGGCGTCGAGTCCGTGCAGGACCAGCGCCGCCTGTTCGACAACCTCTTCCTGGTGCTGGACCGCGCCACGTGGGCCGCAGCCGGCCTGGCGGGGATCATGCTGCTCGCGGCGGTGCTGCTCATCACGACGACGATCCGCCTCTCGGCACTCAGCCGACGCCGGGAGACGGGCATCATGCGGCTCGTCGGGGCGTCGACCCTGTTCATCCAGCTCCCGTTCATGCTCGAGGGCGCGATCGCCGCCACCCTCGGCGCCGCCATGGCGATCGGCGGTCTGTGGCTGGGGGTCGAGTACCTCGTCACGGACTGGCTGGGCCAGTCGGTGCCGTGGATCCCGTACGTCGGGACGTCGGACGTGCTGGCGATCGCCCCGCTGCTGATCGTCGTCGCGTTCGTCCTCGCGGCGATCTCGTCCCTGGTCACCCTGAGCCGATACACGAAGGTATGACCATGCCCCGACCCGACCGCACCCCCTCCACCGGCGCCCGGCGGCGTCCGCTGCAGGCGGTCGTCGCGCTGCTGGCGGCCCTCGCGGTCGCGGCGCCGGCGTTCGTCGCCGCGGGCGGGCCGGCCGTGGCCGACGACCTGTCCAACAAGCGTGCCGCGGCCGAGCAGCGTGCCGAGGCGGCGGACCAGCGTGCCGCGGACCTCGCCGAGGCGATCGAGGAGCTCAGCGGCGAGCTGGCCGCCGCCCTGACCCGGCTCGCCGAGGTCGAGGCGCAGCTGCCCGCCGCCCAGGCCGCGCTCGACGCGGCCGTCGCCGCCGCCCAGGCCGCGCAGCGCGAGGCCGAGATCCTCGCCGCACGCCTGCAGGCCGCGCAGGACGAGGAGGCGGCGATCGTCGAGCAGATCGCTGTCGACGACGCCCGCGAGCAGGAGATCCGGGTCGCCATCGGCCAGATGGCGCGCGAGGCGTACAAGGGCGGGCGCGACGTCTCCGGGATGAGCGTCGTGCTCGACGCCGACAGCTCCCAGGACTTCGTCGAGAAGTACGGGATGGTCTCGACCGCCCTGCGTACGCAGACGCAGGTGCTCGACGAGCTCACCGAGCTGGCCGCCAGGAACAAGAACGCCCAGGCGCGGCAGGCGGCGGTCCGCGCGAAGGTGGACGAGCTCAAGGCAGCCGCCGACGTCAAGCTCGAGGAGGCCCGGCAGGCCCAGGCGCAGGCGGAGACGGCCAAGGCCGAGGTCGAGCGGCTGGTCGCCGAGCAGCAGCAGCGCAAGGCCGACATCGAGTCGCGCAGGTCCGAGGCGGAGGCGCAGGTCGCGGCCAACGACGCCGAGCGGGCGAAGGTCGCGAGCGAGCTCGCCGCGATCGTCGAGGCCCAGCGCGTGCAGCGCGAGCAGGAGGAGGCCGCGCGCCGTGCCGCCGCCCAGAACGGAAACGGCAACGGCAACGGCGGTGGCGGTGGTGGCGGGGGCGGTGGTGGCGGCAGCTCCCAGCCCGGAGGTGCCCGACCGGGTGCCCTGTTCGCCAACCCCACGGCGCACAACCCGATGGTGGTGACCTCGGAGTACGGCAACCGCCTGCACCCCGTGCTGGGCTACTGGCGGCTGCACGCGGGCATCGACCTGCGCGACCGGTGCGGCGAGCCCGTGTACGCCGCCCGGTCCGGCACCGTGCAGTGGGCCCGGTACCGCGGCGGGTACGGCAACCAGGTCATGGTCGACCACGGGTGGGTGAACGGCTCGTCGCTCATGTCGAGCTACAACCACCTGTCGTCGTTCAGCGTCGGTGCCGGTGCACGCGTCAGCGCGGGACAGGTCATCGGCTACGCGGGCAACACCGGCACGTCGGCCGCGTGCCACCTGCACTTCGAGGTGTACCTCAACGGGGGCACCGTGAACCCCTGGCCCTACCTGGGTCTGTGACGGCAGCGTCGCAATGACCTGGGAGCCGGCCGGGGACCGCCGGTAGGCTCGACCCCGCGGCAACCGCCGCGCCGCGCCCGAGGGGCGCCCCACCCGGCGGCCCCGTGCCGCCGACGAGCAGCAGGACGGAGGGCCGTGCCGTGGCGAAGGCGAAGGCCGACGGCCGCCAGATGGTCGCCGCCAACCGCAAGGCCCGGCACGACTACCTCATCCAGGACGTGCTCGAGGCCGGGCTCGTGCTGACGGGCACCGAGGTCAAGGCGCTGCGCGCCGGTCGGGCCTCGCTGGTCGACGGCTGGGGCGAGGTCGAGGGCGGCGAGGCCTGGCTGCACGGGGTGCACATCCCGGAGTACTCCCAGGGCACGTGGACCAACCACGCACCGCGGCGCAAGCGCAAGATGCTGCTGCACCGCGAGGAGATCGAGCGCCTGGAGGCGCGCACGCGCGAGAAGGGGCACACGATCGTGCCCCTCGCGCTGTACTTCCTCGACGGCCGGGCGAAGGTCGAGATCGCCCTGGCCGTCGGCAAGAAGGACTGGGACAAGCGACAGGCGCTGCGCGAGCGGCAGGACAACCTCGAGGCGCAGCGAGCGATCAGGGAGCGACGCGACCGGTGACGAACGCACGACCAGCCGGACCCGACCCTGTGCTCTCCCGTGCGGTACGACGGCTCGTCGTGCTGGCGCTCGTCGTGGTCGTCGCGCTCGGCGTCCTGCTGCTGGCGCCGCCCGTCGCGCTCGCCGCCGGCACGCCCGGCGACATGACCAGCGGCCGTGAGATCACGCGCTACGACGTCACGGCCGAGGCTGCCGTCGACGGGACGGTGGCCGTCGCGATCGACCTGGACTTCGACTACGGCGACGACCCGGGTCACGGCCCGTACCTGACCTTCCCCACGCGCGTGTCGTACGACGACGAGCAGGACCGCGTCTTCGAGTTCAGCGACGTGCGGGCCTCGAGCCCCACGGGCGCCCCGGCCGACGTGAACCGCGAGGACGAGACGTCCGCGATGATCCTGCGGATCGGGGACGAGGACGTCGACGACGTCTCCGGGGTCCAGACGTACCGGGTGGAGTTCACGGTCGAGGGCTGGATCAACCCCGCGAACGCGCAGCACTCGGGCGACGAGCTGTACTGGAACGTCATCGGCCCGGGCTGGGAGATCCCCCTGTCGGACCTGTCGGTCACCGTCACGGGGCCGGCCACCGTCGAGGGCGTCGCGTGCTTCGTCGGCCCCGAGGGGTCGACGACGCCGTGCGGTTCCGCCACGTCCGCGGGTGACTCCGCGACGTTCACGCAGGACGTCGTCCCGGTCGGTGACCAGCTCACCACGGTCACGGGGTGGCCGGGCGGCACGTTCCCCGGCGTGCAGCCGATCCTGCGCGACAAGCCGGACCCGCTGCTGCCGCTGCGTCCTGCGAGCGTGGGCGGTGCGATCGCCGCCGTGATCGTGCTGCTCGGCGGCGGGCTGGCGGTGAGCAAGGTCCGCCGGACCGGCCGGGACCGCGCGTACCTGGGCCTGACCCCGGGCCTGCGACCGGCCGCGGGCATGGAGGTGCCGACCGGGCACCGCGACCGCCGCACGCCCGTGAGCGTGGAGTTCCAGCCGCCCGAGGGGACGCGGCCGGGGGAGATCGGCACGCTCGTCGACGAGAAGGCCGACCCCGTGGATGTGACCGCCACGATCATCGACCTGGCCGTGCGCGGATGGTTGCGCATCGAGGAGGTGCCGCGCTCGAAGCCCGGGAAGAAGCCGAAGGACTGGACGCTCGTGCGACTGCGGTCCGGCACCGAGGGCCTGCTGCCGTTCGAGGCCACGCTGCTCGGCGACCTCTTCCGCACGGGTGACGAGGTCCGGCTCTCGGAGCTGCGGACGACCTTCGCGGCGTCGCTGGCCAAGGTGCAGGACATGCTGTACCAGCACGTGACCAGCGTGGGGTGGTTCCGCGCCAACCCGAAGAGCGTGCGCACCGCGTGGATCGTCGTGGGCGTCCTGCTCGCCGTGGTCGGCGGGCTCGGCCTCATGATCGGCATGGCGGTCGGTGTCGTGCCCGGTCTCGCGCTCGTCGGCGTCGCGCTGCTGCTGGTCGGCATCCTGGTCCTCGTGCTCAGCGGCTCGGCGCCCGCCCGCACGGCGGACGGCACCGCGGTGCTCGCCCAGGCGCTCGGCTTCCGCCGCTACCTGGCGACCGCCGAGGCGAACCAGATCCGGTTCGAGGAGGGGCAGGACATCTTCAGCCGGTACCTGCCCTACGCGATCGTCTTCGGCCTCGCGGACCGCTGGTCGCGCGTGTTCGCCGAGCTCGCGGCGCAGGGCGTGGTGGTCGCCGCCCCCACGTGGTACGTCGGCACGTACGCGTACGGCACAGGGTTCTGGGGCACCGGGTTCGTCGGTGCGATCGACAGGTTCGAGTCGATCACCACGGCGGCGATCAGCGCACCCACGCCCGGGACGTCGGGTGGCTCCGGGCTCGGCGGCGGTGGGTTCTCCGGCGGGGGCGTCGGCGGCGGGGGTGGCGGCGGCTGGTGAGCCGCCGGCCGCGTCCGGGCCGTGCGCTCAGGCTGCGGAGCCCTCGCCGGGTGACGCCGGCGCGGCCTCACCCGTCTGCCGCAGCGCGTTGCGGGCCACCACCTGCTGCCAGGTCGACGCGCGCTCGGCACGGCCGCGGCCGACGAACGAGACGGCCCAGTGCAGGAGCGTCGTCAGGCGGTTCTTGAACCCCACCAGGTACACCAGGTGGACGCCCAGCCACAGCGCCCACGCCGTGACGCCGGCCGTGCGCACGGGCCCCACCTGCGCAACGGCGAAGAACCGGGACACGGTCGACATGCTGCCCTTGTCCCGGTAGACGAACGGCTGCCCGGTCGGCTCGCCCTGCACCCGCCGGCGGATCTGGTCGGCCGCGTGCCGGCCGCTCTGGATGGCGACCTGCGCGACACCCGGCAGCCTGCCGTTGAGCATGAGGTCCCCGACGACGAACACCTCGGGGTGGCCCGGCAGCGAGCAGTCCGGCTCGACCGGGACACGCCCGGCGCGGTCCGTCTCGACCCCCGCACGGTCGGCGAGCACCCGCCCGATCGGTGCCCCGGCCACGCCGGCCGCCCAGACCTTGCAGGCGGACGGCACGGTCCGCCGGTGCCCGTCGCCGTTCTCGACCGTGACGGTCAGCTCGTCGACGTCCACGACCTTCCAGCCCGTCCAGACCTCGACACCGACGCGCACGAGCTCGGTCGCCGCGGCGGTGGACAGGCGCTCCGGGTACCCGGGCAGCACCTGGGGGAGGGGGTCGACGAGCAGCACGCGGGCACGCGTCGGGTCGATGCGGCGGAACTGGCCGCGCAGTACCCGGTGCGCCAGCTCGGCGACCTGCCCGGCCATCTCGACACCCGTCGGCCCGGCCCCGACGACGACGAACGTCAGCAGCCGGTCGACGGTGTCGTCGTCGCCCGAGAGCTCCGCCAGCTCGAAGGCGCCGAGGATCCGGGCACGGACCTCGAGCGCGTCGTCCAGGCTCTTCAGACCCGGGGCGTGCTCGGCGAACTGGTCGGCGCCGAAGTACGACTGACCGGCGCCCGCGGCCACCACGAGCGAGTCGAACCGGGTGCGGCGCAGGCCGAGGACGGACCGGTGGACGACCTCGCGGGCCTCCAGGTCCACGTCCTCGACGACCCCGAGCAGGACGCGCGCGTTGCGTTGACGCCGCAGCACGTCGCGGGTCGCGGGAGCGATCTCGCCCGAGGAGAGGATGCCGGTCGCGACCTGGTACAGCAGCGGCTGGAACAGGTGGTGGTTCACGCCGCTGACCACGGTGACGCGCACACCCGGCACGTCGGCCAGCGCGCGGGTCGCGAACAGCCCGCCGAACCCGGAGCCCACGACGACCACGTCGTGGGGGCGTCGCGTCGTCCTCATGCGAGACCTCCTGAGCCCGGGCCGGGCCGCGGGCTTCGCGGCGCGCCACCGGTCCCGACGGTACGGGCCCGGCACGGCACCCGCGCGGTGGGCGCGACACCTGTGGCTGCACGGCGACGGGACCGCGCTCACCGCGCGCGCGGGCGCCGCCGCGGGTAGACATCACCCCGGATCCGACGAGAGGGACGGTGGGCGTGACCGAGGACCGGGAGCTGGACGAGGCCGTGGGCCGGGTGCTGGGCGAGGGAACCGCGCTGCGGCAGGCGCAGCGCGACGCCCTCGCGGGGCTCGACACCCATGACACGGTGCTGGTGGCCCGCACGGGTGCGGGCAAGACCGCGGTGTACGCGATCGCGACCCTCGTCGCGGCGCGGCTCACCGTGGTGGTGTCGCCGTTGATCGCGCTGCAGCGCGACCAGGAGCGGGCCCTGCGGGAGTCCGGGCTGCGGGTGTCGTCCGTGAGCTCGGTGCGGACCGCCGCCCAGCAGCGCGACGCCCTGGCCGCGGCCGCGTCCGGCGACCTCGACGTGCTGCTCCTGGGGCCCGAGCAGCTCCAGCGCGAGGTGGTCCTCGAGGCGCTGACGGGCGCCGACGTGGGTCTCGTCGTCGTGGACGAGGCGCACTGCGTCGCCGAGTGGGGCCACGACTTCCGGCCCGACTACCTGCTGGTCGGTGCCGCGACGCGACGGCTCGGTGCACCGCGCATCCTGGCGCTGACGGCGACGGCGTCCACGCACGTGCGCGACGAGATCGTGCGGCTCCTGGGCATGCGGGAACCGCGCGTGCTGGTGCACGACGCCGACCGGCCCAACATCTGGCTGGGCGCGCGGCCGACCGCGACGGAGGACGAGCGGGACGCCGGCGTGGTCGCCGAGGTCGCCGCGGAGCCGGGTCCGGTGATCGTCTACGCCCGGACCCGGGCGCACTGCGAGCGGCTGGCCGAGCGGCTCGCGGACGTGCGGCCCGCGCTGGTCTACCACGCGGGTCTGCCGGCGGCGGAGCGGGCCGCCACGCAGGACGCCTTCCTGGCCGGCCGGCACGACGTCGTCGTCGCGACGTCCGCGTTCGGCATGGGGATCGACCGCGCCGACGTGCGCCTCGTCGTGCACGCGGGGCCGCCCGCCACGCTCGACCAGTACTACCAGGAGGTCGGGCGGGCCGGCCGGGACGGTGAGCCTGCCCGGGGCCTGGTGCTGCACCGTGCCGAGGACCACGCACTGGCCCGGTACCAGCGCGGTGGCGGCGGCCCGCGTCCCGGCACGCTGGCGAAGGTGCTGACCGCGCTGGCGGAGGGCCCCGTGGGCCAGCAGGTGCTCGCGGAGCGCGCGGGGCTCGCACGTCGCACCGTCGTCCGTGCCCTCGCGACGCTCGAGCAGGTCGGGGCGGTCCGGCACGACGACGGGCGCGTGTCGCTGGTCGCCGACGCCGACCCGCGCACCGTCCTGGAGCAGGTGCACGAGCAGGGTGAGCGGCGCGCCCGGCTGGAGGCGTCGCGGGTCGAGCTCGTCCGGTCCTACACCGACACGACCGACTGCCGGCGCCGCCTGCTGCTGGAGCTGCTGGGGGAGGAGCGCACCGAGCCGTGCGGCCGCTGCGACAGCTGTGACGCGGGCACGTCCCTGGCCGTCGCCGAGGGGGCCGTCCGCCCCGGGCAGGAGGTGCGGCACCGGGAGTTCGGGGCCGGCACGGTGAGCGTCGTGGAGCCCGAGCGGGTCACGGTCCTGTTCGAGGAGCGGGGCTACGTCACCCTGGACACGCAGATCGCCCTGGACGCCGAGCTGCTCGCGCTGGTCGACGGCTGAGACCCGCGCAGCGCGCGACGGAGGCGATCCGTGCGGCTCCTGCGGTTGCCGGGTCGCCGCACGTCCCGCACCGTGGGACGACGGCACGACAGGAGGAGCGGCATGAGTACACCGACGAGCCCCGACCCCGACCCGGCCACCACGCCCGGCCTGGAGCCGGGCGGCTCCGTGGCTCCCGGTGACACACCGCCGGGGGAGTCGTCGACGTCCGGTGCGTCCGACCACCAGCCCGCGACCGGGTCGCGGGGCGCCAACTGGGCGGCCTACGTGATCATCGGCGTCGTCGTGGCATTCGCCGTGCTGTTCTTCGTCGGGTACGCGATCGGCCTGGCGGACTGACGGAGCACGGACCTGGGGCCCAGGTGGCCGCGGGTGCCGCGCCCTAGCCTGCCGGGATGAGCGCCTCCACCCCGGCCTCGTCCCCGGCGCCGGTCCGCGACGTGCGCCCTGCGCGCCCCCGCCGCCGACGGCCCGGTCCGGGCTGGGTGCCGCGCCAGCACGGTGCGTGGGCGATGCTCGTCGTCCCGCCGGTCGTCGGCGGGGTCCTCGGCGGGTGGTCGTGGCGGCACGTGCTGCTGCTGGTCGCCTGGCTGGTCGGGTACCTCGCGTACCACGCCGCCGGGCTGTGGCTGAGGTCGGGGCGCAAGGTCCGCTACCGGGCGCCGGTCGCGGTGTACGGCGCCGCCGGTCTGATGCTGCTCGGGGTCCTGCTCGGCGTCGCGCCGCACCTGCTGCTGTGGGCGCCGGCGTTCGCCCCGCTGCTCGGCGTGAGCCTCTACGCCTCGCTGCGCCGCGCCGACCGCTCGTGGTGGAACGACACCGTCACCGTGCTCGCGGCCGCGCTGCTCACGCCGGTGGCCGCGGGCCTGGGTACCGGCGACCCGCGGTCCGGTGCCGTGTGGACCGCCACCGTGGTGCTGGCCGTGTACTTCCTCGGGACCGTGCCGTACGTGAAGTCGCTGATCCGTGAGCGGGACGACCCGCGGGTCCTGCGGGGTTCCGTGGTCTACCACGTGGTGGCCGCCGCGGCGGGGGCACTGGTGCATCCGCTGCTCGGGTTCGTGGGCGCGCTGCTGGCGCTGCGTGCCTGGCTGGTGCCGCACCGGTGGCCGCAGGTGCGGCCGGCGGTGATCGGTGCGGGGGAGGTCGTCGCGACCCTCGCCGTGACGGCGGCCGTGCTGCTCGCCGTGTGAGCGACGCCGTACCGGGATCTCAGGGGCCGAGGACGTCGGCCAGGTCGTACCGGACCGGCTCGTCGAGCTGGGCGTAGGTGCACGAGCGGGGCTCACGGTCCGGCCGCCACCGGCGGAACTGCGCGGTGTGGCGGAAGCGGTCGCCCTCCATGTGGTCGTACGCGACCTCCACGACCAGCTCGGGGCGCAGCGGGACGAACGACAGGTCCTTGCCCGCGCTCCAGCGGCTCACCGCACCGGGCATGCGTCGGTCGGCGTGCGCGGCCTGGTCCGCCCAGGCGCCCCACGGGTGGTCGGCCAGGTCGACGTCCCGGTAGGGCGCGAGGTCGTCGAGCAGGGTGCGCCGGCGGGCCATCGGGAACGACGCGCTGACACCGACGTGCTGCAGGTGGCCCTCGTCGTTCCACAGGCCCAGCAGCAGCGAGCCGACCACGTCGCCGGACTTGTGCCACCGGAAGCCGGCGACGACGCAGTCGGCCGTGCGCTCGTGCTTGATCTTGAACATCGCCCGCTTGTCCTGCTGGTACGGCGCGCCCAGCGGCTTGGCGACGACGCCGTCGAGGCCGGCCCCCTCGAACTGCCGGAACCACGCCTGGGCCTCGGCCATGTCGGAGGTGGCGCGCGTGACGTGGACCGGGGGACGGGCGCCGGCGAGCGCGTCGACCAGGAGCGCACGGCGCTCCGAGAACGGCCGGTGCGTGAGGTCCTCGTCGCCGAGGGCCAGCAGGTCGAACGCGACGAACGACGTGGGTGTCTGCTCCGCCAGGAGCTTCACCCGGCTGGCCGCCGGGTGGATGCGCTGTTGCAGGGCGTCGAAGTCGAGGCGGTCGCCGGAGACCAGGACGATCTCGCCGTCGACGACGCACCGCTCCGGCAGGTTCGCCTTCAGCGACTCGACCAGCTCGGGGAAGTAACGGGTCATCGGCTTCTCGTTGCGGCTGCCGAGCTCCACGTCGTCACCGTCGCGGAACACGATCGTGCGGAAGCCGTCCCACTTCGGCTCGACGTGCCCGGTGTCGGGGATCTCCTTGACCGACTTCGCGAGCATCGGCGCGACGGGCGGCATCACCGGCAGGTCCATGAGGCCATCGTGGAGGACGGCACCGACATGTGCACCGGGGCGCGCGATCCGGAGGACGGGCACGCCCGGCCCCGGCGCGCGCCGCCGCGCATGCCGCCCTACGGTGGGACGCCACGACCACGGAGGTGGACAGCCATGGGATACCTGGGCAGAGCGATGAAGAGCGGACTCGCGCTGAAGGCGGCACAGATCGCCCGGCGCGAGATGGCGAAGCCGGAGAACCAGCGCAGGGCCAAGGAGCTCCTGGCGAAGGTCACGCGTCGAGGCGGCCCGGCCGGACGGCCCGGGGCGCGCTGACCACGTCCCCGTCGCCGGCGTCCCACCGGTGCGCCGTCCGGTCCACAGGTGGGTCCTAGGTCGATCTCAGCACGTTCCAGGATCAGGGAGGTGTCCTGTCATGCAGCAGGCGCCGTCGGGGCGCCGACGGAAGGAGCAGCAGCATGGAGGACACGACGAGGAACCGCCCGGCCGACGCCGCGGCGACCCCGGAGACCACGACGCCGGCGCAGCCCGCGGCCGCTCAGCCGGTCGCACCCGTGACGGACCCGGTGCCGGGCGGGACGCCCGTCGAGCCCGCGTCGGAGAAGGGCAAGGGCAAGGGCCGCAGCCTGAGCGTGCTGGCGACGTCGCTGATCGGTGGCGGCGCCCTGGTCCTCGGCCTGGTCATCGGCGGCGGCACCGTGGCGCTGGCCATGCACGACGACCGCGGCGACGACCGCGGGATGCACCAGGAGTGGCAGGGCGAGCGTTTCGGCGGGGGCGAGCGAGGCGGCTTCGACGGGCAGCGGCCCGGTGGGCGCGGCGAGCACGGTGACCGTGGTGACCGCGGCGCGGGTCCGTCGGCGCAGGACGGCGACGCGTCGGAGGGTCGGTCGCAGGTCCGTCCGGACGAGGACGCGGGCTCGACCGACGAGCGCCCGGGTCGTTCGCCGCGCGACCGCTCGGACGCCCCGCAGGACGAGTCGTCCGACGCTCCGTCGCAGGACGCGACGCCGGAGCAGGACCCGGCCGGCCAGGCGTGACGTGGGCCGCGCACGGCACCGGGCCGCACCGTGGGGTGCGCTGTCCGGTGCCGTCGGCCCGCGCCGGCGCAGGCGGGAATGACCATGACACCGGCGGACGTTGTGACGTACGCTGGTCCACGCCTGCCGCCCCACCAGGGCGGACGGCGATCTTGACAAGTGCATACACCCATGGGGGTGATCGGTTTCGACGGTGATCGTCGAGCCAGGTGAAGCGGGTCGAGGATGCACGGTTATCTCGTAAACGCTCCGTGCAACTCATAGGTGCCGATTCCAAGCGCACCGACTTCGCCCTCGCCGCCTGAGCGAGGCTTCGAAGTCCGTCGGCCTAGACATGCTCTCGATCTAGTTCCCGGCGTCATCTAGAGAGCCACTGCTGTCCGTCCTCGTCGGTGGGGCGGGCGGGACTCTCAGCCGACTGAGCCCGTCCACGTCTTGTCCGCGTGATCGTGGGGGCTGAGAAAATCTACTGCGGACTGCACCCGGAGAAGCCCTGGTCCCACGTCATCGGACGCGGGTTCGATTCCCGCCACCTCCACGTCGAGGTCTTCGTCGAACGCGAAGGCACTCTTCGCCGATTGCATCGAGGCCCGTCCCCGTCTGGGGGCGGGCCTCGAGCGTTCTCTGCTCAGTCCTGCGGCGGCTCGTCGTCGACTTCGGCGTCGTCGTGCGTGGCCCGCGCGCTCACGATGCCGAACGGCGCGTGAGCCACGTGCACGTCAGGTGACGGCGGTCGCCCGCCGGTCCGCTACGTTCGCCCGGTGCCGACACACGACCGCCGCGTCCGTCCCCGCCGATGACCACCGCCACCGTCGTCGGTGGTGGACCGGCCGGCCTGATCGCCGCCGAGGTGCTGGCGCGCGCCGGCGTCGACGTCGTGGTGCACGACCGGATGCCGTCGGTGGGGCGCAAGTTCCTGCTGGCCGGGCACGGCGGCCTGAACATCACGCACACCGAGGGGCGTGACGCCTTCGTCGCCCGGTACGGCGCGGCCGCAGACCGGTTGCGGCCGATGCTCGACGTGTTCGGCCCGGGGGACCTGCGTGCGTGGTGCGCGGGCCTGGGGGAGGAGACCGTCGTCGGGTCGAGCGGTCGGGTCTTCCCTCGCTCGTTCCGGGCGACGCCCCTGATGCGGGCGTGGCTCGCGCGGCTGGCGGAGCTCGGCGTACGGATCGAGAAGCGGCGGCGGTGGGTCGGTTGGTCGCCGGACGGGGCGTCACGGTTCACCGGGGCGGACGGGACGACGTCCGAGGTGGGCGCGGACGTGACGGTCTTCGCACTCGGGGGTGCGTCCTGGCCGCGGCTGGGGGCCGACGGCGACTGGGTCGGGCCCTTCACGGAGCGCGGGATCGAGGTGACGCCGCTGCGGGCGGCCAACGTCGGGGTCCGCGTCGCATGGACCGAGGTGTTCGCGCAGCGGTTCGCCGGGACGCCGCTGAAGAACGTCGCGCTGACGGTCCGCGGACGTCCCGGAGTGCGGGTGCGCGGCGACGCGATGCTCACGAGCACCGGTCTCGAGGGGGGACCGGTCTACGCGCTCGGTGCCGCGATCCGGGAGGTCCTCGACGCGCAGGGCCGCTGCGTCGTGGAGGTCGACCTGCGTCCGGACCTCACCGTGGCGCAGCTCGACGAGCGGCTGCAGCGACGCCGGCCGAAGGACTCGGGGTCGAGCTGGTTGCGTCGCACGGTCGGCCTCGACCCCGCCGGCATCGGCCTGCTCCGCGAGGCCCGTGCCGGAGCGCTGCCGTCCTCCGGCATGGCGGAACGGCTCAAGGCGGTGCCGGTCGTGGTGACGGACACGATGCCGATGGGCAAGGCGATCTCGACCGCGGGCGGCATCGCGTGGTCGCAGGTCGACGGGTCGCTCATGCTGCGCGCGCTGCCGGGCACGTTCGTCGCCGGCGAGATGCTCGACTGGGAGGCGCCCACCGGCGGCTACCTGCTGCAGGCGTCGTTCAGCACGGGGGTCGTCGCGGCGCACGGCGCCCTGGCGCGGCTCGGGGGCGCGCCCGTGGGGCACGGCGCCGGGGGTGCCGCGCACGTCTGACCCCGGCCGTCCCGCGGACCCGGTGAGGCGTGTCCACGATCGAGCAGGTCCCACGGCCGCGCGCCCCCGCGCTCACCGGCTCGTCGTCGCGTCCCACGCGAACGACGCGAGCCAGTGCGTCGCGACGAAGTCCTCGTTGTCCAGGGAGGCGAGCCCGGCGGCGAGCAGGCGGTCGCCGGCGTCGCGCAGCGACGGGTCGTCCAGGGCGCGGGCGAGGCGGAAGAGCGCGCCCGCGCGCGAGAGGTTGAGGCCGTCGAGGTGGACGGCGTGGCCGTCGGTGGGGTCGACGACGCGTGCGGGTGACGTGGCCTCGCCCGGCCGGGGCAGGAACGCCGTGAACCAGGGGCGCAGCTCGTCCGCGGGCAGCACACGGGCCATGAGGTCCGCCTCCGCCAGGCCGGGGGACAGGAAGTCGTGCCCGCTGCGCTCCCAGCGGGCGGGCCAGTCCCGGTCGGTGCCGTACAGCCGGCGCGCGTGCGTCCGCAGGGCCCGGGCCGCGGCGGTGCGGCCCAGGTCGTCGGCGGCCGTGAGCAGCAGCGCCAGGCCGAACGCGGTGTTGCTGTGCACGCCGTGGCGCACCGGGTGCTCGATGCGGGCGAGCCAGGGAACGGCGAGGTCCAGCACCGTGTCCGCCAGCGGCGCGGTCGCGTCGGCCCAGCGTGCGGCGTCCTCGTCGCCCGCGTCGGCCGCGGCGCGGCAGGACGCCGCGAGGCGCGCCGCCCACGCCCAGCCGTAGGGCCGCTCGAAGGCGGGGTGCGCCCGCAGGTACGCGACCTCGCCCCCGACGCGCTCGGCGGTGAGGTTCGCGTCGATCCGGGCCCGTAGGACCGTGTCCTCGTGACCGGTGCGCAGCACCTCGACCCCCAGCCAGTGCATGTGCACGCAGGAGTGCCAGTCGAAGGACGTGTGGAAGGCCGGGTACAGGTCGGCGGGCGGGCGCACGTCGTCCGGTCCGGTGGCCAGGTGCACCAGGTGGTACGGCCACGGCGTCGCGAGGTTCGTCGCGACGACGGACGCGTAGCGGGTGATCGGCAGCGGGCTCGTCTCGGTCACCGACCCAGCCTCCCGCACGACGCGGCGGCCTCGACCCCGCGTCGCCCGGCGCGCACCGTCCCCGCGCGCGGGACGCGGACGCCGCGCGGGTGAAACGCTTCGACGGTCCCGTCGGCCTTGTGGTCGCCCTGACCCGGCGGGAGCATGACGACACAGCCCCCGACGACACCGGTGTCGTCCATGGCGGGTTGTGAACGATCACACCGCGCTCCGGCGCGTCCGCCGCCCTCCTGCCCGAGGAGCCCCGATGCGTGTCACCCCTGCCCCGACGTCGCGGCGCCCGCGGGCCGCCGCAGCCCTCCTCGCGGCGCTCGCGACCGTCTGCGCGTCCCTCGTCGCCCTGCCCGCAGCCGCCGCCGTGGACGCCGGGACCGCGTACGTCCTGGTCAACCGCAACAGCGGCAAGGCGCTCGACGTCTACAACTTCGCCACCACCGACGGCGCCCGCCTGACCCAGTGGACCCGTGGCACCGGCACGAACCAGCAGTGGCGCTTCATCGACGCCGGCGACGGCTACCACCGCGTGAGCTCCGTGCTGTCGGGCAAGGTCCTGGACGTCCAGGGCTGGTCCACCGCCGACGGCGCCCGCGTGGTGCAGTACGCCGACCACGGGGGAGCGAACCAGCAGTGGCGGGTGCAGGACACCGGGACCGGGTACGTGACGCTGGTCAACCGGAACTCCGGCAAGGCGCTGGAGGTGCAGAACGCGGCGACGGGGGACAACGCCGAGATCGTCCAGTACAACAGCTGGGGCGGCACCAACCAGCAGTGGCAGGCGGTGCCCGTCGGCGCCACGCCGACAGCGACCCCGAGCACCACCCCGGCCCCGACCCCGAGCCCGACGAGGACACCACCCCCCGTGACCGGCACCTTCACCAACCCGGTCGTCTGGCAGGACTTCGCCGACGGCGACATCATCCGCGTGGGCGACGCGTACTACTACTCCGCCTCGACCATGCACTACTCCCCGGGAGCCCCGGTCCTGCGCTCGTACGACCTCGTGAACTGGGAGTACGCAGGGCACTCCGTGCCACGGCTCGACTTCGACGACGCGAAGTACGACCTCACCGGCGGCAACCGGTACGTCAAGGGCATCTGGGCGTCGACCCTCGGTTACCGCAGGAGCAACAGCACCTACTACTGGTACGGCTGCACGGAGTTCAACCGCACGTACGTCTACACGGCCTCGGCCGTCGACGGCACGTGGACCAAGAAGGCCCGGATGAACCAGTGCTACTACGACGCCGGCCTGCTCGTCGACGACGACGACACCATGTACATCGCGTACGGCAACGGCACCATCAGCGTCGCGCAGCTCAACGCCGACGGGACCCAGCAGGTGCGGGCGCAGCAGGTGTACCAGACGCCGTCCGACATCGGGACGCTCGAGGGCGCCCGGTTCTACAAGAAGGACGGCTACTACTACATCTGGCTGACGCGGCCCGCGAACGGCCAGTACGTGCTGCGCTCCCGGTCGCCGTGGGGCCCGTACGAGCAGCGCCGGGTGCTGCTCGACCTGCCCGGCCCGATCAGCGGCGGCGGCGTCCCGCACCAGGGCGGCATCGTGCAGACGCAGGCCGGCGACTGGTGGTACATGGCGTTCACCGACGCGTACCCCGGCGGTCGCATGCCGACCCTCGCGCCGCTCACCTGGACCGACGGGTGGCCGAGCGTCCAGACCGTCGACGGGCGCTGGGGTGCGACGTACCCGCGACCCGCGATCAGCACGACGCGCACGGTCGCGCCGATGACCGGGCGGGACACGTTCACCGGCAGCACGCTGGGGCACCGGTGGGAGTGGAACCACAACCCCGACACCAGCCGGTTCTCGGTCGGCGACGGGCTGCGGCTGCAGACGGCCACGGTCACCAACGACCTGTACGCGGCGCGCAACACCCTGACCCACCGGATCCAGGGGCCGTCGTCCACCGCCACCATCGAGCTCGACCACTCGCAGATGCGCGTCGGCGACCGGGCCGGGCTGGCGATGCTGCGGCAGTCGTCGGCGTGGATCGGCGTGGTGCGCGACGCCGACGGCAGCTCCCGGGTCGTCATGACCGACGGGCTCGCGATGAGCTCGTCCTGGGCCACGACCAGCACGGGGACCGAGCGGGCGAGCGCGAGCGTGCCCGCGGGACGGATCTGGCTGCGGGCGTCGGCGGACATCCGGCCGGGGTCGGGCCGCCAGGCCACGTTCTCCTACAGCACCGACGGCAGCACCTTCCGGACGCTGGGCCCGGCGTTCACCCTGAACAACGACTGGCAGTTCTTCATGGGCTACCGGTTCGGCATCTTCAACCACGCCACGACGGCGCTCGGCGGGGCGGTGACGGTCCGCAGCTTCGACCTCACCACGCCCTGACGGCGCGACGGCGCGACGTCAGCACCGCCCCCGCGCGACGGGGGCGGTGCTCGTCCGGGCCCGCTCGTCAGCCGGGCCCGCTCGTCCGTCAGCGCCGCCGCTGCCGCCACGCGCGCCAGGCGCCCGTGGACCACAGCGCCCACAGGACGAGCACGCCCTGGAACGGCAGGCGCGCCAGCCGCTTGGCGTCCGTGTCCAGGCCGAAGCCGTCGTTGCGCTCGACGTACTGCGCGACGTTGCCGGGGAAGACGGCGACGAAGAACGCCGCGGCGGTGGCACCCACCCACGGGCGGTAGCGCCGCGGCGCCACCACCAGGGCCGTGCCCAGGGCGATCTCGACGACGCCGGAGCCCACGACGACCAGGTCGGTGTCCAGCGGCACCCAGGACGGAACCTGGGCCACGAACTCCTCCCGGGCGAACGTCAGGTGGCCCGTGCCGGCGAAGGCGAGGAACCCGCCCAGCGCGACCCGGCCGATCGTGCGCGCGAGCCCGTCGCCGGCGCGGGTGGTCGGGGTGCGGTGCGTCGTCACGGGGGTCCTCCTCGGCCGGTGGGACCTCCGAGGCTAGGACGCCGGGAGCCGGGGCGCGCGACCGGGGCCCGACCTCAGCAGGCGAGGAAGCCGCCGTCGACCGCGACGACGTTGCCGGTCACGTACCTCGCCTCGTCCGAGAACAGCCACGCGACCGCGTCCGCGACCTCACCGGTGGTGCCGGCGCGACCCATCGGCAGCAGCGGCTCCCAGGCGTCGGTGCCGTCGGGGTGCAGCCCTGCGCCGGGGAAGAGCCCGGTGTCGATGGGCCCCGGGGCGACGCCGTTGACGCGGATGCCCCGGCCGGCCAGCTCCACCGCCGCGCACCGGGTCAGGGCGAGGGCGGCGGCCTTGGACGCCGCGTAGGGGGCGACGCCGTGGAACACGGTCCGCACGGAGTGCACCGAGAGGTTGTTGACGATGGACCCGCCGCCCGTGCGCGTCATGTGGCGGATCTCCGCACGCATGCACAGCCACAGGGCGCGGGTGTTGACCGCGAAGGCCCGGTCGAAGTCCTCGGTCGTCGCGTCGGCGACGGTCCCGGGCCCGGTCACGCCGGCGTTGTTGAACGCGTGGTCGAGCCGGCCCCACACGGCGGTGGCCTCGTCGATGGCGCGCTCGAGGTCGTCGTCGTCGCACAGGTCGGTCGTGACGAGCGCTGCCTCGCCGCCGGACGCCCGGATGCGGTCGACGACACCGGTGCCGCGCGTCACGTCACGGCCGAGGACGACCACCCGCAGCCCGCGCCAGGCCAGCTCGAGGGCCGTCGCGGCGCCGATGCCCGAGGTGGCGCCGGTGACGAGCGCGACCCGTCGGGCCCCGGTGTGCCCCGGAGGGTGGGGACGGGTGGGTGCGGGCGCGGCGGTGCGGTCCATCGGTGGTTCCCCCTGTGCCTGCGACGTGGTTGCGGGCCGGCGACGTCCGCAGCACGCGAGTGCGGGAGCGCTCCCGCGGTCGTGACCTTAGGTGATGCAACGTCCCCCTGACAATCCGTTCGGTCCTGGTTTCGGGCGGTTGTCCGGGGTGCCGCAGGCATGACCCGTGACCCGGCGGACGCGCACGGCCGGGCACCCGTGGGGCGCGCCCGGCCGTGCGCGGTGCGGACCGCGCGGTCACACCACGGGCAGCCACACCCGCATCGTCGACGGACCGCGGTTGGCCCACGCGTGGTACGGGACCAACGGCACCAGCCGGTGGTCGTCGGGCGCGGGGGAGGGTGCCCCGCCGAAGGGCCAGGTGCGCTCCGCCAGGTCGCGCACCGCGACGGGCACGAGCACCTGGCCGTCCCGCTCCACGGGGGGCTCCTGCGTCGAGACGACGGCGGCCGCGACGTCCCGACCGAGGTCGGTCGACTCCAGGGCCAGCACGAGCGGCCCGCGCTCGACCGCGACCTGGCCGCGCACGGCGTCGACCCGCGGGTCCGCCCACGTCCAGCGGGCCGCGACCGGCAGGTCCAGCACGACCTGCGCCCCGGCGGCCGGGCCGGCGACGGTGACGTAGCCGGGCTCGGCCGCCCGGGACGATCCGTCGGCCGTCGTGACCTGCGCCCCGGTGGCCCACGCGGGCACCCGCAGCGTGAGGGTCCAGTCGTCCTGCGGTGCGGCGAGGGCGCGCACGACGACGCGCCCGTCGTGCGGGTACGCGGTCGTCACCTCGAGCTCGACCCGGCGGCCGTCACCGAGTGCGGCCCGGAGGGTCGCCGGTGCGTACTGGTGCAGCTGCACGCCGTCGTCGTCGACCGTGGCCACGTACGACGCCAGCGACGCGACCGTGCGGGTGACGTTCGTGGGGCAGCAGGACACCGCGAAGAACGGTGCCCGCAGGCTGGACGCCGCCCGCGGGCTGACGTCGTCGGGTGCGACCTCGCGTCCCGGCGTCCGCTGGTGGAGGGTGTTCGTGTAGTAGAACGCCCGTCCGTCCTGCGCGGGGGACGTGGCGACGACGTTGTAGAGCGCGCGCTCGACGGCGTCGGCGTGCAGGGCGTCCTGCGTCTGCAGCAGCAGCCGGTGGTTCACCATGACCGACCCGATGCCGGCGCACGTCTCCGCGTAGGCCCGGTCGGACGGCAGCTCGAAGTCCGCGCCGAACGACTCGCCCTCGTGGTGCGCGCCCATCCCGCCCGTCAGGTAGGTGCGGCGGGCCAGGGTCGTGCGGACCTGCCCGGCCACGGCGGCCAGCAGCTCGTCGTCGGCGTCCTCGACCGCGAGGTCCACGGCCGCGGCCGCCAGGTACAGGGCGCGCACGGCGTGCCCGGCGAGCACGGTCGCGTCGCGGACCGGCACGTCGTCCTGGAAGTACGTCGGCCCGAAGTCGATCTCACCGAGGGCGCCGTGCCCGCGTCGCTCGACGAACAGGCGCGCCTGGTCCAGGTAGCGCCGCTCCCCGGTGACCCGGTACAGCTCGACGAGCGCGACCTCGATCTCCGGGTGCCCGCACACGCCCTGGTGCGGCCCGTCGGGTCCGAAGACCTCGCACACGTGGTCGGCGGCCCGGACCGCGACGCGGACGATCTCGTCGTCGCCGTGGGTCCGTGCCCGCGCGACACCCGCCTGGACCAGGTGGCCGATGCAGTACAGCTCGTGCCCCCACTCCAGGTCCGACCAGCGCGGACGCTGCCCGGTGCGGCCGAACATCGTGCCGATGTAGCCGTCGGGCTCCTGCGCGGCCGCGACCCGGGCCGCCAGCGCGCGCAGCCGGCGGTCGAGGTCGGGGTCCCCGGTCCGGCCGACCTCCCAGGCCATGGCCTCGAGCAGCTTGTACGTCTCGGAGTCCGAGAACTCGCGGCCCCGGCGGTCCAGCGGCAGCCGCCCCTCGGCCGCGGCGTCGAAGTTGCCCGTCCAGCCCAGCCGCTCGAGCCAGCCCTCGACGTGCGCGATCATCGTCGACGCGTTGAGGTCCTGCAGGTCCCCCCAGAAGCCTCCGGTGATCCTGACCTCGTCGAGCCCCAGGGGACGCCAGGGGGAGCGGGACGGGGCAACGGGGCGGCCGTGGTCGGGGGTGCGGCTCGGGCGGTCGGTGCGGAGGATGTCGGACGAGGGCATGGCGTGCTCCGGTGGTGCTCGGTCCGGCGGCGCCGGACGGGGGGGTGGCAGGAGGGGCTACTTCACCGCGCCGACGGTGAGCCCGTCCTTGAGCTGGCGGTAGGTGAGGCTGAAGACGACGAGGATCGGCAGCGACGTCAGGACGGCGAGGGCCGCGTCGCTGCGGCGGGCGCGGTGCGAGAACCGTCGGTCGAAAATCGCCGAAACCCTTTTCGGGACGTTATCAGCGGCCAGGCGGCGGGGTCAACCTGCACGACGTCGTGACGTTTTCGGGCATGATTGACCCGGTGGCACCCGGACGGGGGCCCGTCACCGGACGGAGATCGACCATGGCGACGAGCGACACCCGGACGCGCCCGGTCACGCTGCGCGACGTCGCGCAGCTCGCCGGCGTGTCGGTGGCCACCGCGTCCAAGGCGCTCAACGGCAAGGCCGACGTCCACCCGGACACGCGGCGGCGCGTGCAGGAGGTCGCCGACCGTCTCGCGTTCACCCCCAACTCGCTCGCCCGCGCCATCACCGCCGGCCGCACCGGCACCGTCGGCCTGCTGACGCACGACCTCGAGGGTCGGTTCAGCCTGCCGATCCTCATGGGGGCCGAGGACGCGTTCGGCGCCGGGAGCACGTCGGTCTTCCTGTGCGACGCCCGCGAGGACGCGATCCGCGAGCAGCACCACCTGCGCGCCCTGCTGGGCCGGCGCGTCGACGGGCTCATCATCGTCGGGTCGCGGACGGACCCCCGGTCCTCGCTCGGTCCCGACGTCCCGGTGCCGGTGGTGTACGCCTACGCGCCCTCCGACGACCCGGACGACGCGTCCGTCGTGCCGGACAACGTCTCGGCCGGGCGGCTGGCCGCCGAGCACCTGCTCACGCTGGGCCGCCGGCGCATCGCGCACGTCTCCGGCGACCCGACCTACGCCGCCGCGCAGGACCGCGCCACGGGCGTGGGTCAGGCGCTCGCCGCCGCAGGGCTGGAGCAGGTCGGGCCGGTGCGTTTCGGCTCCTGGAGCGAGGCGTGGGGGCGGGCCGGGGTGAGTGCCGCCCTCGACGCGGACCCGGGCATCGACGCCGTCGTGTGCGGCTCGGACATGATCGCCCGCGGCGTCCTCGACGCGCTGCGGGAGCGGGGCGTGCGCGTCCCGCAGGACGTCGCGGTCATCGGGTTCGACAACTGGGAGCCGATGATCGCCGGCTCGCGCCCTGCCCTGACCAGCGTCGACATGAACTTCGAGACGATGGGGCGCCGGGCCGCGACCCGGCTGTTCTCCCGGATCGCGGGAGCCGCGGAGCGGGGCGTCGAGACGGTCGCGCCCCGGGTCGTCGTGCGTGCCTCCACCGCGAGCGGCTGAGCCGGGCACGCACCCGGGTGCCGTGCGCCGCGGGTACGTCGACCCGCCGCCTCGGCGTCCGGCGGTCGTGCAGCGGGTCGACGACGGGCCGCCGGAACCGGGGCGCCCTCGCCATCGGGCTGTGCGGTGGGGTCTTGTGGGAGGCGGTCGACGGGCATAACGTACAACCTTGTGGTTGTAGATCAACGAACCGACGAGGACCGGGCGGCGGACCGCCTGTTCCGGGCGCTGGCCGACACGACGCGGCGCGACATCCTGCGTCGCGTGCTCGTGGACGGCTCGTCCGTCTCGGCCCTGGCGGCGCGCTACGAGATGAGCTTCGCGGCCGTGCAGAAGCACGTCAGCGTGCTCGCGCAGGCGCACCTCGTGGTCAAGGAGCGTCACGGACGCGAGCAGATCGTCCGCGGCGACGTCGCGACCGTCCGGCGGGCGGCCGCCCTGCTCGAGCAGCTCGAGGAGCTGTGGGAAGCCCGCGTGGACCGCATGTCCGCCGTCCTGGCGGAGCTCGACCCGGGGCGTGGCCCCGCTCACGACCCGGCCGCCGATGCGGTCGGCCCTCAGCCCGCGGCCGCCGTGGCCCGGGTCGCACCCCGGACCGGAGGCACGCCATGACCGTCCTGAGCACCACGCCCGACACCACCGACCTGACCCTCGTCGTCGTCGCCGACCTCGCCGCCGCACCCGAGCGCGCGTGGCGGCTGTGGGCCGAGCCGCGCACGCTGGAGCGCTGGTGGGGCCCGCCCACCTGGCCGGCCACCTTCGACGAGCACGACCTGCGGCCCGGTGGGGGCGCGAAGTACCACATGACCGGTCCCGACGGGACGACCGCGCACGGGTGGTGGACCTTCGTGGCGGTCGACGAGCCGCGGCGGATCGAGCTCGAGGACGGGTTCGCCGACGCGCACGGTGAGCCGGACACGTCGCTGCCGACGACCCGCATGGTGGTCGAGCTGCAGCCGGGCGGCACGGGCACGATCATGACCATCACCTCGCACTTCGCCTCCGCGGAGGCGCTCGAGCAGGTCCTCGCCATGGGCATGGCCGAGGGCATGCGGGAGGCCGTCGGGCAGATCGACGCGCTCCTCGCCGAGCTCTGACGCCCCGCCGTCCCGAGCTCTCTGACGGCGGGGTGCGGCACGTACCCTGGTGCCGTGCGCTGCGGGTACTTCGACGCGGGGGTGTGCCGCTCGTGCACCCTCCTCGCCGAGCCGTACCAGCAGCAGGTCGACGAGCAGCAGCGGCACGTGCGGGCGGTGCTGGGCGACCCGGGCGGCGTCACGTGGCTGCCGACCGTCACCAGCGCCGAGGCCGGCTTCCGCAACAAGGCGAAGATGGTCGTCGCCGGCACGGTCGACGCGCCGACCCTCGGCATCCTCGACGGCCACGGGCACGGCGTCGACCTGCAGGGCTGCCCCCTGTACCCGCCCGCCGTCTCGGCCGCGTTCGCGCCGCTCGCCGCGTTCGTCACCCGCGCGCGGCTCACGCCGTACGACGTGCCGTCACGCAGCGGCGAGCTCAAGCACGTCATCGTCACCGGGTCGCCCGACGGCGAGCTCATGGTGCGGTTCGTGCTGCGCAGCACCGAGGCGCTGGCCCGGATCCGCAAGCACCTGCCCGGCCTGCAGGCCGACCTGCCGCACCTGGTCGTCGCGTCGGTCAACGTGCAGCCGGCGCACGCCGCCGTGCTCGAGGGGGACCGGGAGATCCTGCTCACGCCGCGCGAGACGCTCCGCATGCGGGTCAACGGCCTGGACCTGCACCTGCGGCCGCGCAGCTTCTTCCAGACGAACACCGAGGTCGCCGCCGCGCTCTACCGGCAGGCGGTGGCGTGGGCCGACGAGGCCGAGGTCGCGTCCGCCTGGGACCTCTACTGCGGTGTCGGCGGGTTCGCCCTGCACCTGGCGCGCCCCGGCCGTGACGTCGTCGGCGTGGAGAGCAGCGCCGAGGCGGTCGCGAGCGCGGAGCAGACGGCCCGCGACGCGGGCCTGCCCGGCACCCGCTTCCTGGCCGGCGACGCGACCGCCTTCGCGCTGGCCGCGCCCGACATGCCCGACCTGGTGGTCGTGAACCCGCCGCGGCGCGGGCTCGGGGAGCCGCTGAGCCGCTGGCTGGAGGCCAGCGGGGTGCCGCGGGTCCTCTACTCGTCGTGCCACGCGGGCTCGCTGGCGCGCGACCTGGCGCACATGCCCTCGCTGCGGCTGGTGCGCGCGCAGGTGCTCGACATGTTCCCGCACACGACGCACCACGAGGTGCTCACGCTCCTGGAGCGCACGCCCGCGTGACCGGCCGCGGGCGCGTGACGTCCGTCAGGCCAGGGCCTCGGCGACCAGGCGCAGCGTCTGCTCCCGGGCGGGGGAGCGGTCCGCGGGGGTGCCGCGGGTGGCCCCCGCGATCGGCTGGAGCATGATCTCGTCGGTGCCGACCACGTCGGCCAGGGCGCGCAGCTGCGTCGCCGCCTGGTCGGGGTCGCCCACGACCCACGACGACGTCAGCGCGGCCGCCCCCTCGTCGGCGGCGGCGGGCAGGGGCGTCGCCTCCGCGTCCTCGACGAGCTCCTGCGGCTCGAGCGTGAGCCCGGAGCGCAGCCGCCACATGCTGCGCACCTGCGGCAGGGCCAGACGCCGGGCCCCGTCCTCGGTGGCCGCCACCGCGACGTTCGCCACCGCGATCGTGCGGGGCTCCGCGAGCTCCGGCGAGGGCTGGAACGACCGGCGGTACAGGGCGACGGCCTCGGCGGTGCCGCGCCCGGCGAAGTGGTGCGCGAAGACGTAGGGCAGCCCCAGCCGCCCGGCGAGCTGCGCCGAGTACGTCGAGGACCCCAGCAGCCACAGCTGCGGCGTCGACACCGCGCGGGGGGTGGCGCGCAGCGGGTAGGTGGACGACCCTACGCGCACGTCCACGCCGTCGGGCCGGACCAGGGACGCCAGCGTCGCCACGTCCGCGTCGAACGTGTCCACGCCGTCGCCCGTCGCGCCGCGCCGCAGCAGGTGGCCGGTGACCGGGTCGGCGCCGGGCGCGCGGCCGATGCCGACGTCGACGCGGCCCGGGTACGCCGCCTCCAGGAGCGCGACCTGCTCCGCGACGACCAGCGGCGAGTGGTTGGGCAGCATGACGCCGCCGGACCCGACCCGCACCCGGGACGTCGCGGCCGCCACGAGAGCCATCAGCAGGGGCGCGTTGGTCGCGGCCACGGCGGGCATGTTGTGGTGCTCGGCGAGCCAGTACCGGCGGGCACCGACCTCGTCGGCGACGCGCGCGAGCGCGAGGGTCGCGGCGAGGGCGTCGGCCGTGGTCTGGTCGGAGCGGACGGGCACGAGGTCGAGCACGGAGATCGCGGTCACCCCTGGGGCAACCGCCGGTGCCGGCACCCCATTCCGGGCGGGTGCGCCCGCACCACGGTCGCCGTGGGCGTCGGCGCGCCCGGTGGCGCACTGCACGCCGGGGCCCCCGGGGGCCGCTGCGCCCGCCTCGGCGTCGCCTCCCCGCCGGGCCTAGGGTCGGGGCGTGAGCGAGACGGTCGCGGTGCGGTGCCCGGCGCCCGGGCGGCAGGTGGGGCCGCTGTGGGTCGTCACGCGCGGCTCGGGCCCCCCGCTGGTGCTGCTGCACGGCAACGGTGAGGACCACCACGTCTTCGACCGGATGGTGCCCGCCCTCGGCGCGGGACGCACGCTCGTGGGCATCGACTCGCGCGCGCACGGCCGCAGCCCGCGCGGCACGGGGCCGCTCAGCATCGCGCGGATGGCCGACGACGTCGCCGAGGTGCTCGACCTGCTGGGGCTGCGGCAGCCCGACGTGCTGGGGTTCTCCGACGGCGGCAACGTCGCCCTCGAGCTGGCCGTGCGCCGGCCGGACCGTGTGCGGCGCCTCGTCGTCGTGGGCGCCAACCTGTTCCCCGCGGGACTGACCGCCCGCGTGCAGGCGCGGGTCCGTGCCCTGCACGCGGTGGCGGGCCCGCTCGCGCGCGTCGTGCCGCGTCTGCGGGCGTTCGCGGAGCGCGTCGCGCTGATGGCCTGCGAGCCCCGCCTGGACCCCGCCGGGCTCGCGCGGGTCACGGCGCCGACGCTGGTCGTCGTGGGGGAACGGGACGTCGTGGACCACGCGCACACGGGGCTCCTCGTGCGGTCCCTGCCGGACGCCCGGCTCGAGGTCGTCCCCCGGGCCGGCCACATGCTGCCGCGGGACCGGCCCGACCTGCTCGCGACGCTGACCGTCGGGTTCCTCACCGCCGGACCGACGGTTGCGCCGACCGGAGGAGCCGGTCCGGCACCTGCCCACGATCACGGGTGAGAACGGGGCACAGCGGGCTCACAGGGGCGCTAGCCTTCGCGCCATGTCCACATTTCTCACGGTCCCGCTCACCGACGCCGAGGCCGCTGCCGCCGCAGGTAGCGTGGTCGTCGCGCTGATCTTCAGCCTCGTCTTCTACGTCATCGGCTGCCTCGGCCTCATGGGCATCTTCACGAAGGCGGGCCAGCCGGGCTGGGCGGCCTTCGTCCCGATCTACAACACCATCGTCCTGCTGCAGGTCGTGGGCCGGCCCCTGTGGTGGTTCCTGCTGCTCCTGGTCCCGGGCGTCAACGTGGTCGCGCTGATCATCATCATGCACGACCTGTCGAAGTCGTTCGGCCACGACGCCGGCTTCACCGTCGGCCTGGTGCTGCTGTCCGTCGTCTTCACCTGGATCCTGTGGCTCGGCTCGAGCACCTACCGCGGCCCGGCCGCCGCCGCCGCGGGGTCGACGCAGCGCCCCTCGTACGCCTGACACCCCGCCCACCCCTCCCGGCCCGGTCGCCCACGTGGCGGCCGGGCCGGCCTGCGTCCGGGGTCAGGCGGTGACCAGACCGCCGCCCACCCAGGCGCGGATGGCGGCCGCGTCGCCGTTGGTCAGCTCCATGCGCGCACCGCGGCACAGCCCGATGACGTTGTCCGCCCACGCCCGGGCCACCTTCTCCGCACCGGGGTCCCCGTCCAGCGACAGCCCGGTGTACAGGACACCCGAGATCACGAAGTTGACGGTCGAGCGGCCGACCTTGGTGCCCGACTGCTGGCACGCCTCGTGGACGCGGCGCGACGTGGCGACGCGGTCGAAGGGGTGGGCCGCGACGTCCGACGCGAGGGTCTTGAGCAGCACCCGGTACTGGGCCTGGCTCAGACCCGGTGTGTCGGTGACGGCGATGACCTGACGCTGCAGCTCGTTGGGGGCCGTGTCGGCCACCGCACCCGGCAGGTCGGCCTCGCCGAAGCGCTGCGGGTCCCACACGTGCCCCGGCGGGCGCGTCGACACGTCGAGGTCCGGCACCGCGCGCCCCAGCCACGCCGTGAAGTTGCCGGCGCCGGCCCACTGCGTCGTCGCGAGGGACGGGTCGGCGGTCTGCGCGACCTGTGCGGCCGCGCCCAGCGGCAACGGTGCGTCGGCGGTGCGCACCGCGCGTCGCACGGCCCGCCGGGCCCGCGCCTCACCCTCGTCCATGACCCGCTCGGCGACCCGCGCCCGGGCCGGCGTGCGCGCCGGTGCGGCGGCGGGTGCCGGCTCGTCGGGCGTCTCCTTGGCGGATGACCTGCCGGATCCGCGCGACCCGCGGGTCGCGGCGGGCGGCGTCGCCGCCGCGGCGACCGGGTCGGCGGCCGGCTCGACCGCGGCCGGCTCGGCGGGCGTCGGCACCACGGCGGGCTCCGCGTCCAGCGTGGACGCGGTCTGGGTGACGAGGTCGGCCAGCGCGTCCGCGCCGATGACCGTGTCCGCGACCGAGCGGTACGCCGACGCGGCGGGCGACGCTGTGATGATCGTCACGCGCCGGTCGTCCGCGCGGCAGCGCTGCGCGAGCGGCGTGAAGTCCGCGTCGGCGGAGACGATGACGAACTCGTCGTACCGCGTGGTGGCCGCCAGCGCGTCCACCGCGTCGAGGACGAGGTTGATGTCGGCGCTGGACTTGCCCTGCTGCGTGAGCGACGGGCAGTCCACCACCTGGAAGCCGGCCCGCGTGAAGTTGGGACGGAACCGGGAGTACACCGACGGGTTGAGGTAGCACGCGCGCACCAGGAAGCGGCGCGTCAGGTCCCCGTCGACGTCGGAGCCCTGGCTGAGCTCGGACAGCCAGTGGGCGGGGTCGGTGGCGAACGCCTCCGCCGCCTGCGGGTCCAGGCGTGCCAGGCCGATGTACACGTTGTCGAAGTCGACGAACAGCGCCGAGCGCAGCCGCCGGGGCGGGTCGGGGTTGATGGTCACGACCCCCATCCTGCCGTCCCTCCCGCCGTGCTCGCCCCCCGGTGCGTCGGTAACCTGCCCACAGGGCGGGCGGGGAGCGGAGGACCGGGTGCACAGACGGGTCGTCGTGCGCGGCGTGGTGCAGGGGGTCGGCTTCCGCTGGTCCTGCGCGCAGGAGGCCGCCCGTCTCGGTGTCGCGGGCTGGGTGCGCAACCGCCCGGACGGCGCCGTGGAGACCGCGGTCGAGGGCGCGCCGGAGCAGGTCGACGCCATGCTGGCGTTCCTGGCCCGCGGCCCGCGGCACGCACGGGTCACCGGCCTCGAGGTCCACGAGGCACCACCGCAGGGGCTGACGACGTTCGAGGTCGAGCCGTGACGGTGCTGCCGACGTCCCTCACAGGTCTCGGGCTCCCCACCGGCCTGGAGCTCCTCGAGCCGCTCGAGCCCGTCGATCCCGTCCTGCCCGTCGAGCCGGAGGAGACGGTCGCACCCGAGCCGACGGTGAGCGCGCCGGCGCCGACACCCACGGCCAGCGCACCGGTGGCCACGGCCCCGCCCGTCGAGGCCACGCCCGAGGCGACGCCGGGCGAGGGCGTCGCCCCGCTCCCGACCGCCGAACCGACGGCCGCGCCCACGGCTCCCGCACCGGTCGTCCCGACCACCCCGACGACCGAGCCCGCCGTCCAGGTCCCGGCGTTCTCCTCGCGCCCCGCGGTCGTGGAGTCGAACGTGCCGTGGGTGGTGGTGGCGCTGGCCGCGGTCGTGCTCGTGGCTGCGGCGGCCGGGCTGTGGTGGTGGTGGCGCAGGGCCGTCGCCGAGCGTCGTGCGGGTGACGGGGCGTCCGCCGGTGGCACGGCCGACGACGTGACGGGCGCCCGCCGTGGCGGGCCCGCCACCGCCGCGACGACGATGCCGCTGCCACGGGTCGGTGACGACGCCGACGCGACGCTCGTGCTCCCGACGGGGGAGGGCTCCCCGGGTCCGGGCACCCCCGAGGCGGAGGCGTTCTCGGCGCGCGTGGACGTCACCGTGCAGCTGCTCGTCCGGCTCGGTGAGGCGATGATCGACGCCGGGTCGCCCATCGTGCAGGTCAACTCCACGCTCCAGCGGGTGGCCGCCGTCAACGGGCTGCCCGACGCGGCCGTCGTCACGTTCCCGACGGCGCTCATCGTCTCGGTGCCGCAGCACGACACCGTGCAGACGGCCGTGTCGACGGCCGGCAGCCGCGCGCTGCGGCTCGACCAGGTCTCCGACGTGCTGGACCTGGCCAACTCCGCCCAGCGCGGCGACGTGCGGCCGCGCGAGGCCCTGGAGCAGCTGCAGAGGATCGTGGCCTCGGACCCGGCGACGTCGACCGCGCGGCGCGCGGCGGGCTACGTGGCCGTCGCCGCCGGCTTGTCCATGGTGCTCGGCGGCGGGTGGCTCGACACCCTGGTGGCGGCCGCGCTCGGGGGCGTGGTCGCCGTGCTGACCGCGGCGACCCGGCGGGTGCCCCCTGTCTACCAAGGGCTGATCGTGGCGGTCTGCGCGTTCGTCGTCGCGGTGCCGGTGCTGCTGCTGGTGCGCACCGGCTGGTCCGTGGGGCTGCTGGCCCCGCTGGTGGCGCCGCTGGTGACGTTCCTGCCGGGAGCGCTGCTCACCACGGGGGTCATCGACCTGGCCACGCGGCAGATGATCGCGGGGTCGTCCCGTCTCGCGGCGGGCGTCATGCAGCTGGTCCTGCTGGCCCTGGGGATCACGGCCGCCGCCGGCCTGGTCGGCGTGCCCGCGGCGGACGTCGGCAGCACGGGGGCCGACCACCCCCTGGGCTGGGTCGCGACCTGGCTCGGGGTGCTCGTGTACGCCGTGGGCGTCACGACCAACAACGAGGCGCACCGCGGGTCGTTGCCGTGGATCACGCTCGTGCTGGTGGTCGGGTACGCCGGGCAGGTGCTGGGCGGCGTGCTGTTCGGGGCGGTCGTGTCGTCGTTCGTCGGGGCGCTGGCGATGACGCCGGTCGCGATGCTCGCGGCCGCCCGGCGCGGGGGACCGCCGTTCCTCGTGACGTTCCTGCCCGGGTTCTGGCTGCTGGTGCCCGGTGCGCTCGGCCTGGTCGGCGTGACCTCCGCGCTGGGGCGCTCGACCGACCAGGCGATCACGACCATCGTCACCACGGGCGTGTCCATGGTGGCCATCAGCCTGGGCGTGCTCGCGGGCCTCGCGCTCGGCGCGGGCATGCAGCGCCGGCTCGCACCCGACGCGGCCCGGATCGTCTGACGGCGCCGGCCGGCTACTCCGACCGGCGCACGACCGCCGCGGCGCGCGCCGCCAGCAGGCCACCCACCCCGGTGCGCCCTGCGCGCAGCCGCGTGAACGCCTCCGCGCCCGGGCCGCCGGGCACGCGCCGCGGCAGCGAGTCGACGGCCACGAGCCACTGCGGCCACCCGAGCAGCCGGCACACGGCCATCAGCCGCTCCGACTCCGACTCGGACTCACCGAGCTCCTCGGCCAGCAGCGCCGTGAGGTCGTCGGCGGCCTCCGGGTGCCCGGCGAGCGTCGCCAGGCCGCGGACCCCCTCGAGGCACTCCGTCCCGTAGGCCTCGTCGTCGTGCGGGTACGCCACGTGGGCGTCGGAGACGTAGTCGGTGACCGGGACAACGCCGTCGGACGCCCACAGGCGCAGCAGACGGTCCCGCTGCACGAGCACGGCGACCGCCACCGTGGTCAGGTCCTGCGCCACGACGGCGGCCAGGTCGTCGACCCGGCGCCGGTGCGCGGCGACGTGGCCGCGCGCGTGCTCCGGCACGGCCACGACCCAGCCGTCGTCCTGCGGGCCCACCCAGCCGGAGAACCGCTCCCGCGTCAGTGCCGCCAGCACGTCGGACCGCTCCGCCCGCACGAGCAGCGCGGCGTAGGTCAGCCCCTCCGGCCCCGCGACCGGCTCCGTCCCGTACACGCTCACGCACCGAGTCTGGCACCGGGACGCCCCGGCGGGCGCCCGGTGCGCCGGTCAGGACGTGACGTCGGCGGTGGTGAACCGGGCCCACGCCAGGGCACCGAACACCACGACCCAGCCCGCCTGCACGGCCAGCCCCTGCGCCAGCACGTCCACCGAGGGGACGATGCGCAGCATCTCGGCGAAGTCGAACCAGTGGTGCGTCAGCAGCGCCGGGTGGATCACCGCGACCTGCGGCAGCTGGTCCAGGACGCTGGCGACGACGGCCACCACCACCGTGGCCGCCATCGCGCCCACCGGCACCTCCGTGAGGGTGGAGAAGAACAGGCCCACGGCCACGAGCCCGGTCATCGACAGCCCGACGTACGCCACGACCCCCGCGACCCGCAGCACGCCCTCGCCGAGCGGGACGGTGTCGCCGGACAGCAGCGTGAGGTCGCCGACCCCGAACAGCACGGCGCCGGTCACCAGCCCCACCACGGCGATCGCCAGCACCGCCGCCGCGGCGAACGTGAGCGCACCGAGTGCCTTGACGGCGAGCAGCCGCCCGCGCGCGACGGGCACCACGAGCAGGTAGCGCAGGGTCCCGGCGGACGCCTCGCCCGCGATCGCGTCGCCCGACGCGATGCCGATGGTCAGCGGCAGCAGGAACGGCGTGCACAGGAACAGCGACGCCACGACGAGGAACAGCCCGTTGCCCGTCACGCTGGCCACGAACGGGGGCCCCTGGCCGGCCAGGCCCGCGTCCTGCGCCAGGCGCAGCACGACGCCCAGCAGCAGCGGGACGAACGCCAGGCCGACGAGCAGCACCACGTTGCGGCGTCGGCGCAGCACCAGGCGGAGCTCGGAGCGCACCAGGCGGCCCAGCGCCCCGGGGTGCCGGCTGGGCGTGTCGGCCTCCCGGACGGCGGGCACGGGTCGCGGCTCCGCCGCGGCGGTCTCAACGGGCGACATCGAAGCCCTCCCCGGTCAGCTCGACGAACACCTGCTCCAGCGAGGGTCGGCGCACGTCGAAGGCGAGCAGGCCGACACCGGCGCGCACCAGGGCCGCCGCGACGTCCTGCGGTGCGGGCCGCTCGCGGCCGTCGTCGGCCGCGTCCGAGGCGACGACGGTGACGCCGCCGTCCACGACGCCCTGCTCGACCGTGACGTCGACCAGTCCGAGGCGGCGCAGCTCGACCACGGCCGCGTCGACGTCCGCCGGTGCCGTGCGCACCATGACGTGCGCGGCCCGCCGTGCCGTGAGGTCGGCGCGCGGGCCCTGCAGCAGCAGCCGCCCGCCACCCATGATCCCGACGTGCGTGCAGACCTGCTCGATCTCCGCGAGCAGGTGCGAGGACACCAGCACGGTGGTCCCGGCGTCGGCCAGCTCGCGCACCAGGTGCCGCACCTCCCGCGTGCCCTGCGGGTCCAGGCCGTTGGTGGGCTCGTCGAGCACCAGCAGGTCACGCGGGCGCAGCAGCGCGGCGGCGAGCCCGAGGCGCTGCTTCATGCCCAGCGAGTACTGCCGGTAGCGCTTGTCGGCCGCGGCGCCCAGGCCCACGCGGTCCAGCGCGGCGTCGGACCGGGCGCGGGCGGTGCGCGGGTCCGCCGACGCGTCGACGGCGTCCAGCCGCGCGAGGTTGGCCCGCCCCGACAGGTACGGCTGGAACGCCGGGCCCTCGACGAGCGCGCCCACCCGCGGCAGCACGCGCCCGGCGTCCCGGGGCATCGGTGAGCCCAGCAGGTGCACCTCGCCCGCGGTGGGGGCCACCAGGCCCAGCAGCATGCGGATCGTCGTGGTCTTGCCCGACCCGTTGGGTCCCAGGAACCCGTAGACCGCCCCACGCGGCACGAGCAGGTCGACACGGTCGACGGCGACCTGACCCGTACGGAACCGCTTGGTCAGGCCGTGCGTGCGGACCGCGTCGTCACCCACCGCACCAGGGTGCGGCACGACGGGCGCCGACGCGGGGGCGGCCGCCGTGGCGGTCGCCCCCGCGGGCGTCGTCACGCGTCCGCCGCCGCGCGCAGCACGTCCACCGGCACGGACCCGACCAGCACGCGGCCGTCGTCGAGGACCAGCACGGACAGCAGCGTCGAGGTCAGCGCCCGGCCGCCCTCGACGGGCGTGGTCAGCTGGTCGTACAGCGCTCCCGCGTCCAGCTCGACGCCGGCACCGTCGCCCTCGGGCATGAAGTCCTCGGCCAGGTCCTGCGCGCCCTCACCGCCGAGCGGCCCGTCCGCCGCCGGGTCGTCGCCGAGGGCGGACGGGTCGCCCGCCAGCAGCGCCGCGACGTCGACGCCGCTGAGCTCGACGACCGTGTCCCAGCCGCTGCCGCTGACGCGCACGCCCTCGGGCGCCGTCATCGCCTCCGGGTCCGCCGGCAGGCCCTGCGCCGCGTCCGCGGCCGCGGCGTGCGCCGCGGCGTCCGGCAGCGGGACGGTCACCTCGCGGACCTCGGCCCCGGGGGGCGCGGAGAACGTCAGGACCGCCTCGCCCGGGTCGGCGAACGTCACGTCGGTGAAGCCGACCTCGAGCGCCGGCGTCGCGGCCTCGTCGCTGCTCCAGACCTGCACCCGCAGCGGGGTCCACGTCGCGGCGTCCACGGCCACGACGATCCGCGCCACGAGGGTGGTGGTGCTGCGCGGCGTCACGACCACCTGGTAGGCGTCGCGGCCCGCGACGGTCGTGACGGCGTCCACGCCGACCGTCGCGTCCTTCTCGGCCCGCTCGAGCGCCTCGCGGCCCAGCTCGTCGGGGCTGGGCAGGTCGGCCGGCGGGGTCGCGGTGGCCGCCAGCTCCTGGGCCCGCGCGGCGTCCTGCGGCGAGAGCGCGTAGTGCACGACCTCGTCGTCGGACGACGAGTACGTCCACGCCTGGGTGGCGTCGGTCACGACCGAGTACTCCGAGGCGGTGCCCAGCAGGGACACGCGCGAGCGCTCCTGGCCGTCGGTCCACACCCGCAGCGTCGTCGAGCCGCTGAGCAGGCTGACGGGGTCGGCGCCCGACGCCTGCGTCAGGCTCAGCTCCGGCAGGCCCAGGCGGGCGGTGTGCACGACCGTGCCGGACAGCGCCTGCGGCTCGGCGGCCGCGACGCGGTCCAGCAGCTCGGCCGCCGAGACCTCCGGCAGGCCGGCGGAGTCGGCCGACGCGAGCAGCGGGGGCGCCGCGAACGCCGCGGCGACGGCCACGACCGCGGTGGCGGGCACGGCCCACGCGGTGCGCAGCCGCGGGCGGGCGGGGGAGGCGGGTGCGGTGTCCATGCCACCACTCTGCGCGCACCGGCCTGAGCGGACGCTGAGACGCCGACCGCGGCGGGCACCGCGGTCGGAGCCCGGCGGGTGGGATGCTGCCGGGGTGCGGGTGCTGGTGGTCGACGACGAGGTGGGGCTCGTGCACGCCCTGCGCCGGGGCCTGACGGCCGAGGGCTTCGCCGTCGACGCCGCGCACGACGGCGCGACGGGTCTGGCGATGGCGGTCGACGGCGCGTACGACGTGCTGGTGGTCGACGTGATGCTGCCCCGGCGCAACGGCTACGAGGTCGTCACGGCGCTGCGCGCGCAGGACGTGTGGACGCCGGTCCTCATGCTCTCGGCCAAGGACGGCGAGCACGACGTGGCGGACGGGCTCGACGTCGGCGCCGACGACTACCTCACCAAGCCGTTCTCGTTCGTCGTGCTCGTGGCCCGGCTGCGGGCGCTGGTGCGCCGCCCGGTCGCACCGCGCCCGGCGGTGCTGCAGGCCGGCGCGCTGACGCTCGACCCTGCGTCGCGCGAGGTCACGCGGGACGGCCGCCCGGTCGGGCTCACCGTGCGGGAGACGGCCCTGCTGGAGTACCTGCTGCGGCACGCCGACCGGGTCGTCGGCAAGATCGAGCTGCTCGACCACGTGTTCGACACCGGCGGCGAGGACCCGAACGTCGTCGAGGTGTACGTCGGCTACCTGCGCCGCAAGCTCGGCCGCGACGCGGTCACCACGGTGCGCGGTGCCGGGTACCGGGTCGGTGGCGCGTGACCGGTCCCGGGGCGGGTGCGTCGCGCACCGGGCCGCGCGGGCCGCGCCGTCGCGCCCTGTCGCTGCGGGCGCGCCTGACGCTCGTCGCCACGCTCGCCGTCGCGGTGGTCCTGGTCGCCGGCGCCCTGGCGCTCTCGGCAGCCCTGGGCACCGCGCGCACCGCCGCGCTCGACGACGTCGTCCGCGAGCGCTCGCAGACGCTCGCCGCGCTCGTCGCGGACGACCGTGTGCCGGACGCGCTGCCCGTCCGGCAGCCCGGAGAGGTGGCGCAGCTGCTCGACGCGTCGGGGCGTGTGCTGGCGACGTCCGCGACCGCCTCCCGCACCCTGCCGGTGGTCGACCCCGCGACCCTCGCCGCCTGGCGCGAGCGCGCGGGCGACGACGTGCTCGTGGTGGGCACGGACGCCGGTGCCTACGACGAGGTCGCCCGCGCGGCGGTGCGGGCGGTGACCTGGCGGGGCGAGCCCGCCACGCTCGTCACCACCGTCCCGGCGACCGACGTCCAGGGCGTGCTGCGCGCCCTGCGGGTCGCGCTGCTGCTGGTGGTGCCGGTGCTGACCGTGGGGTTCGCGGTGGTGCTGTGGACCGTGCTGGGACGCGCCCTGGCCCCCGTCGAGCAGCTGCGCGCCGCGGCCGACCGGGTCGCGCTCGCGGGCGGGCCCGGAGCCCTGCCCGTCCCACCCGTCGACGACGAGCTCGCGGCGCTCGCGCGCACCCTGAACTCGATGCTCGACCGGCTCGAGGTCGCCGCCGCCCGTCAGCGCACCTTCGTCGCGGACGCGGCGCACGAGCTGCGCTCGCCGGTCGCGGCGGCGCGGGCGGCGGTCGAGGTCGCCGCCGCGCACCCCGGTGCGTACCCCGTCGACGACCTCGTCGCGGACCTGACCCCGCAGGTCGCCCGGATGCAGACGCTCGTGGACGACCTGCTGGTGCTGGCGCGCGTGGGTGCGTCGGACGCCCCGCGCGAGCCGGTCGACCTGGCGGCCGTGGCGGCGGACGTCGCGGCGGGCCTCGCGACCGCGGCCCGGGAGCGGGACGTCCGGGTGGACGTGCACGGGGCGGGCACCGCGACCGCCACCGTCGAGGGGGCCACCCGCGTGCTGCGCAACCTCGTCGCGAACGCCGTGCGGCACGCCCGCAGCCGGGTCACCGTGACGGTCGCGCCCGGCCCCGGCGTCGTCCGTGTCCTGGTCGACGACGACGGCACGGGCATCGCGCCGGCCGACCGCGAGCGGGTGTTCGAGCGGTTCGTGCGGCTCGACGAGGCGCGTGAGCGTGACGCCGGTGGTGCGGGCCTCGGCCTGGCGATCGCCCGCGAGGTGGCGCGCGACCTGGGCGGCGACGTGCGGGTGGCGGACGCCCCGGGGGCGGGCACGCGGACGGTCCTGGAGCTCCCGGCGGGCTGACGCCGGGTGCCGCCCTGACCTGCGCGGGTGGTCGGCGCGTGCGACGATCCCGGGGCGCGCCCGCACCGGGCGTCGTACGACGGGAGGACGCATGCCGCTGACGGTCGGCCGGGCCCACGCACCCACGGCGACGACGTGCCGGGTCGACAGGATGCGGATCGACGGGCTCGCGCTGCGCACCCGCACGCTGCGCGACGCGATGGTGGACGAGCTGCCGGAGCGGGACCGGCTCGACGTCGTGCTCGTGCACGGGCTGGGGGCCTCGTCGGCGACGTTCGACCCGCTCGCGCGGCGGCTCGCACGCGCCGGGACCGTGCACCTGCTCGACCTGCCGGGCTTCGGGCGCGTCCCGCGCCCCCGCACCGACGTCGGTGTGGCGGACCTGGCCCGGCTCGTCACGCGCTGGGCCGGGCGCACCGGGATCGAGGGCGCCACCTGGGTCGGGCACTCCATGGGCGCGCAGGTCGTGGTCGAGGCGGTCGCCACGACGCCCGCCGTCGCGTCCCACGCGGTGCTCGTCGGCCCCACCGTCGACGACGACGCCCCCACCGCCACCGAGCAGATGCTGCGTCTGGTGGCCGGCAACGTCTTCGAGCCGGTGCGGGCGCAGGCGCTGCTGGCGCGTACCTACGCCGAGTGCGGACCCCGCTGGTACCTCGCGGTGCTGCGGCACATGCTGCAGCACCCCGTCGCCGAGCGGCTCCGGCAGGTCGACGCGCCCGTGCTCGTCGTGCGGGGCGAGCACGACAGGGTCGCACCGCCCGGGTGGACGGCTCGGCTCGCGTCCGCGGCGCCGCGCGGCACGCACGTGACGGTCCCCGGGGCGTCGCACGCCGCGATGTACCCCCGCGCCGACGAGGTCGCGGACCTCGTGCTGGAGCACGTCGCGCGATGACGGACGGGCCGGCTGCGAGGACGGTGCCGGTGCGACCGGCCCGGCTGCGGGCGGCCGGGCGGGCGGCCGCGGAGGTGTGGCACCGGCTGCGCCAGGGGGTGGCCTGGGTCCGGGACTACGCGTGGATCGTCCGCGCGCAGGCGCGGGCGGTGCTCGCCGCACCGCTGCCGGACTCCCTGGCGGCGGGCGACCGCACGCCCGTCCTGCTGCTGCCCGGGATCTACGAGACGTGGCCGGTGATGACGTCGCTGGCGCGGGCCCTGCACGCCGCGGGGCACCCCGTGCACACGGTCCCGGCGCTCGGGCTCAACCTGCGGCCGCTGGGGGCCTCGATGCCGCTCGTGGTGGAGCGGCTGGAGGCCCTGGGGCTCACTCGCGTCGTGCTGGTGGCGCACTCCAAGGGCGGGCTGATCGGCAAGATGGTGCTCGCCGACGAGCACGCCGGCCCGCGGGTCGCGGGGCTGGTGGCCGTCAACACCCCGTTCGCCGGCTCGGTGTACGCGCGGTGGTTCCCGGTGCGTCCGGTGCGGGCGCTGTCGCCCCTCGACGTGCACCTGCTCGCCCTGGCCCGGGACGTCGCGGCGCACGCGCGGATCTGGTCGATCTTCGCGCGGTTCGACCCGCACGTCCCCGGCGGCAGCGAGCTCGCGGGCGCGGTCAACGTCCGCCTGCCGCTCGACGGGCACTTCCGCCCGCTCGGCGACCCTCTCCTGCACGCCGCGGTGCTGGACGCGGTCACGCACCTCGCCGACGGTGCCGGGCCCTCGCCCGGTCCCTGACCGGGCGGCGCCCGGTGCGTGCGCCGCGGGGTGCCGGCGGGTGTCAGTGGTGGCCGGCGACGGCGGCACCGGCCGGTGCCGAGCGCACGGCGAGCGCACCCGCGATCGCGGGCAGCGTCAGCACGGCGCCCACGAGGAACGCCGCGTGCACACCCTCCGCGGTCGCGACGAGCGCGGACGCGCCGTCGGCCGCCCGGTCCGCCGCCACCGCCGACAGGACCGTGACGAACACGGCGGTGCCGGCCGCGCCCGCGACCTGCTGCACGGTGCCGATGATCGCGCTGCCGTGGGAGTAGCGGTCGGCGCTGACGGCCCCGAGCGCCGACGTGAACAGCGGCGTGAACACCAGCGCCAGCCCTGCGGACATCGTCAGGTGCGCCGCGACCAGGAGCCAGGGCTGCGTCTGCTCGCCGAGCAGCAGCGCCATGCCCCACGTGGCCGTGCTGACCAGCACGGTGCCCGGCAGCAGCAGGGGACGCGCGCCGACCCGGTCGTACGCGCGCCCGACCAGCGGGGCGAGCAGCCCCATGAGGAGCCCGCCGGGCAGCAGCATGAGCCCGGTGCGCAGGGTGTCGAGGCCGAGCACGTCCTGCGCGTAGATGGGCAGCATGATGATGACGCCGAACAGGGCCATCATCATGATCGCCATCAGCCCGACCGACACGGCGAACGTCCGGGAGCGGAACACCCGCAGGTCCAGCAGGGCGTCGTCCGTGCGCTGCAGCCGCAGCTGGCGTGCGACGAAGAGGGTGAGCCCCGCGGCCCCGGCGACCAGCGCGGCCGCGGTGGCGGGCTGCAGCCCGCCGGCGACGACCTCGCCGACCCGTGACATGCCCAGCACCAGGCCGCCGAACGCGACGGCCGACAGGACCACGGAGACCACGTCGACCCGTGCGTGCCGCGGCTGCGTGACGTCCGGCAGCCGCAGCGCGCCCAGGGCCAGCGCGGCCAGCGCGACGGGCAGCACCAGACCGAACATCCACCGCCAGTCCAGCACCGACAGGATCAGGCCGGAGAGGGTCGGGCCCACGGCGGGGGCGACGGAGATGACGATCGAGATGTTGCCCATCGTGCGCCCGCGGGAGGCCGGCGGGGTCACGGTCATGACGGTCGTCATGAGCAGCGGCAGCATCACCGCGGTGCCGGTGGCCTGCACGACGCGCCCCACGAGCAGCATCTCGAACCCGGGGGAGAGCGCGCACACCAGCGTGCCGAGCGAGAACAGGCCCATCGCCGTGAGGAACGCGCCCCGGGTCGTGGTGCGCTGCAGGAAGAACCCGGTCACGGGGATGACCACGGCCATCGTCAGCAGGAACCCGGTCGTCAGCCACTGCGCGGTGCCCGCGGTGATCGCGAGGTCGTCCATGAGCCGCGGCAGCGCGACGCCCATGATCGTCTCGTTGAGGATGACGACGAACGTCGAGACCAGCAGCAGCGCGACCGCGAGCCGGTCGCGGGGTGACATCGCGACCGGGACGCCGTCGGGGCCCGTGGGTGCGGCGGTCGCCGGCTGCGTGGCCGCGGTGGGCCCCGTGGGCGGCGCGACGGGCGGAGCGGTCCTGTCGGTCACGAGGTCGCCTGTCGGTTCGGGCCGGTGCGGTGCGCGGCGGTGGACGGACGGCCGCCGGGCGCAGCAGCCGTGCCCGAGCAGTCTCCGGTGCCAACCGCGCACCGGTCGACGACATTCCGGGACAGACCTACCGACCGTGGACGCGGCGCGAAGTCGTCGGGCGTCCCGTCAGCCCGTGACGAGCGCCGCGTCCAGCAGGCCGAGCACCACGACCGCGGACCGCTCGGCCGCGTCGTCGACGTGCGCGTCGAAGTCGACCCCGGCGATCGGCCCGCACAGGTCGGAGATGCCGCGGACGGACAGGAACGGCACCCCGGCGAGGTGCGCCGTGTGCGCGAGGGCCGTGGACTCCATGTCGCAGGCCAGCGCGTCGGGGAAGGCGTGGCGCAGCGGGACCACGCGCTCGGCGTCCACGAAGACGTCGCTCGACAGGATGGTGCCGGTGCGGACCGTCAGGCCGTCCGTGGCGACACCGGCTGCCGCGGCGTGCAGGCCCGGGTCGGCGTCGAAGCGTGCCGGCATGCCGGGCACCTGCCCCAGCGCGTACCCGAACACGCGGGCGTCGGCAGCCCCGTACACGGTCGTGGCACCGACGACGACGTCGCCGACGCGCACGTCGAGCCCCATGCCCCCGGCCGAGCCGGCGCTGAGCACGACGCGCGCCCCCGACCCGTGCAGCGCGAGCGTCGCGGCCGAGGCGGCGTTGACCAGGCCGATGCCGCAGGTCACGAGCATCACCCGCGGACCGCCGAGGTCCAGCACGCGGCGCCGCGCGCCCGCGACCTCCACCTCGTCGCCCACGGCGGTCGCACGCTCGAGGAAGGGGGAGGCCTCCACCCCCATCGCGGTCACGACGACCGCGTCGACGAGCACGCCGGGCGCGGCCGAGAGCCCGTCGCTCACGCGGTCACCGTGCTCCACGCGTCGCGCTGCGCGAGGAACGCGCGGGCCACGTCCTGCGCACCGGTCAGCGTGTGGTGCGCGCCCCAGCCGCACTGCACCTCGTTGGCCGCGGGGACCTCGGTCGCGTGCAGGACGTCCTCGAGGGTCGCGGCGACCAGGTCCTGCACCTCCTGGTCCGTCCAGCGGCCCTCGAGCATCAGGTAGAAGCCCGTCTGGCAGCCCATGGGGGAGAAGTCCAGGACCCGGTCCGAGTGGTTGCGCGAGTGCTCGGCGAACAGGTGCTCGAGGGAGTGCACGGCGTCCATCTCGAGGTGCGCCACGTTGGGCTGCGTGAACCGCACGTCGAACTTGGACAGGACGTCCCCGTGGGGGAGCTCCTTGAGGTCCGCGAGCCGGATGTACGGCGCGGCGACGGTGCGGTGGTCCAGGTTGAACGACTCGACGTTCATGCGCGGTGTGTCCACGCCACCAGTGTGCGGTACCGCGGGCCCGTCCGGGCGTCGCGTCCGCGGAGCGGGAGCGCTCAGCGCGAGCGCAGCTCGACGAGCACCCGGGGGAGCTCGGCCAGCAGCTCGCTCGCCAGGTACCCGTGCGGCCCGACGGACGCGGCCAGCCGGTCACCGGCGACGCCGTGCGCGGCGACCCCGAAGCACGCGGCCTGCGCGGGCGGCGCCCCTCGCGCGAGCAGCCCGCCCACGGCGCCGGCCAGGACGTCGCCGCTGCCGGACGTGCCCAGGCCCGAGTAGCCCGTCGACGAGCGCCAGCGGCGGCCGCGGGGCTCGGCGACGACCCCCGCGCACGCCACGACGACGTCGTACGCGTCCGCGAGGCGGGCGGCGACCGGCACGTCGGCGTCGTCGCGACCCTCGTCGGTCGTGTCCGCGTCCTGTCCGAGCAGCCGCCCGGCCTCGGTCGTGTTGGGCGTCAGGACGGTCCGCCCGCGCAGCGCCCCGTGCAGGTCCCGCGCGTCGCGCAGCACGCCGAGGGCGAACGCGTCCAGCACCAGGGACGTCGTGGCAGGGGCCGCGGCGACCACCGCGCGCAGCAGCGCGAGGGTCCCGTCCGGCTCGTCGAGGCCCGGCCCGACGACGACGACGTCGGCGCGCTGCAGCTCGCCGTCGAGCTCGTCACCCGGGCCGGTGACCGACCCGGTGCGTCCCTCGGGCAGCCCCACGACCCCGGCCTCCGGGACCGCCACGGCCAGCGGCCCGGCCACGGAGGCCGCGACGCCCAGCGACAGCCGCCCGGCGCCGACCCGCAGCGCGGCCACGCCGGCGAGCAGCACCGCGCCGGGCGTGGCGCGCGCGCCGCCGAGCACGAGCACGCCGCCGCGCGCGTCCTTGCCGCCCGTCGGCTCGGGCAGGGGGTGCTCCCGCAGCAGCGCGGGGGTCAGCACGAGGTCATCCACCGGTGTCCGCCGTCCCTTCGTGCTCCGTGATCGGGGCGTCCAGCTCCGCGAGGTGCTCGACCTCGTCGAACGCCGTCAGCAGCCAGGCGTCGTCGGCCCGGTCCAGGCGCGTCAGCGACGCGTTGCGCACGCTGCGCTCCCGGATGATCGTCATCAGCTCGTCCTCGGTCAGCTCCTCCAGGACGTACCGCAGGAGCATGACGACCGCGTCGTGCACCACGACGAGGACCCGCCGCCCGGCGTCGCGCGGCTGCAGGTCCCCGAGGGCGGACCGCACGCGCAACGCGACGTCCGCCCAGGACTCGCCGCCGGGCGGGCGGTGGTACATCTTGCCGAGGTGGTGCCGACGCTCGGCCTCCAGCGGGTGCAGCTCCTGCACGCCGCGCCACGTGAGGCGGTCGAGCACGCCCAGCTCACGGTCGCGCAGCCGCTCGTCGAGCCGGACCGGGAGGTCGAGTCCCGCCACCTCCATCGCCAGCTCCGCGGTCTGCCGGGCGCGCACGTACGGCGAGCACCACACCACGTCGGGCCGCTCGTCGGCCGGCAGGTCCGCGAGCCACGTCCCGAGTGCCCGCGCCTGCTCGCGCCCCCGCTCGGACAGCGGGGTGTCCGCGTCGCGCGTCGCCACGTCGACCCGCAGCGCGCGCTCGCGCTCGGCCCGCGTGGCCGCGATGTTGCCGACGCTCTCGCCGTGGCGCACCAGCACCAGGCACGTGGGCACCGCGAGCGGCGTCACCGGCCGTCGCGCTCCTCGATCGCGGGCAGGATCGTCGTCGGGATCGCGAAGGCCAGACCGAACGCGAGGATGCCCGCCGTCACGAGCCACGGCCCGGTGGTCGCGTCGCCGTCGAACCCGAAGGCGAGGAGCGCGAACGACCCGACGAACAGCAGGAGGCACAGCAGCCCGGTCGCCGCGCGCGACGGGTCCTCCGGGGGTGCGTCGGTCGGGCGGGCGGTGTCGTCGTGCGGCATGGCTCCTCCTGCGGTCGGACGCGGTGAACGGCCAGTATCCCCGGCCTGCCGCACCGCGGCACGTCCGGCCACGGCACGTCAGCGCATCGGCAGCGCGCGCGGCCCGCGGGGCCCGTACGCCGGCATCCGTCCCAGGTGGGCGAGCTGCAGCAGGACCAGGACGCGCTGGCGGTGCCCCTGCCACGGAGCCAGCAGGTGCAGCATCCCCGCGTCGTCGACCCGCCGCCCGGTGAGGGCCCAGCCGACCAGGTGGGGCAGGTGGGCGTCGCCCACGGGCACGGCGTCGGGGTCGCCGAGCGCGCGGGACGTCACCTCCGCCGTCGTCCACGGGCCGATGCCGGGCACGGTCCGCAGGCGCCGCGCGAGCTCGGGCGGGTCGAGGTCGGCCCGCATCGCGTGCGCGACGGCGGCGGCCCGGCGCACGGTGTCGGAGCGCTGCGCGTCGACACCGGCGCGGCGCCACTCCCACACCGGCAGCGTCCGCCACACGGCAGGCGGCGGCGCCACCCGCAGGCCGGCAGGCGCTGGACCGGGCGCCGGCGACCCGTGCCGCGCGACGAGCCGGCGCCACGAGGCCTGCGCGTCGACCCCGACGACGCGCTGCTCCAGCACGGCCGTCACGACGGTCGACCACACGTCGCCGCTGCGGGCGAGCCGGACGCCGGCGTGCGTGCGGTGGGCGCGCGCGACCACCGGGTGCAGCCCGGCCGCGAACCCCGTCGGGTCGTCGAGCAGCCCGAGCAGGGCAGGAGCCTCGGTGAGCACGGCGGACGCGCCCGGTCCCCAGGCGTCGGCCCGCACGCCACCGGGCACGGGGCACAGCCGCAGGGTGGCCGCCCCCGGGCCGCGGCGCGTCGCGTGCCACACGGCGCCCGGTGTCGTCGCCCACGTCGGGTCGCCCGGTCCGCGCCGCAGCCGGCCGACCGTGCGGCGCACGTCGAGGCCCGGTGGGCAGGCCACGACGACGTGGGTGTCGCCCGTCGCGAGGCCCGGGCCCGTGGTCACGTCCCCAGGATGCACCCGGACGCACAGCACCCGACGCACCGCACCCGGACGCGGTCCGGCTACCGCCTGCGTGGTCACGGCCGCGTCCGCCACCGCCTGCGACCCGCCGGTCGCAGGGCCACTCCCGCTACGGGTGCCGGATGTCCGTGGCGTGGGGCACACTCGCCCGATGAACGGGCGGCCGGGGTCGGAGGGGCGCCTCGACGTGCACGCCGAGGGCCCCGTGCTGCGGGTCGTGCTGACGGGGGCCGTCGACCTGGTGGTGCGGGAGCGTGACGCGCCGGCGCTGTGGCGGGCGCTGGACGCGCCCGGGGTCTGCGACGTGCAGGTCGACGCCTCCGGCGTGACGTTCCTCGACTCCACGGGGCTGTCCGTCCTGGTGCGCCTCGCGCGCGACGCGGCCGAGCGCGGCCTGCCCCTGCGGATGGCCGCGGTCAGCCCGCGCGTCGCCGACCTGCTGGAGCAGACCGGGGTCGGCGACTGGATGGCGACCCTCGCCGACGTGCACTGAGCGCGCGCTCCCCGCCGACGGCTCGGTGCCGGCTCAGTGCCGACGGCTCAGTGCCCGCGCAGCCGCTCGATGGCCCGGCGCTCACGCTTGGTGGGGCGGCCCGCGCCGCGGTCACGCTCCCCGGCGACCGCCACCTGCGTGCGCGGCGGCGGCACGGGGGAGCGGTCGAGGTACGAGGCCTGCGCGACCTCCGCCGACACGCGCTTGACCAGGAGTCGTTGCACGACGACGAGACGCTCGCGCGCGCCGCCCCGCACCTGCACCTCGTCGCCCGGCACCACCTGCGTCGCCGGCTTGGCCCGGTCGCCGTTGACGCGCACGTGGCCCGCCCGGCACGCGGCGGCCGCGGCGGACCGGGTGGGGAACAGCCGCACCGCCCACGTCCAGGCGTCGACACGTACGCGACCCTGCGGCTCGGGCACGCTGCCACCTCCCTGCCGGCACGTCGCCGGTCCCGACGTCAGCCTGCCACGCGCGGGCTGCGGACGTCGCACCGCGGCGAAACGCTTCGACGCCCTCCTCGGGCACCACCGGGACGGCAGGCTCGACGCACCCACCGGCACCCGCCCGCGGCGGGGGCGTCCAGCGTCGAAGGAGCCGACCATGGTCCACCACCCCCTGCGTCGCGTCGGAGCGGCGCTGCTGGGACTCGCCCTGCTCCTGCCGGCCGGTGCGCTGGCCACCGCTCCTGCGGCACGCGCGGCGCAGGAGCCCGTGCGCGTCATGGCCCTGGGCGACTCGATCACGGGGTCGCCCGGGTGCTGGCGCGCGCTCCTGCACCGCGACCTCACGGCCGCCGGGCACCGTGTGGACATGGTGGGCACCCTGCCGCCGCAGGGCTGCGGCTTCGCGCACGACGGCGACAACGAGGGTCACGGCGGCGCGCTGGTGACGGACGTCGCCGCGTCGGGCGAGGCGGCCCGCTGGTTCGCCGCGACACGGCCCCAGGTCGTCCTCATGCACTTCGCCACCAACGACGTCTGGAGCAACCGGAGCACCCAGCAGGTCCTCGACGCGTGGACGACGCTCGTCACCCAGATGCGTGCCGTGGACCCGCAGGTCGTGGTCGTGGTCGCGCAGATCGTCCCCGTCGCGCCGCCGACCTGCGGCGACTGCCCGGCACGGACCCGCGCGCTGAACGCGGCCGTGCCCGACTGGGCGGCCGTGACGTCCACCGCGGCGTCGCCCGTCCTCGTCGTCGACCACGCGACGGGCTGGGACCCCGCCCGCGACACGTCCGACGGCGTCCACCCGAACGACGCCGGCACGGCGCGGATGGCCGCGACCTGGCTCCCGGCGGCGGAGCGTGCCCTGGCCCTCGTCGAGGGCGGGAGCCCCGCGCCCACCGTGAGCCCGACGCCCGCGCCCACGGTGAGCCCGACGCCGACGCCGACGCCGAGCCCGACGCCGACCCCGGCCACGACGCCGCGCCCCGACGTGACCGGGACGCCCACCCCGGCTCCGGGTTCCCCCGGGTGCACCGCGACCTACGCCGTGACGAGCGCGTGGCCGGGCGGGTTCGTGGCCTCGGTGCGCGTCACCGCCACGGGTGCCGTCGCGTCGAGCGGGTGGGAGGTCACGGTCGAGCTACCCGGTGGCCGGGTCGCCCACGTGTGGAGCGCGACGGCGTCCGGCACGTCGCCCGTGACCTTCCGGGAGGCGGCCTGGAACGGCGCGCTCGCGCCGGGGGCGTCCACCGACCTCGGCTTCCAGGGCACGGGCAGCGGCGCGCCCGGCGCGATCACGTGCACGGCGCGGTGACCGCCTGAGGCGACGCGGCGCCGCGGACGCGACGACGGGCCGCGGCCCCCGGGTGGGGAGCCGCGGCCCGTCGTCGGACCGCCCGAGCGGCTGTCAGCGCCGCAGCTCGAGGTACCGGGCGATCAGCGCGCGCGTGGACGCGTCCTGCGCGTCGAGGGCCGCGGCGTCACCCTGCACGGCCGGGGCGATATCCGTCGCGAGCTTCTTGCCCAGCTCGACGCCCCACTGGTCGAAGGAGTCGATGCCCCACACGACGCCCTGCGCGAAGGTGATGTGCTCGTACAGCGCGATGAGCTGCCCCACGACGGACGGGGTCAGGGCGGGCGCCAGGATCGACGTGGTCGGCCGGTTCCCCGAGAACACGCGGGCGGCGACGATCTCCTCGGGCGTGCCCTCGGCGCGGACCTCGTCGGCGGTCTTGCCGAACGCGAGCGCCTTGGTCTGGGCGAAGAAGTTGGCCAGGAACAGCCCGTGCACGTCGGTGCCGCCGTCGCTCAGCGGGTAGGCGGGGTTGGCCACCGCGATGAAGTCGGCGGGGATCAGCCGCGTGCCCTGGTGGATGAGCTGGTAGAACGCGTGCTGGCCGTTGGTGCCGGGCTCGCCCCAGAAGACCTCGCCGGTCTGCGTGGTGACGGGTGTGCCGTCCCAGCGCACGGACTTGCCGTTGGACTCCATGGTGAGCTGCTGCAGGTAGGCCGGGAAGCGGTGCAGCTGCTGGGCGTACGGCAGCACGGCGTGCGTGTGCGCGCCGAGGAAGTTGACGTACCAGACGTTCAGCAGGCCCATGAGGAACGGCACGTTCTGCGCCACGGGGGTGGTGCGCGTGTGCTCGTCGACGGCGTGGAAGCCCTCGAGCAGCTCGCCGAACGCGTCGGGGCCGATCGCGATGGCCAGCGACGTCCCGATCGCGGAGTCGACGGAGTAGCGCCCGCCGACCCAGTCCCAGAACCCGAACGCGTTGGCGGGGTCGATGCCGAAGTCGGCGACCTTGTCCAGGGCGGTCGACACGGCGACGAAGTGGTTCGCCACCGCGCGGCGACGGTCCTCGTCCGTGTCCTCGATGCGGCCCTCGCCGATCAGCCGGTCCCACAGCCACTGGCGGGCCAGGCGCGCGTTCGTCAGCGTCTCGAGGGTCGTGAAGGTCTTGGACGCGACGATGAACAGCGTCGTGGTCGGGTCGAGGTCCGCGGTCTTCTGCGCGAGGTCCGTGGGGTCGATGTTGGAGACGAACCGCACCTCCAGCCCGTCCGCGACGTACGGCTCGAGGGCCTCGTAGACCATGACGGGGCCCAGGTCGGACCCGCCGATCCCGATGTTGACCACCGTGCGCACGGCCTCGCCGGTGACGCCGGTCCACTCGCCCGAGCGCACCTTCTCCGCGAACGCGAAGACCTCGCCCAGGACGGCCTGCACGTCGTCGTCCACCTGCTGCCCGTCGACCACGAGCGGCGGCTCGGCGTCGGCCGGGCGCCGCAGGGCGGTGTGCAGCACGGCGCGGTCCTCGGTGACGTTGATGTGCTCGCCGGCCAGCATGGCCGTGAAGCGGTCGGTGAGCCGCACCTCGTCGGCGAGGCGTGCCAGCAGCGCCAGCGTCTCGTCCGTGACGAGGTTCTTCGACAGGTCGACCGTGAGGTCCGCGAGCTGCAGCGTCATGCGCTGCGCACGCTCCGGGTCGTCGGCGAACCAGGCGCGCAGGTCGGGCCGCAGCGTGCTCTCGTGCTCCGAGAGGTCCTGCCAGGCGCTCGTGGTCGTCGGGTCGATGGGCGGCGTGGGCACGTGGGTCTCCCTCGGGGTGGGCGTGGTCTCCCGCCCACCGTAGGGCCGTGGGGGTGCAGCCCGCACGGGACGTCCGGTGGACCGGGCTAGCGTGGGCGCATGCCCCGCCTCCCCGTCGCACCGCTCGCCGCCGTCGGTCTGGTCGTCGCCTTCGCCGTCGCGCAGGGCACCGGCGTGCGCGGGCTCGGGGGTGCGGTGCTGCTCGTGGTGGCCGCGGTGTGCCTGCGGCTCGCGGTGCCGCGGGCCGGTTGGTGGCGGGCGCTCGTCGTCGTGGCGGTCGGGCTGGGGGTGTTCGTCGCGTCCCACGTCGCGACCGACGTCCTCGGGCCGTGGCCCGCCGTGCTGACGGCCGCGGTCGTGCTCGGTGCGACGGCCTGGGGGCTCGTCGACCGGGCACGGCCGCGGGTCGCCGTGCGCTGACGCGTCAGCGGTAGGTGATGCTCGAGCTGCTGTAGCCGCAGGCCCCGGACGGGCCGGAGCCGATCTTCGACGGCTCGCCCGACGTGACCCCGCGGTACTCCTCGCAGATCACGATCTTGCGGGACGGGTCGTTGACGATCGTCACGCCCGAGATGGTGGCCCTGTCGCCGTAGTTGGAGTTGATCCCCACGAGCGACTTGCCCGGCGCGGTGACCTGCACGTTCTCGATGACGACGGTCCGTGCGTACTGCGTGGAGCAGTTGCCGCACGAGCGGTAGAGCTTGCCGAAGTCGGACACCTGGAAGTTCGTGATGACGAACCGGCCGGGCCCGTTGTGCTGGAACACCTTGTCCGACGCGGACCTCGCACCACCGCCGTTGACGGTCATGACCTGCGAGGCGTTCGAGCCCTTGAGGGTCGCGGCGTCCTCGCCGACGTCCTCCCACCAGACGTTCTCGAGCGTGCAGGTGCCGGTGCAGTGGACGCCGTCGCCGGCGCCCGTGCCGATGATGACGTTGCGGAGCACCGCGCCGTCGGAGAGCTGGAAGATCGGCGGCTGCGACTCGTCCTGGTCGCCCGACGAGATCCCGTAGTACCGCACGTTGCGGCCGTCGAGGGTGCCGCTGACCTTGATGGTCGCGGAGACCTTCTGCTGGCCGGACGCCGAGGGCCAGGAGCCCGACCCGCCGGACGGCGGGGGTGTCGTGGGCTGCTGCGTCGGCTGCTGCGTGGGCGCGGTGCCCGCCCCGACCTTCACGAGCTGCCACTGCTGGTTGTACTGGTTGTTGTCGGTGAGCTGCGTGATGCTCGCACCGTCCGCGGTCGAGCGGTCGGTGACGGTCACGAGCTTGCCGGAGTGGCGGTTGTGCAGGCGCACGTAGGCGCCGCTCGCGGAGTCGATGAGCTTGAACTGCTGGTTGTACCCGTCGAGGTCGGAGTACTGGTGGAACGGGGCGCGGTCGGCGGTCGACCACTGCCACAGGTCGAGGACCTTGCCGGAGTGCCGCGACCTCAGCCGGTACCAGCCCGACCCGGAGTCGACGAACTGCCACTGCTGCCAGGCCCCGTCGTTGCGGGGCCACTGCTGGATGGCCGCACCGTCGGCCGTGGACGTGCCGGTGACGTCCATGACCTTGCCGCTCTGGCGGTTCACCAGGACGTACCAGGCGTTGGTGTCGACGCTCGCAGCGCTCGCGCCGACGGCCGTGGCGAGGCCGAGGGTGCCGCCGAGGGCGAGCGTGAGGGCGGCGGCGAGTGCGACGCGGAACGGGCGTCGGGCCGCCGGTGGTCTGCGGGACATGTCCCTGCCTCTCGTGGGGGAAGCGCTTACGCGGGCTCAGCGAACCACGCCGGACATCTCCGGCGAATCCCCCGGGGCGGCTGTGAAACGTTACGTGGTGGGGCCGCAGGTCCGGCTCGCGGCGCGGCGGTGCTGGGCGCGCCTGGGAGGATGCCCGCATGCCTGCCCGCCTCGTCTGCTGCGGCCTGACCACGCTCGACGTCACCCAGGTGGTGGACCGCCTGCCCGGTGCGGACGAGAAGGTCGTCGCCGACGGCCTCGACGTGACGTTCGGCGGTCCCGCGGCCAACGCCGCCGCGGTCGCTGCCGGCCTCGGGGTGCCCACGACGCTGGTCACGGCGATCGGCTCCGGGGCGCTCGCGGACGTGGCCCGTGCCGGCCTGGCCGCTGCGGGCGTCGACGTCGTCGACCTCGTGCCGGACGTGGCGGGCGTGCTGCCGGTGTCCACGGTGCTGGTGACGCGCGCGACGGGGGAGCGGGCGGTGGTGTCGGTGAACGGCGCGCGCGTCCCGCGGCTGCCGACCCCCGGCGCGGACGTGGTCACCGGCGCCGGCGCCCTGCTCGTGGACGGGCACCACGCGGGCGCCGCCGCGGTGCTGGCGGGCGCGGCCCGCGACGCGGGCGTCCCCGTGCTCCTGGACGGCGGGAGCTGGAAGCCGTCGACGCCCGAGCTGCTGGCCGTCGTCGACCTGGCGGTGCTGTCGGCGGACTTCGCCGTGCCCGGCCGGGCGGTGCGCGACGAGCGGGCGGTGGACGCGCTGCTGGACGAGGTCGCCGCGCAGGGGCCGCGGTTCGTCGCGCGCAGCGCCGGGGCGGGGCCGGTCCGGGTGCGCCGTGCCGCTGCCGACGGGCCGCCCGTGCGGTCCTGGGTGGCGCCCGTCGCGGTGCCGCCCGGCGAGGTCGTGGACACGCTCGGTGCCGGCGACGTGCTGCACGGGGCGATGGCCGCGGCGCTCGCCCGCGGTGCCGACCCCCTGGACGCACTGGGGGAGGGCGTCCGCCGGGCGACGACGTCCGTCCGGCACCCGGGCGCCCGGGGCTGGCTGGCCGCCCTGGCCGAGGGTGGTCCTGCGGCCGGTTGAGCACAGGGCGGTCCCCGCGTTCCGAGCCGCGTTCCGGGCACCGCCGCGGGCCGTGAGACGCCCGTGTGAACCAGCGGTCACGATGTGATCACGGTCACAGGGGAGCCTTGACCGGGATTTGTAAGGAAGGTCTACTAACAAACATGTCGACGACCACGGGACGCACGATCGGCCGCCCGCCCGGGCCGGTGCGGCGCGAGCTGCGGCCCACCGCCAAGGTGCTCCCCGAGCACGCCCGGGCCCACAACCGGTCCCTGGTGCTCGGGCACCTCTTCCACGCCGGCCCCTCGTCGCGCGCCGACATCGCCCGCAGCACCGGCCTCACGCGCGTCACCGTGTCGGACCTGGTCGCCGACCTGCTCGCCGACGGGCTGGTGGGGGACCTGGGTGTGCGCACGGAAGGTCGCGTCGGCAAGCCGGCCACGCTCGTCGGCCTGCGCTCGGCCGACCACCACGTGGTCGTGCTCGACCTCACCGACGACGAGACCGTCCGTGGCGCCGTGATGACGCTCGAGGGGCAGGTCGTGGCGCGGGACCACGTGCCGACGGCCGGTGCCACGGGCGCGGCCGCCGTCGCCCTCGTCGAGGAGCTCGGGCGCAGGCTCGTCGCGGCCGCCACCGCGCCCGTGCTCGGTGTGGGGATCGCCTCCCCGGGGGTCGTGGACGACGCGGGCCGCGTCCTGGAGGCGCCCAACCGCGGGTGGTACGACGTGCCGCTCGCCTCCCGGCTGACGGCCGTGCTCGGTGCCCCGGTGCACGTCGCCAACGACGCCGACACCCGCGCGCTGGGGGAGTACACGTTCGGCGGCGCCGACGCCAACGCCATGGTCGTCACCGTCGGGCAGGGTGTCGGGGCGGGGATGCTCGTCGACGGTGCGCTGGTACGCGGACGTGGGCACGCTGCCGGCGAGATCGGGCACGTCACCGTCATCGACGCGGACACCCCGGGCGAGGCGCCGCTGCCCTGCGCGTGCGGGCGCGCCGGCTGCCTGGAGACCGTGCTGAGCGCGCCCGCGCTGCGTCGCCGCACCTCCGGCGCGAGCGCCCAGGGCGCGGACGAGGCGCTGGCCGCCGCCGGGCGGACGCTGGGCCGCACCCTCGCGCCCGTCGTCAGCGCACTCAACCTCGCCGAGGTCCTGCTCTCCGGCCCCGTCGACCTGCTCGACGGGCCGCTGCGCGCGGCGGCCACCACGACGTTGCGCGAGCGCACCATCCCCGCGGTCGGTCACGACCTCGGGGTCCGCATGGCAGCACTGGACGAGGACGCGGCGCTCGCGGGCGCCTGCGTGCTCGTCCTGTCCGGCCGGCTCGGGATCACGTGACGATCCGGAGCGGCCGGAGCCGGCCCGGGGTCACGTGACGACCCCGGGCCGAGCGTCCAGCAGGTCGGCACCACCCACCGGCGACGTCGCGCGACGGTCGCCTCGCACCTGGGAGGAACAACGACGTGAAGATCCTACGTACCGGCGCCGCCGGCCTGGCGGCAGCCCTCGTCCTGACGGCGTGCTCCGGCGGCAGTGACAGCGGGACCGACGACGCGTCCGGCGCCGAGGGCGCCGAGATCCGCGTCTGGCTCGTCGGGAGCGACACCCCCGACGAGGCGCGCGAGTACCTCACGTCGACGTTCGAGGAGGAGAACCCCGGCTCGACGCTCACCATCGAGGAGCAGTCCTGGACCGGCCTCGTCGACAAGCTGACGACCGCGCTGTCGTCGTCCGACTCGCCCGACGTCGTCGAGGTCGGCAACACGCAGGCCGCCACGTTCACGTCCGCCGGGTACTTCGCGCCGCTCGACGACATCGCCGAGGACCTCGGCGGCGACGACCTGCTGCCCGGCTTCGTCAAGGCCGGCACGTGGGAGGGCACGTTCTACGCCGCCCCGTACTACGCGGGCTCGCGCATCGTGTTCTACAGCGACCAGGTCCTGGGCGGGGCGGCGCTGCCGACCACGCTCGAGGAGTACGTCGAGACGGCCAAGTCCCTGAGGACCGCCGACCACTCCGGTGTCTGGTTCCCCGGGCAGGACTGGTACAACGCGCTGCCGTTCGTCTGGGAGAACGGCGGCTTCATCGCCGAGCCCCGTGACGACGGCACGTGGGAGGCCGGGTTCTCCTCCGAGGGTGGCATCAAGGGCCTCGAGCAGGTCCAGGACCTCATGGTCAACGCCTCGAACGCGCCCAAGGACGGCGACGAGTCCGAGCTGCAGATCCCGTTCTGCGCCGGGCAGACGACGTTCCTGTCCGCCCCGAACTGGATCCGGTGGTCCATCCAGGCCCCGGCCGACGCCGAGGCACCCGGGTGCGCCGACACGTTCGGTGCCGACCTGCACGCCTTCCCGCTGCCCGGCGCGACCGCGGGCGAGACCGCCAAGGTCTTCGCCGGCGGGTCGAACATCGCGGTCGCGACGAAGTCGCAGAACGTCGACCTGGCGAAGAAGGCCCTGACGATCCTGCTGTCCGACGAGTACCAGACGATCCTCGCCGAGAACTCGATGATCCCGGCCAAGAAGTCGCTCGTCCCGGCCCTGCCGGACGACGAGTTCACGCTCGCGTCCGCCACCGCGGCGGCCAACGCCGAGCTGACCCCGGCGACGCCGAGGTGGGGCGACGTCGAGGCGCAGAAGGTCGTCCAGGACGCCCTCGTGCAGATCGCGCAGGGCGGTGACGTCGAGACGATCGCGACCGAGCTCGACGCGCAGATCGAGTCCATCCTCAACGGCTGACCCGGCGTCACCGGTCGGGTCCGCGCCTCGCGTGCGGGCCCGGCCGGGTCACCGCAGGAGGGACCCCCATGAGCTCCACCGTGCTGCGGCCCGCGCCGCCCGGCGCCGCGCCGCCGCCCCGCGCGACCCGCGCGACCACCCCCGCGCGGCTCCTGCCCTGGGTGCTGCTGGCCCCCAGCCTCGCCGTGCTCGTCGTCGTCACCGGCTACCCGCTGGTCCGCATGCTCTGGCTGTCCGTGCACGAGTACGAGCGCGCCCAGCTGCTCGGCGTGCCGGCGCCGTTCGTGGGTCTCGACAACTACGCCGCCACGCTGACCGACGAACGGTTCTGGGCCGTCACGGCCCGCAGCTTCGTCTTCATGCTCGTGTGCGTCGTCGCGACCATCACGGCCGGCACGCTGGTGGCCCTGCTGCTCATGCGGCTCGGCCGGGTGATGCGCCTCGTGCTGTCGGTCGCGCTGCTGCTGGCCTGGGCGATGCCACCGCTGGCCGCGATGCTCGTCTGGGGGTGGATCTTCGACACCCGGTACGGCGTCGTCAACCACCTGCTGACGTCGGTGACCGGCGAGAGCTGGATGGGCCACTCGTGGCTCATCTCCCCGCTGTCCTTCTTCGCGGTCGCGGCCCTGGTCATCGTGTGGGGGGCGATCCCCTTCGTGGCGTTCACGCTCTACGCGGGGTTCACGCAGGTCCCCCGCGAGGTGCTCGAGGCCGCACAGCTCGACGGCGCCGACGGCCGGCAGCGGTTCCTCGACGTGCAGGTCCCGTACGTGCGGACCATCTACGTCGTGCTGATCGTGCTGTCGATGATCTGGGACCTGAAGGTCTTCACGCAGATCTTCGTCCTGCAGGGCATCGGCGGCGTGACGTCCGAGACGAGCACGCTCGGCGTCTACATCTACGAGATGGGCATGGCCCAGGGCCACTACGGGGCCGCGAGCGCCATCGCCGTCATCTTCACCGTCCTCATGCTCGCCATCTCCGCGTACTACGTGCGTGCGACGGTCAAGGAGGAGCAGCTGTGAGCCTGGCACCCGCCGGCACCGTGCCGGTCGCTGCACCCGCACCACCGGCCGCGGGTGTCGTCCGCCGCCGTCCGGCCCGCCGCCGGGCGGCGTCCGTCGGCTGGGGCGTGGTCGCCGCCCTGCTCGCCGCGGCCTTCGTGTTCCCGGTCTACTGGATGGTCAACACGTCGTTCCTGCCGACCGACCGCATCATCGGGCCGGAGCTGCACCTGTGGCCGGACGAGCCGACGCTGCGCAACTACGACACCGCGATGTTCCACCAGGAGCGCTCGCCCTTCGTGCCGGCGCTCGGCAACTCGCTGCAGGTGACGTTCCTCGTGCTCGTCGCCGCGATGGTCCTGGCGTTCTTCGCGTCGCTGGCCGTCACACGCTTCCGGTTCCGGGGGCGGGCGGCCTTCGTGCTGTCGATCCTGGTGATCCAGATGGTCCCGGGCGAGGCGATGATGATCTCGGTGTTCCAGATGGTCGACTCCTGGCGGCTGCTGAACACCGTGGTCGCGCTCGGCGTCGTGTACCTCGCGGGCGTCCTGCCCTTCACGATCTGGACGTTGCGCGGGTTCGTCAACGGGGTGCCCGTCGAGCTCGAGGAGGCCGCGATGATCGACGGCTGCTCCCGCCCGCGCGCGTTCTGGAAGGTGACGTTCCCGCTGCTCGCGCCCGGTCTCGTGGCCACCGGCGTGTTCGCGTTCCTGCAGGCGTGGAACGAGTTCATGATGGCCCTGATCATCATGACCCGGCCCGAGTCCATGACGCTGCCCGTGTGGCTGCGCACGTTCCAGCAGGCCACCAAGGCGACGGACTGGGGGGCGCTCATGGCCGGCTCGGTGCTGGTCGCGATCCCCGTCGTCATCTTCTTCCTCCTCGTGCAGGGGCGCATGACCGGAGGCCTGGTGTCCGGAGCGGTCAAGGGCTGAGCCATGGACGCCACGACCCCGGGGGGGAACCCTGTCGTGCCCACGCACGCCCGCACCACACCCGTCGACCCGACCGCCCCTGACGTCACGCCTGCCGGTGCGACCGGCGCCCTCGTACCCGCCGGCGGCACCCCGACCGACGCCGGCCGGGCGGGCTGGGCGGTGGGCGTCGACGTCGGCGGCACCAAGGTGCTCGCCGTCCTGCTCGCCGCCGACGGCGCGGTCGTCGCCACGCACCGGGTGCCGACCGTGCCCGGGCCCGACGGGCTGGTCGCCGCCGTGCGGACCTGCGTGGAGACGCTCACCGCGGAGCAGGGACTGCCGCTCGCCGCGCTGAGCGGGGTCGGGGTGGGGGTGCCGGGTGTGGTCGACCCCGTGACGGGCACGGTCGAGCACGCCGTCAACGTGGGCGTCGAGCGCCCCTTCGGGCTGGCATCGGCCGTGGCGGCGGCGCTGGCCGGCCAGGTGCCGGTCCGGGTCGAGAACGACCTCAACGCCGCGGTCGTCGGCGCCGCCCACACGGTCGACGCGGTGCCCGCACCGCGCGATCTCGCCTTCCTCGCGCTGGGCACCGGCGTGGCCGCCGGTCTGATGCTCGACGGGGCGCTGCGGCGCGGCGCCCGTCGGGCGGCCGGTGAGGTCGGGCACCTGACGCTCGTGCCTGACGGCCTGCCGTGCGGGTGCGGGCAGCGGGGGTGCGTCGAGCAGTACGCGTCGGGCAGCGCCGTGGAGGTGGCGTGGCCCTCGACGGACGGGCGGCCCGCGCCGCTCGCGCTGTTCGCGGCGGCCGCCGCGGGCGACCCGCGCGCCGTGGCGGTCCGCGACCGGTTCGCGTGGGCGGTCGCCGGTGCCGTGCGCATCCTGGTGCTGACGTGCGACGTCGACCACGTGGTCCTGGGCGGTGGGGTGAGCGGTGTGGGTGATCCGCTGCTGGACGCGGTGCGCGTCGAGCTGGGGAGGGAGGCCGCGGCGTCGCCGTTCCTGGCGTCGCTGCGACTGGCCGAGCGTGTGCACCTGGCACCACGGGACGTGCCCGTGGGTGCCGTGGGGGCCGCGCTCGTGGGACGAGGGGAGGTCGTCTGATGGAGGTGGTCGTCGCACCCGCGCCCGAGCTGGCGCGGCTGGCCGCGGACGCCGTGGGCAGGCTGCTCACGGAGCGGCCCGACGCCGTGCTGGGCCTGGCCACCGGGTCGAGCCCGCTGGCCGTGTACGACGAGCTCGCCCGGCGCCACGCGGAGCACGGCCTGTCGTTCGCGCGCGCGCAGGCGTTCCTGCTCGACGAGTACGTCGGGCTGCCGGCGGACCACCCGCAGCGGTACCGCCACGTCATCGACGCCGAGCTGGTCTCGCGCGTCGACCTGCCGCCCGACGCGGTCCACGGCCCCGACGGGCTGGCCGAGGACCTCCCCGCGGCGTGCGCCGCGTACGAGGCCGCGATCGCCGACGCGGGCGGCGTCGACCTGCAGCTGCTGGGCATCGGCACCGACGGGCACGTCGCGTTCAACGAGCCGGGATCGTCGCTGGGCTCGCGCACGCGGATCAAGACGCTGACGCGCCGGACGCGCGAGGACAACGCCCGGTTCTTCGACGGCGACGCCGACGCGGTCCCCACGCACTGCCTCACCCAGGGCCTCGCGACGATCATGGCGGCACGGCACCTGGTGCTGCTCGCGCAGGGGGAGGGGAAGGCCGAGGCCGTGCAGCAGCTGGTCGAGGGCCCGGTCAGCGCCCTGTGGCCTGCCACCGTGCTGCAGCTGCACCCGCACGTGAGCGTCCTGGTCGACGAGGCGGCCGCGAGCCGGCTGCGGCTGCTGGACCACTACCGCGAGACGTGGGCGAGCAAGCCCGCGTGGCAGGGGCTGTAGCCCACGCCTCCCTGGCTCGCGTGCCTCCGGTCCGCGTGCCTCCGGTCCGCGTGCCTCCGGTCCGCGTGTCCCGGCGTCGTCGGCCTCGACGGTCGCCCGTCGTGGCCGTCGCCCGGGCGGCCTCAGGTCAGCAGGGCGCCGCGCACGAGGTCGAGCGCCTCGTCCGGGCTGAGGCCGGCGGCCCGCGCGGCCCGCACGTAGGCCGCGGCGGCCTCGCGCGCGCCGACGGTCGCCGGGGCCGCGTCGGCCGCCACGACGGTCCCCGTGCGGCGCCGCGTCACCACGACGCCGGCGAGCTCCAGCTCCCGGAACGCGCGGGCGACCGTCCCGGGTGCGACGCCCAGGTCGGTGGCCAGCGCGCGGATCGTGGGCAGCCGGTCGCCCGGCCGCAGGCGGCCTGCGGCGACGTGCGCGACGACCTGGGTGCGCAGCTGCTCGTAGACCGGGACCCCGGAGCCCAGGTCCACCTCGATCCGCGGGGCACTCATCCGGTGACCCGGACGTCGAGCCGGACGGCCACGCGCGGCTGCGCCGCACGGGAGGAGCGCAGCAGCGCGGTCGCGGCGAGCAGGAGCGTGGTGAGCCCCACCACCGGCGCGGCGGCGAGGGCCGCGGTGCCGAGCGCAGCGGCGACGGGCTGCACGACCTCGATCGACACGCCGTCGACCGCGTACGTGGCGTGCGCGGCGGACCGCACCGCCTTGCCCGTGGCCAGCAGGACGGCGGCGAGCGTCCCGCCGACGACCAGCTGCACGCCCGCGACGACCCGCGCCCCGGACACGCGGCGCAGCAGGGCGTCGTCGTCCGTCGACACCCCGGCGACCGCCGGGCGCGCCGCCACCAGGTGCAGCACGCCCCACGTGGCGACCGCCAGCAGCACGGTGGCGGCGGCGAGGGGCACCGCGTAGGGAGCTCCGGGGTACGGCCCGGCGGCGGTCGACACCAGGGCGTCCGGCTGCAGCGCGACGGTCCGGCCGTCGGGGCCGGCGGTCACGCCGGTGGCGAGCAGGGTCCCCAGCAGCAGGGCGGTCCACGTGAGCAGCGCCACCACCGTCCAGCGGGGCGCGACGTCGCGCGCGGTGCGGCGGGTCAGCGCCGCGCCGCGGACGGTCCCCCGGGGCGCCGGCCACGTGCGCTCGCCGACCGCCGCCACGAGCAGGAACGCCAGGCCGGCGACCGCGGGGACGCAGCCCAGGGCGACCCCGGCCCCTGGTCCGTCGGGTACCGCGCCGGGCAGCAGCACGGCCACGGTCGGCAGGACGGCCCACGCGACGAGCGCCACGGTCGCGGCGTGCCGCCGGGCACGGTCGTACGCGGCGGGCGTGACGACCACCTCGCCGACGGCCGAGGTGGCCGCACGCGCGGCGACGACCGCGACCAGGCAGGCCACGAGGGCCGCCACGGCGAGGGAGAGGAGCAGCACGGGCAGGTTCACGACGGCCTCCGCGACGATGTCAATGTGTTCATAGATTGACACAAAACAGGGGAGTGGTTCCAGACCCGGTCGCGCCGGGTGAGGGCTCCTCCCGGTCCGGCTCGACCCGTCGTGCCGCCGCGGGGCTGTCCGACCCCCGACGTACGATGGCCCCATGAGTGAGCCGACCCCGCCGACCGGACCCGACGACCCGTTCGGACCCCAGGGCGGCACCTCGGTCCTCGAGCGTGCCGAGACGACCGAGCAGGTCGAGCCCGGTGATCACGAGCGCTTCGCGCACTACGTGCGCAAGGAGAAGATCATGGAGTCCGCGATGACCGGCAAGCCGGTCATCGCGCTGTGCGGCAAGGTCTGGGTGCCCGGTCGCGACCCGAACAAGTTCCCCGTGTGCCCCATCTGCAAAGAGGTGTACGACGGCCTCCGCGAGCCGCAGGACGGCGACGGCGGCTCGGACGGGGGAGGCGGCGGAGGCCGCGGGTTCTTCGGCTTCGGCCGTGGCAAGGGCTCCGGCTCCGGCTCCGGCGCGGGCGGCGCGTGAGCGCGGCCCGTCGGTCCGTCGCCCCTGTCTCCACCCCCCAGCACCCCTCGACGGCGGCAGCGCAGCAGCTGCCGCCGGCGTTCCCCGCGCGTGCGCCGTGGGGGGCCGCGGGGAGCCTGCGGGCCTGGCAGGCGCAGGCGATCGACCTGTACCGCGAGCGTGCGCCGCGCGACTTCCTCGCCGTCGCGACGCCCGGCGCCGGCAAGACGACCTTCGCGCTGCGGATCGCCACGGAGCTGCTCGCGTCGGGTGCCGTCCGGCGCGTGACCGTGGTCGCCCCGACCGAGCACCTCAAGAAGCAGTGGGCGGACGCGGCCGCGCGCGTCGGCATCCGCCTGGACCCGCGGTTCTCCAACGCCCAGGGGCGGCACGGTGCCGGCTACGACGGCGTCGCGGTGACGTACGCGCAGGTGGCGAGCAAGCCCGCGCTGCACGCGGCACGCACCACCGCCGAGCGCACGCTGGTCATCCTCGACGAGGTGCACCACGGCGGTGACGCCCTGTCCTGGGGCGACGCGGTGCGCGAGGCGTTCGAGGGGGCCACGCGCCGGCTCGCGCTGACGGGCACGCCGTTCCGCTCGGACACCGCCGCGATCCCGTTCGTCACGTACGCGCCCGACGCGCAGGGCATCCGCCGCTCGGTCGCCGACTACACCTACGCGTACGGCGACGCGCTGCGCGACCACGTCGTGCGTCCCGTGATCTTCCTGTCGTACTCGGGATCGATGCGCTGGCGCACCAAGGCGGGCGACGAGATCGCCGCGCGCCTGGGCGAGCCGCTGACCAAGGACATGACGTCCCAGGCCTGGCGCACCGCGCTGGACCCCGACGGCGAGTGGATCCCCTCGGTCCTGGCGGCGGCCGACCGCCGGCTGACGGAGGTGCGCCGCACCGTCCCGGACGCCGGGGCGATGGTGATCGCGACGGACCAGACCGACGCCCGCGCCTACGCCGGGCACCTCGCCCGCCTCACGGGGCAGTCGCCGACCGTGGTGCTGTCCGACGACGCGGGGGCGAGCGACCGTATCGAGGAGTTCTCGGCGAGCGACTCCCGCTGGCTCGTGGCCGTGCGCATGGTCTCCGAGGGCGTCGACGTCCCCCGGCTGTCCGTGGGCGTCTACGCGACGAGCACCGCGACCCCGCTGTTCTTCGCCCAGGCGGTCGGCCGGTTCGTGCGGGCGCGCAAGCGCGGCGAGACGGCGTCGGTGTTCCTGCCGAGCGTGCCGCAGCTGCTGGAGCTCGCCGCCACCCTCGAGGTCGAGCGGGACCACGCGCTCGACAAGCCGACCGACGGCTCCGAGGACCCCGAGGGGGACCTGCTCGCCCTCGCGGAGCGCGCGGAGAAGGCCTCCGACGCGGTCGGCGCGGACGGTGTCGCCGGCTCGTTCCAGGCGCTCGAGGCGCAGGCCTCGTTCGACCGGGTGCTGTTCGACGGCGGCGAGTTCGGCACGGGCGCCGAGGTGGGCTCCGACGAGGAGCTGGACTTCCTCGGCCTGCCGGGCCTGCTCGACGCGGACCAGGTGACGACGCTGCTGCGGCAGCGCCAGGCCGACCAGCAGGGGGCGCGTCGTGCGCGCTCCCAGCCCGAGCCGGAGGTCATGGACCACCGCAAGCAGGCCGAGCTGCGCAAGGAGCTCGCCCAGCTGGTCGGCGCGTGGGCGCGGCGCAGCGGGCAGCCGCACGCGACGGTCCACGCCGAGCTGCGTCGCCGGTGCGGGGGTCCGGAGGTCGCGCTGGCCGCGCCGGACCAGCTCGAGGCCCGCATCGCGATGGTCCGTGGGTGGTTCGTCGGCAAGCGCTGACGGTCCGTCGCGCATCGGGACGGCTGTCTCGCACACCCGTCCATCTCACGATGTGGACGATGAGGATTGGATGAAATGCCAGGTCAGGACGCTGGACACGTGACCACATACCAGTGACGCCCGGCTCCGCAAGTCGACCGTTCGACGTGCCGAGCGGGCCTGTGACTGCCAGGCTCTTCCCGTGACAAAGACGGCCCCGGGTACCCCCGGGGCCGAACTCGGAGCCTGCGGCCACGTGCCGCCGGGCGTTCGCACGAAAGGGTGCTCACATGCCGTCCTGGCTCATCCTCATTCTCGTCGGTGTCGTCCTCGTCGTCCTCGGCGTTGCGACCAACATCGGCCAGTTCCTCATCTGGATCGGCGTCATCGTGCTGGTCGTGAGCCTGATCCTGGGCCTCGTGGGCCGTGGTCGGTCGCGCACGAGGATCTGACGCAGCATCGCGCGGTCGGCGAACGCCGACCTGACGCGCCGGGCCGGGACGCACCACGCGTCCCGGCCCGTGCCGTGTCCGGAGTGGCTCACCCCAGGCGCAGCTCCACCGTCGGAACGGCCGCCTCGTCCGAGGACAGCCGGCGGGCGCCGCGCGGCAGCTCGTCGCGGGACGCGGCGTGCCGCGCGGCCGCAGCACGCACGCCCTGCGCCGCCGTCAGCCCGGGCAGCACCTCGCCGTCGACCACGAGCGGCACGTGCAGGGGCCGCAGCGTGGGGTCGGGGTCGCGGTGCCGCTCGTCCGTCCAGGCGGCCACCCGCTCGTCGTCACCGACGACCAGCACCTCCTCGACGGCGCGCCCGTCCCGGTCCAGGCGCCGCGCCGCGGACTTGCGGCCACCCAGGCTCGTCTTGGACCGCGACGCCTTGGCGACCGGCTCCATGGCACCCGAGGCGCCCTCGCGGGCCACGAGCTTGTAGACCATCCCGCACGTGGGGGCGCCCGAGCCGGTCACCAGCGACGTGCCGACGCCGTACGAGTCCACGGGAGCGACCGCCAGCGCGGCGATCGCGTACTCGTCGAGGTCGCTCGTCACCACGATCCGCGTGTCGCGGGCGCCCGCCGCGTCCAGCTGGGCACGGACCTCCTGCGCCAGCACGGCCAGGTCCCCGGAGTCGAGCCGCACGGCACCCAGGCCCGTGCCCGCCGCCGCGAGCGCGCGCTCCACGCCGCGGCGCACGTCGTACGTGTCGACCAGCAGGGTGGTACCGGCGCCGGACGAGCGCACCTGCGAGGCGAACGCCGCCTCCTCGTCGTCGTGCAGCAGCGTGAAGGCGTGCGCGGCGGTGCCGATGGTCCGCAGCCCGTAGCGGCGCCCCGCCTCCAGGTTGGACGTGCCGGCGAAACCCGCGACCGCGGCGGCCCGGGCGGCTGCGACGGCGGCGTCCTCGTGCGCGCGCCGCGCCCCCATCTCCAGGCACGGGCGGTCCACCGCCGCGCTGGTCATGCGGGACGCCGCCGACGCCACCGCCGAGTCGTAGTTGAGCACGGACAGCACCAGCGTCTCGAGCAGCACGGCCTCGGCGAAGGTGCCCTCGACGACCAGCACGGGGGACTGCGGGAAGAACATCTCGCCCTCCGCGTAGCCCACGGCCGAGCCGCGGAAGCGGTACCCCGCCAGGAACTCCAGCGTGGCGTCGTCCACGATGCGCTCGTCGGCCAGCCAGTCCAGCTCGGGGGTGCCGAACCGGAAGGCGGCCAGCTGCTCGAGCACGCGGCCCGTGCCGGCCAGCACGCCGTACCGGCGGCCGGCCGGCAGCCGCCGCGTGAAGACCTCGAAGACGCAGCGCCGGTGCGCCGTGCCGTCGGCGAGTGCCGCCTGCAGCATGGTCAGCTCGTAGCGGTCGGTGAGCAGGGCGGTGCTGCCCGAGCCGACGGCGGCGACGGCCGGGGTGGTCGCGGTCGGTGCCGGTGCGTGCGTGTCCGTCATGCCGTCAACGTAGACGCCCCCGGCGACGCGGTCATCCGCCGCGCCAGGCCGTCCCACCTACAGTGGGCGTCGTGCCCGCGCTGACCGCTCCCGACACCCGCCCGGACGTGGCCGAGGCGACGTCCACGGCCGACGCCTGGGTCACGATCGTGTGGAACGACCCGGTGAACCTCATGACCTACGTCACCTACGTCTTCCGCACCTACTTCGGGTACCCGACCGAGAAGGCCGAGCACCTCATGCGCCAGGTCCACGAGGAGGGCCGCGCGGTGGTGTCGACCGGCAACCGTGAGGCCATGGAGATCGACGTGCAGGCCATGCACTCCTACGGCCTGTGGGCCACGATGCAGCGCGGGGGGCAGTGATGCGCGCGTTCCGCCGTCAGAAGGGCCGCTTCGTCGCGCAGCTCGACCCGAGCGAGCGCGACGTCGTCGCCTCGGTCGTCGCCGACGTCGCCGAGCTGCTGGGCGCCGGCCGCCTCGAGGACGGCGCCCCGCCCGCGACGGGCGAGCCCGTCCCCGGTGCTCCCGGTGGGTGGTCGATGCGTACCGGACCCGTGCCGCCGCCGCAGGACCCCGCGGTGCGCCGGCTGCTGCCCGACGCGTCGCGGGACGACCCCGAGGTCGCCGACGAGTTCCGCAGGCTGACGGAGGACGACCTGCGCGGGCGCAAGATCGCCCGCCTGCGGGCCCTGTGGGCCGCGCTGGTGCACGGCGAGCCCGGGTGGCCGGAGCACGCGCTGGTGGTGTCGCCCGACCAGGCCGACGACGTCGCGGCGACGCTGACGGACCTGCGCCTGGTGCTCGGCGAGCGGCTCGGCATCCGCACGGACGCGGACTCCGAGGCACTGTACGACGGCCTGGGCGACGGCGACGAGGACGACGTCCGCGCCTACCTGGCCTCGGTGTACGGCGCGCTGTCCTGGCTGCAGGAGTCGCTGCTGGCTGTGATGCTCGCCGCACCGGAGCGTCCCGGCACCGGGCGCCGCCGGTCCGACGGCTAGTCTCGGTCGCGTGAGCGACGCCCCCATCGGCATCTTCGACTCCGGCGTCGGGGGCCTGACCGTGGCGCGGTCCATCCTCGACCAGCTGCCGCACGAGTCCACGTTGTACATCGGCGACACCCTCAACGGCCCGTACGGTCCCAAGCCGCTCGCCGCGGTGCGCGCCCACGCGCTGGAGATCATGGACGACCTGGTCGACGCGGGCGTGAAGATGCTGGTCATCGCCTGCAACTCCGCGTCCGCGGCCGTGCTGCGCGACGCCCGTGAGCGGTACACGCTGCGCCGCGGGCTGCCGGTCGTCGAGGTGGTGCTGCCGGCCGCGCGCCGCGCGGTCGCGGCGACGCGGAACGGGCGCATCGGTGTCATCGGCACGCGGGCCACGATCGACTCGCGCGCCTACGACGACGCCTTCGCCGTCGCGGGGGTGGAGCTGGCGTCGCGCGCGTGCCCCCGGTTCGTCGAGCTCGTGGAGGCGGGGGTGACGTCCGGACCCGACGCCCTGGCCACGGCCCACGAGTACCTCGACCCCGTCCGCGCGGCCGGCGTCGACACGCTCGTGCTGGGCTGCACCCACTACCCGCTGCTCACCGGCGTCATCTCCTACGTCATGGGCGAGGAGGTCACGCTCGTGTCGAGCGCCGAGGAGACGGCCAAGGACGTCTACCGCACGCTGGTCGCGCACGACATGGAGCGCGACCCGGCGTCGGGCCCGGCGACCCACCGGTTCCTCGCGACGGGCGACCCGGCGTCGTTCGCCTCGCTGGCCCGCCGGTTCCTCGGTCCCGAGGTCGAGGCGGTCGAGCCCCGGGGTGCGTTGCGATGAGGCTCGTCGTGCTGGGGTGCGCCGGGTCGTTCCCGGGACCGGACTCGGCGGCGTCGTCGTACCTCGTCCAGGCTGACGACGCGGACGGCCGCACCTGGTCCGTGCTGCTCGACCTGGGCAACGGGGCGCTCGGTGCGCTGCAGCGGTGGGGCGACCCCGCCGCGCTCGACCTCGTCGCGATCTCGCACCTGCACGCCGACCACGTGGCCGACCTCGCGGTGCTCGGCGTGTACCGCCGCTACCGGCCCGCCGGCCCGCTGCCGCGGCTCGTGGTGCAGGGACCGGCGGGTACGCGGGAGCGGATCGTGCAGATGTCCGGCCACGACCCCGCGACCGACACGGCCGAGCAGTTCGACGTGCGCACCTGGGCGCCGGGCGTGCCCGTCGTCGTCGGGCCGATGACCCTCGAGGCCGTGCCGGTGGAGCACCCCGTGGCCGCCGTCGGCGTGCGCGTCACCGGCCCGTCGGAGGACGACCCGGCACGCCGCGTCGTCCTGGCGTACAGCGGGGACACGGACGCGTGCCCGGGCCTGGACGACCTGGCGACGGGCGCCGACCTGCTGCTGGCGGAGGCGGCGTTCGTCGAGGGCCGTGACGACCACGTCCGCGGCGTCCACCTCACCGGCCGTCGGGCCGGGCAGGCCGCCGCGCGCGGGGGCTCGCGGGCGCTGGTGCTCACGCACGTGCCGGCCTGGAACGACCCGCACGTCGCCGTGGCGGAGGCCCGCGCGGTGTACGACGGCCCCGTCGTGCTGGCCGCACCGGGGGCGACCTACCCCGTGTGACGCCGGCCGTGCCCCGGCGCCGGGGTGCAGCGCCCCCCGGGGGGCCGGTTCGGAGCCGGGCACCGTGCGCACGTAGGGTCGTGGGCATGGTGAGCGGTGGCGGGACGACGGCGGGTGCGGTGGCGGACGGTACGGCGGGGGTGCTGCGGGCGGACGGGCGACGGCCCGACGAGCTGCGGCCGGTGACGATCACCCGGCGCTTCCTGGACGCGGGCGAGGGGTCCGTCCTCGTGGAGTTCGGCGGCACCAAGGTGCTGTGCGTCGCGTCGTTCACCGAGGGCGTGCCGCGCTGGCGCAAGGGCTCGGGCGAGGGCTGGGTGACCGCCGAGTACGCGATGCTGCCGCGGGCCACCGACAGCCGGTCCGACCGGGAGTCGGTGCGCGGCAAGGTCGGCGGGCGCACGCACGAGATCTCGCGGCTGATCGGCCGGTCGCTGCGCGCCGTCGTCGACGTCGCCGCGCTCGGGGAGAACACCGTCGTCCTCGACTGCGACGTCCTGCAGGCGGACGGCGGCACCCGGACGGCCGCCATCACCGGTGCGTACGTCGCGCTCGCCGACGCCGTCGCGTGGGCGACGTCGCAGCGGCTGGTCAAGCCCGGACGCAGGGTGCTGCGCGACTCCGTCGCGGCCGTCAGCGTCGGGATCGTCGACGGCGTCCCGGTGCTCGACCTGCCCTACCGCGAGGACGTGCGCGCGCAGACCGACATGAACGTCGTGACGACCGGCTCGGGGACGTTCGTCGAGGTGCAGGGCACGGCGGAGCACGCGCCGTTCGACCGCGCCGAGCTCGACGCCCTGCTCGACCTCGCGGTGGCGGGCACCGCCCGGCTCACGGCCCTGCAGGCCTCCGTGCTGGCGGCGCCCGCCGCCGACGGGACCGCGACGCGGACGGCAGGACCGGCCGCCGGGGTCGGCGCGTGACACCGGCCGAGGGTGTCGTGGTCCCGGCCGGCGCACGGCTCGTGCTGGCGACCCACAACGCGCACAAGGTCGCCGAGCTGCGCGCGATCCTGGCGCCCGTGCTGCCCGGGCTGGACCCGGCCGCGGTGCTCGGCGCCCGGGAGGTGCACGCGCCCGAGCCGGTCGAGGACGGGCTGACGTTCGAGGCGAACGCGCTCCTCAAGGCGCGGGCCCTCGCGGCGGCCACCGGCCTGCCCGCCGTCGCCGACGACTCGGGGCTGAGCGTCGACGTGCTCGGCGGTGCGCCCGGCATCTTCTCCGCGCGCTGGGCAGGACGCCACGGCGACGACGCCGCCAACCTGGCGCTGCTGCTCGCCCAGCTGTCCGACATCGCCCCCGCCCACCGCGGTGCGCGGTTCGTGTGCGCGGCAGCCCTCGTCACGCCCGACGGCACCGAGCACGTCGAGGTGGGCACGCTGGAGGGGACGCTGGCCACGGCACCGCGCGGTGCGCACGGCTTCGGCTACGACCCGGTGCTCGTGCCGCACGGCGAGACGCGCACGTGCGCCGAGCTGACGCCGGCCGAGAAGAACGCGATCAGCCACCGCGGACAGGCGTTCCGTGCCCTCGTGCCGCACCTGGTGGCGGCGCTGCAGGCATGAGCGCGCCGCCGACCTCGCGTCCGGGCGAGGTGCAGCTCGTCGCGGAGTCCGTGACGTTCGGCTACCCGGGGCGCCCGGTGCTGGACCGGCTCGACCTCACCGTGGGCCCCGGCGACCGCGTCGGGCTCGTCGGGGAGAACGGCGCCGGCAAGTCGACCCTGCTGGGCGTGCTCGCCGGTCGGCTGCACCCGCAGGGCGGCGCGGTCCGCCGGCAGGGAACGCTGGCGGTCGTCGAGCAGGACCTCGCCGTGTCCGAGGGGGACACGATCGGCACGCTCGTCGAGGCCACGGGTGCGGCCACGCGCGCCGCGGCGGCCGACCTGCAGGCCGTGATCGACGCCTTCGACCACGAGGGCGGCGACGTGGCCGCGCTGTCCGCGGCGATCGCGCGCTACGAGCACCTCGCGGCCTGGGACGTCGACCGGCGGGTCGACGAGAGCCTGTCGCGGCTGCGCGCCCCCCGGGACCGCGACCGCCCGCTGGCCGAGCTCAGCGTGGGCGAGCGGTACCGCGTGCGCCTGGCCTGCCGGCTCGCCGAGCGCGCCGACCTGCTGCTGCTCGACGAGCCGACCAACCACCTGGACACCGGCGGGGTCGAGCACCTCACCGCGCAGCTGAGGGGGTGGGCAGGTGGGCTCGTCATCGTCACGCACGACCGTCGCCTGCTGGACGACGTCATGACGGCCATCCTCGACATGGACCCGTCGATGGACGGGCGGCCGGTGCTGTACGGCGCGGCGCGGTACGCGGACTACCGGTTCGCGCGCGACCAGATGCTGCGCCGGTGGCGGGCCCGCTACCGCGCCGAGCGCAAGCGCGCCCGGGTCCTGGCCCAGCGCCTCGACGCGTCGTACGAGGGCCTGTCGGACGAGTGGCGCCCGCCCAAGGGGTCGCACGCCCACCGTCGCGCCACCCGGGCGCGGCAGCACGTGAAGGCCGCCGACCGCCTGGTCCAGCGCCTCGAGGCGCAGGCCGTCGAGGTGCCCGTGCCCCCGCCCGCCCTGCAGTTCCCGGACCTGCCGTCCGTCCCCACGGACTACACGGGTGGTCCCCTCGTGGACCTGCGGGGCGCCCGCGTCGCGGGGCGGCTCGACCTGCCCGGGCGCCGGGTGGACGTCATGCCGGCGAGCCGGCTGCTGGTCACGGGCCCCAACGGCGCCGGCAAGTCGACCCTGCTGGCGGCGCTCGTGGGCTCGCTCGTGCTCGACCGGGGCACGCGGACCGTGGCGCCGGGCGTCCGGCTGGGCGTCCTGGCCCAGGAGGGGCCGGGGGAGCGCGCCGCGGCACCGGGTGGCGCGTCGCCGACCGCGTTCGACGCCTACGCCCGCCACGCCCTGGACCTGCTCGAGGCCGGCGCCCTGGACCCCGACGCGCTGGTGCCCGTCGCGGCGCTCGGCCTGCTCACCGAGGAGGACCTCGAGCGTCCCCTGCGGGAGCTGTCCGTCGGTCAGCGCCGCCGGTTCGACCTGGCGTGCGCGCTGCTGGCGGCGCCGCACGTGCTGGTGCTCGACGAGCCGACCAACCACCTGTCCGTCGGGCTGGTCGACGACCTCACGGTCGCGCTGCGGGCGACGTCGGCCGCCGTGGTCGTCGCGACCCACGACCGGCAGCTGCGTGCCGACCTGGCCGACTGGCCGCAGCTCGACCTCGGCACCTGACACGGCACCTGACACGGCACCTGACGCGGCACCTGATGCGGCCCGGCGCCGACGGCGGCGCGGGTCAGGGCAGGCGGCCCGCCCACGCCATCGCCTGGCGCAGCAGCAGACCCTGCCCGCCGTTCATCTCGACCTGCACCGCCTCGGCGCACGCCTCCTCCGGCGTCAACCAGGCCAGGTCCAGCGCGTCCTGCTGCGGGCGGCAGTCACCGGCCACCGGGACCACGTACGCCAGCGACACCGCGTGCTGGCGGGGGTCGTGGTACGGCGTCACGCCGGGGGTCGGGAAGTACTCGGCGACGGTGAACGGCTGCGGCGACGCCGGCACCTGCGGCAGCGCGACGGGGCCCAGGTCCTTCTCGATGTGCCGCAGCAGGGCGTCGCGCACCCGCTCGTGGTACATCACGCGCCCCGACACCAGTGCGCGGGACATCACGCCCTCGTTCGTCACACGCAGCAGGAGCCCGACGGCGACGACGTCGCCCGACTCGTCCACGCGCACGGGCACGGCGTCGACGTAGAGGATGGGCAGCTGCCGGCGCGCGGCGCCGATCTGCTCGGCGGACAACCAGCCGGCAGGACGCTCGGGGCCAGGGTGGAACTCGGCGGACGCGGTCACCGTGCAGTTCTACCCCGTCCGCGGCGTGCGGGCCGCATCGCCTCGCTGGGGGCAGCGGGCGGCGGAATAGGGCCGGAGGGGTCGGTGCTGTACCGGGGGAACCCCTGCAGGACGGAGACACACCCATGAGCACCATCACGCTGACCGCCGACACCATCTCCAGCACGGTCAAGGACAACGACATCGTCCTGATCGACTTCTGGGCGGCGTGGTGCGGCCCGTGCCGCATGTTCGCACCCGTCTTCGAGGCGTCCAGCGAGGCGCACCCGGAGGTCGTGCACGCGAAGGTCGACACCGAGGCCGAGCAGCAGCTGGCCGCGGAGCTCCAGATCACGTCCATCCCGACGCTCATGGCGTTCCGGGACGGGATCCTCGTCTTCAACCAGGCAGGTGCGCTGCCGGCCCCGGCGCTCGAGCAGGTCCTCGCGGGCGTCAAGGAGCTCGACATGGACGAGGTGCGCGCCAAGATCGCCGAGCGGTCCTCGGCCGCCTGAGACCCCTCGCCGAGCGGCGGGACGAACCGTTTCGGGGCGTCCCGCCGCTCGCGGTTGCAGGACCTGGACGCGGTGTTAGCGTGATGTGAGATCGCTCTCACCACAGCGTGACCAACGGGGGTCGCGCGGGGACCGGTCGCGGTGCGGCGCAACGGAGCGGCGCACCGGTCGCAGGGGCGACCGCCGCGCGCGCAGCGCGCGACGGGGTCGCCTTGGGGGCTTCACACCATGCAACCAACAGCACGGACCCCTCGGGGGTCCTCATCTCAGCACGCCCTGGACACGGTCACGGTGCCGTGGTGGAGGCGTGGGATCGCGACGACGGCGGCGCTCGCGCTGGCCGGCGCCGCGGCCCTCGTGATCGTCCCGCGGGACGACGCCGTCGCCGCCGACGGGATCGTCGACGTGGGTGCCGGCGGGTACGCCGCCGCACCTGTCGGGCCCACGCCCGAGGGGTGCGACTCGGTCGAGGCGGACCCGCGCTCGGCCCTGACGGACGACGCACCGTCCGGTGCGCTGCCGACCAACGACTGGTGGTCGTCGCTGCTGTACAAGCGGCTGGACTGCCGCCTGAGCGAGCCGCTGCACGCCCACCCGGTGTCGTACCAGCCGACGCCCGGGGGCCTGGGTCTGTCGACGCCGCGCGAGGCGACGCTGTCCGGGACGCCCGGCGGCATCGGCGAGTTCCACTTCCGGTTCGTCCAGGACGTCGTGGTCGGCGTTGCCGGGCTCGAGGCGCCGACGGTGCAGGTCGCGGGCTGGACGGACTGGACGGTCACGCCGTCCTGGTCCGACGGCACTCGCAGCCTGCGCGCGACGATCGGGCACGGGCTGCCCACCTCCTGGTACCACGTCCAGGGCGGCGACGCCGTGCTGTCGTCCACCCACGACGTGCGCGTGTGGGCGCGGGACGGCGCCACGCTCGGCTTCACCGCCAACGGCCACGACTACGCCGCGCACGCACCCACGGGTGCGACGTGGGACGTCACGGGGTCCACGCTCCGGTCCTCCCTGGGTGGTCGGGGCTACCTGGCCGTGACCGCGCTGGCCACGGCGGCCGACGCGACCGACGCCGACCGGGCCGCCGCGCTCGCCGCGGTCGACGGCTCCGCCCTCGCCGAGGTCACGGGCACCACGGCCGACTACACCTACGACGCCGCCGCCGGCGTGGTCCGGACCACCTACCGGCTGGAGACGACGCCGCTGGAGGCCGGTGCGACCGGCGCCCTCGTCGCGCTGTACCCCCACCAGCAGCGGTACGTCACCGCCGTCGACGGGGAGCAGCTCGACGCCGCGTACCCGAGCCCGCGCGGGGCCATGACGCCGTACGCGGGCACCACGTCCTTCACCACCGCCACGCCGTTCACGGGCGTCCTTCCGGAGGTGCCGGCCGTCGCCACGTCGTCCGGTGCGGCGCGCGCGACGCTGGACGGGCTGCTGGCCGAGGTGGCCGCCGACCCGATGCCGATCCTGCGGGCCGACACCTACTGGACCGGCAAGGCCCTGGGGCGGGCGACGCGCATCGTCGAGATCGCCGACCAGCTGGGGGAGACGCAGCTGAGGGACGAGACCCTGGCGCGCGTGCGCGCCACGCTCACCGACTGGTTCACCGCCACGCCGGGCAAGACCGGGCAGGTCTTCGCCTACGACGAGCGGTGGGGCACCCTCATCGGGTACCCCGCGTCGTACGGCTCGGACACCGAGCTGAACGACCACCACTTCCACTACGGGTACTTCGTCGCCGCGGCCGCCACCCTGGCCCGGTTCGACCCGCAGTGGGCGTCGGACGGGCAGTACGGCGGCATGGTGGACCTGCTCATCCGGGACGCCAACGGGTACGACCGGTCCGAGACCCGGTTCCCGTACCTGCGGGACTTCGACGTGTACGCCGGCCACGACTGGGCGTCGGGCCACGGGGCGTTCGTCGCCGGCAACAACCAGGAGTCGAGCTCCGAGGGCATGAACTTCGCCGGCGCTCTCGTGCAGTGGGGCGAGGCCACCGGTGACACCGCCGTGCGGGACGCGGGCGCGTACCTGTACGCGACGCAGGCCGCGGCGATCCAGGAGTACTGGTTCGACCGGGCCGAGGCGATCCCGGACGGGTTCGGCCACTCGACCCTCGGCATGGTCTGGGGCGACGGCGGCACGTACTCGACGTGGTTCTCCGGCGAGGCCGAGATGATCCAGGGGATCAACACGCTGCCCATCACCGGGTCCCACCTGTACCTCGGCACGCGACCGGACGACGTCCGGTCCAACTACGCCGAGCTGGTGAAGGCCAACGGCGGACCGCCCACGGTGTGGCAGGACATCCTGTGGAGCTACCTGGCGCTGGGCGACCCCGACGAGGCGTTGCGCCTGCTGCAGGCGAACCCCGGCTACCCGGTGGAGGAGGGGGAGTCGCGGGCGCACACGTTCCACTGGATCGCGAACCTCGCGGCGCTGGGGACGCTCGACACCACGGTGCACGGCGACAGCCCGCTCTCCGTGGTCTTCGTGAAGGACGGCGCGCGCACCTACGTCGCCGCCAACGTGACGTCGGCGCCGCGGACCGTGACCTTCAGCGACGGCACACGGGTGTCGGTGCCCGCCGGCAGGACGGTGGCCACGGGGGCGCAGACGTGGTCCGGCGGGGGTGCCGTGGGCGGCCCGACGGCCGGGCCGACGGCGAGCCCGACGCCGACGCGGACCCCGCGTCCGACGGCGAGCCCGACGCCGACGCGGACCCCGCGTCCGACGGCGAGCCCGACGCCGACGCGGACCCCGCGTCCGACGGCGAGCCCGACGCCGACGCGGACCCCGCGTCCGACGGTCAGCCCGACGCCGACACGGACCCCGCGTCCGACGGCGAGCCCGACGCCGACACGCACCCCGCGTCCGACGGCGAGCCCGACACCGACGCCCGGCACCGGACTCACGTTCGCGCTCGGCCGGGACGGTGCGCTCGTCCGGACCCCGGGTCCGGCGGGCGAGCTCCAGGTGCCTGCCGCGCGCGGGACCGACACCGCGGCCGAGCCGCCGGGAGCCGTCGTCCTGCAGGCCACGGGCCTCACCGCCCGGGCCACGGGCGGGACGACGACGTTCGACCTGCTGGTCGACGCCGGCACCCACGTGGGCAACGGCACGCGCCTCTCGGTGCAGTACGACCTGACCGGGGACGGGACGTGGGACCGGGTCGAGGTCTACCGGTACCTCGCGACCGACCCCCTGCCGGGCGGTGAGCGCTACACCCAGGCCGTCGGCCTGGACCGCGCGACCGGTGCGCTGGGTGACCTGCGCGGTGGCACGGTCCGGGTGGCGCTGTGGAACGCCATCGGGAGCGGTCCGTCGACGGTGGCGACCGGAGGGTCCGTGATCGGGCTGCCGTTCCGCTGAGGTCGGCGACGGGGCCGGGGCGTACGCCCCGGCCCCGTCGTGGTGCGGGAGACGGGAGTCGAACCCGCACGCCCTTGCGGGCACCAGGACCTAAACCTGGCGTGGCTGCCGTTTCACCACTCCCGCGCGCGCCCGAGTCTGGCACGCGCCGACCCGGGGCCGCCCGGTGGTCAGTCGATGCCGAGGTCCCGCCGCAGCTTGGCGACGTGGCCCTTGGCGCGCACGTTGTACTGCGCGAGCGCGACCTTGCCCTCGGGGTCGACCACCACGGTCGAGCGGATGACGCCCGTCGACGTGCGCCCGTAGCTGGTCTTCTCGCCCCACGCGCCCCAGGCCTCGAGCACGCGGTGCTCCGGGTCCGAGAGCAGGGGGAACGTCAGCGCCTCGGCCTGCGCGAACCGCGCCAGCTTCTCGGGCGAGTCGGGCGAGACGCCGAGGACGACGTACCCGGCGCCCGTGAGCGAGGCCAGCGAGTCGCGGAAGTCGCAGGCCTGCGCCGTGCAGCCCGGCGTGCCGGCGGCGGGGTAGAAGTAGACGACGACGGAGCGGCCGCGCAGGTCCCGCAGCGACACCTCCTCGCCGGTGCTGCTGGGAAGCGTGAGGTCGGGCGCGGTGTCGCCGACGGCGAGGCGGGGCACGGTCACTCCTGCGGGTCGTGGGGGCGGGACGACGGACGCCAGCCTAGATCGCAGCGGGGTAGCGTCGGCGACGTGAGTGCACCGAACGAGACGCCCCGCGAGGGCGCGGGCCGTGACCTTCCCCTGCGCATGCTCAACGACCGGCTGCTGGTCGAGCTCGACTCCGACGCGGCCGAGCGCCGTACCGGCGCCGGCATCCTCATCCCGCCGACGGCGGCCATGGGCAAGCGGCTGGCGTGGGCCACGGTGGTCGCGGCGGGTGAGCACGTGCGTCAGGTCAAGGTCGGCGACCGCGTGCTGTTCGACCCGGAGGAGCGCGCCGAGGTGGAGGTCTCCGGGAGCACGTACCTGCTCCTGCGGGAGAAGGACGTGCACGGCGTGGCGGAGCCGCGGGCGACCGGTGAGGGCACCGGCCTGTACCTGTGACCGGCGTGTCGTGCGCACCCGCCGTCGTGTCTTCATGACGGCGAGGTTCGCGTCGTAGGGTCCGGGTGAAGGTCGGGGGACCGCGACTGTCGCGCGTGCGACGAGGAGGACCATGGACGAGCGCATCCCGGCGGACGACCCGGGCCGGGCCCAGGAGGCCGGGGCCGGCGCGGAGGGCGTGCCTGCACCTGACGAGAACGTCATGCTCCCCGGGCTCGACGCGGCGCAGCACGCCCAGGAGCTGCTGGCCGAGCACGTGCCGTTGACCCTGCTCGTCGACCTGCTCGCCCCGACGGGGCAGACGTCCGAGGAGCTGCTCGCGGCCGAGGGGCTCCCCGAGGACGCGTGGTGGAGCGCGGACGGCGGCACGCCCACCGGGGCGTGAGGGTCGTCACAACAGGCCCGTGGGCGGCCCTCCGGTTCGACCACCACCCCGGGATCCTGCTAATCTCAACCAGCCGCGCGCCTCTAGCTCAACTGGCAGAGCAGCTGACTCTTAATCAGCGGGTTCCGGGTTCGAGTCCCGGGGGGCGTACCAGCCACGAAGCCCCGTCAGGTCCGCCTGACGGGGCTTCGTCGTTCCCGGGGCGACCCACCACCGACGACCGCGACCAGCACGGCGGACGGGATCCCGGTGGCCTCAGCGCGCGCCCATGAGCAAGCCGGGCGCGAACACGGTCGGCGCCAACCCCAGGGACCCGGCCAGCGAGACGCACCCGTGGCACGGGTCCATCGGACCGTGCGGCAGGTACGTCGCCTCCCCGACCGTGCAGATGGCGCCGTCCGGCATCCCGACGAGCGACGTGGGCTCCGGCTCGCCCGCGGCAGCCGCGTGGTCCGACCTGGCGGTGAGCGCCCGTGACATGGCGCTGACCGGCGAGCACCCACGGACGTCGTACTGCAGCCATGGGCCGGTGTCACGCACGGCTGCGTCCAGCCAGTCGGTGAACCACTCGGTGAACGACGACGCGACCTGGGTGGTCTCTCCGGCCGACCCGGACGCGTCCAGCCAGACGGTCCCCCGCCGCTGCCCCTCGAGCGCGAGCACCCAGGCGTTGCCGCACCCCGCGTGCGCGAGTGGGACGACGTCGCCCGCCCGCCGCAGCGGCAGCAGCCCGTACCCCGGGCCCGCACCCGGGCCGGCGACCCGCAGGAGGAAGTCCCGCACGTCGTTCGGCAGCGGGCCGGTCCCGGCCTCCACCGCCGCGAGCTGCTCGTGGTCCAGCACCGGCCCGAGCCGGCCGCCGTGCACGGTCCAGCCCTGCCAGCCGGCCGCCTGGCGGGGCGTACGCCGCTCGGCCAGGCCGTCGAGGGTCCGCTGGACGGCCTCGCGCGTCACGGGCGCCGGCGGGTCGAGGGGCACCAGCATCGCGAGCTCACGCAGCAGCGCGGCGTCGTCGCCGGACGCGAGCCCCACCGGGTCGTCGAGGAGGCCGGTCGTCGTCCAGTCGGCGCCGTGGACCTTGAGCTCGACCGTCCGGGAGCTCGGCCACTGGGCCACGAAGAGGCTGACGAGCGCGGCGTCGTCGCCCTGGAGCAACGGCAGGCACCCGACATCGCCGATCAACGGCGGCAGCAGGAACGGCGTGCCACCGAGGGCCTCCCGGAACTCACCGAGCCGCACCACCGCGTCCGGCCCGGCGGGCCCACGGTCCAGCCCTGCCACGACGAGCCCGAACCGTCGCCCGTCGAGCACGACCTGGCAGCGCACCACCGGGTGCGCGGCCGACGGCTCGCGGCCGGCGATCGCCCCGAGCAACGCCGACACGAGGCCCGCCAGGGAGTGGCCGCCCTGGGCGACGGCTTCCTCCTCGCTGGGGCCGTACCCGGGCACCGACGTGAAGACCGGCGTGCTGCCCAGCCTTCCACCGGACAGCTGGAAGAAGCACGCCGCCTGCCGCTGCCGGCCCAGGTCGGTGACCACGGGGACGTGGCACAGCACGGTCAGCTCAGGACCGACGACACGCGCCGTCCCCTCCACGACCTGCGCCCCGTCGAGGTGCTGCGCCACGACCGCGGCGAGCAGCGCGTCGTGCGACACCGGCGCCGGACGCTCGGGCTCCCTGCCGTGCCCGTCGGGTCCGGGGGGCTCGCGGCGGCGTCCGAACACGCGTCCATCCTGGCAGCGTCGGGCGGGTGAGGTCGAGGCTCTCGCCCGTTCTCCCTGGACCCTGCTCGGACCACGGTGCGCGCACGGTCCGCCCGGGCCCTTGCGTGTCCCGGCGGGCATGCCGCGGCGCAGCGCGTCACGATGTCGTCACCTGTCGAGGACGGAGCGGTGATGGCCGACGAGCGGAGCGGGTCCCCGGAGCGGGACGGCACGGGCGAGGCAGGACGGGCCGCCGACCCCGGTCCGCAGGGCGGCGGCACCGTGGACCGCTCGACCCGCGCCGACGACGAGTTCGACGTGGTCGTCCTCGGTGCCGGGGCGGTGGGGGAGAACGTCGCGGACCGCGCGTCGCGCACGGGGCTGCGCGTCGCCGTCGTGGAGCCGGCGTTGGTCGGCGGCGAGTGCTCCTACTGGGCGTGCATGCCCTCCAAGGCGCTGCTGCGGCCCGGCGACGCGCTCGCCGCGGCGCGCGCGGTGCCCGGCGCGGACGCCGCGCTGACCGGTGACCTCGACGTCGCGGCCGTGCTGGCCCGCCGCGACGAGGTCGCCGCCCACTGGGACGACGCCGGGCAGGTCGCCTGGGTCGAGGGTGCCGGGCTGACGCTCGTGCGGGGGCACGCGCGGTTCACGGGGCCGCGCACACTCACGGTCGAGAGGGCCGACGGGACCGCCCGCCCGTTGCGCGCCCGCCACGCGGTGGTCGTGGCCACCGGGTCGGTCGCCGTCGTGCCCGACGCCTTCGCGGGCGTGCGGGCGTGGACCAGCCGCGAGGCGACGTCCGCGCACCGGGTGCCCCCGCGGCTCGCCGTCGTCGGCGGTGGCGTGGTGGCCACCGAGATGGCCACCGCCTTCGCGGACCTCGGCAGCGAGGTCACGGTGCTGGTGCGCGGGCGGCGGCTGCTGCCGGCGGCCGAGCCGTTCGCCGGGGACGCCGTGGCGCGCAGCCTCACCGACCGCGGCGTGCGCGTCGCGTTCGGCGCGTCCGTGACGTCCGCGTCGCGCGACGAGGAGGGCGTGCACCTGACCGTGGAGCGCGCGGGCGACGACGGCGCGCCGGGCGCCGCCGACGTCGTCACGGTCGACGAGGTGCTGGTCGCCACGGGTCGCCGACCGGCCACGGACGACCTGGGGCTCGAGGTGCTCGGCCTGCGACCGGGTGATCCGCTGGCCGTGGACGACCGGTTGCAGGTGACGTCGGTCGAGGGTGGCTGGCTGTTCGCGGCGGGCGACGTCACGGGCCGCACGGCGACCACCCACCAGGGCAAGTACGACGCCCGGGTGGTGGGGGACGTCGTGGCCGCCCGGTTCGACCCGCGGGACCCGGGCGCCGTCTCGGACGACCCGGCGGGGCTGTCCCGTGCCGCCGAGGCCGCCGCCGCGCCCTGGAGCCGCTACCGCGCCACCGCCGACGCGGCGGCGGTGCCGCAGGTCGTCTTCACCCGGCCCCAGGTGGCCTGGGTCGGGCGGACCGAGGCGGCGGCGCGTGCGGAGGGGCTGGACGTCGAGGTCCTGTCCTACGAGCTGGGTGACCTCGCCGGTGCCACCGTCACCGCGGCGGACTACGCGGGCCGGGCGCAGCTCGTCGTGGACCGCGCGCGCGACGTGGTGGTCGGGGCGACGTTCGTCGGCCCGGACGTCGCCGACATGCTGCACGCGGCGACCGTCGCGGTCGTCGGGCAGGTGCCGCTCGCGCGGCTGTGGCACGCGGTGCCCTCGTACCCGACCCTCAGCGAGGTGTGGCTGCGGCTGCTGGAGGCGGCGGGTCGCTGACCCGCCGCCTCCCGCGGGTCGGTCAGTCGTCCGTGGCTGCCAGGGAGCCGTCGGACGAGGTCACGAGCCCCACCGCCGCGTCACCCTGCCGTACCGCCTGGCCGATGAGTGCGAAGTCGTAGGACTTGAACTCGCCGACCGACAGGTCGTACGTCTCCTCGAGCCCCACCTGGCAGAACGGCCGCTCGGGGCACTCCGGCGGGCCGGCGAGCACGACGTCGCCGCAGGTGGCGGCGAGGTCGGACAGCGTCTGCAGGTCGTGCTCCTGGGCGAACTCCCCGGTGACGGCGAACGCGTTCTGGTCCTGCGCGTCCGACGCCTCGCCGACGACGATCCCGCTCTCCTCGGCCAGGGGTGTCAGGGCGGTCACGGTCTCGTCCACGTCGCTGGACGCCACGGTGGGTGCGTCGGCGCCGTTGACCTGCGCGTTGAGGAACGTTGCCAGCGTGGCGGCGTACTCCGGGACCGCCGCCAGCTCACCGGACTGCAGCGCGGGCAGGTACGTCTCGCGGGCACCGATGGTCTGGGCCCGGGCGTCGAAGCCGGCGCTGCGCAGCACCTCGGCGTAGATCTCCGCCAGCGTGATGCTCTCGGAGAAGTTCGCCGCACCGATCGTCAGCGACGTGCCCGTGCCGGTGCTCGCGTCGTCCGCCGCCAGGCCCTCCTCGGCGACGAACTCTCCTGCGACCTCGGTGGAGGTGCGCCGGTCGACGTCCACGGCCTTGTTGAGACCGATGAGCCGTTCGGTGTCGAGCGCGGCCGAGACGGAGTCGAGGAGCTCGACGGCCTCGGGGTGGTCGGCGGCCACCTGGGCGTTGACCGCCGGGATGATGTTGTCGGCGTTCTGCAGGCCCTTGTCGTCCTCGAGCACGACCAGGCTCTCGCCGGCGATCGGCTCGCAGGCCGGCAGGTCGGAGCCGGCGGCGGCCGTCTCGGCCTGACCGCCGCCGGACCCGGGTGTGCCGCAGGCGCCGAGCGTCAGGGTGAGGGCGGCGAGGACGCCGAGGGTGCGGTGGCGCGGGCTGATGCGCATCGGAGGTCTCCTGTCGAGGGTGGGCCGGGTGCGGCGGGCTGTGGAGCGGTCGACCTCGGACGGTCGGAGGGATCAGGGGGCGCTGCGGGCCCCGGGCTCCCCGGTGGTGGTGGCGGGCACGGCGGTGGCGGGTGTGGCGGTGGCAGGCACGCGGTGGCGGTGGGGGCGGACGTCGGCGCGCTCGTCCGCGGTCGCGGCACGGCCGCGCCCGCGCAGGCCGCGCGGGGTCACCGCGCGCTCGACCACGGCGAGCAGCCCCTCGACCACCAGGCACAGCGCCGCCACGAGGATGCCGCCGGCCAGTGCCTTGCCGTACCGCTGGGTGGCGAAGCCGCTCACCACGATGGTTCCCAGGCTCGTGCCCCCCACGAGGGCGGCCAGCGGCACCGTCGCGAGCACCTGCACGGTGCCCGTGCGGATGCCGGCGGCGAGCAGCGGCAGGGCGAGCGGCACCTCGACGGTCCACAGCGCGCGGGCGCCCGACATGCCCAGGCCTCGTGCCGCGTCCCGCACGTCGGGGTCGACGCCGCCGACGCCGGTGACGGCGTTCGCCAGGACCGGTGGGACGGCGAAGACCGCGCACGCGATGGCGGTCGCCGTGCTGCCGAACCAGCCGGCGGCGGCGAGCAGGGTCAGCAGCGCGAGCGTGGGCAGCGCGCGTGTCGTGTTGGCCACCACGACGCCGACGGTCGCGCCGCGCCCCCGGTGGCCGAGCCACAGCCCCACGGGCAGGGCCACCACCAGCGCGATCACCACGGCGACCGCGGAGATCGCCAGGTGCGTGCCCGCCAGGGCGAGCACCCCCTGGCGGCCGGTCCAGTTGAGCGGGTCGTTGAGCCAGCGCAGCGCCTCGGTCAGGACGTCCATGCGGCCTCCTGCGAGCCGACGGCGTCGCGCGCGGCGGGCCGGGTGCGTGAGCCCCGTCGCCATGGCGTCAGGACGCGACCCAGGAGCGCGAGGGCGAGGTCCGCGACGAGGGCCAGCACCAGGCAGAGCACCGTGGCCGTCATGATCTCGGCGTGGTAGCCGCTGCGGAAGCCGCGGAACATCAGCTGCCCGAGCCCGCCGTAGCCGACCACGACGCCGACGGTGGCCAGCGCGACGGTGCTGACGGTCGCGAGCCGCAGGCCGGTCACGACGGCGGGCACGGCCTGCGGCAGCTCGACCGTCAGGAGCAGGCGCAGCCGCCCGTACCCCATGCCGCGCGCGGCGTCCCGGACCGCGGGGTCGACGCCCTGCAGCCCGACCAGCACGTTGCGGACGAGCACGAGCAGCGCGTAGACGACCAGCCCGATGAGCACCGTGGTCCGCCCGATGCCCGTGGCCGGCGCGAGCAGCGCGAACAGCGCGAGGGACGGGATGGTGTACAGCACCCCGGTGGCCGCCAGCACGGGACCGGCCAGGCGGGGGCGCAGGTGGGCGAGCGCCGCGAGCGGCAGCGCCACGACCAGGGCGATGAGCACCGCCTCGGCGGTCAGCGACGCGTGCTGCTGGGTGTAGCGCAGCACGTCGCTCCCGTTGCGCTCGAGGTACTCCCACGAGAACCACGGGTTCGTGGCGGTCGCCAGCACCTGCGCGGTCGGCATGCGCCCGAACCTACTGACGACCTCGGACACCCGCGCGGTGAGCGCCGGGCGGGCCGCCTCGCGGGTGTCGGCACGTGCCGCTAGCGTCGCTGCCCGTGACCACGTCCGCGCGCACCGGGCCGACCCGCGGGTCGGCCGTGCCCGCGTCGCCGGGTGCCGCCATCCGGTTCGACGCGGTCCGCAAGGAGTACGCGGGCTCGGTCGCGGTCGACGACCTGACCCTCGAGGTGCGCGAGGGGGAGCTGCTGGTGCTCGTCGGGCCGTCGGGCTGCGGCAAGTCCACGACGCTGCGGATGGCGAACCGCCTGGTGGAGCCCACGTCCGGGCGCATCGTGCTGGGCGGGGAGGACGTCACGGACGTCGACCCCGTGGCGCTGCGCCGCCGCATCGGGTACGTCATCCAGAACGTCGGGCTCTTCCCCCACCGCACGGTGGCCCAGAACGTCGCGACCGTGCCCCGGCTCCTCGGGTGGGACCGGCGGCGCGCGCGCGAGCGTGTCGACGAGCTGCTGACCCTCGTGGGGCTCGACCCGCAGCGGTACGCGCGGCGCTGGCCGCACGAGCTGTCCGGCGGCGAGCGCCAGCGCGTCGGCGTCGCCCGCGCCCTGGCCACCGACCCGCCCGTGCTGCTGATGGACGAGCCGTTCGGTGCGGTCGACCCCGTGGGCCGGGCGCGGCTGCAGCAGGAGTTCGCCCGGCTCCAGCGGGAGCTGGGCACCACCGTGATGATGGTCACGCACGACATCGACGAGGCGGTGCGCATGGCGGACCGCGTGGTCGTCCTCAGCCGCGGTGCGCGGGTCGAGCAGCTGGCGGCCCCGCTCGACGTCGTCGCCCGGCCGGCGTCGCCGGCCGTCGCGGACCTGGTGGGTCGCGGTCGGACCGCGCGCCTGCTGGCGCTCGGCCGTCTCGAGACCGCCGACCTGGACCCCGGCACGCCGCAGGGCACGGGGGTGGGCACGGACACGGAGCAGTCCGCCGCGGGCCCGTCGGTGCGGCCCACGGTGCGCCTCGGCGCCGAGCTCGGGGACGTCGTCGCCGCCCTGACCGAGGTCGCCGACGCCCTGGACGGCGGCCGGCTGGACGTGCTCGACGCCGACGGCCGTGCGGTGGGCACGGCCTCGCCGGGCAGCGTCGTGCGCGCGCTGCACCGACTGACCGCGTCGGAGGACGCCGAGGCCTGAGCCGGTGCGGGGTCCCGCCCCCGGGACGCCGACGCGTCGTCGTCACGTCCCCGGACGGTCACGCGCCCGGTGCGTGCACGTCACACGCCGTGGGTACAGTGCGGACGTGAGCGAATCCACCGCGCGCCTCGCCCTCGCGACCTGCGCCCAGCTGCCGGACCTCGACCCCGACGACCTGCCGCTGCGCGACGCGCTGGCCGCGCGGGGCGTCCCCACGGACGTCGTGGTGTGGGACGACCCGACGGTCGACTGGGCCGCCTACCCGCACGTCCTCATCCGCTCGACGTGGGACTACACGGACCGTCCCGCCCAGTTCGCCGACTGGACGCGGCGCGTGGAGCGCACCTCCACGCTGTTCAACCCGGCGGACGTCGTGGCCTGGAACATCGACAAGGCGTACCTGCGGGACCTCGAGCAGCGTGGCGTCCCGATCGTCCCGACCATCTGGCTCGACCCGGAGCGCAACCTCAACGCGCGCGCCATCCACACCCGGTTCCCGGCGTTCGGTGACTTCGTCATCAAGCCGACCGTCAGCGCGGGCTCGCGTGACACGGGCCGGTACGACGCGGGGGTGACCCCGTCGCGGTCCCTGGCCATCACGCACGCCAAGAACCTGCTCGCCGTGGGTCGGCGCGTGATGCTGCAGCGCTACCTCACGCAGGTCGACACCCAGGGCGAGAGCGCGCTGGTCTACGTCGACGGCGAGTTCAGCCACTGCGTGCGCAAGGAGCCGCTGCTCGAGGGGCCGTACCGGGCGGGGGAGAAGGAGGGCGTCCTGTTCCGCGAGCGGGTCCTGGCCGCCCGTGACGCCACCGAGCAGGAGCGCGCCGTGGCCGACATGGTCGTCTCGGAGCTGGGCAAGATCTTCCCCGACCGTGCACCGCTGCTCTACACCCGCGTCGACCTCATCCCCGACGACGAGAACCAGCCGGTCGTCCTCGAGGTCGAGCTGGCCGAGCCGTCCCTGTTCTTCGAGCACGCCCCCGGGGCCGTGGAGCGGTTCGCGGACGCGGTGCGCGCCCGACTGTGACGCGTCCGTCACGCGTCACAGCGGTCCACCGCGGCGCCGCGTGACGACCAGGGCCCCGGTACCCGCTACACTCGTCGTCGGCCCGGCGCTCGCGTCGGACCAGGTGCCGTGGCACGGCTCCCTCCGGGGAGCGGTGCGGACCGGCACCGCGGTGGCTATAGCTCAGTAGGTAGAGCACCTGGTTGTGGTCCAGGGGGTCGCGGGTTCAAGTCCCGTTAGCCACCCCACGTGCGCAGGGCGCCGACTCCGGTCGGCGCCCTGCGGCGTTCCCGGGGTCAGGCGTCGGGCAGCACCCCGCGCTTGACGCTCGTGGCGACGACCTCCGCGGCGATGCGGCGGGCCTGCGCCGAGTCCGGGCCGGGCGCGGCGGGCAGCAGCGCCGCCCGGTAGTAGCGCAGCTCGTCGATGCTCTCGAGGATGTCGGCCAGCGCCCGGTGCCCGCCCTTCTTCTCCGGTGCGGCGAAGTAGACGCGGGGGTACCAGCGGCGCGCGAGCTCCTTGATCGAGGACACGTCGACGATCCGGTAGTGCAGGTGCGCGACGAGCTCCGGCATGTCGCGGTCGAGGAACGCCTTGTCCGTGCCCACCGAGTTGCCGGCGAGCGGCGCCTTGCCCGGCTCCGGCACCCACGTGCGCACGTACTCGAGCACCTGCGCCTGGGCGTCCGCCAGGGTCGTGCCGTGCTCGAGCTCGGGGAGCAGCCCGGACGTGGTGTGCATCGTCCGGACGAAGTCACCCATCTGGGCCAGGGCGTCCGGCGGCGGCGCGACGACGACGTCGACGCCCTCCCCGAGGACGTTGAGCTCGGAGTCCGTGACCACGGCGGCGATCTCGACGAGGGCGTCGTGGGCCAGGTCGAGCCCGGTCATCTCGCAGTCCACCCACACGATGCGGTCGGTACTGGTGTGGGCGCCCGTCGTGGGGGCGGTGGTCGTGGTCGGTGCGTCGTCGGCGGTGCTGGTCACGCCGACAGACTAGGACGCCCGTGCGTCACCGGTCGCTGCGCGGCGCGTCACGAGGGGGCGAGGGGTCGCCCGGGCGGGTGCGTGACGGCGGCGCGACGGAGGGGGCGGGACCCGGCAGGGTCGCCGCCAGCGCGGCCGCCACCACGACCAGGACCCCGGCGGCGGCGCCCAGCAGCCGCGCCGACTGCCAGGACGTGCCCGCCCACAGCGTCGCCCCCAGCACGACCCCGCCGGCCAGGGCACCGAGGGCGAGCCGGCCGAGCCATCGCAGGGCGGTCAGCGCCGCACGCCGGTACCAGGGCGTGGGGGGTGCCGAGCGTCGGCCGTCGTGCCGCCCCATCACGCGCGACGCCCGCCGGCGGCGGGGTGGCTGCGGGCGGGCGTGAGCACGGGGTCATGGTGCCACGTGGGGGGTGCGCCGGGTGTACCGCCGGGCGGGCGCCGGACGGCGTGCCGCAGCGGGGGAGCGTGCCGGGTCCGGTGGGCGTCCGCGGGCGTCCGACCGAGTGGTCCGCGCCTCGTCGTTCGCGCGCTCCAGCGCCAGGCCGCGCAGCCGCTCGAGGTGCTCCTGGCGGTGGATGTCGTAGGTGGTGGACGGATGCATGAGGGCTCCTGAGGGCGTGCGGGGGCGCACCCCCGGCGGGGTGTGCGTCGTGGTGGAACGGGATGCCTCCACTGGACCAGAGCGCGCCCGCCGGCGTCACGACATTTCCGGCACCGGGGGGCCCGTGGCAGGATCTGCGAGGTCCACCGGCGGGCCGTCGCCGGGGCGGGGAACGGGAGGTGCCGTGTCGTCCCCAGACCCTGCCGCCGTGACCGGCCGTGCCGTCGGGCCGAAGACCGGTCCGGACGACCACGCGCCCGGGGACGGGCAGCGACGCGCCCCGGCGCCCGTCCTGGCCGCCGACGCCCCGGCAGCCGACGCCCCGGCAGCCGACGTCCCGGCCGCAGGCGACGCGGCCACCGACGTCCCGGCCGCAGACGACCCGGCCACCCGCGCCCCGGCCTCCGACGTCCCGGCCGCCGACCCCGCCCGCGCGGGAGCCTCATCGACCGCCCGCGGCTGGCTGCTGCCCGCCGGCGTGGGGCTCGCCGTCGCGCTGGCGTTCACGGCGTACTCCGTCGCGCAGTGGCAGACGTTCGTCGTGCGCTCGTGGGACCTGGGGATCTTCACGCAGCTGGCGGCGCGGTACGCGGCGCTCGAGTCGCCGGTCGTCCACATCAAGGGCCCGGAGTACAACCTGCTGGGCGACCACTTCCACCCGCTGCTGGTGCTGCTGGGTCCGGTGTACGCCGCGTTCCCGCACGCGTTCACCCTGCTCGTCGTGCAGAACGTGCTCTTCGGCGTGGCCGCGGCCGTGGTCACGTGGGCGGCCGTGCCGGTCCTGGGCCGCGTCACCGGTGGCCTCGTCGGTGTGGCCGCGGGCCTGAGCTGGGGCCTGCAGAGCGCGGTGGAGGCGCAGTTCCACGAGATCGCGTTCGCCGTCCCGCTGCTCGCGGTCTCGCTGGCAGCGGCGATGCGCGAGCGGTGGCGCACGGCGGCCGTGGCCGGGGCCCTGCTCGTGCTGGTCAAGGAGGACCTGGGCCTGACGACCGCCGTCCTGGGGGTCGTGCTGGCGTGGCGGGCGCGGCGTCCCGCGCTGCTGCTGCTCACCGCGTGGGGCGTCGGCGGCTTCCTGCTGGCCACGCGCGTGGTGCTGCCCCTGCTCAACCCCGACGGGGAGTGGGCCTACGGGTCGCGCCTCGACCTGGCCGCCGCGCTCGCGGACCCCCTCGCGCTCTACGACCCCGCCAAGGGGCACACCCTGTGGCTGCTGGTGGTCGTCACGGGCGGCATCGCGCTGCGCTCGCCGTTCGTGCTCGTCGCCGGTCCCACGCTGGCGTGGCGGTTCCTGTCGCCGGAGCCGGGGTACTGGGGACCGACGTGGCACTACAGCGCCGTGCTCATGCCGATCGCGTTCATGGCCATGCTCGACGGCGTCGACCGCGCCCGGCGTGGCCGCGTCCGGTGGCTGCGGCACTACAGCCGGTACGCGCCGGTGGTGGGCCTGACGGCGTGCCTCATGCTGCTGCCCCAGCTGCCGCTGTGGCAGCTGACGAACCCCGGCCTGCACTTCGGTGCGCCGCGCGCCCAGGCCGCGCGGGACACGCTGGCCACGATCCCGGACGGCGCGGTCGTCGAGACGGACGTCGGCCTGATGTCGTACCTCGTCGACCGCACCGACGTGTACTACCTCGGCAACCGCAACCCCGTGCCGGACTACCTGCTGGTCGACCGGCAGTCGGGCGGCGTCCCCCAGGAGTGGGGGGACGTCCTGCAGGTGGCCGAGATCCTGCACCCGGGCGTCCCGTTCGAGGTCGTCCACGTGCAGGACGGGTACGAGGTGGCGCGCCCCGTGGCGGACTGAGGCGTCCGGCGCCCCCGGCAGGACTCGAACCTGCAACCGACGGATTAGAAGGCCGTTGCTCTATCCATTGAGCTACGGGGGCCAGTGCCGACCAGCGTAGTGGCGTGGGCGCGACGGCCCTGCGTGGACGTGCGACGTGACCCCGGCGCGCAGACCTGTGACCTGTCACCCGCGCGCCGCGTTTGGCCTGGTCAGGTGTGGCACCGACAATGGTCCTGTGAGCGCGCAGCCTGGAACCGTGCCTGCGCAGCCGTCCACGTCTGCGCCGGGTCGCTCCGACGTGCCCGCGGACGCGCCGATGCTGGCCCGCCCGCTGGCCCAGACGTCCCTGCTGGACGCCGTGCGCGACCTGCGCCGCGACGTCGAGGCGACCTCCTTCCCGCTGGAGATCCCCGGTGTCGGTGCCGCACGGGCGTCGCGGGCGCGGCTGGTGGACCAGCTCGACGAGCACCTGGTGCCGCGCCTGACCGAGCTGTCGGCGCCGGCCGTCGTGGTCGTCGCCGGCTCGACGGGCGCGGGGAAGTCCACGCTCGTGAACTCGCTGGTGGGGCGGGAGGTCACCGCCGCCGGTGTGCTGCGCCCGACCACGCGCGAGCCCGTGCTGGTGCACCACCCGCTCGACACCGACCTGCTGTCCCACCACCCGGTGCTCGACGAGGTGCGGGCCGTCGCGGCGGACACGGTGCCCCGCGGCATCGCGATCCTCGACGCCCCCGACCTCGACTCGGTCCTCGACTCCAACCGTGACACCGCGCACCGGCTCCTCGAGGCCGCGGACCTGTGGCTCTTCGTCACCACGGCCGCCCGGTACGGCGACGCGCTGCCGTGGCGCGTGCTGGAGGCCGCCGTGGAGCGCAGCACGTCCGTGGCGATGGTCCTCAACCGGGTGCCGCCGGCGTCGCTCCCGACGATCCGCGGCGACCTGCTCGACCGGCTGCGCACCCACGGGCTGGCGGGCTCCCCGCTGTTCGTGATCCCCGACGTCGGGCCGCACTCCGGTCCGCTGTCGGGTGCGGTGGTCGCACCCGTCCTGCGGTGGCTGACGATGCTCGCCGGCCCCGACCGGGCGCGCACCGTCGTCGCGCGGACGCTGCGGGGTGCGCTCGGCGCCCTGCGGCCCTGGGTCGACGAGCTGGCCGAGGCCGTGCAGGAGCAGGCCGACGCCGCGCAGCACGTGGCGCAGGTGCTCGACGCGGCCACCGCGGCGCCCCGTGACGCGGCGGTGGAGACGATCCGCGCCGGGGCCGTCGCGGACGGCGCGGTGCGGGCCCGCTGGGCCGAGCTCGCCGCGCAGCGTGCGCCCTTCGCCCGGCTCGTCGGCCGATCCGGCCGCGTGCGCGGCACCGCCCGCACCGGCCGTGGCCGCGGGACGGCCGTCGCCCCGCTGCTCACCGACCTCACGACGTCCACGACGGCGGTGCTCACGGCCGTCGGGCAGCGTGGCGACGAGGCCCTGCGGGCCGCGCTGACCGGTCCGGGCGCACCCGCCGGTGCGTCGTCGGTCCTCGAGCGCTGGCCGGACGGCGACGCCTCGCGCGTGTCCGCGGCCGAGCGGGCCGCGCGTGCCTGGGTCGGTGAGGGTTCCCGCGCCGCACGCGCGACCCTGGCGGGCGGCGGCGCGGACGCCCGTCGTCGCGCGCAGGTCGCCAAGGCCGTCGGTGAGGACGCGCTGGCAGCCCTCGCGCTGGCCGCCGCGAGCGGTGTCGACGAGGCTGCCGAGGCTGCCCGCACACTGCTCGGTGGCGCGGGGGACGACCTCGTCGCGACGCTGCGCGACGACCTCGAGCGGCGCGCCCGTGCCCAGGTCGACCTCGAGCGCACCATCGCCGGCCGGGCGCTCGACGACCCCGACCTCGCGGCCGACGCGTCGTCGCGGCTGCGGCTGCGCCTCGCCGTCCTGAAGGGCCTGACGTGAGCGACGACCCGACCAGCACGCCGGCGGCACCGCCCGTCCCGGACGGTGACGAGCCCCCGCCGGTGGTGCCGGCCGCACCGGACGGCGCCGTCCGCGGCGCGACGACCGCCGCGCTCGAGGGGCGCGTCGACGCGCTCGACGGTGCGCTGGCGGTCGGCGGTGCACGCTTCGACCCCGCGGTCGTGGCGGAGGTCGGCGCCACCATCGACCGGGTGCGCGAGCGGTTGGCCCTCGGGGTCGACCACACCGTCGTCGCCCTGGCGGGGGGCACCGGCTCCGGCAAGTCCAGCCTGTTCAACGCCGTCAGCGGGTTGCAGTTCGCCGACGTCGGAGTGCGGCGGCCCACGACCTCGCGCGTCACGGCGTGCGTCTGGGGTGGGGACGGCGACGCGCTGCTCGACTGGATCGGCGTGGAGCCGGAGCACCGCATCGAGCGCGAGAGCCTGCTGGACGGGGACCGGGAGGCGTCGCTGCGCGGGCTGGTCCTGCTCGACCTGCCCGACCACGACTCCATCGCGCCGGAGCACCGCGACGTCGTCGACCGCGTGCTGCCCCAGGTCGACCTGCTCGTGTGGGTCGTCGACCCCCAGAAGTACGCCGACGACGCGCTGCACTCCGGCTACCTGCAGCGCATGACGGGGCGCGACTCCTCGATGCTCGTGGTGCTGAACCAGGTGGACACGGTGCCCGCCGAGGTGCGTGCCGACCTCGCGGCGGACGTGCGGCGGCTGCTCGTCGAGGACGGGCTGCCCGACGTCGCCGTGCACCCCGTGTCGGCCGTCACCGGTGACGGGGTCCGCGAGCTGCGCGACGTGCTCGCCCAGGCCGTGGCGCGCCGGTCCGTGGCGGCCGCGCACGCCGACGCCGAGCTCGCCGACGCCGCCCGTGCGGTGCTCACGCAGGTCGCACCGCGTGAGCCCGCGCCGAACGCGCTGGCGCTCGGGGTCGTCGTCGACCGGCTGGCCGCGGCGGCCGGGCTGACGGCCGTCGGGGCGGCCGTCGCGGCGGCCGTGCGCGGCGGGTCCGGCCGGGCGCCCCGGCTGGGCGACGTGCACGCCGACGGCGTGGGGCTGGCCCGCGCGTCCTGGCTCTCCGGGGCGACGCAGGGGCTGCCGCAGCGGTGGGCGGCCGACCTGCGCGACCGTGTCGCGACCACCGTCGAGCTGCGGCTGGCGGTGACGGACGCGCTCGCGCACGTGCCGGTGGCAGCCCGCCGGTCCCGGGCTGCGGTGGTGCTGCTGGTGCTCGCCGCGCTGGCGGGGGTGGCCGGCCTCGTCGGCGCCGGGCTGCTCGTCGCCGACGCGCAGGGCGCGTCGTTGCCCTGGGTGCCGCCGGGCGCGGTGGTGGCCGGCGTGCTCGCGCTGGCGCTCGTGCTCCTGGTGGCGTCGCTGCTGGTGCGGGGGCGGGCCGCCCGGACGCGGGGGGAACGTGTCGTGACGGACGGCCGTGCCGCGATCGAGGCTGCTGCCCGAGGGCGGCTGCTGACCCCCACGCAGGACGTGCTCGCGGAGCACCGGCACGCGCGGGAGCTGGCGGCGCGGGCCCTCGCAGCGGACTGACGCCACGTCCGACGGGGTCCTCGGGGCTCTCGAGCCGCCCACAGCCCTCGCCCGTGCCGCCCGGCTCCACCGGTGGGCACCGCCCTGCCCGGTGCCGCCCGCTCGCGTCCCACGATGGCTGCTCGACGCCCCGCGCTCGCGGGGCCAGGGCAGACAGGGGACCTCGATGGGAACGCACACGCAGGACGTGACGGTCGTCGGGTGGGTCGGATCCGACGTGCGCAGCTACCACCTCGACGGGGTCGGCGGCGTGCCGTACGCGCAGTTCCGGCTGGCCTCCACCCGGCGCGTGCTCGACCGGCAGACCGGCGCCTTCCGCGACGGCCCGACGCTGTGGTTCACGGTGAAGGCCTGGCGCACGGTCGCGGTCAACCTCGCGGCGTCGCTGCGCAAGAGCGACCCGGTCGTGGTGGTGGGGCGGCTCGGGCAGTCGGAGTGGGTCGCGCAGGACGGTACGGCGCGCACCGAGCTGGTGCTGGAGGCGCTGGCGGTCGGCCACGACCTGGCGTATGGCACGGCGCAGTTCCGCCGCACCATGGCGGGCGCGCGCCGCCGGGACGACCTGCCGGGCGACGGCTCCGAGTCGGACCTGACCGTCCTGCCCGAGGTCACGGGGCCGGACGGCGGCGTGTTCCCGGACGACCCGTGGGCGTCCGCCGCCGACGAGGCGCCGCCGGCGGACGAGCCGGAGGGTCTGGCGCTCGCCGCACGCGGGTGATCGCCTAGGCTGGTGGATCGGCATCCGGCGCCGGCGGCCGGGCGGTGACAGCGCGACCCCTTGCCCGCACCTCGGTGCGGCGGGGGAGCGCGCGCCCCGGCCCGCGGCACCACCAGACCTACGAGGAGCGGACGAGCACTCAGTGGCTGAGTTCATCTACACCATGTACAAGGCGCGCAAGGCGCACGGCGACAAGGTCATCCTCGACGACGTCTCCCTCAACTTCCTGCCCGGCGCGAAGATCGGCGTCGTCGGACCCAACGGGGCGGGTAAGTCGACGATCCTCAAGATCATGGCGGGCCTCGACCAGCCGTCGAACGGTGAGGCGCGGCTCTCCCCGGGCTACACGGTGGGCATCCTGCAGCAGGAGCCGCCGCTGAACGAGGAGAAGACGGTCCTCGGCAACGTCGAGGAGGGCGTCGCCGAGATCAAGGGCAAGCTCGACCGCTACAACGAGATCTCCGCCCTGATGGCGGACCCGGACGCCGACTTCGACGCGCTGCTGGCGGAGATGGGTCAGCTGCAGGAGGCCATCGACGCGGCCGACGCCTGGGACCTGGACGCCCAGCTCGAGCAGGCGATGGACGCGCTGCGCTGCCCGCCGCCGGACGCCGACGTGTCGGTGCTGTCCGGTGGTGAGCGTCGCCGGGTCGCGCTGTGCAAGCTGCTGCTCGAGAAGCCCGACCTGCTGCTGCTCGACGAGCCCACCAACCACCTGGACGCCGAGTCCGTGCTGTGGCTCGAGCAGCACCTGCAGCAGTACCCCGGCGCGATCCTCGCCGTCACCCACGACCGGTACTTCCTCGACCACGTCGCGGAGTGGATCTGCGAGGTCGACCGTGGCCGGCTGTACCCGTACGAGGGCAACTACTCCACGTACCTGGAGAAGAAGCAGGAGCGCCTGCAGGTCCAGGGCAAGAAGGACGCCAAGCTCGCCAAGCGCCTGAAGGACGAGCTCGAGTGGGTGCGGTCCAACGCGAAGGGCCGGCAGACCAAGTCGAAGTCGCGTCTGGCGCGCTACGAGGAGATGGCTGCCGAGGCCGACCGCACGCGCAAGCTCGACTTCGAGGAGATCCAGATCCCGCCGGGCCCGCGCCTGGGGTCGGTCGTCCTGGAGGCCACGAACCTGCAGAAGGGCTTCGACGGTCGCCAGCTCATCGACGGGCTGAGCTTCACGCTGCCGCGCAACGGCATCGTCGGTGTCATCGGCCCCAACGGCGTCGGCAAGACGACGCTCTTCAAGACGATCGTCGGCCTGGAGCCCCTCGACGGGGGCGACCTCAAGGTCGGCGAGACGGTCTCCATCTCGTACGTCGACCAGTCGCGTGGTGGCATCGACCCCAAGAAGACCCTGTGGGAGGTCGTGTCCGACGGGCTCGACTACCTCAAGGTCGGCAACGTCGAGATGCCGTCGCGTGCGTACGTCGCCGCGTTCGGCTTCAAGGGCCCGGACCAGCAGAAGCCCGCGGGCGTGCTGTCCGGTGGTGAGCGCAACCGCCTCAACCTGGCACTCACGCTCAAGCAGGGCGGCAACCTGCTGCTGCTCGACGAGCCGACCAACGACCTCGACGTCGAGACGCTCGGCTCGCTCGAGAACGCCCTGCTCGAGTTCCCCGGCTGCGCCGTCGTGGTGTCCCACGACCGGTGGTTCCTCGACCGTGTCGCCACGCACATCCTCGCGTACGAGGGCACCGAGGAGAACCCGGCGAGCTGGTACTGGTTCGAGGGGAACTTCGCCTCGTACGAGGAGAACAAGGTGCAGCGGCTCGGCGCCGACGCGGCCCGCCCGCACCGGGTGACGTACCGCAAGCTGCGCCGCGACTGACGCAGCAGCCCGCACCACCCGACGGCCCGGACGAGCACGCGCGTCCGGGCCGTCGCGGGTCCGGCGTCCGCTCTCAGCGGCACCGGCCTCCGTCGACGGGCTGCCTCGGGGACGGTCGGGCAGACTGTCCGGCATGACGGAGCCCGAGGTCAGCGACCCGCACGTGGCCCCGGCCGACGCGGGGGACGGGCTCCTCGGCACGCTCGAGCGGCTCCAGGCCCGTCTGGGCGCCCTCACCCTCCCGCTCGAGGCCCCCGGGGTCGACGTCGCGCGCACCGACCGGGCGGCCGCGCTGACCCAGCTCGACGACTACCTGCTGCCGCGGCTGCGGGCACGGTCCGCGCCGCTCCTGGTCGTCGTCGGCGGCTCGACCGGTGCGGGCAAGTCCACCCTCGTCAACTCCCTCCTGGGGTCGGAGGTCTCGGCGCCGGGCGTGCTGCGCCCCACCACCCGGGCACCGGTCCTCGTGCACCACCCGCTCGACGAGCGCTGGTACTCCACGGACCGCGTGCTGCCCGGCCTCGCCCGGCTCACCGGCCACCCCGGCGCCGGCGCGCGCGGGGACGACGCACAGGTCGACCCGGCGCGCGCTCTGCGGCTCGTGGCCTCCGACGCGCTGCCGCGCGGGCTCGCGCTGCTCGACGCCCCCGACGTGGACTCCGTGGACGTCGGCAACCGGCGCCTGGCGGCGCAGCTCCTCGACGCCGCCGACCTGTGGCTGTTCGTCACCACCGCGGCACGTTACGCCGACGCCGTCCCGTGGGACCTGCTGCACCGGGCGGCAGCCCGGCACGCGCAGGTCGCGCTCGTCGTCGACCGCGTGGACCCCGGCACGGAGGAGGTCGTGCAGGACCTGCGCCGCATGATGGACGAGAACGGGCTGCCGGACGCCCCGCTGTTCCTGGTGCCCGAGGCGCCGCTCACGGACGGGCTGCTGCCGGAGCATGCGGTCGCGGACGTGGCCACGTGGCTCACCGCCCTGGGCGCCGACGCACCCGCGCGCGAGGCGGTGGCGACGGCGACCCGCGACGGTGTGGTGGACGACCTGGTGCGGCGCAGCCACGTGCTCGCGGACGCCGCCGACGTGCAGGTCGCGACCGACGCACGACTGCGCCGGACCGTGGCGGCCGCCTACGACGACGGCGCCGCGCACGTGCGCGCCGCGACCTCCGACGGCGCGATGCTGCGCGGCGAGGTCCTGGCCCGCTGGCAGGAGCTCGTCGGCACGGGCGACCTGCTGCGGTCGGTCGAGCAAGGCGTCGGGCGGGTGCGCGACGCCGTCACGGGGTTCTTCCGCGGCACGCCCGCGCCGGCGCCGCGCGTCGAGCAGGCCATCGCGCACGGGCTGGCGGCGGTGGTCCTGGATGCCGCGGACGAGGCCGCGGAGCGCACCCACGCCGCGTGGCGGGGCGACCCCGCGGGCGCCGCGCTGCTCCAGGGCCTCGACCTCGCCCGCGCGTCCACCACGCTGCGGGCCGAGGTGGACGCGCAGGTCCGCGGCTGGCAGTCCGACGTCCTCGAGCTCGTGCGCGAGCAGGGGCAGTCCCGTCGCGGCACCGCCCGCTACCTCTCGTTCGGCGTCAACGTCGCCGGCGTCAGCCTGATGGTCCTCGCGTTCGCGTCCACGGGCGGGCTGACCGGCATCGAGGTCGGGATCGCCGGTGGCACGGCGGTCGTCGCCCAGAAGCTCCTGGAGGCGGTCTTCGGTGACGACGCCGTGCGGCGCCTCACCGTCGAGGCCCGCGAGCGGCTCGACGCCCGCGTGACGGACCTGCTGGCCCGCGAGGCCGAGCGGTACACGGCCCAGCTCGACGCGCTCGGTGCCGCCCGGGCGGACGGTGCCGGGCTGCGCGCCGTGGCCGCGGACGTCGAGCGGGCCGCGCACGCCGACCGTGCCGGGCGCCCTGCCGGGACGCCGAGCGCCTCGTCGCGCGCTGTCGGCACCGCGCTGCGCGGTGCCGGGTGGACGCGCGGGGACGGGACCCCTGGCACCGCGACCGGCGCGCCCGGGGAGACCACACCGCCGGGGGACGAGCCGACCGCGCGCGGCGGCTGGTGGCGGCGGCTGCTCGGCGGCCGCCCGCGGGACGACGCATGAGCCCGACCCTGGACGAGCGCCTCGACGCGCTGTCCGCAGCCCTGGACGCGGGCGGGGAGCGCCTGCCCGAGCCGCTGGTCGCGCGCACCCGGGACGTGCTGGACCGGGTGCGGGAGCGCGCGGGCCTGTCGGCCGAGCACACCGTCGTCGCACTGGCGGGAGCCACCGGGTCGGGCAAGTCCTCGCTGTTCAACGCGCTCGTCGGGGACGAGCTCGCGGCGACCGGCGTGCAGCGACCCACGACGTCCCACCCGCTGGCGGTCGTCGTCGGCGAGGACCCGGACGGCACGGGCCCCGGGCGGCTGCTGGACTGGCTCGAGGTGCGTCGACGACACGCCGTGCCGCCCGCGGCGGGGCTCGCGACCGGGCTCGTGCTGCTGGACCTGCCGGACCACGACTCCGTGGTCGTGGAGCACCGGCTGCGCGCCGAGCGGCTGGTCGCGCGCGCGGACCTGCTGGTGTGGGTCGTCGACCCCCAGAAGTACGCCGACGGGGCCCTGCACGAGCGGTACCTGCGCCCGCTCGCGGGCCGTGACGACGTCGTGGTGCTCGTGCTCAACCAGGCGGACCGCCTCCCGGCCGCCGACGTGGCCGCGGTGGTGGCGGACCTGCGCCGCCTCGCCGCGGACGACGGGCTCCCGCGTGCCCGTGTCGTGGCCGCCTCGGCCCGCAGCGGCGACGGCGTGGCCGACCTGCGTGCGCTCGTCGCGCGGGCGGTCGAGCGTCGCGAGGCCGGCAACCGGCGGTGGGTGGCGGACGTGCGCGCGGCAGCGCTGGAGGTGGCCGACGCGTGCCGCGACGTCCCGGGGGGACGGCAGCGGTCCGCGCGGGCGGACGACCTGGTCGCAGCGCTGGAGGACGCCGCGGGGGTGCCGACCGTCGTCGCGGCCGTGCGCCGGTCCGCGGTGCGCCGGGCCGTCGCGCACACCGGCTGGCCGCCCGTGCGGTGGCTCGCCCGGCTGCGCCCGGACCCGTTGCGCCGGCTGCACCTGGCGCCACGCGCGGTGGGCGACGAGGTGGCGCCCACGTCGCTGCCGCCCGCCGGCCCGGCCCAGCGGGCGCGTGCCGCGACGGCGGTGCGGGACCACGCCGACGCGGTCCTCGCGGGGGCACCGGACGCGTGGGTGCTGGCGGCGCGGGCGCGCGTCACCACGGCGGACCTGCCCGACGCCCTCGACCTGGCCGTCGCCCGTACCCGCCTGCTCCCCGAGCGCCCGGTCTGGTGGTGGCGCGCGGTCGGTGCCGTGCAGTGGCTGCTGCTCGCAGCCGCCGTCGCCGGAGCCCTCTGGTTGGCCGGCCTCGCGGTGCTGGCGTACCTGCAGCTGCCCGACCCGGTGACCCCGGTGTGGGGACCCGCACCTGCCCCCACCGTGCTGCTGGTGGGCGGCGTGCTCGCCGGGCTGCTGGTGGCGGCGCTCGGTGCGGTGGCCGCTCGGTGGGGTGCCCGGGCGCGTGCCCGGTCCGCCCGGCGTCGGCTGCGCGCAGCGGTCCAGGACGTGGCACGTCGTCTCGTCGTCGACCCGGTCGCCCAGGAGGTCGCCTCGCTGCGCAGCTGCCGGGACCTGGCCGCCCGCGCCGCGGCTCGCTGACCCCGGCGGGCGGCGCGCCCGTGGCGGACGAGGGCCGTGGGGGGTGGACCCGCGAAGGGCCTGGACCCGTGCCGGCCGTGCGCACTCCCACGCGTCCGTGCGGCAGGATCGACGTCGGCCGCCGTGCCCGCCGTCGCACCGCGGGGAGCCGCACGGGGCCGCACGAGGCCGGACGAACCGTCGCGGCCGGCACAGGAGGGAAGTCGATGGCGAGGATCGAGGTCCCGGTCCAGCTGCGCTGGTCCGACATGGACGCGTACGCCCACGTGAACAACGTCGAGATGCTGCGGCTCCTGGAGGAGGCGCGCATCGAGGTGTTCTGGCGCCACCCCGAGGGTCCGGACGGCGTCGTCCCCGACGGGGCACGGGCCACCGCGGTGCTCGACGCCGGGCCGGGTGCGCTGACCTCGACGCTGGTCGCCCGGCAGGAGATCCAGTACGTCCGGCCGCTGCCGTACCGGCGCGCGCCGGTCGTCATCGAGCTGTGGATCGGGCACCTGGGGGGTGCCAGCCTCGACGTCTGCTACGAGGTCCGGGACGCGCCGACCGCCGTGGTGGGCTCGGAGGTCTACGCACGCGCGACGACGACGATCGTGCTGGTCGACTCCGCGACGGGCGCACCGCGCCGGCTGACCGCGCAGGAGCGTGCGGTCTGGGAGCCGTACGTCGAGGAGCCGGTGGTCATCCGCCGCAGGGCATGACCGCGGCGGGGTACGGGCCGGTGGTCGCCGCGGCCGTCGTGCCCCCACCCGCCGACGGTGCCAGGTCGCGCCGGGCACGCTCGGCCGACCGGGCCGCACGGGCGACGTTGCGCTGCATGCCGCCGAACACCACCCCGTGGAACGGGTAGACCGCCCACCAGTACAGCTGCCCGGCCAGGCCGTGCGGGTGGAACAGGGCGCGCTGCGCGAACACCACGGGCGGCCGTCGCCACTCGGACGGCTCCCACGGGGTGTCGTCGGGCACGGCGGGCGTCCCGTCGTCGTCCAGGGGCGTGTCGGCGGGCTCCACGCGCAGCTCGAGCCACGCCAGCCCGGGCAGCCGCATCTCGGCCCGCAGCCGCAGCAGCCGGCCAGGGACGATCTGCTCCACGCGCCAGAAGTCGACGGCGTCGTCGAGCAGCAGCCGTGCAGGGTCGCGGCGACCGCGGCGCAGCCCCGGACCGCCCACGACCCGGTCCAGCAGCCCGCGCACCCGCCAGGCGAGCGACCACGAGTACCAGCCGCGCTCGCCGCCCACCGCCTCCACCACGCGCCACAGCGCGGCGGGGGAGGCGTCGACGCGGACGCGGCGCTCGTCGACGAACAGGGTGCCGCCCGCCCAGTCGGGGTCGGAGGGCAGCGGGTCGCTGGGAGCCCCGGGCGGCGTCGCGGACGACCACCGGGTGGTGACGCCGGCGCCCTGGACGCGGGCCAGCGCGAGGCGCACGGCACGGTCGAAGCCGATGAGCCCGTCCGGCGGGTCCGGCACGTACCGCGCGATGTCGTGCTCGTCGCACACCACCTCGTGGACCAGGGACTCCACCAGCGGGCGTGCGAGCCCGCCGGGCACGGGCGTGACCAGCGACACCCACAGGCTCGACAGCCGTGGGCTCAGCACCGGGACCGCGACGATGGCCCGCCGCGGCAGCCCGGCGATGCGCGCGTACCGCTGCATCATGTCGCGGTACGTCAGGACGTCCGGCCCGCCGATGTCGAAGGCCCGCGACACGTCGGGCGGCATCGCGGCCGACCCGACGAGGTAGCGCAGCACGTCGCGGATCGCGATGGGCTGGATCCGGTTCTGCACCCAGCGCGGCACGGTCATGGCCGGGAGCCGCTCCGTGAGGTACCGCATCATCTCGAAGGACGCCGAGCCCGAGCCGAGGACCACCGCCGCACGCAGCACCGTCGTCGGCACGCCGGACGCCAGCAGGATCTCCCCGACCTCCGTGCGCGACGCCAGGTGGGGTGAGAGCTCCTCGCCCTCGGGGTACAGACCGCCCAGGTAGACGATCCGACCCACGCCCGCCTCACGCGCCGCCTGGGCGAAGACCAGCGCCGTGTGGCGGTCGCGCTGCTCGAAGGTCCGGCCGGTGCCCAGCGAGTGGATCAGGTAGTACGCCACGTCGGAGCCCTCGAGTGCCGCACGGATCTGATCCGGCTCACCGGCGTCCGCCGCAACGACCTCCACGTCGTCGTACCACGGTCGTCCGCGCAGCCGCTCCGGGTGCCGCGCCAGGGCCCGCACCCGGTACCCGGCGGCGAGCAGCTCGGGCACCAGCCGTCCCCCGACGTACCCGGTCACCCCCGTGACCGCCACGAGCGGGGCATCGGGGCGGGGTCGGCCGTCCGGGCCGGTGCCCGGCACGAGCCCTTCCAGGGTGCGCACGACCGGCTCGGGCGCGAGGTCGGCCTGGGGGCCGGTCCCGTGCCCGGGGTCGTCGCCGTGCCCGGGGCTCGGGGCGTCGGGGCGCGCGTCGCTCATCCGGGCAGTCTGCGGCCGGGCGAGCGGGGCCGCACCCGGGGCGCTCAGCCCGTCAGGAGCGCGAGGGTGCGCCGCTCCGCCACGTGCTGCGAGCGTGTCGGCGCGATCGTCTCGCCGCGCTCCCACAGCTCGATCACCCGCGGGTCGATGTACGACGACCGGGCGACCGTGGGGGTGTTGCCGAGCTCCTCGGAGACCGCCTTGACGACCGACGCGACGACGCGGCGGCGTCCCCGCTCGCTGCGCGGGGGCGGACCGCCCTCCGCCAGGCCGCGGGCCGCCAGCACGGTGGCGTGCCACGTGCGGAAGTCCTTGGGTGTCGCCTCGCCGAGCCGGTCGCGCACGTACGCCCCGACGTCGTTGCTCGTCACGTCGTGCCACCCCGCGTCGTCGCGCCACGCCAGCAGCTCCGGGCTGTCGTCGCGGCGTCGCAGCAGCGTGCGGACCAGCTCGGCGACCGTCTCGTCGTCGACGACCGTGTCGCGGATCTGCCCCGACTTCGCGGGGAAGACGAGGTGCACCGCGCCGGGGGAGCCGTCCGCGTCGGACAGCACGCGCACGTGCTCGCGGCGCAGCGTCGCCAGGCCGAACGAGCCGTGCCGGCGGGTGTAGCCCTCGGTGCCGACCCGCAGGTAGGCGCGGTCCAGCAGGCGGAACGCCAGGGCCAGCGCCTTGTCCCGCGGCATGCCCTCGAGCGCCAGGTCCGCCCGCACCCGCCGGCGCGCGGCCGGCAGCCGGCGGGCCACCTGCAGCACGTGCTCGTGCTTGAGCCGGGCCCGCCGGGCCTGCCACTGCAGGTGGTACAGGTACTGACGGCGCTGCGCCTCGTCCAGCCCGGCGGCCTGGATGTGGCCGTTGTGCCACGGGCTGATCCAGACCTCGCGCCAGGCCGGCGGGATCGCGAGCGTGGAGAGGCGCTCGAGGTGCTCCGGCTCGTCGATGCGGCGCCGCTCGTGGTCGAGGTACACGAAGCCGCGCCCGGCCCGGCGGCGCGTCCAGCCGGGCTGGTCGAGGCGCACACGTCGGAGCCGGACCATGCCGCAGAGTCTCGCCCGCCGGCGCGGGCCGCGCTCGTCGAGCGGGACGCGGGAGCCGTGGACCGCGACGGGCGGACCGGCGGTGGACGGACCGGTGCGGACCCGGCGCGGACCCGGTGCCCGCGGGGACGCCGGCGTCAGTCCGGGACCCGGACCATGCCCTCCTGCGCGATGGAGGCGACGAGCGTGCCCTCCCGGTCGAACACCCGCGCCGCACCCAGGCCGCGCCCGCCCTGGGCGCTCGGGGACGTCTGGACGAACAGCAGCCAGTCGTCGACGCGGACGTCGCGGTGCCACCACATGGCGTGGTCGAGGCTCGCCATGGACAGCCCCGGCGTCGCCCACGGCCGGCCGGCGCGGCGCAGCACCGGCTCGAGCATGATCTGGTCGCAGCCGTACGCCAGCAGCGCACGGTGCAGCAGCTGGTCGTCGGGGACGGGGCCGCGGGCCCGCGCCCAGACGCACTGGTCGCCCTGGCTGCCCTGGGCGCCGGCGCGCAGGTAGATCGACCCGTCGACGTGGCGCAGGTCGAACGCGGACTCCTGCGCCCAGAACCGGGCCATCGGGTGGTCGACGTCACCGAGCGCGTCGAGGGCCGAGCCGACCTCCTCCGGGTCCGGGACGTCGGGGGGCGTCTGCGCGTACTCGATGCCGGGCTGCCGCTCCTGGAACGACGCGATCATCGACAGGATCGGTGCGCCGCCCTGCAGCGCGTGCGTGCGGCGGGCGGAGAACGAGCGGCCGTCGCGCAGCCGCTCGACCGCGAAGCCGATGGGCGCGGAGTCGTCCCCGGGCCGCAGGAAGTAGCCGTGCAGCGAGTGCGGCAGGCGGCCGTCCGGGACGGTGCGGCCCGCCGCGAGCAGCGCCTGCGCCAGGACCTGCCCGCCGAACACGCGGCCCTGCGGCTGCGGGAGGCTGAGCCCCTCGAACGTGTCCGGCTCGCTCGGGTCGGCGGTCAGGTCCAGGGCACGCAGCACCGCCCCGACGGGGTCGTGGCTCGCGTCGGGCAGCGTCATGGGTCAGTCCTCGAAGGTGTTGAGCATGGAGTGGGCCGCGCGCTCGAGGTAGTCCCACAGCTGGCCGCGGTGCAGGGGTGCGAGGTCGAGCGAGTCCACGGCGGTCCGCATGTGCCGCAGCCAGCGGTCGCGCGCGTCGGGGTTGACCTTGTACGGGGCGTGCCGCATCCGCAGGCGGGGGTGGCCGCGCTGCTCGGAGTAGGTCGTGGGTCCGCCCCAGTACTGCTCGAGGAAGAGGGTGAGGCGCTCGGCCGCAGGCCCGAGGTCCTCCTCGGGGTACATCGGCTGCAGCACCGGGTCCGCCGCGACGCCGCGGTAGAACTCGTCGACGAGCCGGACGAACGTCTCGTGCCCGCCGACGGCCGCGTAGAACGAGTCGTCTCTCACGCCGCCCATCCTCACACGCTGCCCCGCCTGGCCGGACGGGGCCGGGGTGTGCGTCGCGCCACCCCCGACGGCCGTCACAGCCCGAGCTCGTCCAGCACGGGCAGGCCCGCGCGCACCGCGGCACGGGCGTCGGCGGCGCTCGCCGCGTCGGCGGCACGACGTGCCAGCACGCGGCATGTCGCCAGGTCGGTGGCGGCCAGCACCGCGGCGACGTCGGGCAGCGCCCGGGGCGTCATCGACAGCGACGTCACACCGAGCCCGACCAGGACCACCGCCAGTGCCGGGTCCGCGGCCGCCTCCCCGCAGACACCGACGGGCCGCGCCTGGGCGGCCCCACCCAGCGCGGTGGCCTCCACGAGCCGCAGCACCGCCGGCTGCCACGCGTCGGACAGGCCCGCGACCGCCCCGAGCAGCCGGTCGGCGGCCATCGTGTACTGCGTGAGGTCGTTGGTGCCGATGCTCGCGAAGTGCGCGTGGGCGAGCAGGGGGCCGGCCATCAGCGCCGCGCTCGGGATCTCGACCATGATCCCGGCGGTGGGCAGGCCGTGCCGGGCGCACGCGGCGACGAACGCCTCGGTCTCGTCGACCGTGGCGACCATCGGTGCCATGACCCACGTGGTGGTGCCCGGGTGCTCGGCGGCCGCACGCGCGATCGCCGTGAGCTGGTCCTCGAGGACGTCGGGGCGCTCCTGGGCCACGCGCAGGCCGCGCACCCCCAGTGCGGGGTTCGCCTCGGGTGCCGCGTGCAGGAACGGCAGGGGCTTGTCCGCCCCCGCGTCGAGGGTCCGCACCACGACCTTGCGGCCCGCGAAGGCTGCCAGCACGCGGCCGTACGCGGCGGTCTGCTCGTCGACGTCGGGCGCCTGCGTGCGGTCGAGGAACGCGAACTCGGTGCGGAACAGCCCGACACCCTGGGCGCCCGCGTCGGCCGCCGCCTGCGCGTCGGCGGGGTCGCCGACGTTGGCGAGCAGCTCCACGCGGTGGTCGTCCGCCGTGCGTCCGTCCCCGTCGAAGGTGCGCGGCGCCGCACCCCGGGCGCGGACGCGCCGCACGGCGTCGTCCGTCGGGTCGGGGACGACGGTGCCGGCGGCGCCGTCCACGAGCAGCTGCGTGCCCTCGGCGAGGTCCAGCGCCCCGGCCGCGGCGACGACCGCCGGGATGCCACGCGACCGCGCGAGGATCGCGGTGTGCGACGTGGGCCCGCCGGCGGCCGTGACCACCGCGAGCACGCGCTGCGGGTCGAGCGTCGCGGTGAGGGCCGGCGCCAGGTCGGGCGCGACCAGCACGTAGGGGTACGGGCGGACCGGCACGCCGGGTGCCTGCAGTCCCGTCAGGTGGGCCACCAGCCGGTCCCGCACGTCGGTCACGTCGCGCACGCGCTCGGCCATGTACCCGCCCAGCAGCTGGAGCTCGGCGGCGACCGCGTCCGCGGCCTCCCACACGGCCCGCTCGGGGACGAGGTGCTCGTCACGCACCCGCTGCTGGGCGTCGGCGACCAGGGAGGGGTCCGCCGCCATCGCGGCCGTCGCGTGCAGCAGCGCGGCGCTGTCGCCCTCGGCGGCCTGCGCCGCGGCGTCGAGCTCGTCACGCACGGCCGCCGCGGACGCGGCGACCCGCTCGGCGGCCGCGTCGGTGTCGGAGCCCGGCGGCAGACGCCGGCCGGCGGGCGGCTCGGCGACGGCGTCGGGCAGGCGCACCGCGGGCCCCACCACGCGTCCCGGGCTCACGCCGATGCCTCGGACGACGTACGTGCTGCCCACCCCGGACCTCCTCGGTACCCGCCGGGACGAGGGGACGGTCGTGCGGCCGCCGTCGTCGCCGTGCCCCCGCAGTCTGGCCCGGGCCCACGCCGAGGTCCAACGCGGTCGCGCACCCGGCACACCCCGCCGGCGTGCGCCACGCCCTTGCCGCGGTGGCAGGGGCGCCGGGCGGTGGCGCGGCGGTAGCCTGGGGTCCGACCGCGCACGCCCGGTCGATGCCGTCGGCGGGTACCCGTCGTCGCCGCACCCGGGCGCCGGCGACGACGAACCAGGGAGACCCATTGAGCAAGGCAGAGCAGATCCTGGCCGCACTGGGCGGCGAGGCCAACGTCGTGGACCTCGAGCCCTGCATCACGCGGCTGCGGGTCGAGGTCGGTGACGCGCAGCTGGTCGACGAGGCGGCGCTCAAGGCGAGCGGCGCGTTCGGCGTCGTGCGCTCGGGCCGCATCGTGCAGGTGATCGTGGGACCCGAGGCCGACAACCTCGCCGCCGAGCTCGACACCCTGCGCTGAGACCGGCCGCCGCGTGGCGCAGCTGCGGCTGACGAGCCCCGTCCCGGGAGTGGTGCGGCCGCTGACGGCCGTCCCCGACCCGGTGTTCGCCGAGCAGATGGTCGGGCCCGGGCTCGCGGTCGAACCGGACCGGACCGGTCGGCAGGACGTGCTCGCGCCGTGCGACGGCGTCGTCGGCGCGCTGCACCCGCACGCCTTCGCGCTCGAGCTCGACGACGGACGCGCGGTGCTGGTCCACGTCGGCATCGACACCGTGACCCTGGCGGGTCAGGGTTTCGAGCTGCACGTCGAGCGCGGCCGTCGCGTGCGGGCGGGTGACCGCGTGCTCACCTGGTCGCCGGTGGACGTGGCCGCGGCGGGCCTGTCGACGATGTGCCCGGTCGTGGCGCTGCAGGCCGAGGCCGTCGACGTCACGCTCCTCGTCCCCGAGGGCGAGCGGGTCGAGGCCGGCCGTCCGGTGCTGGGCTGGACGGCCGGCTGACGGACCGTCAGCCCGCCGGCGGTGGCGGGGGCTCGCGGCGCTCGACCACGTCGTGCACCGGGGTGTCGTGGGGATCCCGCGGCGAGGCGTCGCCCTGCTGCTCCACGTCGCCCTGCTGCGCGTCGCCCTGCTCCACGTCGCCCTGCTGCGCGTCGCCCTGCGGGGTGCCGGCGGCCCCGCCGGGAGTCGTGCCGCCGCTGCCCCCCGCGCCGTCGTCCGCCGACGTCGGGATCAGCCCCAGGCGCTCCTGGTGCGCCACCAGGGCGTCCCGCTGCCCGGCCAGCGGCACGCCGGCCGCCTCGAGCGCCTGCCGCACCGCGAGGCGCAGGTGCCGGGCCACCTCCCACTGCATGGCCGGGGCGGTCCTCACGGAAAGGCGCAGCCCGACGGCGTCGGCCGCGAGCTTCTCGGCGCCCGTGACCTCGGGCTCGCCCTGCAGGTAGGCGCCGACCACGGGGTCGGTCGCCACCCGGCGGGCCGCCTCGGTCAGCAGGCCGCGCGCCTCGTCGAGGTCGACGAAGTAGTCGACGTCCACCTCGACCAGCGCGGTGCTGAACCCCTGGGTCTTGTTGCCCACGCGGACGATGGAGCCGTTGGGGACGTACCAGAGGGTGCCGCTGTCGTCGCGCACCTTGGTCACCCGCAGCCCGACGTTCTCCACGGTGCCGGTCGCCGGGCCGATGTCCACGACGTCGCCCACGCCGTACTGGTCCTCCAGCAGCATGAACAGGCCGGAAAGGAAGTCCTTGACCAGGCTCTGCGCGCCGAAGCCGACGGCGACGCCCACGATCCCGGCGGACGCGATGAACGGCGCCAGGTTGATGTGCAGCGCGTCGAGCACCAGCAGGCCGGCGATGGAGCCGACCACGATCGACGCGGTCGAGCGCAGCACGGACCCGATGGTCCGGGCGCGCTGCGCGCGTCGGGCCGTGGCGAGCGGGTTCGCCTTGAGCAGGACGGAGCCCACCTCGGACCGGCCGATCGGGCGCAGCACACCGCGCTCGATGACGGGATCGCCCTCCGCCACGTGCCGGGTGACGCCGGAGATGGTGCGCCGCAGCAGCAGGAGGACCAGGGCGCTGATGACGACGATGAGGACGATGCGCAGGGGGACCCCGACGAACCACTCCCACCAGTCGCCGAGCCATGTGGGCCAGCTGTCACCGGCGGGCTTGGTGAACGACGGCGGGGTCACCTCGGCCGTCGCCGCCGGCGCGGTCGCCGTCGGGGACGCGCTCGGGGACGCGCCCGCGGACACGGTCGGGGTCCTCATGCCTCCTCGACCTCCAGCAGACCGGTGCGGTCGGCGACGAACTGCAGCTGCTCGGCCGACAGGCCGATGGTGCGGGACAGCGCGCGGGCGCCGTGGCCCACGCCGATCTCGCGGCGCAGCAGGACGGGCCGCTCCGCCGGGTCGGACGTCGTGGCCGCCTGCAGGGCGGCGGCGAGCTTGCGCGCGTGCAGGGGGTCGACCCGGGAGTCGCCCTCGAAGACGGTGAACAGCACCGCGGGGTACGCGGTCCCGTCGACCACGCGGTGGTAGGGCGAGTACCCGAGCAGCCAGTCCAGCTCCTCGGGGACCTCGGCGTCGCCGTACTCCTCGGTCCACGTCACGCCCAGGCCGAACCGCTGGTAGCGGACCATGTCGAGCAGGGGCGCCGAGCAGACGGCCGCGGCCCACAGGTCGGGGCGCTGCGTCACGGCCGCGCCGACCAGCAGGCCGCCGTTCGAGCCGCCCCAGCAGGCCAGCGTGTCCGTGGTCGTCCACCCCTCGGCCACCAGGTGCTCGGCGACGGCGTGGAAGTCGTCGAAGACGTTCTGCTTGGACCCGCGCATGCCGGCGCGGTGCCACTCCTCGCCCTCCTCGCCGCCGCCGCGCAGGTTGGCCACGACGTAGACGCCGCCGGCCTCGACCCACGCGAGGGTCGTCGCGGAGTAGGCCGGGTCCAGGCTGATCTGGAAGCCGCCGTACCCGTACAGGACGGTGGGCGCCGGGGCGAGCGGGCGCCCCTCGGCGTCGACGCGGTCGGCACGCGCCAGCACGAACGCGCGCACGAGCGTGCCGTCCGCGCTCACGACCTCGATCTGCCGGCTGTGGACCGCCGGCACGTCGGGCAGGGCGCCCGGCGGGGTCGCCCACACGTCGACGTCACCGGTGCGGGCGTCGTACCGGTGCACGTGGGGCACCGTCACGTGGTCGGTGTAGGAGAACCAGACCTCGGGACCCCCCTCGGGGCGCGTCACCAGGCCGCTGATCGAACCCAGCCCGGGCAGCGGCACCTGCCCCGTGCGCGCACCCGTGCGGGGGTCGTGCCGGGTCACCTCGCTGACGGCGTGGCGCCGCCACGACGCGAGCAGGGCCGAGGGCCGCGTCGGGTCACCGTCGTCGACGAACGCGACGTCCTCGAGCACCGCCACGTCGTCCTGCGGCAGGAGCGTCGACCAGTGCTCCACGCCCGGGGTCGCGGGGTCCGTGACCGCGAGCCGGCCGCGGGGCGCGTCGAGGTCGGTGTGGACGTACAGGCGTCCGTCACGGCCCACCCACGCACCGACCTCGGCGTCGAGCCCCACCGCGACCTCGACGAAGGCCGGTGCCTCGTGCGCGCCCGGTGCGGTGAGGTCCGCGATCCACACGTCCGTCCGCGGCGCCGTGCCCGCGGACGCCGACACGATCAGCCACCGGCCGTCGCGACTGACCTGCACGCCGTAGTAGCTGGTCAGGTCCAGGCCCTCACCGAAGACCTCGACGTCCTGCTCCGGGGACGTCCCGACGCGGTGCAGCCAGACCCGGCGGTGGTACTGCTGCTCGTCGGCCGGGACCAGGTCCGGGGCGAGGCGGCGCACGTAGTAGAACGCCTCGCCGCCGGGCAGCCAGGCGACGGGGGAGTAGCGGGCGCGGTCGATCGGACCGTCGACGAGCTGGCCGGTCGCCACGTCGAGGACGTGCAGCACGCTCTCCTCGGTCCCGCCGTGCGAGACCTGGTACGCGAGCAGGTCGCCCTCCTTCGACGGCTGCCACGCGTCCAGGGTGGTGGTGCCCGCGGCGTCGAGCACGAGCGGGTCGACGAGCACCCGCTCGGTCGCGGTGCCGTCGGCGCCCGCCTCCGCGACGACCACGACGGCGTGCTCCTGGTCGCCGGCGCGGCGGGTGGAGAAGCGGCGTGCACCGCGCCACGCGGGCGCACCGACGGACCCGGCACCCAGCAGGGCGGCCAGGCGGTCGCGCAGCGTCGCGTCGGCGAAGGGCGTGCCGGCCGCGGCGGCGGACACCCGCGCCCGGTAGCCGGCGTACAGGTCGTCCTGCGCGCGCGACCACCGCGCGGTGCGCTCGTCGTCCGCGTCCTCCAGGACGCGGTACGGGTCGGCGACGCGGCGTCCGTGCAGGTCCTCGACGAGGTCCGCGCGCGGGGCGTCCGGGTAGGGGGCTGCGTGGGGGACGGGGCGCGCGGTGGCGCGCGGCGGCTCGGTCGTCACGGTGCCCCAGGCTACGTCGCGCCCGGCGGTCGCGCGGTGGGTCACCCGTCCGGCCGCGCCGCGCCGGGCCGGGGTCTCGGGGCGCTGCACCCGGCGTGCTCTGGCAGGATCGAGGGGTGCCACACACCACCCTGCACGAGGACCTGTGGCGGCTCGCCGCCGCCTACGACGTCGTGCCGGCCTACCGCGGCCACGACGGGAACGACCACGAGGCGAGCGACGAGACCGTCATCCGCGTGCTCGGCGCCCTCGGCGTGGACGCGTCGACGCCCGAGCGGGTCGCGCTCGCGCTCGACCACGTCGAGAACATGCCGTGGCGGCGGGTGCTGCCCCCGGTGGTCGTGCTGCGGCAGGGCAGCTCGGTGAACGTCCCGGTGCACGTCACGCACGGCGATCCCGTCGAGGTGTGGCTCGAGCTCGACCCGGAGGTCGGCGGCGGGCGGCGCGAGGTCGTCCAGGTCGACGTGGTCGTCGAGCCGCGGCAGGTCGACGGGCGGCTCGTGGGCCGCGCGACGTTCGCCCTGCCCGACGACCTGCCGCTGGGCTGGCACGAGATCCGCGCGGAGGGCCCGTCGGCCCACGCGCACAGCCCTGTCGTCGTCACCCCGGAGCGCCTCGAGCTGCCCGAGCGGCTGCGCGACGGCGCGGTCTGGGGCGTCATGGCGCAGCTGTACTCGGTGCGGTCCCGGACGTCGTGGGGCGTGGGCGACCTGGCTGACCTCGCCGAGCTCGGCTGGCTGGCCGCCCACCGCTGGCACGCGGACTTCCTGCTCGTGAACCCCCTGCACGCCGCGGAGCCCGTCGAGCCGCTGACGCCCAGCCCGTACCTGCCCACGACCCGGCGGTTCGTCAACCCGCTGTACATCCGCGTGGAGGACGTCCGGGAGACGGCCTACCTGTCCGCGGCGGACCGCGCGCTCGTCGAGTGGGCGGCCGAGCCCGTGCTCGCGCTGGACACCGACCCCGGCCCGGTCGACCGTGACGCGGCGTGGGCGGCCAAGCGGGCCGCGCTCGAGGTCGTGTTCGGCCACCCGCGCTCGGTCGCCCGCCAGGCGGAGTTCGACGCGTTCGTCGAGGAGCAGGGCGAGGGGTTGCGCGAGTTCGCGCTGTGGTGCGCGCTCGTGGAGCGGTACGGACCCGTGTCCGGCTGGTCGGACGACCTGCGCGACCCGCTGTCGGACGCCGTCGCGGCCGCCGCCGTCGAGCTGGCCGACCGTGTCGTGTTCTGGTCGTGGCTGCAGTGGGTGGCCGACGAACAGCTCGAGCGGGCGCAGCGCGTCGTGCGCGAGGGCGGCATGGCGCTGGGGATCATGCACGACCTGGCCGTCGGGGTGCACCCCGAGGGGGCCGATGCCTGGGCGCTGCGCGACGTCCTGGCGACCGGGGCCTCGGTGGGCGCACCGCCGGACATGTACAACCAGCAGGGCCAGGACTGGTCGCAGCCGCCGTGGCACCCCGACGCCCTGGCCCGCGCCGCCTACCGGCCCTACCGGGACATGCTGCGCACGGTGCTGCGGCACGCCGGTGCCATCCGCATCGACCACGTGCTCGGGCTGTTCCGCCTGTGGTGGGTGCCCGTCGGCAACTCGCCGCGCGACGGCGCCTACGTGCGGTACGACCACGACGCGCTGGTCGGCATCCTGGCGCTCGAGGCGCACCGCGCCGGGGCCGTGGTGATCGGCGAGGACCTGGGCACCGTCGAGCCGTGGGTGAGCGACTACCTCTCGGAGCGCGGGATCCTCGGGACGTCGGTGCTGTGGTTCGAGCAGGAGCACGACGGCCGCCCGCGTCCGCCGGAGTCGTACCGGAGGCTCGCCCTGGCGACGGTCACGACGCACGACCTGCCCCCCACCGCCGGGTACCTGGCGGAGGAGCACGTGACCCTGCGCGACCGGCTGGGGCTGCTGTCGACCCCGGTCGAGCAGGTGCGGGCCGAGGCGGCCGCGGAGCGCGAGCGCATGCTGAGCGCGTTGCGGGAGCGCGGGCTGCTGGGGCACGACCCGAGCGAGCGGGAGATCGTCGAGGCGCTGCACCGCTGGGTCGCCGCGACACCCGCGGTGCTGCTGGGGGTGTCCCTGGCGGACGCGGTGGGCGAGCGGCGGGCGCAGAACCAGCCCGGCACGGACCGCGAGTACCCGAACTGGAAGGTGCCGCTGGCCGACGGGACGGGGCAGGTCGTGCTCCTGGAGGACCTGTTCACCAACGCCCGCGCCCAGTCGCTGGCCGACGCGATGGGCGAGTGACGACGACGCTGCGCCGCGTGCGGGTCGTCGGCACCTCCGGGTCCGGCAAGACGACGTTCGCGCGGCGCCTCGCCCGGGCGCTCGCGGCCCCGCACGTCGAGCTGGACGAGGTCTTCTGGGGTCCGGACTGGGTCAAGCGTGACGTCGCCGAGGCGCACGCGGACCTGCGCTCACGGACCGCGGGCCCCGCCTGGGTGGTCGACGGCAACTGGGACTCGCGGCTCGGTGACCTGCTCGACGGTGCGGACGCCGTGGTCTGGCTCGACCACCCGCGGCGCATCGTCATGGCGCGGGTGGTGCGGCGCACGCTGTGGCGCGGGCTCACGCGCCAGGAGCTGTGGCACGGCAACCGCGAGCGCCTGGCGAACCTGCGGCACCTCGACCCGGACCAGAACATCGTGCTGTGGTCCTGGACCTCGCACCGGCGCGTGCGCGAGCGTTACGCCGCACGGGCCGACGACCCGCGCATGGTGCGGCTGCGCGGTCGCCGCCAGGCGGAGGCGTGGCTGCGGGCCGTGGAGCGCGGGGCCGGCCGCTGACCCGTGGGGGTCGGCCGCACCCGCTCGCCCCGCCCGTTCACCCCACCCGCTCACCCCACCCGTTCACCCGCACCCCGGACACGCCGACGGCCGGGCACCCGCGTGCCCGGCCGTCGGTGTCACGTCAGTCGCGTGCGCGGTCCGCCTGCTGCGCGGCGAGCGCACGACGCACACCGTCGCGGGACTCGACCACGAGCCGCCGCAGCGCGGCGGGGGCGTCCGGGTGCCCGGCGAGCCACGCGTCGGTGGCACCCAGCACGTCGACCCGCGGGTCGTCGGCGAGCGCCGTCGGGTACAGGCCGACGACGACGTTCTGGGCCATCTCGTTGGTCTTGTCCGCCCAGACCCGCTCGAGCTCGGCGAAGTACGGCTCGACCCACGGGACGAGCAGCGTCGTGTCGTGCACGCGCCCGAACCCGCTGATCGTCGCGGCCTGGAGGGCGTTCGGCAGGTCGTCGCCCGAGACGACCGCGGCCCACGCGCGCTCCTTGGCCTCGGCGGTCGGGACGGCGGCCCGCGCGGCCGCGGCGGCCCGCTGCCCGGTGGCCGTCGCGTCGGCGGCCTGCTGCGCCGCGATGTCGGCGTCGCCCGCGCGACCCCCGGCGACCAGGGCGGTGAGGAGCTCCCACCGCAGGTCGGTGTCGACGGACAGGCCGTCGAGCGTGCGCCGACCGTCGAGCACCTCGGTGACGACGTCGAGCTGGGCGTCGGTGCGTGCCCGGGCGGCGAACGCCTTGAGGAGCTGCAGCTGCTGGTCCGAGCCGGCGGGCGCCGCCTCGGCGAGCGCGAGGAGCCGGTCGGCCGCCCCCGTGGCGGTGGCCTCGCGGTGCTCGGGCGCCACGTACAGGTCGAGCGCTGTGGTCAGCTGGCGCAGCAGCACGAGGATGACCGAGGAGTCGGTCTCGTGCGCGATGTTGCCGAGGACGAGCTCGACGAAGTCGCGTGCCGAGGTCTCGCCGTCCCGGGTCGCGTCCCACGCCGCGCCCCACACCAGGGTCCGGGGCAGCGAGTCGGTGAACTTGTCCAGGTGCGCGACCGACGTCGCGAGCGACTGCGGGTCGAGGCGGACCTTGGCGTACGCGAGGTCGTCGTCGTTGACCAGCAGCAGCGCGGGCCGCCGGACCCCGACGAGCGCGGGCACCTCGGTGCGCGGTCCGTCGATGTCGAGCTCGACGTGCACGGTGCGCACCAGGCGCGCGTCGTCGCCCTCGCCCTGCAGGTCGTACCCACCGACCGCGAGGCGGTGCGGCCGCTGCACCGGGTGCTCCGCAGGGACCTCCTGCAGCACGGCGAACGACGTGATGACGCCGTCGGCGTCGACCTCGATCTCGGGGCGCAGCAGCGTGACGCCCGCCTGCTCCAGCCACAGCGCGGACCACGCCGACAGGTCGCGCCCGCTCGTGGCCTCGAGCTCGGTCAGCAGGTCGCGCAGCTGGGTGTTGCCCCACGCGTGCTTCGCGAAGTAGGAGCGCACACCCGCGAAGAACTCGTCCTGGCCGACCCACGCGACGAGCTGCTTGAGGACGGAGGCGCCCTTGGCGTACGTGATGCCGTCGAAGTTGACCTCGACGTCCTCCAGGTCGCGCATGTCCGCGACGATCGGGTGCGTCGAGGGCAGCTGGTCCTGCCGGTAGGCCCACGACTTCTCGAGGGAGGAGAACGTGGTCCACGCGCTCGTCCACCGCGTCGCCTCGGCCGTCGCGAGCGTCGACGCGTACTCCGCGAACGACTCGTTCAGCCACAGGTCGTCCCACCAGCGCATGGTCACCAGGTCGCCGAACCACATGTGCGCGAGCTCGTGCAGGATCGTCACGGCCCGGCGCTCGACGGTCGCGTCGGGCACCTTCGACCGGAACACGTACGACTCGAGGAACGTGACGGCGCCCGCGTTCTCCATCGCCCCGGCGTTGAACTCGGGGACGAACAGCTGGTCGTACTTGGCGAACGGGTACGGGTGGCCGAACCGCTCCTCGTAGAACGCGAACCCGGCGCGGGTGATGTCGAGGATGTTGTCGGTGTCCAGGTGCTCGGCCAGCGAGGACCGGCAGTAGACGCCCAGCGGGATCGAGCGGCCGTCGCTGCTCGTCAGCTCGCCGTGCTCACCGTGGTACGGGCCGGCGATGATCGCCGTGATGTAGGAGGAGATCGGCGGCGTCGTGTCGAACCGCCACGTGGCGGTGCCGTCGTCCCGGCCGCCGTTGCGGTTGCGGCCGCCCTCGACGCGCTGCGGCTCGCCGAGCTGCGGGTAGTTCGACACCACCGTCCAGTGGGCCGGCGCGGTCACCGTGAACGTGAAGGTCGCCTTGAGGTCCGGCTGCTCGAACACCGCGAAGACGCGCCGCGAGTCCGCCACCTCGAACTGGCTGTAGAGGTAGACCTCGTCGTCGACCGGGTCGACGAACCGGTGCAGGCCCTCGCCGGTGTTCATGTACGCGCAGTCCGCGACGACGGTCAGCTCGTTCTCCGCGGCGAGGTCGTCGAGCCGGATGCGGGAGTCCGCCACCACGTCCGCGGGGTCCAGCCGACGGCCGTTGAGCACGACCTCGTGCACGGTGGGCGCGATGAGGTCGACGAAGGTGCTCGCGCCGGCCGTCGCCGAGAACCGCACGGTCGACCGCGAGGTGAACGTCGTCGGCCCCGTCGTCAGGTCGAGCTCGACGTCGTACGCGTGGGTGCGGACGAGCGCGGCCCGCTCGGCGGCCTCGGCGCGGGTGAGGTTCTCTCCGGGCACGGACGTTCTCCGATCGTTCTGCGGCGGTGGCCACGATGGACGGCGGCAGCGGCGTGGCGGTCGGCGGCGACGCGGGGTCGGGTCGGTCGGTGCGCAGGACGCTGCGGTGTCGCACGTGCGCGACCGCACGATCATGCCACGGGGGCCCGCGCCGACCTCGGAGCGCGCACGGGATGTGCGTCGCCAGGCGGGAGAGGGCACACTCGGCCACGACCGTCGGTGAGAGGAGCTCGGTGTGCCCGTCGTGGACTTCTGGTTCGACCCCGTCTGCCCGTGGGCGTGGATGACGTCACGGTGGATGGACGAGGTCACCCGCGTGCGGGACGTCGACGTCCGGTGGCACGTCATGAGCCTGTCGGTCCTCAACGAGGGCCGTGACCTGCCCGACGGGTACCAGCGGCTCATGGCCGAGTCGTGGGGGCCCGTGCGCGTGCTCGTCGCCGCGGCGCGCGACCACGGCGACGAGGTCCTCAAGCCGCTCTACGACGCGATGGGCACGCGCCGTCACCCCGGTGGCCGCACGGACACCGCCGCGATCGTCGCCGAGTCGCTGGCCGAGGTGGGGCTGCCCGCCGCGCTGGCCGACGTCGCGGCGACCGACGAGGTCGACGACCTGTTGCGCACGTCGCACCGGGCCGCCATGGACCTGGTCGGCGACGAGGTCGGCACGCCGGTCGTGGCGGTCGACGGGGTCGGGTTCTTCGGGCCCGTCATCACCCCGGCGCCGACGGGCGAGGCCGCGGGGCGTCTGTTCGACGGTCTGGCGCTGGTCACCAGCGTCCCCGGCTTCTACGAGCTCAAGCGCACCCGCACGCAGGGCCCGGTGTTCGACGCACCGGCCACGCACCAGGAGTGAACGGCATGGGGCCGCTGCGGGGCCTGAGCCGCGGGATGCAGGTGTTCCTGCTGGTCGACGTCCTGCTGGTGCTGCTGCTGGTGGTGCTGCTGATCACGCTGCCCCGGGGCGGCGACGCCCCGGGGCCGGCGGCCGCGACGCCGACGCCCACCGCGGTGGCGGACGCCGCCGCCGGAGACGACGACGAGCCGGGGTCCTCGGAGTCGGTCGCGTTCGACCTGCCCAGCGGCAACATCGCCTGCGAGATGAGCCCCGAGGGCGTCGTCTGCACGATCAGGAGCTTCACGTACGCGGCGCCCCGGGTCACCGGGTGCGAGTCGCCGACCGGTCACGTCGTGCGGCTCGACGCCGAGGGGTTCCGGTTCGTGTGCGAGGACGACGGGGTGCCGCAGCTGCCGCCGGACCGTGCCGAGCTCGCGTACGGCGCGCAGGAGACCCAGGGCGGGTACACCTGTGCCTCGGGGAAGGACGGCGTGACCTGCACCGACGCCGCGGGCATCGGGTTCCGGCTGGCGCGCGCGCAGTGGACCGCCCTGCCCTGAGCGACCGCCTCCGGGCAGCGGCGGGCAGCGCCTCGAGGACGTGCGCGCCGGACGGGCGTGCGGCCCGGGTCGCCCGGGCCGCACGCCTGCGGGTCACCAGATCCGGACGCGGCTCTCGGGGTCCAGCCACAGCGCGTCGGACGGCTGCACGTCGAACGCCGTGTAGAACTCGTCGATGTTGCGCACCACGCCGTTGCACCGGAACTCGTCCGGTGCGTGCGGGTCCACCGCGAGGCGGCGGATGATCTCCTCGTCGCGGCCCTTGGTCCGCCACGAGTGGGCCCAGCCGATGAACAGGCGCTGCAGGCCCGTGAACCCGTCGATCACGGGTGCCTGCTCCACCGGCCGCCCGAGCGCGATGCCGTAGGCACGCACCGCGATCGCCAGGCCGCCGAGGTCGCCGATGTTCTCGCCGATCGTCAGCTCGCCGTTGACCTTGTGGCTGCCGTGGAGCTGGCGCGGGGAGTACTGCGCGTACTGGTCGACCAAGGACTTGGTGCGGCGCTCGAACTCCGCGCGGTCGTCGGCGGTCCACCAGTCCAGCAGCCGGCCGTCGCCGTCGTACTTCGAGCCCTGGTCGTCGAACCCGTGACCGATCTCGTGGCCGATGATCGCGCCGATGCCGCCGTAGTTGACGGCGTCGTCCGCGTCGGCGTCGAAGAACGGGGGCTGCAGGATCGCGGCGGGGAAGACGATCTCGTTCATGCCCGGGTTGTAGTACGCGTTGACGGTCTGCGGCGTCATGAACCACTCGTCACGGTCGATGGGCCGGCCGATCTTGTGCAGCTCGCGGTCCAGCTCGAACGCGTGCGAGCGGCGCACGTTGCCGACCAGGTCGTCCGCGCGCACGACGAGCGCGGAGTAGTCCCACCACCGCGCGGGGTAGCCGATCTTCGGCGTGAAGCGGTCGAGCTTGTCGAGCGCGCGCTGCCGCGTCTCCTCACCCATCCACTCCAGCGAGGTGATCGACTCGCGGTACGCCTCGACGAGGTGGGCGACCAGCGTGTCCATGCGGTCCTTGTGCGACGGCGGGAAGTGCCGCTCGACGTACACCTTGCCGACCGCCTCGCCGAGCGCGCCCTGCACCAGGGAGACGCCGCGCTTCCAGCGCTCGCGCACCTCCGGCGCACCCGAGAGCGTGCGGCCGTAGAAGTCGAAGTTGGCCTCGACGACCTCGTCGGTGAGGTACGGCGCACGGGACGAGACCACGTGGTACGTGGCCCACGCCTGCCAGTCCGCGAGGGGGACCTCGGTCCACAGCGCGGCCAGGCCCTCGGCGAAGGACGGCTCGCGGACCACGAGCCGGTCCAGCGCACCCGCGGGTGCGCCCAGCGCGTCGGCCCACGCGCGCCAGTCGAAGCCGGGGGCGCGCGCCGCGAGCTCCTCGAGCGTCAGGGCGTTGTAGGTGAGCTCGGCGTCACGGTCCTTCACCACGTCCCAGTGGTGCGCGGCGAGCCGGGTCTCGAGGGCCACGACGCGTGCCGCCAGGTCGTCCGGGTCGCCCGCGGCGACCACGGCGGAGACGGGCGCCGCGAGCCGCAGCATGCGCGCGACGTGGGGCAGGTACTTCTCGCGCACGGCCGCGTGCTGCTCCTCGCGGTAGTACGCCTCGTCGGGGAGCCCCAGGCCGCCCTGCACGAGGTGCACGACGTACGTGTCGGGGTCCCTCGCGTCGTTGTCGACGTACAGGTCGACCACCGAGGCGCCGCCGGTGCGCTGCAGCGTGCCCAGCGCGACGGTGAGCTCGGCGCTCCCGGTCGCGCCGTCGACGAGCGCGAGGTCCTCCCGCAGCGGCTCGACGCCCGCCGCCTGCACGGCGTCCGCGTCCATGAAGCTCGAGTACAGGGCGCCGATCTTCGCCTCGACGCCGGTCGTGTCGCCCGCACCGGCGGCCGCGTCGGTGATGATGTCGAGCACCTGACGCTCGGCCTCGTCGTACAGGGCCCGGAAGGGGCCGTCCATCGCGCGGTCGGGCGGGATCACGTGGGCCGCGGCCCACCGGCCGTTCACGTACTCGTCGAGGTCGTCCTGGGGTCGGACGGCCGGGTCGAGGTCGTCCAGGGGGAGTCCGCTGCGCGTCATGCGGGACAGCCTACGAACTCCCGGTGACGTCAGGGGGTGCCACGCTGCGGCAGGATGAGCACATGCGCATCCACGTCGCCGCCGACCATGCCGGGTACGAGCTGAAGGTCGCGCTCGTCGAGCATCTGCGGGCCGCCGACCACGAGGTCGTCGACCACGGGGCCTTCGAGTACGACGCCCAGGACGACTACCCGTCGTTCTGCTTCGCCGCGGGGGAGGCCGTCGTGGCCGACCCGGGGTCCCTGGGTGTCGTCATCGGGGGCTCGGGCAACGGTGAGCAGATCGCCGCCAACAAGGTGACCGGGGTGCGGGCCGCGCTCGCCTGGAACGCGGACACCGCACGCCTGGGACGTCAGCACAACGACGCCAACGTCGTGGCGATCGGCGCCCGGCAGCACTCCGTCGACGAGGCGATCGAGCTCGTCGACCTGTTCGTCGCCGAGCCGTTCAGCGGCGACCCGCGCCACCAGCGCCGGATTGACCAGCTCGCGGACTACGAGGCCGCGCGCGGCTGACCGCCGGTCAGAACAGCCACGGGCACACGGGGGCGAGCGGCGAGCCGAACGCCACCGCGAGGCGGTCGACGGCGTCCGCCGGGCCGTCGAGGAGACCCGCGGTCGCCAGGGCGGCCGCCGAGCGTCCGCCCAGGAGCATCGCGCCCAGCTCCCGCACGTCGAGCCGCACGTCGGGCTCGGCGTCGGTCCGGGTCACCTCGGCGGCACCGTCCGCGTCGGTGACGAGCCGCCAGCGCCCGGCGTTGCGGGGCAGGAACGCGTCGCCCACGTCCAGCACGACGTCGAGCCGCGCGGCGTAGCGCCGGGCGCCCAGCGCGGCCGGCAGGTCGAGCACCCGGACCCAGAGGTTGTCGGTCACCCGCCGCCGTCCCGGCCGCGGGTCGACGAGCAGCTGCAGCAGCGGGTCGTCGACGGGCAGGGCGGGCGTCGTGACGCTCGCGGTGAGGTCGAGGTCGAGCAGCACCGACCAGAGCCGGTGGGTCGCCGCAGGGTCCAGCGTGGAGGCCTGCCGGACCTGCACGGTGAACCGCGGACCGGTCTCGTCCGCCTCCTCGCGCCGCGCCAGCAGCGCCAGGGCGCGCACGTCGTCGCCGCGTCGCACGGTCGCCAGCAGCAGCGGCTCCGCACCGCCGCGTGCCGCGGGACGGTCCGCGAGGACACGGTCGCGCAGCGCGCGCGGCGTCCTCGCGATCCAGCCGGGGCGACCGGCCCCGGCGCGCACGTGCACGTCCTCGACGAGGTCCGCGTGCGTCGCGGCGTCGAACCGCTCGACCTGGACCGCCAGGCCCGACGAGCCCTCGACGGGCCGCAGCGCCGCCCCGCGCGGCAGGGTCAGCCGGACCTCGTCGCAGGCGCTGCCGTAGCCGAACCGCCCGTAGATCGCCGCCTCGGCCGCGAACAGCGCGGAGACCGGCTCGCCGCGCGCGAGCGACCGCTCGGCGTGAGCGCGCAGCATCGACGTCATGAGGCCCCGGCGTCGGTGGTCGGGCCGCACGCCCACCCACGTCAGCCCGGCGCAGCGCACGGCCCCGCCGGGCAGGGGCAGCCGGAAGGGGTACGACCCGTGCGTGGCGACCAGCTGCCCGTCGGGTGCCTCGACGGCCACCGCCCGCTCGGGCGGGACCGCGAACGGCAGGCTGTCGTCGAGCAGCGGGTCGCCGACCATGGGGAAGGTCAGGGCCGCGGCGCGGCGGTACTCGTCGAGGCGTGCGGCCGGGACGACGAGGGTGCGGTACCCGGGTGCGGTCATCGCGACATCCTGCCCCCGGTGGCGCTCACCCCGCCACGGTCGCGCCCACCCCGGGGCAGGTGGCGTCGGCCGCGTCCCGGAAGCACCCGACGAGGTGGTCCGGCGCGACCTCCGCGAGCCCGAGGTCCGGCGCGTCGGCGCCCACCTGCTCGTGGTACAGGCAGCGGTCGCCGAGCGCGGCCGCGCGGCGCTCCTCGTCCGCCTCCATGTCCTCCCACCGGCGGTCGAGCTGCGGCACGGAGGCCAGCAGCGTGCGCGTGTACGGGTGCCTCGGGTCGGCGAACACGGCCGCCGTGGCCCCGCGCTCGACGACGCGGCCCTGGTGCAGGATGACGACCTTGTCGCTGACGTAGCTGCCCAGCGAGAGGTCGTGCGTGACGAACAGGATGCCCAGGCCACGGTCCTTGAGGTCGCCGAGCAGGTTGAGCACGTCGATGCGGGTCGAGGCGTCGAGCATCGAGATGATCTCGTCGGCGACGAGCAGCCGCAGGTCGAGCAGCAGCGCGCGGGCGATGAGCAGACGCTGGAGCTGGCCGCCCGAGAGCTGGTGCGGGAACTTGCCCAGCACCTCGGCGGGCTCGAGGCCCACGGAGTGCACCGCGTCGTGGACGCGCTCGTCCCACTCGCGGCCCGCGACCTGCGGGAAGTACGAGCGGCGCAGCGTGTCGAACGTGCGGTCGACCTTGAAGATCGGGTTGTACGACGAGAACGGGTCCTGGAAGACGCCCTGCGCGTGGCGGTAGTAGTCCCGCAGGCCACGGTGACGCAGCGAGACCACGTCGGTGCCGTCGAACCTGATCGACCCCGACGTGGCGTTCGCGAGCCGCAGCACCATCCGGCCGATCGTGGACTTGCCGGACCCGGACTCCCCGATGAGGGAGACGACCTCGCCCGGGCGGACGTCGAACGAGACGCCCCGCACGGCGTGCACCGTGCCGCCGCCGAACGTGCCGACCCGGTAGACCTTGTGGACGTCGACGAGCTCGAGCATCACGCCACCGCCCAGCACGCGACCTGGTGGCCGGGGGCCACCTCGAGGAACGGGGGCTGCTCCTCGCACCTCGCCATCGCCAGCGGGCACCGGTCACGGAACCGGCACCCGGCCGGTGGGTCCAGCAGCGACGGCGGCCGCCCGACGATCCCGGTCAGCCGCCGGTCGTCGTAGCGCTCGCCGACCTTCGGCAGCGCGCCGACGAGCATCTTCGTGTACGGGTGCAGGGGCTGGTCGATCACGGTGGTCGCCGACGCCTTCTCCGCCAGGCGGCCGGCGTACATCACGAGGATCGTGTCGGCCATCTGGTAGAGAACCGAGATGTCGTGCGTCACCACGACGACCGACCGGACGAACTCCCGGTCGCGGAACTCCACCAGCGCGCGGGCCACCGCCTTCTGGCTGGTCACGTCCAGCGCGGAGGTCACCTCGTCGCCGATGAGCAGCGACGGGTCGAGCAGGGTCGCCAGGACGAGCACGACGCGCTGCTTCATGCCGCCGGACAGCTCGATGGGGTAGCGGCCCAGGATCGCCTCGTCGAGCCCGACGAGGCGCAGCCGGCGCTCCAGCTCGGGCCGCACGTCCTCGTACGCCACGCCCTTGGCGGTGACCAGCTCGCGGATCATCCGCCCGATCTTGCGCGTCGGGTTCATCGCCGACATCGCGTACTGGGGGATCAGCGAGACCTTCCGGTACCGGTAGGGGTTCATCGCACGGTCGTCGGCGATCGGCAGCTTCTCGCCGTCCAGGCTCACCGTGCCCCGCACGTGCTTCATCCGGGTCTCGAGCCGGATCAGCGCCTTGCCGAGCGTCGTCTTGCCGCAGCCCGACTCGCCGGCCACGCCCATGATCTCGCCGTCCGCGATCTCGAACGTGACGCCGTCGAGGGCCTGCACGTCGCCGCGCGTCGTGCGGTAGTGCACCGCCAGGTCGTCCACCCGCAGGCTCATGTCACATCTCCCTCAGCTTGGGGTTGAACACCTCGTCGAGCCCGACGTTCATCACGTACAGCGCCCCGACCAGCAGGGTGATCCCCAGGCCGGGCGGGACGAACCACCACCACATGCCCAGGTGCAGGGCGCTCCACTGGACGGCCTGGTTCATCATCAGACCGAGCGACACGGCGTTCGTGGGGCCCAGGCCGATGAAGTCCAGCGACGCGGCCGTGAGGATGGCGCCGCCGAACAGCAGCACGAACGTCATGAACAGGTACGAGTACATGTTCGGTGCGACCTCGCGCACGATGATCGTGCGCGTCGGGACGCCGGACAGCCGCGCGAGGTCGACGAACTCCCGGGCCCGCAGGGAGAACGTCTGCGCGCGCACGGCGCGGGCCACCCACGGCCAGCTGAACAGGCCGATGTAGAGCGCCTGCATGGGCACGCTGCGCACCCCGAGGTACGTGTTGATGACGATGAGGACCACGAATCCCGGGATGACGAGCACGACGTTCGTCAGCATGTTGAGCAGCTCGTCGACCCAGCCGCCGCGGAAGCCCGCGACGAACCCGATCGTCATGCCGATGACGCCGGCGACCACGCTGCCGAGGATCCCGACGAGGAACGTGCTGCGCAGCCCGGCGACGAACTGCACCCACACGTCCTGGCCGAACATCGTGGTGCCGAACCAGAACTCCCCGGACGGCGGCTGCATGGTCGGGCCGGCGTAGTCGTTGGGCCCGTGGTCGGCGAACAGCGGGCCCACGAGCCCGAGCAGCGCGAGGCCGACGATGACCACGGCCGCCCCGACGACCTTCGGGTTGCGCAGCGCGAAGTACAGGACCTCGTGGCGGCGTCCGGGCAGTCGCCGGGGGCCGGCGTCCGGGACGTCGAGGGCGGCACCCGCGTCGGGTGCGTCGTCCGCCACGGTGGTGGCGGGTCCGGGGCTGGGCACGGTCATGCGGAGGCTCCCTGCAGTCCGGTCCGCGTGCGCGGGTCGACGACGACGTACACGAGGTCGATGACGAAGTTCGCCACCAGCACCCCGACGACCACGAACAGCAGGGCGCCCTGCAGCAGGAAGTAGTCGGCGTTCTGGACGGCCTGCAGGATCAGGTACCCCAGGCCCGGGTAGGCGAAGACGACCTCGGTGACCAGCGCCCCGCCGATGACGGTGCCGAGCTGCAGGGCCAGGCCGGTGATCTGCGGCAGGAGCCCGTTGCGGAAGGCGTACCGCCGGATCAGGCGCTGCGGTGCCCCGAGGGCCGCGAGGTAGTTCGCGTAGTCCGACTCCAGCTCGTAGATGATGAGGTTCCGCATCCCGATGGCCCACCCGCCCAGCGAGACGAGGAAGAGGGACAGGAACGGCAGGAACCAGTGGTGCAGGACGTCGAGCACGAACGACATCGACGTCGTGGGGCGCCTGCCGAAGTCGTAGCCCCCGGCCACGGGGAACCACCCGGCGACGACGCCGAGGCCCCACACCAGGAGGATCGCTAGCCACATGTACGGCGTCGCGGTCAGCAGGTACGACGCGGGCAGCACGGTGTTGTCGAGCGCCTTGCGCCGCGCGGCGGCCGCGCCCATCCAGTTGCCGACGACCCAGCTGAGCAGGATCGCCGGGAGCATGAGCCCGAGGGTGTAGGGCACCGCCCGGAGGATGACGTCCTCGACGGGGGACGGGAAGAGCCAGATGCTCACGCCGAGGTCGCCCCGCAGCAGCGAGCCCCAGTAGTTGAGGTACTGCTGCCACACCGGCATGTCGAGCCCGAACAGGCGCTCGTAGTACTCGACCATCGGGCCGATCGACTCGGGGTGCTGCACGCCGGCGCGGGAGATCATCCGCTGCACCGGGTCACCGGGCATGAGGCGCGGGATCAGCCAGTTCAGCGTGACCGCGACGAAGAAGGTCAGGACGTAGATGGTGCCCTTGCGGGCGAGGTAGGTGCGCACGGCGGTCCCAGGGGGCTCGGAGCGGGCGGGGACGTCGGCCCTGCCCCCGGACGCGCGCCGTCGCGCGCCCGGGGGCAGGACCGTGCGTGTCAGCCGGCCGGCTGCAGCGCCGCCAGGGTGCGCAGGCCACCCATCTGCCAGAAGCCGCCCCAGGTGCTGGGGTAGGCGGTGGAGTCACCGCCGTCGGTGGGCCAGTTCCCCCACGTCGACGTGTTGTACTGCGCCCACAGGCCGTTGTACCAGAGCGGGATCATCGGCATCTGCGTCAGGGACATCTCCTGCAGCTCGCCCATGATCCGTGCGTACTCCGGGCTGTCGCTCGCCGTGCGGGAGAGCTGCTCGACGAGCGCCCACGCGCCGGCGTCGGGCACCCGGCCGAAGTTGCCGACCAGCTGCAGGTCACGCACCGGCTGGTGGAACAGGTAGTTGTAGTACGTCCAGGGGGTGTTGCTCAGGCCGGCCCAGTTGTTGATGAGCAGGTCGAAGTCCCCGCTGGAGCGGGCGTCGTCCACGGCACCGGAGTCGGGGAAGTCGGCCGTGACGTCGATGCCGGCGGCCTGCAGGTCCTCGGCGATGACGCGCGCCGACTCCATCCAGTCGGTCCAGCCGGCGGGGACGATGAGGTCGAGCTCGATCTTCTCGCCCTCGGGCGTCTCGACGAACCCGTCACCGTCGGTGTCCTCGTACCCGGCGGCCGCGAGGATCGAGGCGGCCTCGTCCGCGTCGTACTCGAAGCCGTGCTCGTCGACGACGGCCTTGTCGTAGAGGGAGGAGTACGCGGGCAGCAGGCCCGTGGGGTGCGCCTTCTGGACGATGCCGCCGTACGCGTTGGCGACGATCTTGTCGACGTCGATCGCGAAGGCCATGGCGCGGCGGAACTCGGCGTCGTCCATGGGCGCGCGCGTGGCGTTGGGCACGAGCACGGCCGTGTTGGCCGAGAGCATGTACGGCGCCTCGTCGAAGTACGTGCCGAGCTTGTCGCTGTCGGCGAGCGTCTGCACGCCCGGCAGGAAGTTGTTGCTCAGGTCCAGCCCGCCCTGCAGCAGCAGGCCGAGGGCGACCTCGTTCGACGGGTTGACGATGTCCACGACGTACGTCATCGGGAACTCCAGGCCGAGCGCCTCGGTGCCCCACCAGTCGTCGTTTCGCTCCCACACCATCCGGTCCTGGCCGTGGGTCGAGTACCGGAACGCCCCGGAACCGATCGGGTCCTCGTTCGCGTTGGAGTTGTAGTCGGTCTCCGCCCACGTCGACACGATGTGCTGGGGCAGCACCGAGCTCGTGTAGAGGAAGTTGTCCCACTCCTGGTACCGCGGGTCGGAGAACTCGAAGGTGACCGTCGTGGCGTCCGTGGCGGTGACGCTCGACAGCCACGTCCACAGGTTGCTCCAGCGCACGTCCGGGACCTTGCCCAGCTCGACGGTGAAGACGACGTCCTCGGCGTCGAGGACCTCGCCGTCCTGCCACGTCAGGCCGTCGCGCAGCGTGAGGACGTACGTGTCGGCGTCGGTCCACTCACCGCGCTCGGCGAGCCACGGCTCGAGCTCGAGGGTCGCGGGGTCGAACGAGAACAGCGGCTCGTAGAGCAGGCCGCGCACGCCGGTGGCCTCGCCCGACTGGGGGATGGGGTTCCAGCTCGACGGGGGCCCCCACTGCGCGCCGCTGGTGAAGACGGTCTCCTCGCGGGGGTACTCCGAGACCAGCGACTGCGCCTCGGCGAGCCCCTCGACGTCCGGGGTCTCCTGCGGGGCGTCGATCGGGTCGCCCGAGCACGCGGCGAGCGTCAGGGCGGCGGCGGTGGTGACGGCGACGGCCAGTGGCCATCGTCTGCGGGGAAGGTTCATCGTCGATCCCTTCGAGCTGTGTGGACGTCGTCGTGCACACGGCGACCACCTCGTCGGGAGGGATGCAGGCCGACCAGTCGTAACTTTAGTTAATGAACTAAGTACGACAAGGGCCCGATGCCGGTTGTGACCGATCCGTGACCGGCTCCCGTTCTGCCCGGATCAGAAGTTCCAGGGGCACACCGGCGCTCGCGGCGACAGGAACGCCGTGGTCAGTGTCCCGAGCGCGGCGGCCTCGCCCGTCACCAGCCCGGCGTCGCCCAGCGCGGCGGCCGAGCGGCCCCCGAGGTACAGGGCGCCCAGCTCGCGGACGTCCAGCCGCACGTCGGCGTCGGCCGTGGTGCGCGCGACGTCGACGGAACCCGCGTGGTCGGCGACGACCCGCCACCGCCCGGCGTTCTGCGGCAGCAGGTCGTCCGTCACGTCCAGCACCACGTCCAGCGGGGCCGCGTACCGTCGCGCGGTCAGCGCCGCGGGCACGTCCAGCAGCCGCACCCACAGGTTGTCGGCGAGGCGGCGCCGCGCCGGGCGGGGGTCCACGAGCAGGTGGAGCAGCGGGTCGTCGACGGGCAGCACCGGCGTCTCGACCCGGGTGGTGAGGTCGAGGTCGAGCAGGAAGGTCCACAGGCGGTGGGTCGCGGCGGCGTCCAGCGCGGCGGCGAGCCGGACCTGCACCGTGTAGTCGGGTCCTGCCTCGCCCCACGCCTCCTTCCGCGCCAGCAGGGCCAGGCCGCGGACCTCCCGGCCGTCACGCACCGTGGCGAGCAGCAGGGGCTCGAACCCGTGGCGCCAGGCCGGCGGGTCGGCCACGGCCCGCACCCGCAGCGGGGCCGCAGCGCGCGGCATCCAGCCGGGTCGTCCGGCGCCGGCGCGCCGTCCCAGGTCCTCGACGAGGTCGGCGTGGCGGTCCGGGTCGACGCGCTCCAGGTGGACGGTCAGCGCGTCGCTGCCGGGCACCGGGCGCAGGGCCGCCCCGCGGGGCAGCGTGAGCCGGACGTCGTCGGCGGCGCTGCCGTAGCCGAACCGGCCGTAGATCGCCGCCTCCGCCGCGAAGAGCGCCGACACGGGCTCCCCGCGTCCCAGCGACCGCTCCAGGTGGGTGGCGATCATCGCGCGCAGCAGCCCGCGACGGCGCTGGTCGGGCCGCACCGCGACCCACGTCAGGCCTGCGCAGGGCACGGTGCCGCCGGGCACGGGCATCGCGAACTCGTAGGACCCGTGCACCGCGGCGAACGTGCCGTCCGGCGCCTCGACCGCCATCATCCGCTCCTGCGGGATCGGGAACGGCAGCGACGCCTCGGTCTCCGGGTCGGGGACCGAGGCGAACGCGAGCTGGTCGGTGGTGCGGAACTCGGCGAGCCGGTCGGCGGGCACGGCGACGGTGCGGTATCCGGGAGGCAGGGCGCTCATGGGGGTCATCCTGGTGCTCGGTCACGGTGGCTGCACGGCCTTTGTCTCCCGGCACGACGCACGGGCGCCCCTGCCCGGGGCCACGCGGGCGCCCGCCTAGGCTCGACCCCGTGACGACACCGCGCCCGGCACCGAGCGGCTGGGTGTGGCGCGTCCTGGCCGGGTGGGCGGGCGGCCCGCAGCCGCTCGTGGGCGGCGCGCTGTGCCTCGCCGCCGTCCTGTACGCCGTGGCCGTGCTGTGGCGCCCGGCGTGGTTCGCGCCCTCCGGGCTGCTCCTGCTGCTGCTCGTCGGCGCCTTCGTGCTGCGCTGGCGGGCGCTGCTCGTGCTGGTCGCGTCCGTGGTGCTGCTCACGGCCGCGCTCACGGCGGGAGGGTCGGTCGACCCGGGGCAGGTCGTCGTGCTCGTGCTGGGGTGCGGTGCGGTGGTCACGTTCGGCGTCGAGCGCGAGCGGCTCGGCCTGCAGGGGGCGCCCGGCGCCCTCATGCTCGTCGACCTGCGGGACCGGCTGAGCGCGGGCGGACGACTGCCCGCCCTGCCCGGACGGTGGCAGGCCGACGCCGAGGTGCGCTCCGCCCACGGTGCCGCGTTCTCCGGCGACTTCGTCGTCGCCCACCGCAGCGGCGGCTCGTACGAGGTGGTGCTCGTCGACGTGTCGGGCAAGGGCCAGGCCGCCGGCGTCCGGGCGCTGCAGCTGCAGGGTGCGCTCGGAGGGCTCCTGGGGGCGCTGCCGGCCGACGAGTTCCTGCCGGCCGCGAACCGGTACCTGCTGGAGCAGGGCTGGGACGAGGGGTTCGCCACGGCCGTCCACCTGGCGCTCGACCTGAGCACGGGCCGCTTCCGCGTCGCGAGCGCGGGGCACCCGCCGCCCGCCGTGCTGCACGCGGGGTCCGGACGGATCGACGTGCTCGACGCGGCGGGCGGAGTCGCGCTGGGCATCCTGGAGGACATGCGCCCCGGGACGGTGACCGGCGTCCTGGCTCCGGGCGACGTCGTCGTCCTCTACACCGACGGGCTCATCGAGGCGCCCGGTCGCGACGTCGACCAGGGCATCGACCGGCTGCTCGGCGTGGTCGAGGCCGTGGTCGCCGCCCGGCCCGGCAGCGCGCACGAGGTGCTGGCCGGCGTGCGCGCGGCGGAGGACGACGACCGCGCCGTCGTGGTCGTGCGGCGGAGCTGACGTGGCAGGTCCGGTGGTGCCCCGTGGACGACCGGACGACGGCGACGGGACGGGCCCCGGGAGGGTCGGCCGCCCCGGGCAGGACGTCGGGGGCGCCGAGGAGGACTACGTCGAGGAGGTCCACCGGCTCGTCGCGGCCGTCCCGCCGGGCCGCGTGATGACGTACGGGCTGATCGCCGAGGTCCTCGCGGACCGCGCGAGCGCCGCGGGTCGGCCCGCGCGCGGCGGCCCGCGCCAGGTCGGGCGGGCCATGGCGACCGGGGGAGCCGTCCCGTGGTGGCGCGTCGTGACGGCCGCCGGTGACCCGCCCGCGCACCACCGGGACCGCGCGCTGGCGCATCTGCGTGCGGAGGGCGCGCCCCTGACGGCCGACGGGCGGCGCGTGCGGGTGCGTCAGGCCGTGTGGTTCCCCGACGACTGACGCCCCACCCGTCCGGCGTCCTCAGCCGAGCGCGCGCCGCGAGGAGATGACGCCGGTGTCGAACCCGGCCAGGTGCAGACCGCCGTGGAACCGGGCGTGCTCGATCTTCACGCAGCGGTCCATGACGACGTCGAGCCCGGCCTCCTCGCCCCGCCGGGCGACGTCCTCGTGCCAGGACCCCAGCTGCAACCAGAGGGTCCTCGCACCCACCGCGAGGGTCTCGTCGAGGACCGTCGGCAGGTCGTCGTGCCGACGGAACACGTCGACGAGGTCCGGGACGACGGGCAGCGCGTCCAGCGACGGGTACACCGGCCGGCCCAGGATCTCGTCGGCGCGGGGGTTGACGAAGTACACGTCGTACGGCGAGCTGGACAGCAGGTACGTCGCGACGAAGTACGACGCGCGGGCCGGGTTGCTCGACGCCCCCACGATCGCGATCGAGCGCGTGGCGCGCAGGATCGACAGCCGCTCGGGGGCGCTGGGGCCCTGCCAGGTGCGTGCGCTCATCGGGCGTCCTCCCGTGTCGTGCCGGTGGCGGCGGTCAGCGCCTGGTCCAGGTCCCACAGGATGTCCTCGGCGTCCTCGATGCCGACGCTGATGCGCACGAGGTCCTCCGGCACGCCGGCGGCCTCGAGCTGCGCTGCGGACAGCTGCTGGTGCGTCGTCGACCCGGGGTGGATCACCAGGGTGCGGGCGTCGCCGACGTTCGCCAGGTGGCTGGCGAGCTGCAGCGACTCGATGAACCGGCGTCCCACCTCGCGGCCCGCGACGTCGCCCGCGGGGGCGAGCCGGAACGCGAACACCGATCCCGGGCCCAGCGGCAGGTACCGCTGCGCGCGCTCGTGGTGCGGGTGCGAGGGCAGCCCGGCCCACAGCACCGAGGTGATGCGGGGGTCGGTCTCGAGCCACGTCGCGACCTCGCGCGCGTTGGCCAGGTGGGCGTCGATGCGCTGCGGCAGCGTCTCGACACCCTGCAGCAGGTTGAACGCCGACTGCGGCGACAGGGCCGGGCCGATGTCGCGCAGCTGCTCCGAGCGCAGCTTGGTGAGGAACCCGTACTCGCCGAAGTTCTCCCACCAGCGCACGCCGCCGTACGACGCGACGGGCTCGGTCATGGTCGGGAACCGGCCGTTGCCCCAGTCGAAGCGCCCGGACTCCACGATCACGCCGCCGAGGGTGGTGCCGTGCCCGCCGAGGAACTTGGTCGCGGAGTGGATGACGATGTCCGCGCCGTGCTCGAGGGGTCGCACGAGGTACGGCGTCGACAGCGTGGAGTCCACGACGAGCGGCACACCCGCGGCGTGCGCGACCTCGGCCAGCCCGGCGAGGTCGGCGATCTGGCCCGACGGGTTGGCGATCACCTCCGTGTAGACGGCCTTCGTCTCCGGGCGGATCGCGGCGGCGTAGTCCGCCGGGTCGGTGCCCGGCACGAACGTCGTCTCGACGCCGAACCGCCGCAGCGTCACGTCGAGCTGCGTCACGGTGCCGCCGTAGAGCTGCGCCGAGGCGACGATGTGGTCGCCCGCGCCCGCCAGGGCCGCGAAGACGAGGAACTCGGCGGCCATGCCGGACGCGGTCGCGACCGCGCCGATGCCGCCCTCGAGCGACGCGATGCGCTCCTCGAACGCGGCGACCGTGGGGTTGCCGATGCGGGAGTAGATGTTGCCGTACTTCTGCAGCGCGAAGAGGTTCGCGGCGTCCGTGGTGTCGTCGAAGACGAACGACGTCGTCTGGTAGATCGGCACGGCGCGCGCACCGGTGGTGGCGTCGGGGATGCCGCCGGCGTGCAGGGCGCGGGTGCGGAAGCCGAAGCGGTGCTCGCTCACGGTGCTCCTGTTCTGGGGGTGGGTCATCAGGTCGGCCGGCCGGTCAGCGGGGGAGACCGGCGGTGACGAGCGTGCCGACCTGGTCGACCGCCCACGGGTTCTGCAGGGACGTCGTGTCGCCGAGGGTGGTGCCCTCGACGAGCTGGGTGAGCAGCCTGCGCATGATCTTGCCCGAGCGCGTCTTGGGGACCTCGGGGACGACCAGCACGTGGCGCGGCCTGGCCACCGGGCCGATCTCGCGCGCCACGTGCGCGCGCAGCTCCTCACGCAGCGTGAGCGTCGCGGCCAGCCACGCGTCGACGTCCTCGACCGGGCCCGGCGGGGTGCTCGGCACGACGAACGCCGCGATGGCCTGCCCGGTGACGGGGTCGGCGACCCCGGCCACACCGGCCTCGCCGACAGCGGGGTGCGCGACCAGCGCGGACTCGACCTCGATGGTCGACAGCCGGTGCCCGGAGACGTTGATGACGTCGTCGATCCGGCCGAGCAGCCAGACGAACCGGTCCTCGTCGTACGACGCGCCGTCGCCGGCCAGGAAGTACCCGCCGTGCGGGCCGTGCCCGGCGAACCGCCGCCAGTACGCCTCGAGGTACCGCTGCGGGTCGCGCCACACCGTGCGCGCCATGCCGGGCCAGGGGCGCTCGACGACCAGGAACCCGCCCTGGCCGGGTGCGACCTCGACCCCGTCCTCCCCGACGACCTTCGCGGCGATCCCCGGCAGCGGCCGCGTGGCCGAGCCGGGCTTGAGCGTCGTGACGCCGGGGACGGGCGCGATCATCGCGGCGCCCGTCTCGGACTGCCACCACGTGTCGACGACCGGTGCCTCGTCCCGGCCGAACGTGCGGCGGAACCACACCCACGCCTCGGGGTTGATCGCCTCGCCGACCGTCCCGAGCAGGCGGATGCTCGACAGGTCGTGCCCGGTCGGGAGGTCGTCCCCGAACCACGTCATGAACGTCCGGATGAGCGTCGGGGCCGTGTAGTACGTGGTGACGCCGTACCGCTCGATGACCTCGAGGTGGCGCTCGCGGTGCGGGGTGTCCGGGGTGCCCTCGTAGATGACCTGCGTGAGCCCGTTCGCCAGCGGCCCGTAGATCTCGTACGTGTGCGCCGTGACCCAGGCGAGGTCGGCGGTGCACCAGTGCACGTCGTCGTCCTGGGCGTCGAAGACCGCCCAGTGCGACCACGCGGCGTGCGTGAGGTACCCGCCCGACGTGTGCACCAGTCCCTTGGGCCTGCCCGTGGTGCCCGAGGTGTAGATGACGAACAGCGGGTGCTCGGCGTCGAACGCGTGGGCCTCGTGCACGTCGGGCTGGCGGTCGACGACGTCGTGCCACCAGACGTCGCGCCCGTCGGTCCACGCGACGTCCTGGCCGGTGCGGCGCACGACGAGCACGTGCTCGACGTGGCCGAGCCCGGCGACCGCCTCGTCGGCGGCGGACTTCACCTCGACGGCCGCACCGCGGCGGAACTGCCCGTCGCTGGTGACCAGCACCTTCGCCTCGGTGTCCTGCACGCGGAACCGCACGGCCTCGGCGGAGAACCCGCCGAAGACGAGTGAGTGCACCGCGCCGATGCGCGCGATCGCGAGCGTGACGACGACCGTCTCGGCGATGACCGGCAGGTACACGACGACGCGGTCGCCCGGGCCCACCCCGAGCTCGGTGAGCGCGTGCGCGGCCTGCGCGACCTCGCGCTGGAGCTGCGCGTACGTGATCGAGCGGCGGTCGCCGCGCTCGCCCTCGACGTGCAGCGCGACCTTGTCGCCACGGCCGGCCGCGACGTGCCGGTCGACGCAGTTGACGGCGACGTTGAGGCGTCCGCCGACGAACCAGCGGGCCTCGGGGACCGTGAGCTCGTCGGGCTCACCGCCCTCGACGGGGACCGGCGGCGACCAGGTGTGAGCGGTGTGCCAGGGCGTGGCCCACTCCAGGCGGCGCGCGGCCTCCTCCCAGAACGCGACGGGGTCGGCCTCGGCGCGTGCCCAGTCCTCGGGGCGGACGTTCGAGGACGCGGCGAGGTGCGCGGGCGCGGGGTAGGTGCGCGTCTCGGTCTGCAGCGCGGTCAGGGTGGTCATGCGAACCTCCGCAGCAGCTGCTTCTCGGCCAGGGCGACGACCGAGTCGGTCAGCTTGCCCATGAGCGCCAGCAGGACGATCGCGAGCAGGATCCGGTCGACCCGCCCGTTGTTCTGCGAGTCGGTGAGCAGGAAGCCCAGCCCCATCGACGACGCGATGAGCTCGGCGGCGACGAGGAACAGCCACGCCTGGGCCAGGGCCAGGCGCAGCCCGGACATGACCGCCGGCAGGACCGCCGGCAGCTGGACCGAGCGGAAGAGCGTCACACCGCGCAGACCGAAGGCGCGCCCGGCCTCGACCAGCTGGGGGTCGACGTGCCGCAGGGCGGCCGCCACGGTCGTGTAGATCGGGAAGAAGGCACCGATCGCGATGAGCGTGACCTTGGAGTCCTCGCCGATCTTCATCCACAGGATGAGCAGCGGGACCCACGCCAGCGAGGGGACCGCGCGGATCGCCGCGAGCGTCGGGGCGAGCAGGACGTCCCCCGCCCGCGACAGCCCCACGACGGCCGCGACGACGAGCGCCACGCCGCCGCCGAGCGCGAACCCGACCAGCACGCGCTGGACGGAGATGGCGACGTGCGTCGCCAGGTCGCCGCGCCCCGCGAGGTCCACGGCGGCAGCCCACACCGACGCGGGGCTGGGCAGCTGGTACGGGGCGACGAGCCCTGCCGTCGTGACGTACTGCCACGCGGCGAGCAGCAGGAGCGGCAGGACGGCGCCGCCGACGACCCGCGTCGCGCGACGTGACCAGAACGGCACCCGCGCGTGCCGCACCGGGTCTGCCGGCGAGGCGTCGCCGGGTGTGGCGGCGGCGGCGTCGCCGCCCGCGGGGAGGTCGTCGCGGGGGTGCGCGTCCGCCGGCGCGTCGAGGACCGGTGCGGGGGTCGGCGGCTCGTCCACGGGTCGCGCGTCGGGGTCGCGGGCCGGGTCGTCGCCGTCGTCGAACGGGTTGAGCGCACGGTGCGGTCGGCCCGCGTGGCCGGTCACGGGGCCCGTGCCGGTGCCGCCGATCCATCCGTCGGTCATGAGGTGTGGCTCCTGGGGGGAGGAGGAGTGGTGCGGGGGTTGCGGCGCCCGTCCGGCGGACCGGACGGGCGCCGCGTGCGGTCAGCCCGCGACGTTCCCGGCGTCGGCCTTCTCGGCGAACGTCGGCTCGAACAGCTCGTCCAGCGCGGTGTCGATCGTGGCCTGGTCGGCCACGTCACCGGACTCGACGAAGATCGGTCCGACGACCTCGAGGACCTCGCGCTGCGCGTCGCCGGGGACCGGGTCGACGCCGAGGTTGGTGCGCTCGACGATGACCTTCTCCGCGACCGTCGGGTCGATGCCCGCGACCTCGGCGAGGATCGCGACGACCTCGTCGGGGTTCTCCTGCGCCCACGCGCGGGCCTTCTCGTACGCGTCGACGACGACCTGCGCGAGGTCCGGGCTGGCGTCGAGGAAGTCCTGCGTGGCGTTGAGGAAGCCGTAGGTGTTGAAGTCGATGTTGCGGTAGATCAGCTGCGTGCCGGACTCGGCCTCGCTCGCGGCCATGATCGGGTCGAGGCCGGACCACGCGGCGACCGAGCCCTGCTCGAGGGCGGTGCGCCCGTCGGCGTGCTGCAGGTTCTGCACCTCGACCTGGTCGAGCGGGACGCCCGCCTCCTCCAGCGACTGCAGCAGGAAGAAGTAGGGGTCGGTGCCCTTGGTCGCGGCCACGGACTTCCCGGCGAGGTCCGCCACGGACGTGACGTCGGACCCCTCGGGCACGACGATCGCCGCCCACTCGGGCTGGGAGTAGATCGCGATCGTGCGGATCGGCGAGCCGTTGGAGCGTGCCAGCAGCGCGGCGGAACCGGCGGTGGAGCCCACGTCGACCGCACCGGCGCGCAGCGCCTCGTTGGCCTTGTTCGAGCCGGCGGACTGCACCCAGTTGACGGTGACGTCGTCGCCCAGGGTCTCCTCGAGCCAGCCCTGGTCCTTGATGACCAGGCTCAGCGGGTTGTACGTGGCGAAGTCGACGTCGAGGGTGTCGGCGCTCCAGGCGGCCTCGTCGCCGGCGGCGGACGGGGCGGCGGCCTGCGGTTCGGCGTCCTCACCGGCGACGCAGCCGGTCATCGCCAGGGCGGTCACGAGGGCCAGCGCGGTGGCGGAGACGGCGGTGCGGATGCTCATCGTCGGTTCTCTCATCTCGGTGGGTGGGCCGTGGCCCGGGGGCCGGCGCCGGGCGGCGCCGGGGGAGGGAGGTGGGGGCCGGTCAGATCGAGTGGTGCAGGTCGGGGTCGAGCGGCGGGGCGTGGTGGGTCGCGACCCCGAGCCCTTCGAGCAGCTCGGCCCGCAGCTCGGCGAGCTGGTGGTCGGCCCGGTCGCGCGGTCGGCGCCCGGGGACGTCGATCACGCGGGCCACCGACGGGGTGCCCGCAGGGCAGCGGGCGAGGTTGCGCATCAGCAGGACGCGGTCGGCGAGGTACAGCGCCTCCTCGACGTCGTGCGTGACGAGCAGGACGGTGGTCGGCTCGGCGGCGTGCACGTCGAGCAGCAGGTCCTGCATGCGCAGCCGGGTGAGGGCGTCGAGCGCGCCGAACGGCTCGTCGAGCAGCAGGACGCCGGGGTTGCGGGCCAGCGCCCGGGCCAGCGACGTGCGCTGCGCCATGCCGCCGGAGATCTGCCGCGGCCGCAGGTCGGCCGACTCCTCGAGGCCCACGAGTCGCAGGAGCTCGGCGACGCGCTCGCGGCCCGCGGGCTTCGGCGTGCCGCGCGGCAGGCCGAGCGCCACGTTGGCGGTCAGGCTGCGCCACGGCAGCAGGCGCGGCTCCTGGAAGGCCACGGCGGTGCGCCGGTCGACGCCGCTGACAGGGGTGCCGTCCAGCAGGAGGCGCCCGGAGTCGGGCGTGTCCAGGCCGCTGACCTGGCGCAGCAGGGTCGACTTGCCGCAGCCGGACGGGCCGACCAGGGCGACGATCTCACCGGCGCGCAGCTCGAGGTCGACCGCGTGCAGCACGGTCCGGGTGCCGGTGGGCGTCGCGAACGTGCGGCGCACGGCGTCGAGCGTGACCGTGTGGGCACGGCGCTCGGTGGTGGTGTGGCTCATGGGGGACGTCCGTGAGGTCGGGCGTGGGCGTCCGGCGGGGGCCGGCGGCCACGAGGGGGCGGGCACCGGCGGGTGACCCGGAGGCGGGTCGGTGTGCTGGGGTCAGCGGGGGCCGGTGCAGGGCTGCATGAGGCAGCACGAGCAACAGCGGCAGCACGCGGCGAGGAGGGGACGGGCGACGGTCATCGCGTCCTCCTGCGGCGTCGAGTGGTCGGGACGATCCCTGGCGATCTCACTATTCGAGACCGGATGACCACGTTTCGAGCAGACTGTAACCGCAGGGCGCCCCTGCGGGCAACGACCGACCACGGCACGGGCGCTCGCGCGCCGGTGCCGGCCGGCAGCACGTCACGGACGCGGCTGGATCTCCCGGACCACCCAGTCCGCGTACCCCGTGCGGCCGTCCCCCTCGCGCAGGTGGATCCCGTCGTCGTAGAACCAGCCGGGGTTCGCGTCGCCGCCGGACTTCCAGTCCAGGACGCGGGCGTGCGGGTACTCCGGCACCACCCGCGCGAACAGCTCGTTGTCGTACTGCTCCCAGGCCCGCGGGACGCGCACGTTGACGACGAAGACCCGGTGGTCGCGCGTGCCCTCCAGCAGCCGGCGCAGGTCCTCCTCCGCCACCGGCCCGTTCGTGCCGCCGTGCACCACGACCGTGTCACCCAGGGTCCCGGCGGCGTCCGCGCCGAGCACCAGGTCGACCATCTCCCCGAACTGCCGGGACACCACGGCGTCCACCGCCACGCCTCGGGCGCCCAGCTCCGCGGCCGCGCCCAGCATCACCGAGTCGCCGAACGCGGTGACCGTCCCCACCTGCTCCGCGGGCGTCGGCTCCGGCGCGCGGTCCTGCTCCGGCGCGACGCCCGCCATCGCGCCGGGGTCCGGCGTCGGCGCAGGGGCGGACGCTGCGGGGGCCGCCACGACGGCGTCGCCCGTGGTCGCGGGGGTCCGCACCACACCGACCACGAGCGCGGTCAACGCCACCGCCGCGCTGACCGCCACGGCACCGGTCCGCACCGCGAGCGACCGTCGTCCGGGGCCGGGCGTCCGCAGCGCCGCCACGAGCCGCCGCAGGGCGCCGCGCCGCACCGGCGTCTCCACCCAGCGGTACGACGCCTCGGCCAGCAGCAGCGTCACCCCGACGCGGACGACCGGCGACGCCCAGTCGGGCAGCGTGAGGTCCTGGTCGGGGCGCGTCAGCATGAGGACGGGCCAGTGCCACAGGTAGATCCCGTAGGACCGCTCACCCAGCCAGCGCAGGGGCTGCCGGGACAGGGTGCGCCCGAGCAGACCTGCCGGGTCGGCGGCGGCGCCCACGAGCACGACGGCCAGGGCGGAGAACGCCAGGAACCCGCCCCGGTACAGGCCCGCGGAGAACTCGTCCACCAGCACGACGCACGCGACCACGCCCACGAGCGCGGCGGCGCCCACCGCGTCGGCGATCCCGGCCTCGAACCGCCGGACCGGGTCGCCGCGCTCCGTGCGCCACGACCCCGCCCGGCGCCACGTGCGCCAGGGCTGCCACACGGTCGCCGCGGCGACGCCCAGCAGCAGGCCCATGGCGTGCGTGTCGGTGCCGACGTACGCGCGCGTGGCGTCGTGGGGGACCGGCATGCCCTGCCGGGCGGCCATCACCCCCATCGCGACGGTCGACGCCACGGCCAGGCCGGCCGCGACCTGGCCCACCCGGGCCCGCCCCGCCCGGAGCGCCAGCACCGCCGCCAGGGGCACCACCAGGTAGAACTGCGCCTCCACGGCGAGGCTCCACAGGTGCTGCAGCAGCGGCGGGCGTGCCGTGAGCTCGAAGTACGAGCGGTCGGCGACCACCTGCCACCAGTTGGAGGTGTAGGTCACGGCCGCCAGCAGGTCGCCGCGCAGCGTCGTCAGGGCGTCCCGTGCGACGAGCCCGGCAGCGGCGACGGCCACCAGCACGACCGCCAGCGCCGGGACGAGCCGGCGCACGCGCCGCGCGAGGAACCGCCGGGTGCGGAACGTGCCGGTCGCCGCGACCTCGTCGAGGACGAGCGTCGTCATGAGGTAGCCGGACAGGACGAAGAAGACGTCGACCCCGAGGAACCCACCCGGGGCCCACGGCACGCGCAGGTGGTAGAGCAGCACCGCGACGACGGCCAGGGCGCGTACGCCGTCCAGCCCGCGCAGGTGGGGCAGCCGCGGGGCGTCGCCCGTCCCGGAGGTCGCCGGGCGCGCCGCGACCTGCTCGACGACTGTCATGCGACCCCTTGCGGACGTGCTCCGTGCGGTGCGGTGCACCCTCCTGCCGGTGCACCGTCGACCCCAGGCTAGGCCGGGTCGGGCGCCGTCCCCGCCCCCGGGGCGCCGTCGTGACCAGCCTCACGCCACAGCGCCGCCAGCCGCGGCAGCGTGCGGGGGTCCGCCTGGGCCAGCACGGTGGTGACAGCCGTGGTGCGCCAGGCGGGCAGCTGGGCCCGGACGTCGTCCTCGGTGCCGACCAGGGCGATGTCGCGCACCAGCTCGGTGGGCACCGCGGCCGTGGCGCGCGCCCGGTCGCCCGCCAGGTAGTGGGCCTGGATCTCGTCGCACGCCTCGGTGTACCCCAGGCGGTCGAGCACGTCCCGGTGGAAGTTCGCACCCTTGGCGCCCATGCCGCCGGCGTACAGCGCGATGAAGGGGCGCACCGCGTCGGCCGCCTGCTCGACGTCGTCCGCCAGCACGACCGGCACCGTCGCGACGACCTCGAAGTCCTCCGCGGGCCGGCGGGCCGCTGCGCGGCGCGCGAAGCCGTCGGCGAGCAGCTCGCGGTACGTCGCGTCCATGCGGGGCGAGTAGAACAGGGGTAGCCAGCCGTCGGCGATCTCCGCCGCCATCGCGATGTTGCGCGGTCCCTCGGCGGCCAGGTGGATCGGCAGGTCGGCGCGCAGCGGGTGGACGGTCGAGCGCAGCGCCTTGCCGAGCCCGGCGCCCTCGTCGGCGGGCAGCGGCAGGCGGTAGAAGTCGCCGTCGTACGTCACCGGGGCCTCGCGGGCCAGCACCTGGCGCACGACGTCGACGTACTCGCGGGTGCGGGCCAGGGGCCGCGGGTAGGGCTGGCCGTACCAGCCCTCGACCACCTGCGGCCCGGACGCCCCGAGCCCGAGGACGAACCGCCCGCCGCTGAGGTGGTCGAGCGTGAGCGCCGCCATCGCCGCGGCCGTCGGGGTGCGCGCGGAGATCTGCGCGATCGCGGTGCCCAGGCGCACGCGGCGGGTGCGGGCGCCCCACCACGCGAGCGGGGTCAGCGCGTCCGAGCCGTACGCCTCTGCGGTCCACACCGAGTCCAGGCCGAGCTCGTCGGCCGCGGCGACGGCCTGCGCGGCGCCCGGCGGGGGGCCGGCCGACCAGTAGCCCGTGTGGTACCCGAGGCGCATGCGCTGCTCCCTGTCGTCACCGTCGACGCGCGCCGGTCGGCGCCCGGCCGAGGCTACCCGGTGGTACGCCCGGATCGGCTGCGCTCCGCCAGGGTGTTGAGCAGCGCCGCCGCCGTCGCCGCGTCGTCCACCGTCACGACGTTCACGCGGCCGCCGGTGCGCTCGACCTCGACGGCCTCCCCGCGTCGCAGCACGAAGCCGACGCGCCCGCCCGCCCCGACGCGATAGCCCCAGCCGCCGAACTCGCGCAGCGGCTCGACCGTGGCGACGCGGGCGACCACCACCTCGTCCAGCGGCACGCGCATCGACGGCCAGCCCAGCGGGGAACGGGCGACCAGCCCGCGTGCGTCGACGCTCACGCGCAGCACGAGCGTGGCGGCGAGCAGCAGGCCCAGCAGCGCCGGGACGACGAGCATGTAGGGGGCGTCCGACGCGATCGCGAGCACGGCCGTGGTGATCGTCGCGACCGCGCCGACCCCGGTGCCGACCGGGCTCGTGACGGTCGCGCTCCAGGCTGCCCGCTCGGTGGGGGCGAGGTCCGTGCGCGGGGCAGCGGCGTCCGGCGGTGCCGTCGCCGGCTGGGGCGCCGTGCGGGGCACGAGCAGCGCGACCACGACGGCGGCGAGGACGCCGAGCGCGGTCGAGACGCCGAGGGTCGGGTCGATGTCGGGGCTCGCCGCGGCGTCCGGCAGGTCGAGCTGCCCCGCGAGGGACCCGATCGTCAGCCCGGACATCATCACGGCGAGGAACGTCGAGGCGGCTGCCGCGAGGCGCCGCGTCGACGTGTCCCGGCCTGCGAAGAAGGCCAGCGCCCACATGCCGAGCGCGAGCACCGGCACCACCAGGCCGGACAGCAGCAGCATCTCGGTGAGGCTGCCGAACCCGTCGGGCGCCCCGGACGGACCCCAGTGCGTCGCGACCGGGTCGGGCAGGCGCGGCGCCCACGACGCGCCGACCGCGACGGCCGTGCCGGTCACGGCCAGCGGCAGCACGAGCGTCGTGAGCGTCGTGGCGAGCCGGTGCGGCGGGGTCGGGCGCGGGGTGGTCATCGCAGGGCCTCCTTGACGAGGGTGGTGACGGTCTCGGGGGCGACCCGCAGCCGCCGCGCGGTCGCGGCGAGCGCGGAGACGGCGGCGTGCAGGTCGGTGAGGTCCGGTGCGCTCGTGCCGGTGACGACGGCGCCCCGGCCGCGCCGGAGCTCGACGACCCCCTCGTCGCGCAGCATCTGGTAGGCGTGCAGCACGGTGTGGAGGTTGACCTCCAGGGAGGTGGCCAGCTCCCGCGCCGAGGGCAGGCGCTCGCCCGTGCGCACCTCGCCGCGTGCGACGGCCGAGCGCACCTGGTCGGCGAGCTGGGCGTAGATCGGCTCGCCGGAGGTGGGGTCGATCCGGAAGATCATGCGTCCAGTCTAGTAGTTAGCCAACAACTAGAACAAGGTGGGCGACGTCGCGCCCCGGCGAGCGGGGGCGTGGGCCGGCGGGGCGGTCAGATGTAGATCGCGGGGTCGTCGACCTCGACGTCGAGCGGCACCTGCGTGCCCCGGCCGCGGATCTTCGCGGGGACGCCCACGGCGATCGCGCCCGCCGGTACGTCCGTGATGACGACCGCGTTGGCGCCCACCTGCGCGTCGTGGCCGACCCACACGGGCCCGAGGATCTTGGCGCCGGCGCCGACCACGACCCGGTCGCCGAGCGTGGGGTGCCGCTTGCCGCGCTTCATGGAGCGGCCGCCGAGCGTGGCACCGTGGAACAGCACGACGTCGTCGCCGACCTCGGCGGTCTCGCCGATCACCACGCCCATGCCGTGGTCGATGAACAGGCGCTCCCCGAGCCGGGCCCCCGGGTGGATCTCCACGCCGGTGGCCGCCCGCGCCATCTGCGACACCACCCGCGCGGGCAGGCGCAGCAGCGGGACGGCCCACATGTGGTGCGCCAGTCGGTACACCCAGATCGCGTGCACCCCCGGGTACGCCAGCGCCACCTCGAGCCGGGTGCGGGCGGCCGGGTCGTGCCGGTGCGCCGCGTCGAGGTCGTCGCGCAGCGTGCGCAGGAACTGGTGCAGGGGACGCATGGTGGGGCTCCGGTCAGGGGTGGGCGTCCGCCGGGAGGGCGGACGGCTGCGGGCCCGGTCGCCGCGGGGCGACGACCGGGCCCGGCGTCGTCAGTCGAGCAGGTCGGCGTAGAGCACCGAGGTGAGGTACCGCTCGCCGAACGACGGGATGATCGCGACGATCAGCTTGCCCGCGTTCTCGGGTCGCTGGGCCAGCAGCGTCGCGGCGTGCAGCGCGGCGCCGGACGAGATGCCGACGAGCAGGCCCTCCTCGCGCGCGGCGCGGCGGGCGACCGCCACGGCGGTCTCGGCGTCGACGTCGATGATCTCGTCGTAGACGGCCGTGTCGAGGATCTCGGGGACGAAGTTGGCGCCGATGCCCTGGATCTTGTGCGGGCCGGGGGCGCCGCCGTTGAGGATGGGCGACTCGGCCGGCTCGACGCCGACGATCTGCACGCCCGGCTTGCGCTCCTTGAGCACCTGACCGACGCCCGTGATGGTGCCGCCCGTGCCGATGCCGGCGACGAGGATGTCGATCTCGCCGTCCGTGTCGGCCCAGATCTCCTCGGCCGTCGTGCGGCGGTGGATCTCGGGGTTGGCCTCGTTGGCGAACTGGCGGGCCAGGATCGCGCCCGGCCGCTCGGAGACGATCTCGTTGGCGCGGTTGACCGCGCCCTTCATGCCCTCGGAGCCCGGCGTGAGGATCAGCTCGGCGCCGAAGGCCCGCAGCAGCGCGCGCCGCTCCTTCGACATCGTCTCCGGCATCGTCAGCACGACCTTGTAGCCGCGCGCGGCGCCGACGAACGCCAGCGCGATGCCGGTGTTGCCGCTGGTGGCCTCGACGATCGTGCCGCCGGCCTGCAGCTCGCCGGACTTCTCGGCCGCGTCGATGATCGCGACGCCGATGCGGTCCTTGACCGAGTTGGCCGGGTTGTAGAACTCGAGCTTGCCGACGACCCGGGCGGGGGCGCCGTCGGTGATCTTGTTGATGCGGACGAGCGGGGTGTTGCCGATGAGCGCGGTGGCGTCCTCGTAGATGCGTGCCATGGTTCCTCTTCGGTCGGCGCCGGGCCCCGAGGGGGCGGCGGGTGCGGGGGATCTGCGGTGCCAGGGGGCGCCGGCGGTGCGGCGCGGTGGTGACGGGTCCCCGCCGTGACGGGGCGACGGGGCGAGCGCTGGCCGGGGTGCACCGGGACGGTGCGGTGCACGACGGGTGCGTGCGGGCGCGCCAGCGCTCTACCGACACCGACAACAGGTGGGCGCCACGCAGGCGCGCAGGACGGGGGCTACGGCGGCGGTGGGCACGCGCATCGCTCTCCTCGTCCGGGGCCCGCGAGAGGCGGGCCGGGCACGGGTGTCGACCCGTGGTCGAGCCGACGGTAGTCCCAACACGACGACACGCGCAAAGGTTCCCCGCGAGACGGGCGTCCCGCCATGCGGACGTCGGTGGTGGGGCGGACCCTCAGCGGGCCGCCAGGCCGACCGCCGCGAGCCACGCCTCGGCCAGCAGCCCGTGGCCCGCCGGGGTCGGGTGGACCCCGTCGAACGCCCACCGCTCGGGCGCGGTGCGGGACGCGGCGGCCGCGAACAGGCCGTCGGCGGGCACCAGCACCGCGTCGTACTCGGCCGCGAGCCGGCGCACGACGTGGATCCGGGGGTCGAGGTCCTCGCGCCACGCCGGGCTCACGGGCGGGACGGGCAGCACGAACGGCTCGACGAGGACGAACCGCGGGTCGAGCCGCTCGCGCGCCGCGTCGAGGATCGCGCGGTAGTGCTCCTCGTACTCGGCGGTGGTCGTGACGTCCCCGGAGCCGAAGCGCCGCCAGGTGTCGTTCACCCCGACGAGCACCGACACCACGGTCGGCTCGAGGGCCAGCGCGTCGGGGTGCCAGCGGTCGCGGAGCATGCGCGTGGTGTCACCGCCGACGCCGCGGTTGTGGAACGTGAGCCCCAGGTCGGGTCGGCGCGCCCCTGCGAGCGCCGCCACGATGCCCGCGTACCCGTGCCCCAGCCCCCACGGCGAGTCGGGCTGGTCGTGGTCACGCCCCCACTCGGTGATCGAGTCACCGGTCAGGAGCACGCGGTCGCCGGGCTGCAGGTACGTCGTCGTCACGGCGCCACCCCATCACGACCGGCACGGCCGACGGAAGTCGCACGAGGACGGGCCCGTGGTGCCGGGTGCGGCGCCACGGGGCGTCCGGGGCCCTGGGTCCGCCGGTAGGGTGAGCGCGTGCCGCCCGCCGGCGGTGCACGGGCTGTAGCGCAGCTTGGTCAGCGCACCGCGTTTGGGACGCGGGGGTCGCGGGTTCGAATCCCGCCAGCCCGACACCATCCGCCGATCGGTCAGGATCCGAGAAGCGCCACCCCTCCGGTGCCTCCTAGCGTCGAGTCGTCCGCATCGACGACGAGGAGAGCGTCATGACCGCGTCGAAGGCACAGGCCACCGAGGGCACGTTCAGCGCCGCGGAGCGCGCCGCCATGAAGGAGCGCGCGGCCGAGCTCAGGGCCGACTCGGCACGGGGTGGGAAGCAGGCGAAGGCCGACCGGCTCGAGGCCGACGTCCTGGCGAAGATCGCCGAGATGCCGCCGGCCGACCGCGCGCTCGCGGAGCGGTTCCACGCGCTCGTGCGCGAGCACGCGCCGCACCTCGCGCCGCGGACCTGGTACGGCATGCCCGCCTACGCGAAGGACGGCAGGGTGCTGTGCTTCCTCAAGCCGTCCGAGAAGTTCGGGTCGCGCTACACGACCATCGGGTTCGAGGACCCCGCCGCGCTCGACGACGGCCCGCTGTGGCCGACGTCGTACGCCCTGACGGCGTGGACGGACGGGGTCGGACGCACGCTCGCGGACCTCGTGCGTCGCGCCGCCGGCTGACTGGCGCGCGCGGGGGCCACCGACGGCGTCGCCCTGTACGACGGGACCGTCGCGTCCGTCGAGGCCGCTGCTCCAGGCGTCCGGGCTGCCGGAGCCGCTCGCCGGGTGGCTGCGGGAGACGGTCGGCCCGGAGGGCCCGACGGGTGAGCGGCTCGTCCGTGGTCGTGACGAGCGGGACGTGCCGGACGTCCGCCCGGGGGGACGGTGGGGAGAGAGCGGACGACGGGAATCGAACCCGCGTAGCCAGTTTGGAAGACTGGGGCTCTACCATTGAGCTACGTCCGCACGCGCCCGGTGCGGGTGCCCGAGCGGGCTCCGACCGTGGCGGCGCAGCAAGGTTACCGGTTCCGTCGCGGTCGTCGCCCCACACCCGTGCTCCTGCCCGTCGTCGCGCGGTGCAGCCCGCCCCGTGCGGCGCCCGCCTTGGCGGCCGGTCCCACGCGTGGCGTAGCATCGAGGGTCGCGCGTACGCGCCGTCGGGCACTCGCACGTCGCCACCCCGGGCTGGACCTCGGGGCGGTCACGACGTCGCCCGGCCCGCAGCGTGCAGCGCCTCCCAGAGCGTGAGATCGAAGCGTGCCACCACGTCGGACCCGCCGGCGCCCGGCCATGACCAGTTGGAGATCATCGAAGTGAAGAGCGCCGTCGAGACCCTGGACCCGACGAAGGTCAAGCTGACCGTCGAGGTGACGTACGACGAGCTCAAGCCGAGCATCGACCACGCGTACCAGCACATCGCCGAGCAGGTGACCGTGCCGGGCTTCCGCAAGGGCAAGGTGCCGCCGCGCATCATCGACCAGCGGGTGGGTCGTCCTGCCGTCATCGAGCACGCCGTCAACGAGGGCCTGTCGGGCTTCTACGCCGAGGCCGTCCGTGAGAACAAGCTGCGCCCCATGGGTCAGCCCGCCGTCGAGGTCACGCAGGTCCCCGGCCTCGTCCCCGCCGCCGCCGGTGAGGAGGGCGAGCTGCACTTCACCGCCGAGGTCGAGGTGCGCCCCGAGATCACCCTGCCCGAGCTCGACAGCCTGAGCGTCACGGTCGACGACGTCGAGGTCTCGGACGAGGACGTCGCCGCGCGTCTCGACGCGCTGCGCGAGCGCTTCGGCTCGCTCGTGGGCGTCGACCGTCCGGCGGAGTCGGGCGACTTCGTCGTCATCGACCTCACCGCGACGATCGACGGCGAGCAGATCGACCAGGTCTCCGGCACGAGCTACCAGATCGGCTCGGGCAACATGCTCGAGGGGCTGGACGAGGCGCTCGTCGGGCTGTCGTCCGGCGAGACCACGACGTTCGAGACCGAGCTCGCCGGTGGTGACCGCAAGGGTGAGAAGGCCCTGGTCAGCGTCACGGCGACCGGCGTCAAGGAGCGTCAGCTGCCCGAGGTCGACGACGAGTTCGCGCAGCTCGCGAGCGAGTTCGACACGATCGACGAGCTCAAGGCCGACCTGCGCGAGCAGGCGGGCCGCATCAAGGCGTCGAACCAGGCCGTGCAGGCGCGCGACCTGCTGGTCGAGAAGCTGACGGCCGAGGTCGAGATCCCCGTCCCCGCCGGCGTCGTCGAGGCCGAGGTGCACCGTCACCTCGAGTCCGAGGGCCGCCTGGAGGACGACGAGCACCGCACCGAGGTCACCGAGCAGGCCCAGACCGCGCTGCGCAACCAGATCCTGCTCGACACGCTGGCCGAGCAGCTCGACATCAAGGTCAGCCAGAGCGAGCTGCTCGACTACCTGGTCAGCGCGTCGCGCCAGTACGGCATGGACCCCAACACGTTCATCACGACGCTGGACCAGCAGGGCCAGATCCCGGCGATGGTGGCCGAGGTCGCACGCTCCAAGGCGCTGGCCGTCGCGCTGCGCCGCGTCGCCGTCGTCGACGGCTCCGGTGCGGCCGTCGACCTGTCGGAGTTCATCGGCACGGACGAGGAGGACGCGGCGGCCGACCAGGCCGACGCCGCCGCCGAGGCCGCCGTCGCCGCCGACCCCGCGACCGACGTGTCGTCCGTCGCGTTCGGCGAGGACAGCGCCGACGAGAAGGCCTGACACACCGGCCAGGTCCCCGCACGTCGACGACGGCCCCGCCGTGCCCCTCGCGGGTGCGGCGGGGCCGTCGTCGTCCCGCCGTGGGCGGGGCGCCCGCCACGGCTGCGCCGTCAGCGAAACGGCGCGCGGGCGGGACGTGGGCGGGCGCACGCGGGCGTTAGGGTCGCTGCAACGCGTGGCCGTCCGTCGCCCCCGGCAGGGGAGCGGACCGGTGCGCAGGGTAGGACGCAGCCAGACGAGGGAGCCTTCGTGAACGAGCAGGTGCCGGCCGTGGCCCGGGCAGATTCTCCGGGTCTCGGTCTCAACGACCACATCTACAACCGACTGCTCCGTGAGCGGATCATCTGGCTCGGCTCGGAGGTCCGGGACGAGAACGCCAACGCCATCTGCGCGCAGATGATGCTGCTGGCGGCCGAGGACCCGGACAAGGACATCTGGCTCTACATCAACTCGCCGGGCGGGTCGATCACGGCCGGCATGGCGATCTACGACACCATGCAGTACATCAAGCCCGACGTCGCGACGATCGCGATGGGCATGGCGGCGTCGATGGGGCAGTTCCTGCTGTCGTCCGGGGCCAAGGGCAAGCGGTACGCGACGCCCCACGCCCGCGTGATGATGCATCAGCCGTCCGGCGGCATCGGTGGCACCGCCACCGACGTGCGCATCAACGCCCAGCTGATCCTGCACATGAAGAAGGTGCTGGCCGAGCTGATCGCCGAGCAGACGGGCAAGAGCGTCGAGCAGATCAACGCCGACTCGGACCGTGACCGCTGGTTCACCGCCCCCGAGGCGCTCGAGTACGGCTTCATCGACCACGTGGTGACGCAGAGCCACTCCGTGACCGGCGGCGGGGGCACCGACCCCGGTACCCCGGCCTGACGGCCCGGCGACGCGCAGAGAACCAGCGAGGAGAACCTTCGTGAGCATGGAGTCCCAGTTCATCGCCCGTGCCAGCCGGCTGGCCGGCGGCGCGGCGCCCGCGTCCCCGGCGGGCCGGTACGTGCTGCCGCAGTTCGAGGAGCGCACCGCCTACGGCTTCAAGCGCCAGGACCCGTATACCAAGCTGTTCGAGGACCGCATCATCTTCCTCGGCGTGCAGGTGGACGACGCCTCGGCGGACGACGTGATGGCGCAGCTGCTCGTGCTGGAGTCCACGGACCCCGACCGCGACATCACGCTGTACATCAACTCGCCCGGTGGCTCCTTCACGGCGCTGACGGCGATCTACGACACGATGCAGTACATCAAGCCGCACATCCAGACCGTCTGCCTCGGGCAGGCGGCCTCGGCGGCGGCCATCCTGCTGGCCGCCGGCTCGCCGGGCAAGCGTCTCGCGCTGCCCAACGCCCGCGTGCTGATCCACCAGCCCGCGATGGAGGGTGGCGGCTACGCGCAGGCGTCGGACATCGAGATCCAGGCCAACGAGCTCATCCGCATCCGCGAGTGGCTCGAGGCGGCGCTCGCGCAGCACACCGGACGCCCGATCGAGCAGGTGCGTCAGGACATCGAGCGCGACAAGATCCTCACTGCGGCGCAGGCCAAGGACTACGGGATCGTCGACCAGGTGCTCGAGAGCCGCAAGGGTGTGCACCCCACGGTGGTCCAGCCCGGCTGACGTCCGGGTGCCGCGGTCCCGCCCGACGGCGGGACCGCGGCAAACGATGGGCCATGGTTGGGTCATCCGCGCGAATCGGGACGCATCGGACGGCGTGTCGGCTCCGACACGCCGCGACGCACCCGTCGGGTTCGGCTGACACGGGGCCGCCGGTGGTGTGCAATGGGGGAACGTGACTCGCGGACCGCGAGGTCACGACGACGGCGCACCGCCGGCACGGCGGAGGGCGACACGAGGGAAGGGGACGCACATGGCGCGTATCGGGGACGGTGCGGACCTTCTCAAGTGCTCGTTCTGCGGCAAGTCCCAGAAGCAGGTGAAGAAGCTCATCGCGGGACCGGGCGTCTACATCTGCGACGAGTGCATCGACCTGTGCAACGAGATCATCGAGGAGGAGCTCGCCGAGGCCACCGAGGTCGGCATGGTCGAGCTGCCCAAGCCGAAGGAGATCTTCGACTTCCTCGAGCAGTACATCGTCGGTCAGGAGCCCGCCAAGCGGTCGCTCGCCGTCGCGGTGTACAACCACTACAAGCGCATCCAGGCCGGGGAGTCCGCGCGCGCGACGACCACCGGCGAGGAGCAGGTCGAGATCGCGAAGTCGAACATCCTGCTGATCGGCCCGACCGGCTGCGGCAAGACGTACCTCGCGCAGACGCTCGCCAAGATGCTCAACGTCCCGTTCGCCATCGCGGACGCCACGGCGCTGACCGAGGCGGGCTACGTCGGCGAGGACGTCGAGAACATCCTGCTCAAGCTGATCCAGGCCGCTGACTACGACGTCAAGAAGGCCGAGACCGGCATCATCTACATCGACGAGATCGACAAGATCGCCCGCAAGAGCGAGAACCCGTCGATCACGCGCGACGTCTCGGGCGAGGGCGTGCAGCAGGCCCTGCTGAAGATCCTCGAGGGCACCACGGCGTCGGTGCCGCCGCAGGGCGGGCGCAAGCACCCGCACCAGGAGTTCATCCAGATCGACACGACGAACGTCCTGTTCATCGTGGCCGGCGCCTTCGCCGGGCTCGACGAGATCATCACCTCGCGCGCAGGACGCCGCGGCATCGGGTTCGGCTCGCCCATCCACTCGGCCGACGACGTCGACGTCTACGGCGAGGTCATGCCGGAGGACCTGCTGAAGTTCGGGCTCATCCCCGAGTTCATCGGCCGCGTCCCGATCATCACGACCGTCTCGCCGCTCGACCGGGTCGCGCTCGTGCGGATCCTCACCGAGCCCCGCAACGCGCTCGTCAAGCAGTACCAGCGCATGTTCCAGATCGACGGCGTCGAGCTGGAGTTCGACACCGCGGCGGTCGAGGCCATCGCCGAGCAGGCGCTGCTGCGGGGGACCGGTGCGCGCGGTCTGCGCGCCATCCTCGAGGAGGTCCTGCAGCAGGTGATGTTCGAGGTCCCGTCCCGCGACGACGTGGCCCGCGTGGTCATCACGCGTGACGTGGTGCTGGACAACGTCAACCCCACGCTGGTCCCTCGCGAGGCGTCGCGTGACAAGCGCGCACCGCGTGAGAAGAGCGCGTGAGCGGTTCCGGAGCCCCCGCCGTCCCGTCGGAGCTGGCGCGGCTGCGCGGCAGCATCGACAACATCGACGCCGCGCTCGTGCACATCCTGGCGGAGCGGTTCAAGGCGACGCAGCGCGTGGGCGTCCTCAAGGCCGAGCTGGGGCTGCCCGCGTCGGACCCGGCCCGCGAGGCCGAGCAGGTGGGCCGGCTGCGTCGCCTCGCCCAGGAGGCGGAGCTGGACCCCGTGTTCGCCGAGAAGTTCCTGGCGTTCATCGTGGCCGAGGTGATCCACCACCACGAGGCCATCGCCCAGGGTCACGCGCAGCGGCCCTGACGGACGCCCGTCCGGCTCCGGTCCCGACCGGTGACCGTTGGCGTGGGCCGGGAGCGTGACCGATGGTAGAGGGGTCAGCCCCGGTGGTCCGCACCGGTCGCGCGGTGACGTCGCCGGGGACGTGCCCACGCAGGAGGAGTCCGACCCCATGCACCTGCACTGGCTCAAGCCGCTGCTCGGCCGTCCGGCGCCGTTCGTCACCGTCCACCTCGACGCGTCGCCCGCGGAGGTGGCCGGCGAGTCCGGCCCGATGGACCGCTGGCGGTCGGTGCGGCGGGACCTCGAGCGGGACGGTGCCCCCGCTGCGGTGCTCGACCAGGTGGCCGAGGTGCTCGGCCGGCCGGACGGGTGCCGCGACGCCCACGGCCGCGTCGTCGTGGCGGACGCCGAGGGTGTGCTCGTCGACCGGGTCCTGCGGGTCGCACCACCGGCGTCGCGGGGCGTGTACGGACCGGTGCCGGCGCTCTCGCCCGTCGTGCGCGCGGCGGAGGAGTCGGTGCAGGTCCTGGTCGTGGCGGTGGACCGCAGCGGCGCCGAGCTGCGGTGGCTCGACGTGGACGCCGCCGTCGGTCCGGTCCGGTCCACCGAGACCGTCGAGGGCGGTCACGACGACGTCCACAAGGTGCGCGAGAGCGGCATCGAGCGGCGCGGGCAGACGCGGGCGGAGGACTCCTGGCAGCGCAACGCCGAGGCGGTCGCCGCGGCGGTCGACCGACGCGTGACGCAGACGGCACCCGGCCTCGTGGTCCTGACCGGTGACGTGCGCACCGTCCCGCTGGTGCGCGACGCCCTGGATCAGCACACGCGGCGGCTCGTCGTCGAGGTCGCAGGCGGCGGGCGGGGCGAGGGCATCCAGGCCGGCGCCTTCGCCGCGCGGCTCGCCGAGGCGGTGGACGCGCTGCGCGCCCGACGCCGCGCGGCGCAGGTGGAGCGCTACCGCGAGGCGCGCGGCCGCGGCGAGGGCGCCGTGACGGGCATCGACGACGTGGTCGAGGTGCTGCGCCGCGGGCAGGTCGACCAGCTCGTCGTCTCCGTCGACGCGCTGGACGCGGGCCTGGCGGAGCGCACCCTGTGGGTGGGGCCCGAACCGCTGCAGCTCGCGACGTCCCGGGCCGACCTCACGACGATCGGCGTGGTCGACGGGGAGTGCCGTGAGCTGCCCGCCGACGTGGCCCTGGTCCGGGCGGTGCTGGGCCAGGACGCCGGCATCACGTTCCTGGGCGACGGGGACGTCGAGCTGGTCGACGGCGTCGGGGCCGTGCTGCGCTGGGCGGACGGGTCGACGCCCAGCGAGTCGGTCCCGACGCAGTCGGCGGACACCCGTCGGCTGCGCTCGGGGGCGTGACCCGCCCCGCCCGTCAGTGCTCGCCGCGCGTGTCCACGTAGAGCTGCTCGATCTGCGGTGCGAAGCTCTGCAGCACGGCCGCCCGCTTGACCTTGAGCGACGGCGTCAGGAAGCCGTTCGCCTCGGTGAAGTCGGTCGTGAGCACCGCGATCTTGCGGATCGACTCGGCCCGTGAGACCGCCTCGTTCGCCCGGGCGACGGCGCGGTCGAGCGCCTCGAGCACCTGGGGGTTCGCAGCGGCGGTGGGCACGTCCATCGGGGGCAGGCCGTGCATCGCCAGCCACCCCGGCAGCATCTCGGCGTCCAGGGTCACCAGGGCGCCGATGAACGGGCGCTGGTCGCCGACGACGACGACCTGGCTCACCAGCGGGTGGCCGCGCAGGCGGTCCTCGAGGAGCGCCGGTGCGACGTTCTTGCCGCCCGCGGTGACGATGATCTCCTTGCTGCGCCCGGTGATCCGGACGTACCCGTCCTCGTCGAGCGTGCCGATGTCGCCGGTCCTGAACCAGCCGTCGACCAGGGCCTCGGCGGTCTCCTCGGGCATGTGCCGGTAGCCGCGGAACACGTGCGGGCCGGAGATCCAGATCTGGCCCTCGTCGTCGACCTTCACCGAGGTGGCGGGCAGCGGCGGGCCGACGGTGCCGATCTTCGTCAGACCGGGCCGGTTCACCGTGGTCGCGGCGGTCGTCTCGGTCAGCCCGTAGCCCTCGAGCACGTGCACGCCGATGCCGCGGTAGAAGTGCCCCAGCCGCTCACCGAGCGGGGCACCGCCGGACACGGCGTACTCCACGTTGCCGCCGAGCGCGGCGCGCAGCTTGCGGTGCACGAGCGCGTCGGCCGCGCGGTGCTGGGCGCGCAGGGCCGCGCCCGGCCCCGACGGGGTGTCCAGCGCGCGGGAGTACGCGATGGCGACCTTGGCGGCCCAGCGGAAGATGCGCAGCGACGCGCCGTGGCCGGCCTTCTGCTCCGAGGAGTTGTAGACCTTCTCGAACACGCGCGGCACCGCGAGCAGGTAGCTGGGCCGGAAGGAGGCGAGGTCGGGCAGCAGGTTGCGGGTGTCCGGGGTGTGACCCATGACCGCGCCCGACTCGACGCAGAGCACCTCGATGAACCGCGCGAAGACGTGCGCCAGCGGCATGAACAGCAGCGTGCGCGACGTGGGCTTGGACACGACCTCGCCCAGGCCGATCGCACCGTTGCGGGCCAGGTCGACGAAGTTGCCGTGCGTCAGCTCGACACCCTTGGGTCGGCCCGTGGTCCCGGAGGTGTAGATGATCGTCGCCAGGTCGGCGCCTCGGGCGAGGACGCTGCGCCGGTCGATCTCGGTGTCGGACACGTCCATGCCCCGCGTGACCAGCGTGTCGATCGCGCCCTCCTCGATGACGAGCACCTCGCTCAGCCCCGGCAGGTCGTCGCGGACCTGCGTCACGACGGCGGCGTGCGCGGGAGTCTCGACGAGGGCGAGGCGGACCCCGGAGTCCGACGCGATCCACCGCACCTGCTCGGCCGACGACGTCTCGTAGATCGGGACCCCGACCGCCCCCGCCGTCCAGATCGCGAAGTCGAGCTGCGTCCACTCGTAGCGCGTGCGGCACATGATCGCGACGCGGTCGCCGGGCTGCACGCCGATGGCGACCAGGCCCTTCGCGATGGCGCGGACCTCGGCGACGAACGTGGCGACCGTGACGGGCTGCCACGTCCCGCCCAGCCCGGTCTGCCGCTCCGCGAGCACCCCCTGTGCGTCGCGCTTCAGCCGGTCGGCGAGCAGCGTGCAGATGGAGGCGCTCGGGTCGGGCTCGACGAGAGTGGGGGAGGTGTACTCGGGCATGGGGAGGGGCTCCTGAGGGCGGACGGACGACATCACGACACTAGTGCGCGCGACCGTCAGCCCTGGGGGTGCTGGTGCGTGGGATCGAGCACACGCTGGAGGAAGGACCGGGTCCGCTCCTCGCGGGGCGCGCCGATGACCTGGTCGGCCGGGCCGGACTCGACGACGAGGCCGTCATCCATGAACACGACGCGGTCGCCCACCTCGCGGGCGAAGGCCATCTCGTGGGTGACGACGATCATGGTCATGCCGGCGTCGGCGAGGTCGCGCATGACGCCGAGGACGTCGCCGACGAGCTCCGGGTCGAGCGCGGACGTGGGCTCGTCGAACAGCATGAGCTGGGGGTCCATCGACAGCGCCCTCGCGATCGCCACGCGCTGCTGCTGACCGCCGGACAGCTGCCCGGGCACCGCGTGGGCGCGGTCGGCCAGGCCGACGCGCTCGAGGTTCGCCAGCGCGACGCGCTCCGCGTCCTCGCGCGAGCGGCGCAGCACGCCGCGCTGGGCCATCGTGCAGTTCTCGAGCACCGACCTGTGCCCGAAGAGGTTGAACTGCTGGAACACCATGCCGACGTGCGTGCGGACGCGGTCGATGTCGACGTCGGGGTCGGTCACCTCGACGCCGAGCACGTCGATCCGCCCGGAGGTCGGCTGCTCGAGCAGGTTCACGCAGCGCAGCAGGGTGGACTTGCCGGACCCGGACGGCCCGATGACGCACACGACCTCGCCGGCGGCGACCTCGAGGTCGATGCCGCGCAGCACCTCACGCTCGCCGAACGACTTGTGCAGGTCCTTGACCGAGACGACGACCGTGCCGTCGGTGGGGCTCTCGCTCACTTGCCGCGTCCCTTCGCTGCCGTGCGCCGTTCCAGCCAACGTGTCAGCTGGCCCAGCGGCAGGGTGATGATGAGGTAGCACGCGCCGGCGACGAACAGCGCCGTCAGCCCGCCCTGGGCGGTGCTCAGCGCGTCGCGGCCGATCTTCGTCAGCTCGTACTCGGCGACCTGCATGCCCAGCAGGAACACGAGCGAGGTGTCCTTGGTCAGCAGGATGATCTCGTTGGTCAGCGGCGGCAGCACGATGCGGAACGCCTGCGGCATGACCACCTGGACGAGGGTGCGCCCGTGGGACATGCCCAGCGAGCGCGCCGCCTCGATCTGGCCCCGGGGGACCGCCTGGATGCCCGCGCGCAGCGTCTCGGCGATGTACGCGGACGAGACCACGCCGAGCGCGATCGACGCCTTCGCGAGCATCGAGGGGATGCTGACGCCGAACGCGATCGGCACGGCGAAGCCGACCGACAGCACGACGAGCAGCGCGGGGATGCCCCGGAAGAACTCGATGTAGGCGGTCGCGATCCACCGGTACGCCGCGACGGACGACAGCTTCATGAACGCGAGCAGCGCGCCGAGCGGCAGGCCCACGGCGAAGGCGCCGAGGGTGTACTTCACGGTGTTCCACAGCCCGCGCGGCATGCGGTCGGCGAGCTCGGCCGCGACCGCGGGGTCGAACAGCTGCGTGGTGACGTTGGCCCAGTCCGTCAGCGTGACGACGGCGAGGACCGCGGCGGCGAGCACCACGTACTGCACGACCCGGGTGATCCGGGCGCGGGTGCGTGGGCTCGTCCGGCGGCGGCCGGGTGGCATCTGCAAGGTCTGCGGGGCGGTGGTCATGCGCACTCCCGGGTCGTGGTGGTGCGGGGCCGGCGCCGGCCGGCCCCGCACCACGCGGGCGTCAGTCGGCGAGGGGCGCGGTACCGATGCGCTCGGTGTAGATGGCGTCGTACGTGCCGTCCTCGTGGATGCGCTCGAGCGTCGCGTCGACGGCCTCGAGGAGGGCGGTGTTCCCCTTCTTCACGCCGAGCCCGTACTGCTCGCCGGTCGGGAAGGTGCTCGTGACCTCGAGGCCCTCGGAGACGAACGCCCCCAGGACCGCGATGTCGTTGACGACGGCGTCGACCTGGCCGGTCTGCAGCGCCTGGATCTGCAGCCCCAGGTCCTCGAACTGCACCGGGGTCAGCCCCTGCTCCTCGACCCAGGTCTCGCCCGTGGTCGCCATCTGCACGGCGATCTTCTTGCCGGCGAGCGAGTCGACGTCGTCGATGCCCGAGCCCGCGGCCACGAGCAGACCCTGGTCGGCGTCGAAGTACGGCTGCGAGAAGTCGAACTTCGCGGCGCGCTCGTCGGTGATCGTCAGGCCGGACGCGCTGATGTCGCAGGCGCCGGTGTTGAGCGACGCGCCGGACTCCAGCGTGTCGAACGGCGAGACGACGACCTCGAGCTCGAGGCCGAGGTCCTCGGCCACCTCACGCGTGATGTCGATGTCGAGCCCGACGATCTCACCGTTCTCGTCCTCGAACTCGAACGGCTCGAACGGGGGGTTGGTGCAGACGGTGAGCGTGCCGGGCGTGACGAGCGCGAGCTCGCCGTCGGCCGCCGCGGCGGTGTCGTCGCCGGAGCCCGAGCAGGCGCTCAGGGCGAGCAGGGCGGCGGCCGCGAGCGCGGCGGCGGGCAGGTGGTGGCGCATGGGGGGTCCTTCCGAACGGATCTGTGCGCGCATAACTATACGCCTCACATCATTCCTATCCGTCACGCCGGCGCCAGGGACCTCCGTCCCCGGCCGGGCGGCGGCACGGGAGCGCCCGCCGCCGCCCCGAGGGCGCCGGCGGGCGCACGAGCGGGTGCCTCAGCGGGCGACCGCCTCGCCGAGCAGCGCCTCACGGGCGACCACGGTCTCGCCGGTGCCGGTGACGAGCTCCAGCGTGCCGGTGGCCCGGCCCGCGTTGCGCACGTCCTCGAGGGCGGCCTCGACGCCGGCACGCAGGGCGTCCGGCACCTCGAGGACCGCGTGCTCGACCGGCGTGCGCATGGAGACCTTCGCCTCGGACTTGACCTTGCGCAGCGCGGCGAGCGCGGCGCCCGCACCGGCCACCAGACGGGGCGTGGTGTCGCCCGCGGCGGCGCGCAGCGCGTCGCTGGTCGGCCACGGCGCGCGGTGCACCGTGCCCTCGCGCCACCACGACCAGACCTCTTCGGTCGCGTACGGCAGCACGGGGGCGAACAGCCGCAGCAGCGTGTCGAGCGCGAGCCCCAGGGCGGCGCGCGCGGACGCCGTGCCGGGCGTCACCTCGGCCGCCGAGGCGCCCGCACCGTACGCGCGGTCCTTGACCAGCTCGAGGTAGTCGTCGCAGAACGTCCAGAAGAACGTCTCGGTGAGCTCCAGGGCGCGCGTGTGGTCGTACGCCTCGAGGGCGGCCGTCGCCTGGTCGACGACGTCGGCCAGCCCGGCGAGCATCGCCCGGTCCAGCGGCTGCGTGACCAGCGCGGCGTCCAGCGACACGGGCTCGTCGGCCGGCCCGAAGGACAGGACGAACTTCGAGGCGTTGAGGACCTTGATGGCCAGGCGACGGCCGATCTTCATCTGGCCGACCTCGAACGCGGCGTCCGTCCCGAGCCGGGCGCTGGCCGCCCAGTAGCGCACGGCGTCCGTCCCGTGCTCCTCGAGCAGCCCCATCGGCGTGACGACGTTGCCCTTGGACTTGCTCATCTTCTTGCGGTCGGGGTCGAGGATCCACCCGCTGATCGCCGCGTGCTTCCACGGCAGCGAGTCCGACTCCAGGTGGGCGCGCACCACGGACGAGAACAGCCAGGTGCGGATGATGTCCTGCCCCTGCGGGCGCAGGTCCATCGGGAACGTCCGGGAGAACAGGTCGGGGTCGTCGAGCCACCCGCACACGATCTGCGGGGTCAGCGAGCTCGTCGCCCAGGTGTCCATGACGTCGGGATCGCCGACGAACCCGCCCGGCACGCCGCGCTGGTCGGTGGTGTAGCCGGCAGGCACGTCGCTCGACGGGTCGACCGGCAGCGCGGACTCGTCGGGGACGATCGGCGCGTCGTACCGGGGCTCGCCGTCGGCGTCGAGCGGGTACCACACGGGGATCGGCACACCGAAGAAGCGCTGACGCGACACGAGCCAGTCGCCGTTGAGGCCACCCACCCAGTTCTCGTACCGCACCTGCATGAAGTCGGGGTGGAACGCGAGCTCCTGGCCGCGCGCCAGCAGCTCCTCGCGCAGGCCCTCGTCGCGGCCGCCGTTGCGGATGTACCACTGGCGGCTCGTGACGATCTCGAGGGGCTTGTCGCCCCGCTCGTAGAAGTTGGCCTTGCGCTGGGTCGGGACCGGGTCGGCGAGCAGGTCGCCGGACTCCCGCAGACCCGCCACGACGGCCTCGCGCGCGCTGAACGTCGTCTTGCCGGCCAGCTCGCCGTACAGCGCGCGGCCCGTGTCGGACGTCAGCCACTGCGGGGTGTCGCGCAGGATGCGGCCGTCACGCCCGACGACCGATCGCGTCGGCAGGCGCAGCTCGCGCCACCACTGCACGTCGGTCAGGTCGCCGAAGGTGCAGCACATGGCGATGCCGGCGCCCTTGTCCGGCTCGGCCGCCGGGTGGGCCAGCACGGGCACCTCGACGCCGAACAGCGGGCTGGTCACGGTGGTGCCGAACAGGTGCTGGTACCGCTCGTCGTCGGGGTGCGCGATGAGGGCGACGCAGGCCGGCAGCAGCTCCGGACGGGTGGTCTCGATGACGACCGGCTCACCGTCGGGGCGGTGGAACGCGACCTTGTGGAACGCCCCGGGGTAGTCGCGGGCCTCGAGCTCGGCCTGGGCGACGGCCGTCTGGAACGTCACGTCCCACAGGCCGGGCGCCTCGGCCTGGTAGGCCTCGCCGCGCTGCAGGTTGCGCAGGAACGCGCGCTGGGACACCGCGCGGGCCGTCGCGCCGATCGTCTGGTAGGTCATCGACCAGTCGACGGACAGTCCGAGCCGGCGCCACAGCGCCTCGAACTGCACCTCGTCCTCGGCCGACAGCCGCTCGCACAGCTCGATGAAGTTGCGGCGCGAGACCGGCACCTGGTCGCCCGGCTTCACGGCCTTGCCGTCCGTGCCCTCGTGCGGGGGCACGAAGCCCTCGACGTACGGCAGGGACGGGTCGCAGCGCACGCCGTAGTAGTTCTGCACCCGGCGCTCGGTCGGCAGGCCGTTGTCGTCCCAGCCCATGGGGTACATGACCGCGCGGCCGCGCATGCGCTGGAAGCGGGCGACGACGTCGGTGTGGGTGTACGAGAAGACGTGGCCCACGTGCAGCGACCCGGACACGGTCGGGGGCGGGGTGTCGATCGAGTACACCTGCTCGCGCTCGGCCGTCCGGTCGAACGTGTAGGTGCCGTCGTCCGCCCACGTGCGTGACCAGCGCTCCTCGAGGCCGTCCACCGTGACCTTGTCCGGTACCTGGCGGGCGGCGCGTGCGCTCGTCGGGGTCTCGGGGCTGGGGGTCAGGTCGCTCATGTCACCCATCCTCCCAGATCGAGGAACCCGGCCGTGCACGCGGTCGACGCCGCACCGGGGGCGCCGGCAGCCCTGCCGGTGCCGGGGCGTCAGTCGTCGAGCGGTCCGCCGCGGGCGTCGAGGAGGTCCTGCAGCACGACCTGCTCGCGGCTCTGGGAGTCGACGATGCCCTGCGCGAGGCGCGTCACCTCGGGATGCCGCGCGTGCTCGGCCGCGTACCCGGCCATCTCCACCCCGCCGACGTGGTGGTCGATCATCAGCGACAGGAACAGGCGCTCGGCGTCGGTGCCGTCGGCGTCGCGCAGCGCCGCCATGTCGGCCGCCTGCACCCACCCGGGCATCGCGGACAGCCCGCCCGTGCCTCCCGCCCCCGCCGCGTGCGCGTGCTCCCCGTCCTCGCTCATCCAGGCCATCGGGCCGTCGGGGGACGCCGCCGGCAGGCCCCACAGGCGCAGCCAGGCCGCCATCTGCCCGATCTGCTGCTGCTGGATCGTGAGGATGTCGAGGGCGATCGCGCGCAGCGTCTCGTCGTCCGACCGGTCGCGGACCAGCACCGCGAGCTCGACGGCCTGCGCGTGGTGCGCCTGCATGTCGCGGGCGAACCCGGCCTCGACCGAGCCGTCGGACGGGGTCGCGGCGTCGGGGCGCGCGACGAGCGTCGCCCCGACGGCCGTGCCGACCACCAGTGCCAGCAGGACCAGCAACGCCACGACGGCGCGGCCGGTCCCGGACAGCCCGACGAACGCCTGCCCCAGTGCGGACCGGGTGCGGTCCGCAGGCGCAGGCGCCGGCGCCGGGACGTCCGTCACGCGGGCGACCCCACGCCGTTGCTGCACAGCGCACCGGCCTCGGGCAGCTCGGGGTTCAGCAGGTACTTGCGGACGAAGACCGGCAGCCGCTCGTCCTCGGCGTCGTCGAGCTGGAGCTGGACGCCCCACGCGGTCGCGACGACGGGTGACGGCTGGCCCTCGTACGGGGAGACCATCACGTAGGGGCGGCCGTCGGCGAGCGCGTGCAGCGCCGCGACCTGGTCGGCCGGCAGGTCGGGGGAGTGCGTGAGCCAGACGGCGCCGTGCTCGAGGGAGTGCACGGCGTGCTCGTCGACCACCGGGGCGTCGTACACGCCGCAGTTCTGCCACACGGCGTTGTGCTCACCGCCCACCGGGGGCGTCTGCGGGTAGTCGACCTCGGTCGTCACGTGGTCGAACGACAGGCCGTCGAACGTCTCGACGCCCTCGATCTCCTGTCCCGCCTGGGCCTCGAGCTGCGAGGTCCGGCGGGACTCGCCCACCAGCACGACCGCGGTCGCCGCGATCAGCCCCGTGACGAGCGTGCCGATGACGCCGAGGACGATCGCGGTCTGCCGACGGGAGGAGCGGCGCTGCGCCGCCTGGATCTGCGCGAGCCGTGCGGCCCGCTCCTCGCGCTGGGAGGACGTGCTCATGCGGGGTCTCCGTCTCGGTGGGCCGGTGCGGCTGTGGTCGGTCGGGGGCGTGGTCGGTCAGGCTACGCGAAGTTGAACCGTCAACCAAGGCGTGGGGGTGCCTCGCGGTGCGCCGGCCGCACCCCGCCCGCACCACGCTCTCGACCGGGTCGTCGGCCGCGGCTAGCGTGACCCTCCGAGGAGCCTGCGGGCCGACCAGCGGGAGGCACGGTGCAGGGCTCCGGCACGCGCAGCATCGGGATCGTCACGGGGCTCGTCGCCGCCCTCGCGTTCGCCACCAGCGGGCCGGTGGTCAAGCCGCTGCTGGCGGCGGGCTGGAGCCCCGGAGCCGCCATCGTCGTCCGGCTCACCGTGGGCGCGCTGCTCCTGGCCGGCCCGGCGCTGTGGGCGCTACGGGGTCGCTGGGTCGCGCTGCGTGCCGACTGGGCCACCGTCGTCGGGCTCGGCCTGCTGGGCGTCGCCGGGGCGTCGACGCTGTACTTCCTCGCGGTCGACCGGCTGCCGGTCGCGGTCGCGCTGCTCGTCGAGTACACCGGCCCGCTGCTCCTGGTGCTCTGGTCGTGGGTGCGCACGCGGCGCGCACCCGCCCCGGCGACCCTGGCGGGTGCCGCACTGGCCATGGGCGGGCTCGTCCTCGTGCTCGACCTCACCGGCACCCTGCGGCTCGATCCGCTCGGCCTGCTGTTCGCCGCCGGGGCGGCGGTCGGCAACGCCGCGTACTTCGCCCTCACCGCGCGACCCGTCACGCTGCCGCCCGTGAGCCTGGCGGGGGCCGCGATGGCCGTGGGCGCGGCCGTCGTGGGGCTGCTGGCGGCCGTCGGCGTGCTGCCGGTCGAGGCGCCCGACGTCCGCGTCGAGGTGCTGGGGACCCGGATGCACTGGGCGGTCCCGCTGCTCGTGGTGGCCGCGGTGCCCACGGCGTTCGCGTACGGGGTGTCGGCCGTGTCGGTGCGGTTGCTGGGGGAGCGGCTCGCGTCGTTCCTCGCGCTGTCGGAGGTGCTGCTGGCCGTGCTGCTGGCCTGGGTGCTGCTGGGCGAGCAGCCGCTGGTCGTGCAGGGGCTCGGTGCGGTCCTGGTGGTCGCCGGTGTCGCGCTGGTGCGCGCCGGGGCGGACCGTGACGTGCGGCGGGGCGCGGCCCCGCCGCCGGCCGTCGACGTGCAGGCGACGTCCGGGCCCGGCTGAGCCGGCCGCCCGGCGGGCGTCATCCGCCGGGCCGGACCCGCAGGATCCGCTCGTTGCTGTTGTTCGCGACGGAGTCCTTGTCACCGCGCGTGCTCGTCGTCAGCCACAGCGAGCCGTCGGCCGACGGCTCGACCGTGCGCAGCCGGCCGTAGGTCCCCGACAGCAGGGTCCGCAGGTCCGTGAGCTGCCCGTCCGCCGTGATCGTCGCGCGGTACAGGCGGGTGCCGCGCAGGCACGCGATCCACAGCGAGTTCCCCGTCACGGCCAGACCGCTGCACGACGCGGACGCCACGGGCAGGGTGAGGCGCGGCGCGACGAGCCCGGGACCGGAGCAGTCGCCGCTGGTGCCCTCGCACTGCGGCCACCCGTAGTTGCCGCCGCGGACCACCACGTTGGTCTCGTCCATCACGGAGTTGCCGAACTCCTGCTGCCACAGCCGGCCCTGGGCGTCGAACGCCAGGCCCTGCGGGTTGCGGTGCCCGTAGCTCCACACCGCGTTGCCGAACGGGTTGTCGGCGGGGACCGACCCGTCGGGTGCGATCCGCAGCACCTTGCCCGCCAGGTTCGACGTGTCCTGCGCCCACTGCGGGTTCTGCCCGTCGCCGGTCGCGACGTAGAGCATGCCGTCGGGCCCGAACCGCAGCCGCCCGCCGTTGTGGTACTTGTTGCGCGGGATGCCGCTGACCAGCACCTGCGGCGTACCGGACAGCGCGCCGTCGGAGTAGCGGATGCGCACGACCCGGTTGTCGGTGGTCGTGGTGTGCATGACGTACAGCCAGGGCGACGTCGTGAAGTCGTCGGCGACCTCCAGGCCCAGCAGCCCGCCCTCACCGTCCGTGCCGGCGACCCCGGGCACCGTGCCGACGACGCGGGTCGCGCCCGTCGCGGGGTCCAGCCGCACCACCTGGAACGTGTCGCGCCGCCCGTAGAGCACCGAGCCGTCCGGCAGCTCGACCAGCCCCCACGGCAGGTCTCGCTCGGTGGCCACCTGGGTGACGGAGCAGATGGCGTCCGTGCAGGTGCCGCCCGTGGTGACGCGCACGGCGTCGGAGTTGGGGGACCGGTTGCCGGCCTGGTCGCGCGCCCGGACGCGGTACGCGTAGGTGTAGCGCTCGCGCAGCCCCGAGTCGACGAACGTGAGGACCGAGCCGGAGGTGCTGCCGACCACGGAGCCGTTGCGCAGGATGTCGTAGGCGGTGACGCCGACGGCGTCGGTCGCGGCCTGCCACGTGACCGTGACCGTGGTGCCCGTGGCCCGCACGGCGACGCCCGACGGCGCGGTCGGCGCGGTGGTGTCGACCTGGCACGCCGGCACGCGCAGGTCGAGCGTGCCGCTCGCCTGCGACACGTTGCCCGCGGCGTCCCGGGCGTTGACGTACAGGCCCCAGGTGACGCCGGGCACGAGGGTGAGGAGCGCCTGCGTGGTGGTGCCCGCGACGGTCGTCATGTGCTGCCCGTCGTGGTAGACGTCGTACGCCACGACGCCCACGTCGTCGCTCGACGCGGACCACGTGAGCCGCACGGCGGTGCAGCTCAGCTCGCTGGTCCGCAGGCCGGACGGTGGTGTCGGGGCGGTGGTGTCGGTGGCCACCGCGTGCGGGGCCACGGGGGCGGCCGTCGCCGCGGGTGCGAGGGTCACGGCCAGCGCCGCCACCAGGACCAGGACGAGGGCAGGACGGGTGCGAGTCATGGGGTTCCAATCGCCGACGCTGGGACGAATCTGCCCGATCCGGACGAGTCGCGCCAGGGCAGGGCGCACGGCCGAAACGGTTCGGACGTGAGCGCCGTGCCCGCGCGGGTGCGGCCGACGACGCCCGGGGCGCTGGTCGCGCACGTGGCCGACCTCGCGGCCGCGGTCCCCGGTCGGTGCCGCGTGCTCCTCGACGGGGCCGCGCCGCTGCGCCCGCAGGACCCGGCCGACGCGCTCGTCGACGCGCTGCGGGCCGCGGGTCGGCCGGTCGTCCGCGTGCACGCCGACGACTTCCTGCGGCCCGCGTCGCTGCGGTACGAGCACGGCCGGCAGGACCCGGACGCGTACCTCGAGGACCGGCTGGACGTGGGCGCGCTCGCGCGCGAGGTGCTCGACCCGTTCGCCGCCGACGGCACGTACCTGCCCTCGTTGTGGGACGCGGTGCGGGACCGCGCCACCCGGGCGGCACGCCGGCAGGCGCCACCGGGGGCCGTGCTCGTCGTGGACGGCGAGCTGCTGCTCGGCAGGTGGCTCGACGCCGAGCTGACCGTCCACCTCACCGTGCGCCCGGCGACGCTGGCGCGGCGGCTGGGCCCGCAGGACGCCTGGATGCTGCCCGCGTTCGCGCGGTACGAGCAGGAGGTCGCCCCGCAGGACGTCGCGGACGTGGTGGTGCGGGTGGACGACCCGCGGCACCCGGCACTCGTCGTGCGCTGAGCCCGCTGCGCCCGCTGAGCCCGTCGTGCACCCCGCGGCGGACCACCGGGTGCGGGCTAGGCTCGACGGCACAGGGGACGAGCACCAGGAGGCGCACCAGGTGGCAGGGCTGACGATCGGGTACGCGGCGATGCTGGAGCAGTTCCACCCGCGTGAGGCGGTGGAGCTGTCCGCGTACGCCGAGCAGCACGGGTTCTCCGGCGTCATGGCCGCCGACCACTTCCAGCCGTGGGTGCCCGCGCAGGGGCAGTCCTCGTTCGTCTGGAACGTGCTCACGGCCGTCGGGGAGCGCACGACGGGGGACATGGGCCCCGGCGTGACGGCGCCGACGTTCCGCTGGCACCCCGCGATGGTCGCGCAGGCGTCGGCGACGCTCGCCGCGATGTACCCCGGCCGGCACTGGCTGGGTCTGGGCTCCGGCGAGGCGCTGAACGAGCACGTCGTGGCGGGCTACTGGCCCGAGGCGCCCGAGCGCATCAACCGGATGTTCGAGGCGATCGACATCATCAAGAAGCTCTTCGCGGCCTCGCTGGCGGGCAAGGACGTCAAGCACGCCGGTCCGTTCTACAAGCTCGAGTCGACGCGCCTGTGGACCATGCCCGAGGTCGCCCCGGAGATCCTCGTCGCCACCGCCGGCCCGGTCACCGCCAAGCGCACCGGGAAGCACGCGGACGGGATCATCACCGTCGGTGCGCCGCTGGAGAAGATCAGCGGCCTGTTCGGCAAGTTCGCCGAGGGCGCTCGCGAGGCGGGCAAGGACCCGGACGCGATGCCGAAGGTCCTCCAGCTCCACATGTCGTGGGCCGAGACGGACGAGCAGGCGCTCGCCAACGCGATGCACGAGTGGCCCAACGGCGGCATGAAGTTCCCCAAGGCCGACATCCGCTCCCCGTTCGACCTCGAGCAGATGGCCAAGCTGGTGCGTCCCGAGGACTTCGCCGGCCGCATGGTGATCTCCGCCGACCCCGACGTGCACCGCGCCGAGATCCAGAAGTACGTGGACCTCGGGTTCGACCGCATCTACCTGCACAACGTCGGCCGCAACCAGCGCGAGTGGATCGAGGTCTTCGGTCGCGACGTGCTGCCGAAGCTGTCGCGGTGAGCGCGGGCGAGCTGCGCGTCTGGGCGCCCGACGGCGTCCCGGAGGTCGTCCCGGGCGACGACCTCGTCGCGCTGCTCGTGGCGGCGCTGCGCGCCGACGCGGTCGACGAGCCCGGGCACGCGCTCGCCGACGGTGACGTCGTGGTGGTCACCAGCAAGGTCGTCTCCAAGGCGGAGGGGCGCGTGGTCGCCGCCGACGACCGCGAGCAGGCCATCACGGACGAGACCCTGCGGGTCGTGGCGACCCGCGAGCACGCCGGGGGCGTCACCCGGATCGTCGAGAACCGGCTCGGCCTGGTGATGGCCGCGGCGGGCGTCGACGCGTCGAACACGCCGGAGGGCACCGTGCTGCTGCTGCCGGCCGACCCCGACGCGTCGGCCCGGGCGCTGCGGGCCGGGCTGGTCGCGGCGTTCGGCGTGCGCCTCGGGGTGCTCGTCACCGACACGGCGGGTCGGCCCTGGCGGCAGGGCGTCACGGACCTCGCCATCGGTGCGGCGGGCGTCGACGTGCTCGACGACCTGCGCGGGCAGCTCGACACGTTCGGCCGGCCGCTGACCATGACCGTCGCGGCCGTCGCCGACGAGATCGCGAGCGCCGCCGAGCTCGTCAAGGGCAAGGCGTCGGGGCGGCCTGTTGCCGTCGTGCGCGGTGTCGGTCACGTCGTGACCGACGACGACGGGCCGGGTGCGCGCGTGCTGGTGCGCACCGGCCCGGACGACATGTTCCACCAGGGGTCGGCCGAGGCGTACGCCCAGGGGTGGAAGGACGCGCTCGAGCGGCCGGGACGATGACCGGGCCCGTGGCCGACGAGGTCGTGCTCGTCGTCGACGCCGCGAACGTCGTGGGCTCGCGCCCGGACGGCTGGTGGCGGGACCGCGCCGGCGCGGCGACCCGGCTGCTCGGCCAGCTGGCGCGGCTCGTCGGGGCGCCCGTCGTGGGCCCTGACGGCGGCCGCCTGCGGGTGGTGCTCGTCGACGTCGTGCTGGAGGGCGGGGCGCGCGGTGCGTCGGCCCCGGACGTCCCGGGCCTCGTCGTCCACCTCGCACCGCACGACGGTGACACCGAGGTCGTCGAGCGGGCGTCGGCGGCCGGGTCCCGCGCGCTCGTGGTGACGGCGGACCGGGGCCTGCGCGCGCGGCTGGGCGGCGCGCGCGTCGCCGGGCCGGGGTGGCTGCTGACGCTGCTGGAGGCCGCGGCGGGCCCGGACGACGAGGCGGACGGCCGTACCGGGCCTCAGGCGCGTCGGTCCTCGTGACCTGCACCCGCAGCCCTGCCGCGATCGGACGTGCGCCTCGCGGACCGAGAGGACGTCATCCGGACAGGGGCCGGGCCTCGGGGGCCGGCTGCCCGTCCGTGACCGCCGCGCTCGGGGACGCCGTGCTCCGGCCGTACACGAGCCTGCGGTACAGCCACTCCGCCGGCCCGCGCCGCCCCGCGGCCTCGAGAGCGACCGCGACCGCGACGGTGACGAGCCACACGCCGACGGCCCACGCGACCACCTGCGCCGAGCCCATGTCCCGTCCGAGCCCTCCGGCCCACGCGGCGAGCGGGAGCACGAAGAGCACCGACTGCAGCAGGTAGCACGTCAGCGACCGGGTGCCGACGGCCCGCAGCGCGCGGCCGACGGGCCCGAGCATGGCGGTCGTCGTGCCGCGGGCGGCGACGACCCAGCCCACCAGCGCGGCGAACGCGACGCCACCGGCGGCGCCGGTGACCTCGTGCAGGATCGCCGACCCGATCGCGTCGCCCGTGGACGGGTCGCGCAGCCGCGCGACCGCCGTGGCGAACGGCACGGCACCGACCACGCTGACGGCCAGCCCCACGACCGCCGTGCGGCGCAGCAGCCGGACGTGGTCGGCCGGACGCTCGAGGACCGAGCGACGCGCACCCCACATGCCCAGGAGCACGAGCGGCAGCGCGATGAAGGCGCCCAACGGTGCGCCGAACAGTCCGCTGAGTGCCCGCGTCGCCAGCGCCGCCAGGGGCGACTCCTCGACGGGGATGACGAACGGCTCGCCCAGGAAGACCTCCTGGAGCACGATCGCGCCGTTCATCGCGCCACCGACGACCCCGGAGGCGACCAGCACGGTCGCGGACGTGACGAGCAGCGCGCGGTCGGACGCCCGGACGAACGCCACCGCCAGCAGGCCGGTCAGCCCGTAGGCGCCGAGGATGTCGCCCTCGAACAGCAGCAGGACGTGCGCCACGCCGAAGGCGACGAGCAGCGCGGCGCGGCGCAGCAGGTCCGCGCGGCACGCGGGCCACGGCACCCACGCGGCCGCCCGGCGGCGCACGACGACACCGATGCCGTAGCCGTACAGCAGCGCGAACATCGGCATCGTGCGCCGGTCGACGAGGAGCGACACCACGCCGTCGACGGTGCGGTCCAGCGTCGAGGAGTCGACGGGCCGCAGGCCCAGGCCCACGGCACCGCCTGCGAGGTGCACCACGGCGTTGGCGATCGCGATGCCCAGCAGCGCGAGCCCGCGCGCGACGTCGGGGGCGACGGCCCGGCTCGCGACCGGGACGGGCCCGACACGGGGGCGGGGCGGCGGCGGGAGCGTCACCGGTGCGGCGTGGGGCAGCACGGCGGGAGGCGGCGTCGTCATGGGCTCATCGTCACGTGCCCGTAGGTGCCGGCGCGTCGGTCTCGGGGACGGCCCGGGCCTCCGTCGCGCGACGGAGGCCCGGCCGGGGGCCCGCCGTCCGGAAGGGCGGCGAGGTCAGCGAGCGGCCTTCGCCGCGGCCTTGGCGGCGCGCTTGGTCTCGCGGACCCTCCCGAGCGACGCGGCGTCGCGGACGTCCGCGATCGACCGGAACTCGTCGTCGCCGTACGCACCCGCGGCCTCGCGCCACCCCGCGGGCTGCACGCCGCGCTGCTTGCCCAGCAGTGCGAGGAAGATCCGCGCCTTCTGGTCACCGAAGCCGGGCAGCGCCTTGAGGCGGCGCAGCACCGTCGGGCCGTCGGGGTCGCCGTCGGTCCAGATGCGCGTCACGTCGCCGTCGTACTCCTCCACGACGGCCCGCGCGACGGCCTGGATGCGGCCCGCCATGGACCCGGGGTACCGGTGCACCGCGGGCGGCGTCGCGCACAGCGCGGTGAACTCGTCGGGGTCCGCCTCGGCGATGCGGTGCACGTCCCAGCCGGCCATCCGGTCGGCGATCTTCGCCGGCCCGGCGAACGCGGTCTCCATGGGCACCTGCTGGTCGAGGAGCATCCCGACGAGCAGCGCGAACGGGTCGTCGTCGAGCAGGCGGTCGGCGGCGGCGTCGCCCGTCATCCAGAGTCTGTCGGCCATGACGCCATTGTCCACGCAGCGGCCTCAGCCGCGGCGGGCGGCGAGCGACAGCATGGTGGGGATGGTCGCGAACCAGCGCTCGTCGTCGGTCCACCCGTGCTCGGGGACACGGCGGGCGGGGAGCGACGGCGGCTCGTCCAGGTCGACGAGAACCAGGCCGGCGGCACGGAGCTGCTGGACGTACCAGGTGAGCGGCCGGTGGTAGTGGCGGTGGCCGCCGAACGTGTCGATCCACCGCTCCTCGTGCTCCAGGTAGCCCGTGACGCGCCGGTGCCGCTCGTCGTCGTACACGGGCTGCTGGTGGAAGAACGCGGGGTGCAGGAGGGTGGCGATCAGCACCCCGTCGTCCGTCAGGAGCGAGGCGACGTCGGCCAGCAGGCGGTCGAGGACCGGCACGTCCATGAGGACCATGTGGCTCACCACGGCGTCGAAGGGGCCGGTTGCCCCGTTCGGGACGCCCGCGGTGAGGTCGGCGACCTCGAACCTCAGCGTCGGGTGGTCGGTCCGCGCCCGTGCCACGAGCTCGGCGCTGCCGTCCACGCCGACGACGTGCGCCCCGCGCTCGGCGAGCAGCCCGGCGAGCCACCCGTGTCCGCAGCCGAGGTCGAGCACGTGCGGTCGGCCGGTCGGCAGCCAGCGGTCCAGGAACGGTTCGAACCGCCGCCAGAACGAGTCGTCGGGGCCGCCCACGGTGGCGGCGTAGGCGCGCGCCGACCGGTCCCACGCCCGGAGGTCGGCGACCGAGCCGTCCGTCGACGCGTCGTCGGTCGGCGTCGGTGGCGTCATGAGCCCATCGTGGCGGGCGTGGTCACGCGGGCGCGAGACCGGCTCGCCGTCCGGTTCCGGACGAACCGGACATCGGCCCGTCCGCCCGGGCCGGGCGCGTGGCCGGCACGGTCGTGACCGGTCAGGTGACGCTCGCCTTGCACCTGCCGCGCGGCACGACGACCGTCGGGCGCGGGCCGCACAGCGACCGGCGGCTCACCGACCCGATCGTCTCCACGACGCACGCCCGCGTCGTGCCGGTGCACCCGGCGTGGACGGTGGGGGAGCTGCGGGACCGGTTCGTCGACGTCGACGGCGTGCCCGCGCGGCAGGGTGGTCGCACCGTCCCGGGCGCTCAGCCGGGTCGGACCAGCTCCGCGAAGACGACCACGTTCGCCTCGTAGTGCCGGACGGCCCGGTCCCACTCGCCGCCGCAGGTGATGAGGCGGAGCCCGGCGTGGTCGATGTCGCCGTAGACCGCGTCCGTCGGGAAATGGTCCTTCGGGTGCTCCTCGACAGCCGTGACCTGGAACACCGGGACCGTTCCGTCCGTGCGGGTGACCCGGATCTCGTCCCCCGCGGCGAGGTTCGCGAGCTCGTAGAACACCCCGGGGCCGGAGGCCCAGTCGACATGGCCGGCGATGACCGCGGGCCCGAGCTCACCGGGTGTCGGCGCGCCGTCGTACCACCCGGCGGGGAAGCCTGCCGGGGGAACCTCCAGGGTGCCGTCGTCCTGCAGGCCCAGCCTCATCAGCTCGGAGTCGACGCCGATCGCGGGGATCTGCAGGCGCACGGGGGCGGAGGCCGCCATCCTGACCGGCCCGGCCGTCCGGGCCGGAGCCGTCGCGGGCACCGCGGTGACCGCCGGGGCCGTCGCGGGGGTGGCCGGGTCAGGGGCCTTCGGCGCCGCGGCCGGCGCGGAGCTGCACGCGGCGGTCGTCAGGACGAGTGCGACCGCCCAGGCGATCGCACCCGTCCGTCCCGTCACGCGGCGGGCAGCCGACGACGGGCACGCAGTCCGGCCGCCCCGGCGACGACGGCACCGCCGAGCAGTGCGGCGCCGTGGAGAGCGTTCCCGGTCGACCCGGCGTCGATGCTGCTGCCGTCGCCGGTCGCGACACCCCCGATCGGCACACGGCCGACCTGCGGGGAGGAGGCTGCGTCCTCACCCGATCCCGCGCCGGGCCCGTCGCCCGATCCCGCGCCGGGGTCGTCGCCCGATCCCGCGTCGGGGCCGTCGCCGGAACCTGCGTCGGGAGCGGTGGTCTGGTCGCCACCCGGGACGGGGGCGGTGCTCGGGCCGGGTGTCGCACCGGGCGTCGGAGAGGCGCTCGTGCTCGTGCTCGGCGAGGCGCTCGGGCTCGGCGACGTGCACAGCGGACGGGTGATGGTGTTGGAGTCCAGCGTGACCGCGCCGTTGCGGGCGAGGACCCGGCCGTCGACCGTCGCCCCGGTGGTGAGCGTGATGGAGGTCAGCGCCAGGATCGTGCCGGTGAAAGCGCTCCGGACGCCGAGCGTCGCAGAGCTGCCCACCTGCCAGTAGACGTTGCAGGCCTGGGCGCCACCGATCAGCTCGACCGCGCTGTCCGTCGCGGTGATCAGCGTCGACGGCGTCTGGAAGACGAACACCGCGTTCGGGTCGCCCTCGCCGTCCAGCGTCAGGGTGCCCGTGATCCCCAGCTCGCCGCCCGAGGAGTACACCCCCGACGTCAGCGTCAGCCCACCGAGCTCGACGGGTGCCGCGAGCACGGGACCCTGCCCCGCGGCGTCGTCGTACGCGGTCACGAGGTCACTCTTGGCCCGCTCCGCGACCTCGTCCGCGGCGTGGGTCGCCCCGGTCTGCGTGATCGAGCCCGCCCCGGAGATGGCCGGCGTGGGGAACGTGCCGATTTCACCCGCAACCGTGGTGGGTCCGGTGTTCGTGATGCCGGAACCGGCGAGGATCGCGAAGCTCCCGGCCGTGGCGAGCGGCACCGGGACGGCCGCGGCCTGGGCGTTCGACGCCAGGGCGACGACGACAGCGACGGTCGCGGCGACCGCTGCCAGTGCCGCTGTGCGGGGGTGTGCGTGGGTATGCCCACGGGTTGTCGCCTTCATGCCTGTGCCTCCGAGGATTGGGGGCGGTCCACCTCGACCGCCACCGGATTCGACCCTATGTGCTGGCAGTGAGCCGCTGGCAAGCAAGGTCGCGATCCCGGCGCGGGGAGCACGTCGTGGAGCGCGGGTCCTACGCCCCGGCAGGCCGCGGGTCCCTGGCCTGCGGGGACGTGCCGGCCGGCGCCGTGAGCGCGATGACGGGACGGCCCGTGCCTGGGTGCGTCAGGACCTCGGCGTCGACGCCGTAGACGGCCCGCAGCAGCGCGGGGGTCAGGACGTCGGACGGCGGCCCGGCCGCCGCGAGGCGACCGGCGGACAGCACGATCACGTGCTCGCAGAACGCCGCCGCGAGGTTGAGGTCGTGCAGCGCGGCCACGCTCGTGACCCCGAGGTCACGCACGAACGCGAGCATCGAGAGCTGTGCGGCGACGTCGAGGTGGTTGGTCGGCTCGTCGAGCAGCAGGAGCCGCGGCTCCTGGGCGAGCGCCCGGGCGATGTGCACGCGCTGACGCTCACCGCCCGACAGCGTCGACCACGCCCGGTCGGACAGGTGGGTCGCCGACGCGGCGTCCAGCGCCCGGTCCACCGCACCGGCGTCGTCGTCCGTGCCCCACAGCGTGCGGTAGGGGATGCGGCCCAGCGCCACGACCTCGCGCACGCTGAGCGGCACCGTCGCGCCGGAGTCCTGCTCCAGCAGCGCCACGTGACGCGCGCGCACACGCCGATCCATGCGATGGACCGGCACCGCCGGTGTGGGGTCCGCCGCACCGGGGTCGGTCACCAGCACGGCCCCGGCGTCCGGCGCCAGCAGGCCCGCCACCAGGCGCAGGAGCGTCGTCTTGCCCGCACCGTTGGGGCCGAGCAGCCCGGTGAGCGCCCCGGGCGGCGGGGTCGCGTCGACGCCGTCGAGCACCCAGCGGCCTCCCAGGCGCGTCCCGACGCCGGCGATCGTCAGCTCCACGTGCCACCCCGTCCCCGCCGCAGCAGCACCGCGAACACGGGTACGCCGATGAGCGCGGTCACGATCCCCACGGGCAGCTCGCGCGGGTCGAACACCGTGCGCGCCAGGGTGTCCGCCCAGACCAGCAGGACCGCACCGGCCAGGCCCGCGACGGGCAGCAGCCGGCGGTGCGAGGGGCCCGTCACCACCGACACCGCGTGCGGCAGCACCAGGCCGACGAACCCGATGGCGCCCGACACCGCGACCATCGCCCCCGTGAGCACGGCGACGAGCGTCATCATCGCCCACCGGGTGCGCTCCACGGCCACGCCCAGCGCGGCGGCCGCGGTGTCGCCGAAGGTGAACGCGTCGAGCCGTCCCGCCGTGACCAGCACGACCGTGCCGACCACGACCAGCGCACCGCCGGCGATCGCGACCGACGACCACGTGGCCCCCGCCAGCGACCCCATGAGCCACGAGAGGATCTCGCGGTACGAGTCACCGGTGGCGGTCCAGAAGATGACGAACGACGTCGCCGCGGCCGCGAGCTGGGAGATCGCCAGACCGGCGAGGACGGCGCGCGTCGGGGTGAGCGTGCCGCCCGTGCGGGCCAGCGTGAGCGTCGCGACCAGCGCCGCCAGCGCCCCGACGAACGCCGCGACCGGCAGCAGCAGCCCTACGCCCAGCACCAGCACCGCCACGGCGCCCAGCGACGCCCCCGACGAGAGCCCCAGCAGGTACGGGTCCGCCAGCGGGTTGCGCGTCATCGACTGCATCACCGCCCCGGCGACCGCCAGGCCCGCGCCGACGGCGGCCGCCGTGAGGACCCGCGGCAGGCGCAGGTCCCAGACGATCGCATCGTGCAGGCGCGGCACGTCGGGCGCGCGCAGTCCCAGGTGCGCGAGCACCGAGCGGACCACCTCGCCCACAGCGACGTCCGCGGGGCCGATGGTCACGGCGACCAGCAGCGTCACGACCAGCGCCGCCGACCCCACGGCGACGAGCAGCGCCAGCGGTGGGCGCAGCGGGGCCCGCCCGGTGGCGTCGCCCGCGAGCAGAGGGCCGGCGGGCGGCTCGCTGCGCGGGGGACGGAGGCGTCGGTTCAGCATCGGTGCAGGTCAGCCCTCGCTCGTGGCGGCCGGCGTGCCGGCGTCGAGCGCCCGCACCGCGTCCGCGATGTCGGAGGCGGCCCGGGCGTTGCGCACGCCGGCCTCGGACGCGGCGAACGGGACCACGACGTACCGCTGCTCGCGCACCGCGGTGAGCTGGGAGGCCGCCGGGTGCGCCGCGAGGAAGTCCCTCTTCTTCTGCGCGGAGTTCCACGCGGAGTCCACGAGCACCAGCACGTCCGGGTCCGCCGCCACGACCTGCTCCCAGCCGACCGACGTCCAGGTGTCGTCGACGTCCGCGAACACGTTGGTGAGCCCCGCGGTCTCCAGCAGCATCTGCGGTGCACCGATCCCGGCGCCCACGAAGGGCGTGTCCGTGCCGGACGACCACCACACCGCGGTGGCGCCGTCCACCGGCTCGATCGCGTCGAGCGTCGCCTGCTGCGCGGCGACGACCTCCCGCGCGGCCTCGGGGACCCCGAACACCTCACCGACCTCGCGGATCTCGCCCAGGACGTCGTCGAACGTCAGCGGGTCCGGCTGGTACGCGGGGTCCTTGCACGCGCTGGGCGACACGTACGTCGCGATGCCCAGCGCGTCGAGCGTCGAGCGCTCGCCCGCGCCGTCCGCGCTGAGGTTGGACTCCCAGCCGGCGTAGACCAGGTCGGGCTCGGCCTCGAGCAGGGCCTCCTGGCCGGGCACCTTGTCCGAGAGGACCGGGACGTCGGCGACGTCCGCGGCCCACTGCTCCGGGACGGGCCCGTCGGCGAACGCGGTGCCGACCAGCGCGTCGGCCAGGCCGAGCGCCAGCATCATCTCGGTCGTCGACGACTTGATGGTCACGACGCGCTGCGGCGGGGCGTCGAACGTGACCTCGGTCCCGCAGTTGTCCAGGGTGACGGGGGCGTACGTCGTGGGCACGTCCGACGGGGTCGCCGAGGGTGCCGCGGCCGGGGCGCCCGTGGAGCACGCGGCGAGGGCGAGCGCGCCGACGGCGACGCCGGTGACGAGCACGGCGCGGGGCACGCGTCGCGGGGACGTCGTGCGGGTGGGGGAGTCGCCGGCGCGGCGGGCAGCGCTGCGCGGGACGGGTACGAGGTGACGACGGGCGCGGGGCATGGTCTCTCCGGGAGGTCGCTGCCGCGCACGCCGTCGGGCACGGGAGGGAGGGGGACGGGCGCACGTCGCGCCGCGGAGGACCGTCCCAGCACGGGGCGGTGCGACCCGACCAGAGCGACGGTCGGGTTCCGACGGGCAAGCCTAGGCGCTCCGGCCGCCACCCGCGCAACCGCCCCCGCAACCGTGCGCCCACGCCACGAGCGGTGTGCGTGACGTGTCACGCACACCGCTCGTGGTCGGCTCGCGCCGGTGGCTCGCGGGAGGTCAGGCGGCCGAGCAGGTCACCCGTGCGCCCGCACCGTTCCCGGTGCCCTGGAAGCCGAACGTCGTGCTCCCGCCGGCGTCGACCCGCCCGTTCCAGGGGGCGTTCGTCACCGTGAACGCCGACCCGCCGGTCGACTGGCCGTTCCACACCTGCGTCGCGCCGGCCCCCGTGGCGAGGGTGACGGTGACGCGCCACCCCGTGACCGGGGCGCTGCCGGCCGTCACCGTGACGTCCGCGACGAACCCGCCGGGCCAGCTGTTGGCGAGCCGGTAGGTCGCGGTGCAGCCGGTGCCGGTACCCGGGGTGGGGGTCACGGAGGGCGTCACCGACGGTGTGGGGGTCACCGAGGGTGTCACCGACGGCGTGGGCGTGACCGACGGCGTGACCGACGGGGTCACCGAGGGCGTCACCGAGGGCGTGGGCCCCGGTCCGGCGTCCCCCCACGCGTCCTTCAGGAACGCGGCGATGGTGTCCCAGCTCGGGTTCGGGGTGCCCTGCGTGACGGTCTCCCGGCAGCCCTCGACCGTGCGGACGGTCTGCTGCCCGTAGCGCGAGGCGCTCGTGACGTCGGTGTGGCTGTGGCCGGCGCCGGGCACGGAGAAGAACCGGGTGTCGACGCACGCGGCCTTGAGCGCGTCGTAGAGGATCTGGGTCTGCGCGTGGGGCACCACGTTGTCGCTGAGCCCGTGCAGCAGGAGCATCGGGGGGTCCTGCGCGTCGACGTACGCCAGGGGGTTGGCCTGCTGCGCCTTGTCGCGGCAGGTGGGGATCGCGCAGCCCAGGAGCTGGGCCTCCGGGGCGCTCGGGCTGTCGTGGTCGATGAAGCCGCCGGGGTCCTGCTCCCTGAGCCGCTGGAAGTCGGTGGGCCCGAAGAAGTCGACGCCCGCCTGCACGGCGCTCGAGACGCCGTAGAGGCCGACCTGCCCCTCGAGCGACTCGACACCGCCGGTCAGCGCAGCCATCGCGGCCACCCAGCCGCCCGAGGAGTCGCCCATGGAGGCGAAGCGGTCCGGGTCCAGGCGGTACCGGTCGGCGTAGGCGCGCAGGTACCGGATCGCGGCCTTGACGTCGTGCACCTGGGCCGGGAACTTCGCCTGCGAGCTGGACCGCACGCTGACCCCGGCCACCGCGATGCCGCGGGGGTTCAGCTGCTGGGCGATGGCCGCCGCACCGGACTTGCCGTCGTCGGACGTCCACGCCGACCCGGTGGACCACACGACGAGCGGCCAGGGCCCGGGGCCGTCCGGCACGTACAGGTCGAGCAGGTGGCCGCGGCTGCCGGCCGGATCGGCCTGGGCGTAGGCGATGTTCGTGATCGTCTGGGCCTGGGCGGCGGTGCCGAGCGTGGCGACCGCACCCCCCGCGACCAGCGCCACCACCCCCAGCCATGCGGCGGTCCTGCTGCGCGTCCTGGTCATGACGTGGCTCCCCTCACACGGTGGTGACGTTCACCATGGCGGCCCCGCTCGCGGCGCGGCCAGGGCCGAAACCATTCGGGCGGCCGGGCGCACGGTGTCGCCGCACGCCCGTCTCGCGGTACGGCCCGTCCCACGCCGGCGTGGCGGGCCGCCGGCGTCAGGGAGCGGCCGCCGCGGCCAGCGCGGCGGCGACCGCCTCGACGTCCTGGCTGCGCAGCGCGCCGACGCTCACCCGCACGAACCCGTGCGGCCCCGGCGGGACGGAGAAGAACGGCCGCCCGCGTGCGACCCGCACGCCCGCGGCCTCCAGGCGGGCCAGGGCCGTCTGCTCGTCGTGCACCGGGATCCAGACGTTGATGCCGTCGCCGGGCGGCACGTGCACGCCGTGGTGCGCCAGGGCGGCGCTCAGCGCACGGCGTCGTCCGTGGTAGACCCGGCGCGCGTGAGCCACGGCCTCCACGGCCTGGGCGTCGGTCAGCAGGTCGGCCAGCACGTGCTGCAGCAGGCGACTCGTCCAGCCCGGGCCGAGCATGCGCCGGGCCACGAGCCCGTCGAGCACGAGGGCCGGGCCGCCGACGGCGGCGATCCGCAGGTCCGGGCCGTGCGACTTGGAGTACGAGCGCACGTGCACCACGCGGTCGGCCAGCAGCGGGCCCAGGCTCACGTCGCGCGACGACGCGATCTCCCCGGAGTGGTCGTCCTCCACGACCCACAGCCGGGACGCGGCCGGGCGCAGGACCGCGGCCAGCTCCCGCACCCGGGTGGGCGAGGTGGACACCCCGGTGGGGTTCTGCGCGCGCGGCTGCAGCAGCACCACCCGCACCCCGGCGCGCACGGCCTCGGCCAGGGCGTCGGGGCGGGGGCCGTGGGAGTCGAGCGCCACTGCGACCCGCTCGAGCCCCAGGTGGTCGAGCAGGTCGAGCACCGGCGGGAAGCCGGGGTCCTCGACCGCGACGCGGTCGCCGAACCGTGAGACCTGCTCGAGCACCCGGCTGATCGCGTCCACGGCGCCGTCGACGACGGTGAGGCGCTGGGCGAGGAAGGGCCACGACGCCCGCAGCAGCCGTTCGAGCTCCGGCACCACCGGGTCGTCCAGGTAGCCGCTCGTCGCCAGGGTGGGCGCCCGCAGTGCGACCCGGGCGAGCGCGGGGGCGAGGTCCGGCAGCAGGGCGGGGTCCGGCGTCCCGCCGGCCAGGTGGAGGCGTGCCGCCGGCCCGTCGGCCAGGTCCCGGTACCGCGGGGGCAGCCGCCCGGCAGGTTCCGGCAGCACGGACGTGCCGGCGCGGCCGCGCGACACGACCAGCCCTGCCGACGCGAGCGACTGCCACGCCGACCCGACGGTGGCAGGGCTGACGCCGAGGGCCAGGGCGAGCTGGCGCACCGTGGGCAGCCGGTGCCCCGGCAGCAGGTCGCCGGTGTGGACGAGGCGGGCGATCGTCGCGGCGATCCCGCGCGGGGTGCGGTCGGTGACGAGGTCCGCCAGCTCCTGCGGTGACATGGGCGCATCGTCGCGCGCGGGTGTTGCGGCCGCGTGTCCGGGGGATGAGCGGACCCTCATCGACCGCGCGGCGACGGATGTTCACGGACCGGGCCGGGAAGTTCCGCCGCGGCAAAGGCCCGGTGACGCCGCAGAAATGTCCAAGGTCGACAGTCACGTTCCACGCGACGCAGCCCCACCGTCGTCGCCGGACCGCCCCGCCGTGACCCCGGAGGACCCATGACCGTCGTGCGCGTCGCCTTCACCCAGGCCACCTGGACCGGCGACAAGGAGTCGATGATCCAGCTGCACGAGGCGTGGACCCGTGAGGCCGCGTCCGCCGGGGCGCAGGTCATCGCGTTCCAGGAGCTGTTCTACGGCCCGTACTTCGGCATCACGCAGGACACGGCGTACTACGACTACGCCGAACCGGTGCCGGGGCCCACGACCGAGCGGTTCGCCGCGCTGGCGGCGTCCCTCGGGATCGTCGTGGTGCTGCCGATCTACGAGGAGGACCAGCCCGGCGTCCTGTACAACACCGCGGTCGTCATCGACGCCGACGGGACCGTGCTCGGCCGGTACCGCAAGCACCACATCCCGCACCTGCCCAAGTTCTGGGAGAAGTTCTACTTCCGCCCCGGCAACCTCGGGTACCCGGTCTTCGACACCGCGGCCGGCCGCATCGGCGTGAACATCTGCTACGACCGGCACTTCCCCGAGGGGTGGCGCGTCCTGGCGCTGCACGGGGCGCAGATCGTCTTCAACCCCAACGCCACCGCCCCCGGCATCTCCAACCGGCTGTGGGAGATCGAGCAGCCGGCGGCCGCCGTGGCGAACGGGTACTTCGTCGTCGCCAACAACCGGGTCGGGCGCGAGGACAACGAGTACGGCGACGAGGCGGTCGAGTTCTACGGCTCGTCCTACGCCGTGGGACCCGACGGGGCGTACGTGGGGGAGGTCGGCTCGTCGCGCGAGAACCAGCTGCTGGTCCGGGACCTGGACCTCGAGCAGGTGCGCGAGGTGCGCGAGCGGTGGCAGTTCTTCCGCGACCGCCGCCCCGACGCGTACGGCCCGATCGTCGCCCCCTGACCCCACGGCGGAAGGACTGCCATGACCACCACGCTGCTGCGCGGCGGCACCGTCGTGACGGCCACCGGCCGGTCCGCGGCCGACGTGCTCGTCGACGGTGAGCGGATCGCCGCCGTCCTGGCCCCCGGTTCCACGCTGCTGGGCCACGACCTCGCCGCGTCCGTCGACCGCGTCGTCGACGCCACCGGCAAGTACGTGGTGCCCGGCGGCGTGGACGCCCACACCCACATGGAGCTGCCGTTCGGCGGGACGGCGGCGTCGGACACCTTCGAGACCGGCACCCGCGCGGCCGCCTGGGGCGGGACGACGACGATCATCGACTTCGCGGTCCAGCGCGCCGGTGAGCGCGTGCAGGACGGGCTGGCCGCCTGGCACGCCAAGGCCGCCGGGCGCTGCGCGGTCGACTACGCGTTCCACCAGATCGTCGGCGGCGTGGACGACGACGCCCTGAAGGCGATGGAGACGCTCGTCGACGAGGGCATCACCAGCTACAAGCTCTTCATGGCCTACCCGGGGGTGTTCCACTCCGACGACGCCCAGATCCTGCGCGCGATGCAGAAGGCCGCCGAGCTCGGGCTGCTGACGATGATGCACGCCGAGAACGGCCCGGCGATCGACGTGCTCGCGGCCCAGCTCGTCGAGCAGGGCCGCACGGCCCCCTACTTCCACGGCGTCGCGCGGGCGTGGCAGCTCGAGGAGGAGGCGACGCACCGCGCGATCATGCTGGCCGACGTCACGCAGGCGCCGCTGTACGTGGTGCACGTCTCCGCCAAGCAGGCCGTCCAGCAGCTCGCGTGGGCCCGGGACGCCGGCCGCAACGTCTTCGGCGAGACGTGCCCGCAGTACCTGTACCTCTCGCTCGAGGAGCAGCTCGGCGCCCCGGGCTTCGAGGGTGCCAAGTGGGTGTGCTCGACGCCGCTGCGCAGCCGCGCGGAGGGCCACCAGGACCACATGTGGCAGGCCCTGCGCACCAACGACCTGCAGATGGTCTCGACCGACCACTGCCCGTTCTGCATGAAGGGTCAGAAGGAGCTCGGCCTCGGCGACTTCCGCGCCATACCGAACGGCATCGGGTCCGTGGAGCACCGGATGGACCTCATGTACCAGGGCGTGGTGACCGGCGAGATCACCCTCGAGCGCTGGGTCGAGATCACGTCGACCACTCCCGCGCGGATGTTCGGCCTGTACGGCCGCAAGGGGGTGGTCGCGCCGGGCGCGGACGCCGACCTGGTCGTCTACGACCCGGCCGGGCACACGTCCATCGGCGTCGGCGCGACGCACCACATGAGCATGGACCACTCCGCCTGGGAGGGGTTCGAGGTCGACGGGCACGTGGACGTCGTCCTGTCCCGCGGTGAGGTGCTCGTGGACGCCGACGGGTACCACGGCCGCCCCGGCCACGGCCGCTACCTGCGCCGCGACCTGTCGCAGTACCTGGTCTGAGAGGGGACCGGCATGGACCTCGGCGTCGTCCTGCAGACCGACCCGCCCGCCTGGCGCACGGTCGACCTGGCGCGGCAGGCGGAGACCCACGGCTTCTCGCACGTGTGGACCTTCGACTCCCACCTGCTGTGGCAGGAGCCCTTCGTCATCTACTCCGCCGTCCTGGCCGCTACCCGCCGGGTGGTGGTCGGGCCGATGGTCACCAACCCGGCCACGCGGGACTGGACGGTGCTGGCCTCGCTGTTCGCCACGCTCAACGAGATGTACGGCAACCGCACCGTCTGCGGCATCGGGCGCGGCGACTCCGCGGTGCGCACGCTCAACGGCCGGCCGTCGGACCTGGCGACGCTGCGCGAGGCGGTCCACGTGATCCGGGAGCTGGCGAACTCCCGCCCTGTGGACCTCGGTGAGCGCACGGTCCGGTTCCCGTGGTCCCGGGGCTCGACGCTCGACGTGTGGGTCGCGGCCTACGGGCCGCAGGCGCTGCGGCTCGCGGGGGAGGTGGGCGACGGGTACGTCCTGCAGCTCGCCGACCCCGACATCGCGCGCTGGATGATCCGCGCCGTGCGCGACTCCGCCGAGGCGGCGGGCCGCGACCCCGACGACGTGCGGATCTGCGTGGCCGCCCCCGCCTACGTCGGCGACGGGGCCTCGCCCGCGGCGCGGGCGCACATGCGCGAGCAGTGCCGGTGGTTCGGCGGGATGGTCGGCAACCACGTCGCCGACATCGTGCGCAGGTACGGCACGGACTCGGCGATCCCGCGGGCGCTGACGGACTACGTCCGCGAACGGGAGGGCTACGACTACAACGCCCACGGGCGCCCCGGGAACACCCACGCGGCGTTCGTCCCGGACGAGATCGTCGAGCGCTTCTGCGTGCTGGGGTCCCCGCACGAGCACGTCGAGCGGCTGCGGGAGCTCGAGGCGCTCGGGTGCGACCAGTTCGCGGTGTACCTCCAGCACGACAACAAGGAGGAGACGCTGCGGCTGTACGGCGAGCGCGTGATCCCCGCGCTGGCCGAGCCCGTCGTCGCGACCGCGCCCGCGACGGTACCCACCGCGCCGGCACCCAGCGCGGCAGCGGTGACGCCGTGAGCGCGACCACCGCACCGCCGGCGGTGGTGCCGGGCACGGCCCGTCCCGTCGCCGCGTCCCCCGGGGTCGGCGCCGTGCAGCGCCTGACGCGGGCGCGTCCCCTGGCCGCGGTGCTCGCCGTGCTCGTCCTGGTCACCGTGTGGGAGGCGTACAAGTGGCTCGGCCCCGAGCAGGGGTGGGCGCTGGGGGAGACGAGGCTGCTGCCGCGGACCACCGACCTGGCCATGCCGCACACCTGGCAGACCCTCGCGCGGCTCCTCGAGCCCGTCTCGGGCGGCACGGGCGCGGACCCGCTGTGGCTGGCCGTGCTGCGGGCCGCGGGCGCGAGTCTCGGCGTCGCCGTCGTCGGGTGGACGATCGGCGTCCTGGTGGGTGCGGTCCTCGCCCTGGCGATGCAGCGCGTGACCCTGGCCGAGCGGGCCGTGCTGCCGCTGGTGGTCCTCTCGCAGACGGTCCCGCTGGTCGCGCTCGCGCCGCTGGTGCGCTCGTGGGGGTCCCGGCTCGCCGTCGGCGCCCTGGAGTGGGAGCCGTGGATGTCGGTGGCCGTCATCGCGAGCTACCTGGCGTTCTTCCCGGTCGCCGTCGGCCTGCTGCGAGGGCTGCAGTCGCCCGACACCATCCACGTGGAGCTCATGCGCGCCTACGGCGCCGGGTGGGGCGCGACGCTGCTGCGGCTGCGGTTGCCGGCCGCGGTGCCGCACCTGCTGCCGGCGCTGCGGCTGGCCGCCGCCAACGCCGTGGTGGGCACCGTGGTAGCCGAGGTGGCGACCGGCCTGCCCGGCGGGCTGGGCCGCATGGTCCTGGAGTTCGCGAACTTCGCGGCGAGCGACCCGCCCAAGCCGTGGGCGCCGATCCTCGGCGCGGTGCTGCTCGGGCTGTCGACCGCCGCGCTGGTGGCCCTGCTGGGCCGCGCGCTGCGCCGGTACCGGCGTGCGGAGGTGAGCGCGTGAGCGCCGTGCGCGAGCAGCCCGCCGTGCCGCCGGACACGGGACCGCGCCGGGCCGCGGCGGTCGACGTCGAGGGCGTGACGCGCGTGTTCGGCGGGCGGACGGGCGAGGTGGTCGCCCTGCAGGACGTCGACCTGCGCGTGGCCGCCGGGGAGTTCGTCTCCCTGATCGGGCCGTCCGGGTGCGGCAAGTCCACGCTGCTGCGGCTCGTCGCCGACCTCGACGAGCCGACGTCCGGCACCGTGCGGGTGTTCGGCCGCAGCGCGCGCGAGGCGCGCCTGGGGCGGGACTACGGGATCGCGTTCCAGCAGGCCGGGTTGCTGCCGTGGCGCACGGTGCGGGCCAACGTCGAGCTGCCGCTCGCGCTCGCGGGTACCGGGCGGGCCGGGCGTCGCGAACGGGCCGACGAGCTGCTGGCTCTCGTGGACCTCGCGGAGTTCGCTGACCACCACCCCGACCAGCTCTCCGGGGGCATGCAGCAGCGCGTCGCCATCGCCCGCGCGCTGGCCGACGAGCCGTCGCTGCTGCTGATGGACGAGCCCTTCGGCGCGCTCGACGAGATGACGCGCGAGCACCTGCAGGCGCAGCTGCTGCGGATCTGCGCCGAGACGCGGGCCGCGGTGGTCTTCGTCACCCACTCGATCCCCGAGGCGGTGTTCCTGTCCGACCGCGTCGTGGTGATGTCACCGCGTCCCGGGCGGGTGCAGGCGGTGGTCCCGGTGGTGCTCGACCGCGCGGGTGCCGCCACGCCCGGCTCCGGGCCCCACGACGACGCGGGGGACGACCTGCGCACGGACCCCGCGTTCTTCGGGACCGTCGCGGCGGTGCGCGACGCGCTGCGCGGCACCGCGGCGGGTCGCGGGGCGGAGGTCCGGTGAGCGGGGTGCCCGGTGCCCGGGCAGCGAGGGCGCTCGGCCCAGCGCGGCAGGTCCTGCCCCCGCTCGTCCTGCTCGTCGCGCTCGTGGCGGCCTGGCACGCGGTCGTGGTGCTCGGCGAGGTGCCCGCGTTCGTGCTGCCCGGACCCGCCGCCATCGCCGAGCAGGCGGTCACGTACGCCGGCCCCATCTCCTCGGCGGCGCTCGTCACCGGGCGCAACGCGGCCCTGGGTCTGCTCCTGGGTGCCGTGCTCGGGGTGCTCGGGGCGGTCGTGGCCGCGGTCGTGCGGCTCGTCGACCTGCTCGCGGAGCCGGTGGTGGCGGCCCTGTCGGTCGTGCCCGTCGTGGCGCTCGCCCCCGTGCTGTACGCGATGTACGGCGCCGGCTCGGAGCAGGCCCGCGTCATCGTGGCCGCCCTCGCGGTGCTCGTGCCCGTGCACGTCACGACGCTGCGCGGCCTGCGCCAGGTGCGCCCGGTGCACCGCGACCTCATGCGGGCGCTGGCGGCGGGCCCCGTGCAGGCCGCCGCCACGGTGACGCTGCCCACCGCGGTGCCCTTCGTGTTCACCGGCCTGCGCATGGCGGCGTCGCTCGCGGTGATCTCGGCGATCGTCGCGGAGTACTTCGGCGGGCCGCGCTCCGGCATCGGGTCGTTCATCACGACCGCCGCCGCGGGCTCGCACTACGCGCAGGCGTGGGCGTACGTGCTCGGCGGCGTCGCCGTCGGCCTGGCGTTCTACGCCGTCACCGCGACGGCCGAGCACCTGGTGAACCGTCGGGCCGGCGCATGAGGCCCGGCCCCGGCACGTCCTCCTGCCGACGCCGCCAGGACGACCCGACCGCTGTTCCCGCACGCGCGCCGCGCCGGTGCGCACCATCCGAGGGAGTTCACATGAGGACGACGACGCGCCGGTGGGCGGCGGTCACGGCCGCCGCGGCGGCGGGCCTGCTGCTCGCCGCCTGCTCGAGCACGGACGGGGCGGAGGCGTCGGGGGGCGGCTCGGACGCCGGTGACGACCTGACGCCCGTGCGGCTGCAGCTGCAGTGGCTGACGCAGGCGCAGTTCGCCGGGTACTACGCCGCGCTGGACCAGGGCTACTACGCCGACGAGGGTCTGGAGGTCGAGATCCTCCCGTCGGGCGGCGACGTCGTGCCGCAGGACGCGCTGGCCGCCGGCGAGGTCGACTACGCGATCGCGTGGGTCCCCAAGGTGCTGGGGTCGATCGAGCAGGGCGCGCAGGTCACGAACGTGGCGCAGGTCTTCGAGCGCTCGGCGACCCTGCAGGTGGCGTTCGCGGACGCCGGCATCTCGTCCGTGGCGGACCTGGAGGGCAAGCGCATCGGGTCGTGGGGCTACGGCAACGAGTGGGAGCTGTTCGCCGGTCTCGACCAGGCGGGGGTCGAGGACTTCGAGCTCGTGACCCAGGCGTTCGACATGGTCGGCCTGCTCAGCGGCGACATCGACGCCGCCCAGGCGATGACGTACAACGAGTACGCCCAGCTGCTGGAGACCGTGGACCCCGACACCGGCGAGCTGTACACGCCCGACGACTTCACGGTCATCGACTGGAACGACGAGGGTGTCGCGATGCTGCAGGACGCCGTCTGGGCGGACGCGAGGCGTCTCGCGGACGACGAGGAGTACCAGGACACGACGGTCCGGTTCCTCAAGGCGACGATCCGGGGCTGGGTGTACGCCCGGGACAACCCGCAGGAGGCGGCGGACGTGGTCACGGCCGCCGGCTCCACGCTCGGCACGTCGCACCAGCTGTGGATGACGAACGAGGTCAACAAGCTCATCTGGCCGTCGACCGCCGGGATCGGTCGCATCGACCCCGAGGCCTGGGACCGCACGGTCCGGCTCGCCCTGGAGACCCACAACGAGACGGGTGCGGCCCTCATCACGGCCGAGCCGCCGAGCACCGCGCACGACGGCACGTACGTCGAGCAGGCGCTGACGGAGCTGCGTGACGAGGGTGTCGACGTGACCGGCGCCGACTTCGAGCCCGTCGACGTCGAGCTGCAGGAGGGCGGCAGCTGAGGGGCATCCGGCGGTCCCCGGGGCGTCGGTCGCGGCGCCGCCCCGGGGACGGCGCGGCGCGCACACGCCCGTGCCCTGCGGCACGCACCCGCCCGTAGCCTGCGGTGCACCACCCGTACCCCGAGGAGGCACGACGATGGCAGCACCCCTGCGGGCCGACGTCCCGGACCTGGACGCGCGCGCCGTCGCGCTGGACCGCGCGCACGTCTTCCACTCGTGGTCCGCGCAGGCGCACGTCGCCCCGTTCGTCGTGGCCGGGGGGCGCGGCTCCACGGTCTGGGACCACGCGGGCCACACGTACCTCGACTTCTCCAGCCAGCTCGTCAACACCAACATCGGGCACCAGCACCCGCGTGTGGTCGAGGCGATCCGGGCGCAGGCCGCCCAGCTGACGACCGTCGCGCCGTCGACGGCCCACCTCGTCCGGGGGCAGGCGGCCGAGGCCGTCCTCGGGCACGCGCCCGACCGGTTCACCAAGGTCTTCTTCACCAACGGCGGCGCGGACGCCAACGAGAACGCGATCCGCCTGGCCCGTCTGCACACCGGGCGCCCCAAGGTGGTCTCGCACTACCGCTCGTACCACGGCAACACCGGCGCGGCCGTGGTGGCGACGGGCGACTGGCGGCGCGTGCCCAACGAGTACGCCACCGGCCACGTCCACGTGTTCGGGCCGTACCTGTACCGCTCGGAGTTCTGGGCGAGCACCCCGCAGGAGGAGTGCGAGCGTGCGCTGCGGCACCTGGAGCGCGTGGTGCAGTGCGAGGGGCCGGAGTCGATCGCCGCGATCCTGCTGGAGACGGTGCCCGGGACGGCCGGCGTCCTCGTGCCGCCGCCCGGGTACCTCGCGGGGGTGCGCGAGGTGGCCGACCGGTACGGCATCGTGCTGATCCTCGACGAGGTGATGGCAGGGTTCGGGCGCACGGGGGCGTGGTTCGCGTTCGACCGGCACGACGTCGTCCCCGACCTGGTGACCTTCGCCAAGGGCGTGAACTCCGGCTACGTGCCCGCCGGGGGCGTGCTCATCTCCGACGAGATCGCCGCAGGATTCGACGACCGGGTGTTCCCGGGCGGCCTGACGTACTCGGGCCACCCGCTGGCCATGGCGGCGGTCGTCGCGACGCTCGGGGCGATGGCCGACGAGGGGGTGGTGGAGAACGCCGAGGCCGTCGGGCGCGAGGTGCTCGGTCCGGGCCTGGCCGCGATCGCCGCACGGCAGCCCCTGGTGGGGGAGGTGCGCGGCACCGGCGTGTTCTGGGCCGTGGAGCTGGTCGCCGACCGCGCGACGCGCGCCCCGGTGCCCGCCTCGGTCGTCGCCGCGGTCAAGGCGGCGTGCCTGGCCCGCGGGCTGCTGCCGTTCGTGGCCGACAACCGGGTGCACGTCGTGCCGCCGTGCGTGGTCACCCCCGACGAGGCGCGTCAGGGGCTGGCCGTGCTCGACGAGGCTCTCACCGAGGTCACCGCCGGCCTGTGACGACCCGCCCGTGACCGCAGCCCGTGAGCGCAGGCCCGTGACCGCCCGCCCGGGGCCACCTGCCGCCGCCCTCCCGCGTGCCATGCTCGTCCGACACCCACCCCAGGAGCCCGCATGACCACCTCCGTCGACCGTCCCCGCCGCGCCCTCGTGACCGGCGCCTCGTCCGGCATCGGCGCCGCGACGGTGCGCCGCCTGCGCGCCGACGGCTGGGACGTCGTCGCCACCGCCCGCCGCGCCGACCGGCTCGCCGCCCTGGCCGCCGAGACCAGCGCCGACGTCGTCGTCGCGGACGTGACGCGGGACGAGGACGTCGAGGCGCTCGTCGCGCACGTGCGCGGCACCGGCGGGCTGGACGCGGTGGTGAACAACGCCGGCGGCGCCCTGGGCCAGGACACCGTCGAGGACGCCGACCTCGACGGCTGGCGCACCATGTACGAGCTCAACGTGCTGGGCACGCTGCGGGTGACCAAGGGCGTGCTGCCGCTGCTGCGCGAGCGCGGGCAGGGCGACGTGCTCGTCGTCACGTCGACCGCGGCGCACGGCGCGTACCCCGGGGGCGCCGGCTACACGGGCGCCAAGCACGCCGAGCGGATGCTCGCGACGACGCTGCGCTGGGAGCTGGTGGGCGAGCCGATCCGGGTCATCGAGATCGCGCCCGGTGCGGTCGCCACCGAGGAGTTCTCGCTCGTGCGGTTCGCGGGGGACGCCGAGCGGGCCGCGAAGGTCTACGAGGGCTACCAGCCGCTGGTCGCGCAGGACGTCGCGGACACCATCGCCTGGTCCCTGTCGCGCCCGCCGCACGTCAACGTCGACCTGCTCGTCGTGCGCCCTCGCGCGCAGGCGAACAACACCACGATCGCCCGGACGGGGGTCTGAGCGCCGGTCCGCGTGCGGTGTCGGTGGTGCGTCCTACGCTGGACGGATGCCACCCTCCGACGCGTCGACGACGCGTGCCCTGCTGCGTCTGGTCCGGTGGGCGCGTCCCGCCCTGCCCCGCGTCGTCGCCGGTGGCAGCGCCACGCTCGTGGCCAGCCTCATCGCGCTCGCGGTGCCGCAGGTGCTGCGCTGGGTGGTCAACGGTCCGCTGCTGACCGACGGGTCCCGGGCGGCGGTCGTCCAGGCCGCGCTCCTCGTGCTGCTGCTGGGCGTCCTCGAGGCGGTGCTCGTGTGGTGCCGACGCGCCCTCATCGCCACACCCGGCACGAGCGTCGAGCGGACCATGCGCACCGACCTCTTCCGGCACCTGCTGGACCTGCCGGTGGCCGTGCACGACCGGTGGTCCGGCGGCCAGCTGCTGCAGCGCTCGATGGGCGACCTGCACACCGTGCGCCGGTGGATGGTGTTCGGGCTGGTGCAGCTCGTGGTGTCGGCCACCACCGTGCTCGTCGGGGCGGTCCTGCTGCTGGTGACGAGCCCGCTGCTCGGGGCGGTCTACCTGTGCGGGGCGGTGCCGGTGGTCTGGCTCGGCTTCCGGTTCCGGCAGGACTACAAGGTCGTCGCGCGGCGCGCCCGGGACCAGGCGGGCGACCTGGCGACGAGCGTCGAGGAGTCCGTGCACGGGATCCGGGTGCTCAAGGCCTTCGGGCGCGGTGAGGACGCGCTCGAGGACTTCGTGCGGCAGGCCGACGAGCTGCGCGGCACCGAGCTGGACAAGGCGCGCGCGCAGTCGCGCATGTCGTTCGCGCTGGCGTGGATCCCGGAGACGACGCTCGCCGTCGCGCTGGGTCTCGGCGTGTGGCTGGCGGCGACGGACCGGGTGAGCGTCGGCGCGCTCGTCGCGTTCTTCGCCACCGCGGCCGTCATGACCCGGCCCGTCGAGAGCCTGGGGCAGCTGCTCGGCATGACGCTCGACGCACGCGCCGGCACCGACCGGTTCCTCGAGGTCATGGACACGGCCCCGGCGCTGAGCGACCCCGCCGCGCCCGTGGCGCTGCCGCCGGTGCCCGCCGAGGGGACGCGCGTCGAGCTGCGCGACGTGCGGTTCGCGCACGGCGCCGGCACGCGCGAGGTGCTGCGGGGCGTCGACCTCGTCCTCGAGCCGGGCCTGACGACGGCGCTGGTGGGTCTGACCGGCAGCGGCAAGACGACCCTGCTGCAGCTCGTGCCCCGGCTGTACGACGTGACCGGTGGCGCCGTCCTCCTCGACGGGCTCGACGTGCGCGACCTGACCCGCCGCGACGTGCGCGGCGCCGTGGCGGTCGCGTTCGAGGACCCGATCCTGTTCTCCGCGTCCGTGCGGGACAACGTGCTCATGGGGGTGCCGGTGGAGCGGCTGGCGGCGATGAGCCCGCAGGAGGCGGACGAGGCCGTGCGCGTCGCGCTCGACGTGGCCCGCGCCGGGTTCGTGCACCGCCTGCCGCAGGGTCTCGACACCGTCATCGGCGAAGAGGGCATGAGCCTGTCCGGCGGGCAGCGCCAGCGCGTCGCGCTGGCCCGTGCGATCGCCGGACGGCCCCGTGTCCTCGTGCTCGACGACCCGCTGTCCGCGCTCGACGTCGCCACCGAGGCGGAGGTCACGGCGGGTCTGCGGCGGGTGCTGACCGGCACCACCACGCTCGTCGTCGCCCACCGCACGTCCACCGTCGCGCTGGCGGACCGTGTCGCCGTCCTCGAGGACGGGCGGGTCACCGGTGTGGGCCGCCACGCCGACCTGCTGGCGACGCACCCGCACTACCGGTACGTCCTGACCGCCGAGGGCGGTCCCGACGGTCCCGGGCCAGGTGCTCACCCGACGGTCCCGGATCCGCGCGGCCTGGCCGAGGAGGTGCGCCGATGACCGCGGCGACCGCCGTCGCGCCGGCACCCGGCGCGGACGAGGACGCGGGGGAGGTCCGCGGCCGCTCGCTGGCCCTGCTCCGCTCGCTGCTGCGGCCCGTGGCGCGCCGCGCCGCGCTGACGGCGGTCGTCGTCGTGGTGGCCCAGCTCGCGCTCGTCGCCGGGCCGGCCCTCGTGGCGATCGGCATCGACCGTGGCATCCCGGCACTGCGGGACGGGGACGCCGCACCGGCCCTGCTCGTGGCCGGCGGGTACGCACTGACGGCCCTGGTCGCAGGGCTGTTCACCGCGGCGACGGTCCGGCTCGCCGCGACGGTCAGCCAGGCCGTCCTGCTCGACCTGCGACGGCGGGTGTTCCGGCACACCCAGCGCCTCAGCCTGGAGTTCCACGAGCGGTACACGTCGGGGCGGATCATCTCGCGCCAGACGTCCGACCTCGAGGCGCTGCGCGAGCTCCTCGACGGCGGCGTGACCACGCTCGCCGCCAGCGGGCTGGCCATGGTCTTCACCGCGGCCGGGCTCGCGCTGCTCGACTGGCGCAGCGGGCTGGTGCTGCTCGTCGCCGTCGTGCCCGGCGTCGTCCTGACGCGCTGGTTCCAGCGCCGCTCGCAGGCCCAGTACCGGCGCTCGCGGACGGCAGCGGCCCGGGTCATCGTCCGGTTCGTCGAGACGATGACGGGCGTCCGCGCGGTGCAGGCCTTCCGCCGCGAGGCGCAGGTCGCGGGGGTCTACGAGGCCGAGGCGGAGGAGTACCGCGCCGCCAACGCCGAGGCGATCCGCGTCAACGGCGTCTTCGACACCGGTCTGGTCCTCATCGGCAACGTCACCGTGGCCGCGGTGCTGCTGGTCGGTGGCCTGCGGGTGCTGGACGGCGGGCTCGAGGTCGGCGTGCTGGTCGCGGCCGTGCTGTACGCGCGGCGGTTCTTCGCGCCGCTCGCGCAGATCGGGATGTTCTACAACTCGTTCCAGTCCGCCACGGCCGCCCTCGAGAAGCTGTCCGGGCTGCTCGCCCAGGAGCCCACCGTCCCGGACCCGACCCGGCCGGTGCGCCTCGAGCAGCCCCGCGGCGACGTGTGCTTCGACGGCGTCGAGTTCGGCTACGGCGACGGGCCGTCGGTGCTGCCGCGCCTCGACCTGCACGTCCCCGCCGGGCAGACCGTGGCCCTGGTGGGCGAGACGGGTGCGGGCAAGTCCACCGTGGCCAAGCTCCTCGCCCGGTTCTACGACCCCCGGAGCGGGGCGGTGCGCGTGGACGGGGTCGACCTGCGCGACGCGGAACCCACGGACCTGCGCGCGGCCATGGTCATGGTGACCCAGGAGGCGTACCTGTTCTCCGGCTCCGTGGCCGCCAACATCGCGCTGGGCCGACCGGGTGCCAGCCCCGCGCAGATCGAGCGGGCGGCGCGGGCGGTCGGCGTGCACGACCTCATCGCGGCCCTGCCGGACGGGTACGACACGGACGTCGACACCCGTGGCGTCCGGCTGTCCGCCGGGCAGCGGCAGCTCGTGTCGTTCGCGCGGGCCTTCCTGGCCGACCCCGCCGTCCTCGTGCTCGACGAGGCGACCAGCTCGCTGGACATCCCCGGCGAGCAGCTCGTGCAGGAGGGGCTGCGCACGCTGCTGACCGGCCGCACCGCGGTGGTGATCGCGCACCGGCTGTCGACCGTCATGCACGCGGACCGCGTGCTGGTCGTCGACGCGGGGCGGGTCGTCGAGGACGGCAGCCCCGACGAGCTGGTGGCCGCGGGCGGTCGGTTCGCGGAGCTGCACGCCGAGTGGCAGCGCTCGCTGCACGGCGAGTGAGGGGGACGCCTCGGCGACCGCCGGGGTCAGGGTGGCCCGAGGAGCCGGTGCGCCTCGAGGGCCAGTGCGAGGGCCGTGCGCGTCCGCGGGTCGTGGAGGTCCGCGTCGAGCAGGTCGCCGATGCGCTGGAGGCGGTGCTTCATCGTGTTGTAGTGCACGAACAGCCGCCGTGCGGCCTCCGCGGCGTTGCCCAGCCCGAGGAAGACCTCCAGGGTGCGCGACAGGTCGCCGTCGACCTGGGCGTCGTGCCGCAGCAGCGGGCCGATCTGGTCCTCGACGAAGTCCCGCAGCCGGTCGGGCGGCAGGCTCATCACGAGCCGCTCGAAGCCGAGGTCGGCGTGGCGCGCCGTGGTGCGGCGCGTGACCCCCGCGATGTGCAGGGCCTCCTGCGCCGTCGCGTGGCTCTCCGGCAGCGCCGTCAGGGCGGGGGCGGGGCGCCCCGACGCGACGACCGTGGCACCGGCGCCCGCACGGACGAGGGCCTGCCGGAACGCCTCCTCCGGCTGCCCCCGGGCGGGCATGATCGCGACCACCTGCGTGCCGCGCTGCCAGGCCACCGCGTGCGGTCCGAGCGCCCGGCGTGCCGCGGCCTGCAGGTCCCGCTCCGACGGTGCGGTGGTGCACGCGGCGACGACCACCACCGACGTGCCGGCGAGCTCCCACCCGAACAGACGAGCCCGCTGCGCGAGCGCGTCCGGGTCCGCGCCGGGCGCGGTGACGAGCTCCTCGAGGAAGACGACGCGCAGGCGCCGGTCGAGCTCGATGCTCGCCAGCGCCTGGGCGATGTGCATCCCGGCGGCGAAGCAGGCCTGCCGGACCAGCCGCCGCTGCGCGAGCGTCGGCTCGGCCTCCCCGCCGACCAGGACGCGGCCCCGCCGCACCCCCGCCACGGTCACCGGGAACTCCCACCGGCCCGCAGGCGGCGCGACGGCGCCCGCGCCGCGCGACTGCTCGGGCACCTGGGGTGAGCGACCCAGGGCCAGCGGGTCGTCGGCCAGGACCGTGACGGTACGGGCCAGCGCGCCCGACAGGGTGCGGGCGATCTCGTCGAGGCCGCCGCCCGCCAGCGCGATGCCGGTGAGGCGCTCGCGGATCACCTCGTCGTGCGCGGGCTCGGCGTCGTGCTCGGCGAGCACCACCGCGAGGACCGCGGCGATCACCTCGTTGAACGACGTGTCGCCGGGGACCACGAGCACGGGGAACGCGAGCTCGTCGGCGAGGTCGGCGAACCGGTCCGGCAGCTGGTCGAGGTAGCGCAGCGGCTTGATCGCGAGGGCGGCCAGCCCGCGCGCGTGCAGGAGCCGCAGCAGCTCGACGAGGCGGTCGGGGGTCTCGCGCACGGGGTACGCCGTGGTGAGGAGCAGCTCGCCGGGCTTGATGTAGGGCTCGATGTCGGGGACCTCCATGACGTTGACCCCGCTGACCAGCCGGTCGACGCCGGCGTCACCCGCCAGGACGTAGGCGCCCCGCAGCGGGGCCAGGGTGAGCACGTCGCGGACGGTCAGTGTCGCCACGGGCTGCCCCTTGTCCACATCGGACGACGCGGCCGCCCGACGTCGTCCGGTTCGGACGCTGCGGGGCCGGGGCCGCGATCCCTACGGTCACAGTATGCCGAACACCCACAATGCGGACGCCGGGCGGACGCGGCTCGCGGCCGACGCACCCCCGCCGCACGCGCTGCTGCGGGCGACCGTCGTCCGTGCCGGGCGGAGCCTGGTCGTGCTCCGCACCGCGGGCGGCGCACTGGTGCCGGTGACGTCCCCGGAGCACGGGCTCGTGCCCGGCGGGGTGTGCCTGGGCGGCGGCCTGCGGGGTCTGGCACCGCGTGCGGGCACGACGCCCGACCCCGGGCCGTGGGCGGCGCACCTGGACGGTGCGCCGCGGGTGGACCTCGCGGTGCCGGTGGGTGCCGTGGACGCCCACGCCGCCCGCGCCCTGCTGGCCGGGGCGCTCGGCGCGGAGCCGGCCCGCGCGGGGCGCGACGTCATGGACCCGCGCCCGGCGCGGCGCCGCGCGGGCGAGCTCGTCGCCGCGGCCGTCGCCCAGGACCCCCGGCGGGTGCGCACGGCGCTGCGTCGCCTCGTCGGGGTGGGGCCGGGATCGACCCCCAGCGGTGACGACGTGGTGGTCGGGGTGCTGGCGGGCCTCGACCGCCGCTCCGCGGGGGCCGCCGCCACCGTCGTCCGCGGTGCGCTGCCCGTGCTGCTCGACCGGACCACCAGCCTGTCGCGCCACACCCTGGTGGCGGCGCTCCGCGGGCAGGTCGCCGAGCGCGTCCACACCCTCGTCGAGGCGACCGCCGCCGTCGGCCTCGTGCCGGCGACGCTCGCCGCGGCGCGGACGTGGGGCGCGACGTCGGGTCTCGACCTCGCCGCGGGCGTCGCCGCCGGTGCGCTCGCCGGCCCGGCGCAGGCGTCCTCGTGCCCGGCCGACGCCCGCCGGAGGAGCGCATGACCGCGACGGCGACGGGCACGCTGGCGGCGCGGGTGCTCCCGCGCCTGTACCGGGACTCCGTGACGCTCATGGCGCTCGCGTCGTCGCTCGAGCGGCGCGACGGGGTGACGCGCGTCGGTGCGGTCATGGGAACGCCGGGCAACCTCGCCGTGCTCGAGCGCTCGGGCATGCGACCCGACGGGCTCACCCCGGCACCGGACGACCTCGTCCTGGTGGTGCGCGGGCTGGACGCGGGCTCCGTCACCGGTGCGCTGGACGCGGGCGAGGCGGGGCTCGTGGCGGTGGCGGACGACAGCGGCACGCGGCGCGAGCACGCGCCGCGGACGGTCGCCGAGGGGCTGGCCGTGGGTCACGGCGCGACGGTCGCGGTCGTGTCCACCCCGGGCGGCTACGCGCCGGTCGTCGTGGAGCAGGCCCTGCGGGCCGGGCTGCACGTCCTGTGCTTCTCGGACAACGTGAGCACGGCCGACGAGGTGCGCCTCAAGCGGCTGGCCGTGCGCAGCGGGCTGCTGCTCATGGGCCCGGACTGCGGCACGGCGATCCTCGACGGCGTGCCCCTGGGGTTCGCCAACGCGGTGCGGCCGGGCCCGCTCGGCATCGTCGCGGCCTCGGGCACCGGCGCGCAGGAGGTCGCGTGCCTGCTGCACCGCTCGGGCACGGGGGTGTCCCAGCTCGTCGGCGTCGGGGGGCGGGACCTGTCCGCCGAGGTCGGCGGCGCGATGACGGGTCCGGCGCTGGACCTGCTCGGTGCGGACGGGGCCACCGAGGCGGTCGTCGTGGTCTCCAAGCCGCCCGCGCCGCATGTGGCGCGCTCGCTGCTGGCCCGGCTCGCGGACCTCGGCAAGCCGGCGGTGGCCTGCCTGCTGGGCGAGGCGGACACCGACGGTGCCGTGCCCGTCCACGGCACGCTGGAGGGCGCCGCGCGCGCTGCCGCCCGGCTGGTCGGCGCCACCCTGGACGTCGACCTCGCCGCGCCGGTCACCGCGCCGCGGGCACCGGCGGCGCGCGGCGTGCTCGGCCTGTACACCGGAGGGACCCTGGCGGCCGAGGCCCGGGTGGTCCTGGCGCGCGCCGGCGTGGCCGGGCAGGTGCTCGATCTCGGCGCCGACGAGTACACCGTGGGCCGCCCGCACCCGATGATCGACCCGTCGGCCCGCGCCGCGCAGGTCGTCGCGGCGGGCGGGCGGAGCGACGTCGGGATCCTGCTGGTGGACGTCGTCCTGGGGTTCGGTGCGGCCGCGGACCCCGTCACCCCGCTGGCCCGGGCGGTCGAGGACGCGGTCCGTGCGGCGCGCGACGACGGCCGGGACCTGGTCGTGCTCGGCTCGGTGTGCGGCACGGAGGCGGACCCGCAGGGTCTCGACGCGGCCCGCAGCGCGCTCGCGGACGCCGGGGTGCTCGTGCACCCGTCCACCGCGGGGGCGGCGCGCACCGCCGCCGTCGTCGCCGGGGCGTCGACGTGATCGCCGGCGGGGTGCGGGTCCTCAACGTCGGGCTGCCCGCGGTGGTCGAGGCGGCACCGGACGTCGTGCAGCTCGACTGGCGCCCGCCGGCGTTCGGCGACGTCGAGTGCGCGCGCCTGGCCGTCGCGCTCGACGACGACGTCACCCACGCCGCGAACGCCCGCGCACTCGCCGCGGTGCACGCCGTGCGCCCGCAGCTCGTGGGTGTGCGCCCCGCCCGGGACGTCGTCCCCGGGCTCGGGGACGGGCGCACGCTCCTGCACGCCGGCCCCCCGATCGACCTGGCGGACATGTGCGGCCCGGTCCGCGGTGCGCTCGTCGGTGCCGTGCTGCTCGAGGGCTGGGCGGGCACGCCCGCCGACGCGCTGCACCTGCTGGAGGCCGGCGGGGTCACGCTCGACGCGTGCCACCACCACGACGCGGTCGGCCCCATGGCGGGAGTGCTCAGCCCGTCGATGCCCGTCCTGGTCGTCCAGGACGGCCCCCGCCGCGCGTACGCCTCGCTCAACGAGGGCCTGGGACGGGTGCTGCGCTTCGGGGCGTTCGACGCGGAGGTCGTGGACCGGCTGCGCTGGATGCGCGACGTGCTCGGACCGGTGCTGGACGGCGCCCTGCGGCTCGGCGGCCCGGTCGACGTCACCTCGCTCGTCGCGCAGGCGCTGACGATGGGCGACGAGGGGCACAACCGCTCGACGGCCGCGACGAGCCTGCTCGCGCGGCGCCTGGCCCCCGAGGTCGCGCAGCAGGACCGGGGTGTGGAGGTGCTGCGGTTCCTCGCGGCCAACGACCACTTCGCGCTGAACCTCTCGATGGCCGGGGCCAAGCTGGCGACGGACGCAGCCGTGGGCGTCGAGCACTCGACCCTCGTCACGGCGATGGCCCGCAACGGCGTCGAGTTCGGGCTGCGCGTCGCGGGTACCGGGGAGCGGTGGTTCACCGCACCCGTGGGCGCCGCCGACGGCCTGTTCTTCCCCGGCTACGGGCCCGAGGACGCCAACCCCGACCTGGGTGACTCGGCGATCACCGAGACGCTCGGCATCGGCGGCTTCGCGATGGCGGCCGCACCCGCGATCACCCTGTTCGTGGGCGGCACCCCCGACGACGCCCTCGAGACCACCCGCTCGATGCGGCGCATCACGCTGGGCCCGCACCCGGCGTTCCGGCTGCCGGCGCTGGGGTTCGCCGGGGCACCCAGCGGCATCGACGTGCTCAAGGTCCTCGACACCGGGGTGCTGCCGGTCATCAACACCGGGATCGCGCACCGGGAGGCCGGCGTGGGGCAGATCGGTGCCGGGGTCGTCGAGGCACCGTCCGACGTCTTCCTGCAGGCGGTCCGCGCGCTGCACGGGATGCGTGCGCGATGACCGGCACGGTGCTGCTCGCGGTCGGCGGCAACGCGCTCGTGCTCGACGGCGAGCCCGGGTCGGTCGCCCGTCAGCAGGAGCGGGCGGCGGACCTCGCCGGCACGGTCGCCGACCTGGTCGCCGACGGGTGGCGGGTCGTCCTCACGCACGGGAACGGGCCCCAGGTCGGCTTCATCCTGCGCCGGGGGGAGCTCGTGGCGCCGGAGGCGACGGCCGAGGGGCTGCCCGAGCTGCCGCTGTGGCTCGCGGTCGCCGACTCCCAGGGCGGCATCGGCCACCTGCTCGCGACCGGCGTGGACTCCGCGCTGGAGGACCGCGGGCTGACCGCGCGCGCCGTCGCCGTCCTCACGCACGTCGAGGTCGACCGCGACGACCCCGCGTTCGCGCGGCCCACCAAGCCGATCGGCGCCGCGATGACGTCCGCGACCGCGGGTCTGCGTGCGGTCGAGGGCTGGGACGTCGTCGAGACGTCGCCCGGGGTCCACCGCCGGGTCGTGCCCAGCCCACGCCCGCGGCGGGTCGTGGAGTCCGCGCACATCCGGACCCTGCTGGACGCCGGTGCCGTCGTCGTCGCGGCGGGCGGCGGCGGCATCCCGGTGGTCCGCACCGCCGACGGCTGGCGCGGTGTGGACGCCGTCGTGGACAAGGACCGGGCGTCGGCGCTGCTGGCCGACGCCCTGGGCGTCGACACGCTCGTCCTGGTCACCGGTGTCGACGCGGTGGCCGTCGGGTGGGGGACGCCGCGGCAGCGCGCGCTGCGGCACGTCGACCCGGCCGAGCTGCGGGCGCACCTGGACGCGGGGGAGTTCCCGGCGGGGTCCATGGGCCCGAAGGTCGAGTCGGCGCTGCAGTTCGTCACCGACGGCGCCCGGCGCGCCGTCGTCACGTCCCTGCCCCGGCTCCGTGACGCGCTCGCGGGCCGGTCCGGGACGCTCCTCACCGCCCGGGCCGGTCCCGGCACCCACGCGCCCGCACCGCGGACGCCGACACCAGGAGGACCCGTGATCACCCTCCCCGCCGACCCGTTCCCGTTCGTCCTCGACCCCCGGCAGGTGGCGCTGCTGTGCATCGACTTCCAGCGCGACTTCATGGAGGCCGGCGGCTTCGGGGAGTCCCTCGGCAACGACGTGTCGCGGCTGCGCGGCACCATCGAGCCCACGAGCCGCGTCCTGGCCGCCTTCCGCAGCCGGGGCTGGCCGGTCATCCACACGCGCGAGGGCCATCGCCCCGACCTCGCGGACCTGTTCCCCGCCAAGCGCGACCGCGGCAGCCCGACCCTGCGCATCGGTGAGGACGGCCCGATGGGCCGGCTGCTGGTGCGCGGCTCAGCCGGGCACGGCATCGTCCCGGAGCTGGCGCCCGTCGAGGGGGAGGTCGTCCTCGACAAGCCCGGCAAGGGCGCGTTCTACGCCACCGACCTCGAGACCGTCCTGCGGGCCCGGGGCATCACGAGCCTCGTCGTCACGGGCGTCACCACCGAGGTGTGCGTCCAGACGACGGTCCGCGAGGCGAACGACCGCGGCTTCGAGTCCCTCGTCCTGTCCGACTGCACCGCGTCGTACTTCCCGCAGTTCCACCGCTCCGCACTCGACATGTTCTGCGCCCAGGGCGGGATCGTGGGCTGGGTCGGCACCTCCGACGCGCTCCTGACGGCCCTGCGCACCACGACGCACGAGGAGGTCCCACGATGAGCACTGCCGCACGCGAGGTGTCGACCGCCGACCGTCCCGCCGGCACGCCCGGCCGTCTGCCGTGGTGGACCCCGGGGGACTGGAACGGCCTGTTCGGCCTCGGCACCAACGTCCTGCTCAACGTCATCGTCCTGACGGGCCTGTGCCTGGCGGTCGTCCAGATCCCCGGCGACACCGTCTACGGGCGGATCCTGCCCGCCCTGGGTATCGCGCTGCCGCTGGGCAACATCTGGTACGCCGTGCTCGCACGGCGGCTCGCCCGCCGGGAGGGCCGCTCCGACGTGGCGGCGCTGCCGTACGGGCCGAGCGTGCCGCACACGTTCATCGTCGTCTTCGTCGTCATGCTGCCGGTGCTGCTGCGCACGCAGGACCCGCTGGCCGCCTGGCGTGCGGGCCTGGCCTGGGCGTTCATCATCGGCTGCATCGTCCTGCTCGGGGCGGTCTTCGGCCCGTGGATCCGGCGCTGGACGCCGCGGGCGGCGCTCCTCGGCGCGCTCGCGGGCATCTCGATCACGTTCATCTCGATGAGCCCGGCCGCGCAGATGTGGCAGGCGCCGTGGATCGCGTTCGTGGCCTTCGGGTTCATCCTCGTCGGCTGGCTCGGGGGGCGTCGCATGCCCTTCGGTGCTCCTGTCGGCCTGGTCGCGGTCCTCGTCGCGACGGCGGTCGCCTGGGCCGCGGTCGCCGCCGGCTGGTCGGGCATCCTCGAGCCGAGCGCGGTCACGCAGTCGGTCGCGGACCTCGCGCTGCACCTGCCGCTGCCGTCGGCGGACGTCGTCACGGGGCTGCAGGACATCGCCCCCCTGCTGGCCTCGGCGATCCCGCTGGGCATCTACAACTTCACCGAGGGCATGACCAACGTGGAGTCGGCCGCCGCGGCGGGGGACCGGTACTCCGCCCGGCAGGTGCTCACGGCCGACGGGCTCGGCGCGGTCGTCGGGTCGTTCCTCGGCTCGCCGTTCCCGCCCGCGGTGTACATCGGGCACCCGGGCTGGAAGGCGGTCGGCGGACGGGTGGGGTACTCGCTGGCGACGGGGGTCGTCGTCGGTCTCGTGTGCTTCACCGGCCTGGTCGGCACGTTCCTGGCGGTGTTCCCCATGCAGGCGCTCGTCCCGGTCCTGCTGTACATCGGCCTCGTCATCGGCGCCCAGGCGTTCGACGTCAACCCGCGGCGGTACGCGCCGGCGATCGTGCTGGCGATCGTCCCCAGCCTCGCCGAGTGGGCGACCGGGCTGATCGACAACGCGCTCGCGGCGGCGGGCACGTCCGCGGAAGAGGTCGGGACCGGTGCGCTCATCGCCAACGGCGTCGTCTACGACGGGCTGCGGCTGCTCGGGCAGGGGGCCGTGCTCGTCGGCATCCTGCTGGGCGCGATCGCGTGTTTCGTGATCGACCGCCGCCTGTACGCGGCGGCGATCACGTCCGGCATCGCCGCGGTGCTGTCGTTCTTCGGGCTCGTCAACGCCGTCGAGGTGGGCGTCAACGCGTCCCCGGCCGTGACGACCGGCTACGTCCTGCTCGCCGTGCTGCTCGCGGCGTTCGGGTGGCGCCTGCGGCACGAGCGGGACGACGCGCTGGACGACGAGCTGCTCTTCGTCAACGGCAGCCTCATGCGAGGCCTCGAGCTGCACGGGCACCTCGACGGCGCCGAGCTGGTGGAGGAGACGACGACCGCACCGCGGTACCGCGTGCACGCCGTCGACGGCCGGCACCCGGGCATGTACCGCGTCGCGGACGACGAGGAGGGGGCGGCCGTCCACGGCGAGCTGTACCGGGTGCCGGCCGAGGTGCTGGTGCGGGTGATCGAGGGCGAGCCCGCCGGGCTGTACCGGGGGCCGGTGGAGCTCGCGGACGGGCGTCTCGTGCCCGGCATCCTCGACCACCGGGCGAGGGCGCAGGAGCACCCCGAGATCACGCAGCACGGCGGCTGGCGGCAGTACCTGGCGACGACGTCGCCGGCCTGACGGCTCCCGCGGCCGGGACCGGCGCGCGACCCCTCGGGGGGCGCGCCGGTCCCGGCGTCACAGGTGGCGCGCGGCGTACTCGTGCAGGGCGTCCCGCACGAAGGCGGCACCCCGCTCGTCGTCGCCGTAGACGCGGGCGAACCGCGGGTCGGCGACGTACATGTCGGCCAGCCCGAGCACGTACCCGCGGGCCGGGGCGTCGCCCTCGCGGGGCGTCCCGGGCACGTCGCGCAGCCACTGCACGTGCCGGCGCGCGAGCTCCTGCGCCTCGTCCGACGCGGGGTCGGTGCCCGCGGCGGCCGCCGCCGCCCAGTCCCGGGCGAGCGCCGCCGAGCGCTCCTGCCACGCGGTGCGCTCGTCGTCGCTCCGGCTGCGCCACCAGGCGTCACCGGCGGCGTACGCGTCGGCACCCCAGCGTTCCTCGACCTCCTGCCGGTGCTGCGTGTGGTCGAACCCGTCGAACATCTCCTCGACCATCAGGTCGCCTCCCTCGTCGCGTGCGGTGAGCGTCCGGCGCACCGAGGCCGCCTGGCGGGCGAGCCGGTCCTGCTCGGCCGTGAGCCACGCGAGGTGCCGGCGCAGCGCCGTCGCCTCGTCCGTCTCGCGGTCCAGCACCCGGCGGATCTCGGCCAGGCCGAGCCCCAGGTCGCGCAGCAGCAGGATGCGCTGCAGCCGCACGAGGGCGGCGTCGTCGTACCAGCGGTACCCGGTGCCGGCGACGCGGCTGGGGGCGAGCAGACCGATCGCGTCGTAGTGACGCAGGGCGCGGCTCGTCGTGCCTGTCAGCCGGGCGACCTCCTGGATCGACGCCTCCACGGCTCCTCCTCGACCTCGGTGTGCGGACCCGGTCGACGGTAGGAGCTGACGCGACGTCAAGGTCAAGCGGGTCGGTGCGGGCGCCGCCCCCTCGTCAGGAGGTGGGGCCGCCTTCGCGCAGCCAGCGCGAGTCGTCGTTGACGTACGCGTAGTACAGCCCGATCAGCAGCCCGCCGCCGACGAAGTTGCCGATCAGCGCCAGCCCGACGTTGCCGGCGGCCAGCCCCACGTCGATGCCCTCCTGCAACCCGACGATGGTGAACAGCACCGTGTTGGCGACCGAGTGCTCCAGCCCGAGGAAGGCGAAGATGAAGACGGCCACGATCATGACGAGCGACTTGGTCAGGTCGTCGCCGATCAGGCCGTTGTAGACCAGCAGCATCGCGAGGTTGATGCAGAAGTTGCAGAGCACCGCCCGCACCACCAGGTCGCCCCACCCCGTCGGTCCGTCGGCGACGAACGCGAGCTTGTGGTCGACCGCGGTGACCATCTGGTCGAGGGTGGCGCCCTCCGTGAGCGTCGAGTACCGCAGCAGCACCGCCACCAGCAGCCCGCCGACGAAGTTCCCGACGAAGCACAGGCCCAGCAGCCGCAGCGCGCGGCCCCACGTGGTGCGGCGGTGGTAGGCCCCGATCGAGACGATCATCATGTTCGAGGTCAGCAGCTCGGACCGCGAGTAGTAGATGAACACCAGCGCCCAGCCGAACAGGACGGCGCCCGCCATCCGACCGACCAGGTACAGCGAGGTGCCGCCGACCGTGATCTGCGCGAACGCGGACACGACGGCGTAGTGCGCCCCGTACAGCAGCCCGATGATGATCCCCGCCATCGCAGCGCGCATGAGGTAGCGGCGGCCCAGCGCGCCCGCCATGGTGGTCTTGGTCTCCAGCGCCTCGAGCACGGTGCTGATGAAGTGCTTGCCCGGGAACAGCGGGGACTCGGTACCGGCGCTCACAGCACCACGGTGGCACACATCGGAGCAGGTCTGCGCGCGGGACGCGCGGCCGGTGCGCACGCCCGGGTACGTGCGGGACCATGGAGGCATGACGACGACGGAGGCCGCGCCCGGGCAGGACCTGCCGACCGAGCGCGAGGTGCTGGACTGGACGACGTTCGGCGCCGCGACGCGCGAGGTGGCCCAGACGGTCGTGGACTCCGGGTACGTGCCCGACGTCGTCGTGTCGGTCGCGCGCGGCGGCCTGCCGCCCGGCGGGGCGATCGCCTACGCGCTGGGCACCAAGGCCGTCGGCACCATGAACGTCGAGTTCTACACGGGCATCGACAGCACGCTGCCGGAGCCGCAGCTGCTGCCCCCGCTGCTGGACACCGACGCGATGCGCGGGCTCCGCGCGCTCGTCGTCGACGACGTCGCCGACTCCGGTGAGACGCTCGCCCTGGTCAAGCGGCTGCTGTCCGCGCACTGCGCGGAGGTGCGCACCGCCGTGCTGTACGCCAAGCCGCGCTCGGTGATCGACCCGGACTACGTGTGGCGCCGCACCGACCTGTGGATCACGTTCCCGTGGTCGGCGCTGCCGCCCGTCCGGCCGACGCGCTGAGCTCGGCCCGCCCGGGCGTACGGAGCGTCGCCAGCACCCTCTCGGCCAGGCGGTCGACCGTCGGGACGACCTCGAGCGCACCGACGCGCGCGAGCTCGCCCGGCTGCGCGTAGCCCCACGCGACGCCGACGCAGTCGACGCCGTGGGCGCGCGCACCGTGCGCGTCGTGCTCACGGTCGCCCACCATGAGCACGGGCCCGGCGGGTCGCAGCGCGTCCAGGGCCGCCGCGACGACCGTCGCCTTCGACGACGGCACGTGGTCGAGCGGTGCCCCGAACACCCCCTCGAGCAGGGGCGCGAGCCCGAAGCGCTCGCAGATGGGTCCGGCGAAGACCTCGGGCTTGCTGGTCGCCACCGCCAGCCGCACGCCCGCGTCGTGCAGGACCGTGAGCTGCTCCGGGACGCCCGGGTAGACGCTGTTCTGCCACATCCCGGTCTCGCGGAAGTACGCGCGGTACGCGGCGATCGCCTCGGGCACGCGGTCGGCCGGGACGTCGAACAGGGCGAACGACTCGGCGAGCGGCGGGCCGACGAACCGCCGCAGCGCGGTCGCGTCCGGCACGGGCAGCCCCAGCGCGGTGAACGCGACGCGGGCGCTCGCGGCGATGCCGGGGTAGGAGTCGGTGAGGGTGCCGTCGAGGTCCAGCAGGACCAGGGGTGCGTGGGTCATCCCGGCCATCATCCCAGGGTGCGGGGGCCTCGGCCCGTCACGCGGGCGAGCACCGCGGCGGGGACGTCGGCGGGCGACGCGAGCACCTCGACGGCGCCCGCCGCGAGCAGCTCCTCGGCGCCGCCGTAGCCCCACAGGGCACCGAGGCAGGGCAGGCCGTGCTCGGCGGCGCCGTGCACGTCGTGCTCCCGGTCACCGAGCATGACGGCGCGGTACCCGGTGTCGCCGACGGTCCCGCGCACCCACGTCAGCGCCCGCCCGATGATCTCGCCCTTGGTCTCCGACTCGTCGTCGGGTGCGCCGACCACGTGGTCGAGGAGCGGCGTGAGACCGGTCTCGGCGCAGATCGGCTCCGCCCAGCGCAGCGGCTTGGCCGTGGCGACCACGAGCAGCACCCCGGCCTCGCGCAGCGTGACCAGGGCCTCGGGGATGCCGTCGAACACCCGGGTGTCCCACACGCCCTCGCGGCCGAAGTGCTCGCCGTAGCCGGTGATCGCGGCGTCCACCAGGTCGACGGGCACGCCGTGCGTCGTGAACGACCACGCGATCGGCGGCCCGGCGAACGAGCGCATCGTCGCCTCGTCGGGGGCCGGCAGGCCGACCGCGGCGTAGGCGGCGCGCACCGACGCGACGATGCCGGAGGCGGAGTCCATGAGCGTGCCGTCGAGGTCGAGCAGGGCAACGGGTCGAGCGGTGGTCATGGGCCGATGGTGCCTGGTCGCCCTCGGGTCGGGCCAATCACCTGCTTGCCTCTTGACAGTCGACAGAGATCTATCGAGACTCGATAGATGACGACCTCACGCCGGCTCGTGCTCCGCATCGCTCTGGTGATCCTGCTGGCCGGCTCGCTCCTGCTCCAGGGGTTCCTGCCGGTGCTGGCGGAGGCGGTGGGCGGCGGGTACACCGAGACCGAGCGGCTCGTCGTGCCCTACGCACTGACCGCGATCGCGGCGGTCGCGTGCCTCCAGGTGTGCCTCGTCGCCGGGTGGTGGCTGCTGGCCCGCGCACGCCGGGGCGAGCTCGTCGCGCCACGCTCCCTGCGGGGCGTCGACGCGGCCACCGCGGGGATGGTCGCCGCGACCGTGCTCGCGGCGGCGCCCCTGGCCCACCTGCTCGTCGTCGTCGGGGTCGGAGGGCCCGGGGTCGTCCTCGCGCTGGTCGCGTGCGTGGCCGGCGGTGCCGGCCTCACGCGGGTGCTCCGCTCGCTGCGGGCGGACCTGCGATGCGCTCACACCACGGACGCCGATAGACTGCCCGCACAGGCATCGACCCGGCCATCACCGGTGAGCCTCCGGAAGAACGGGATCGCGCGTCCTCGTGGCGCGGGTCCTCAGTAGAACCGGACGGGGCAGGCCCGTCACAGCCGCAGGCGAGAGGCCGGGGACCCGTCCCCGGCAAGCGAGGTGGTACCGCGGTGGTGCCCGGCCGGTCCGGGTGGCGTCGTCCTCGTGGCCGTACCGCACCCTCGGGTGCGCGAGACCAGGAGCACCGACCGTGGCGTACCCGCTGCACCGCACCTCCGACGGCACGTCCGCCGGCACTCCCGCGACCGTCCCGCCGAGCCCCGACCTGCCTGCCCTCGAGCAGGAGGTGCTGCGGTACTGGGAGACGGACGACACGTTCCGCGCCTCGGTGGCGCTGCGCCCGACGGGCGAGAACGGCGACAACGAGTACGTCTTCTACGACGGCCCGCCGTTCGCCAACGGCCTGCCGCACTACGGCCACCTGCTGACCGGGTACGCCAAGGACGTCGTCCCGCGCTACCAGACGATGCGCGGCAGGCACGTCGAGCGGCGGTTCGGCTGGGACACCCACGGCCTGCCGGCCGAGCTCGAGGCCGAGCGCAGGCTCGGCATCACCGACAAGTCGCAGATCGACGAGATGGGCATCGCCGCGTTCAACGAGGCCTGCCGCGAGTCGGTGCTGACGTACACCAAGGAGTGGGAGGAGTACGTCACCCGGCAGGCGCGCTGGGTCGACTTCGAGAACGACTACAAGACGCTCGACCCGTCCTTCATGGAGTCGGTGATCTGGGCGTTCAAGCAGCTGTACGACAAGGGCCTGGCCTACGAGGGCTACCGCGTCCTGCCGTACTGCTGGCGTGACGAGACGCCGCTGAGCAACCACGAGCTGCGCATGGACGAGGACGTGTACGCCTCGCGCCAGGACCCGGCGATCACCGTCGGGTTCCGTCTGGACTCCGGCGAGCTGCTGCTGATCTGGACGACGACGCCCTGGACGCTGCCGTCCAACCTGGCCGTCGCGGTCGGGCCCGACGTCGAGTACGTCGTCGTCGAGCCGGCCGCCGGGTCGCCGTTCGGCGAGGCGCACCCCAGGGAGCGCGTGGTGCTCGCCGCGGCGCGCCTGGGCGCGTACGCCCGTGAGCTGGGCGACGAGCCGACCGTCGTCGCGCGTCTGACGGGTGCCGACCTCGTGGGCCGGCGCTACACCCCGCCCTTCGACTACTTCGCCGGGCACGAGCACGCGCACCAGGTGCTCGCGGCGGACTTCGTCACCACCGAGGACGGCACCGGCGTCGTGCACCTGGCCCCGGCCTTCGGTGAGGACGACATGGCCGCGTGCGACGCCGCCGGCATCGTGCCGGTGGTGCCGGTCGACTCCAAGGGCCGGTTCACGGCGCAGGTCACGGACTACGCGGGCACCCAGGTCTTCGAGGCGAACAAGCAGGTCATCGCCGACCTGAAGAACGGCACGGGCCCGCTCGCGCGCGTCGACGCCGCCCACCGCGCCGCCCTGGTGCGCCACGAGACCTACGAGCACTCCTACCCGCACTGCTGGCGCTGCCGGAACCCGCTGATCTACAAGGCGGTGTCCTCGTGGTTCGTGCGGGTCACCGAGTTCAAGGACCGCATGGTCGAGCTCAACCAGGGCATCGAGTGGATCCCGGGCCACATCAAGGACGGCCAGTTCGGCAAGTGGCTCGAGAACGCGCGCGACTGGTCGATCAGCCGCAACCGCTACTGGGGCACGCCCATCCCGGTGTGGGTGAGCGACGACCCGGCGTACCCGCGCGTCGACGTCTACGGCTCGTTCGCCGAGCTCGAGGCCGACTTCGGCCGCGTGCCGACCAACGACAAGGGCGAGCCGGACCTGCACCGGCCCTTCATCGACGACCTCACGCGCCCCAACCCGGACGACCCGACGGGCCGCTCGACGATGCGCCGCATCCCGGACGTGCTCGACGTGTGGTTCGACTCCGGGTCGATGCCGTTCGCGCAGGTGCACTACCCGTTCGAGAACCGCGAGTGGTTCGAGCACCACTACCCGGGCGACTTCATCGTCGAGTACATCGGCCAGACCCGCGGCTGGTTCTACACGCTGCACGTGCTGGCCACGGCGATCTTCGACCGGGCGGCCTTCCGCAACGTCATGTGCCACGGCATCGTGCTCGGCGACGACGGCCGCAAGGCCAGCAAGTCGCTGCGCAACTTCCCCGACCCGGTCCTCATGTGGGACAAGTACGGCTCGGACGCCGTGCGCTGGTCGCTCATGTCCTCCACGATCCTGCGGGGCGGCAACCTCGTGGTCACCGAGGAGGGCATCCGCGACGGCGTGCGCCAGGTGCTGCTGCCGCTGTGGAGCACGTACTACTTCTTCACCCTGTACGCCGGCGCCGCCGACGAGGGCCGTGGGTGCACCGCGCAGCGGGTCACGGCCGAGCGTGCCGCCGGCCTGGCGCCCATGGACCGCTACCTCCTGGCGCGCACCGGGGACCTCGCGACGCGGATGACCGAGCTGCTCGACGCGTACGACGTCCCCGCCGCGTGCGAGGCCGTGCGCGAGCACCTCGACCTGCTGACGAACTGGTACGTGCGCACCCAGCGCGACCGCTTCTGGTCGGAGGACGCCGACGCGTTCGACACGCTGTGGACCGCGCTGGAGACGCTCACGCGCGTCATGGCGCCGCTCGCCCCGCTCGTCACCGAGGAGGTGTGGCGCGGGCTCACCGGTGGGCGCTCCGTGCACCTCACGGACTGGCCCGTGAGCCTGCAGCCGCCGGGCGACGACGCCCCCGTCCTCCAGGGGGAGGCCGGGTGGTACGCCGTGGCCGGCGGTGGGTACGTCGGCGAGGCGCTCCTCGTCGAGGACCCGGCGCTCGTCACCGCGATGGACGAGGTCCGCGCCGTGGTGTCCTCGGCGCTCGGCCTGCGCAAGGCGCACCAGGTGCGTGTGCGCCAGCCGCTGCGCCGGCTCACGGTCGCGGTGCCGGACCCCGCGGCGCTCGCGCCGTACACCGACCTGCTGGCCGCCGAGCTCAACGTCAAGCACGTCGACGTGGTCGAGGCGGACGCCGCGACCACCGAGCGGTTCGGCATCACGCAGCGGCTCGCGGTCAACGCCCGCGCCGCGGGCCCGCGCCTCGGCAAGGCCGTGCAGCAGGTCATCAAGGGCGCCCGCTCCGGTGCGTGGCGGGTCGACGGCGAGACCGTCGTCGTCACCACCGACGCCGGGGACGTCGCCCTCGAGCCGGCGGAGTACGAGCTGACGACGGTGGTCGGCGAGGGTGCGGGGGCCGACGTGGCCGCCGCCGTCCTGGCCGGCGGCGTGGTCGTCGTCCTCGACCTCGCGCTCGACGACGCGCTGCGCGCCGAGGGGTACGCCCGCGACGTCGTGCGCGCCGTGCAGGACGCGCGCAAGGCCGCCGGTCTGCACGTCACGGACCGCGTCGACCTCACGCTCACGGTCCCGACGGCGCACGTGGCGGACGTCGAGGCGCACCGCGACTTCGTCGCCGCCGAGACCCTCGCCACGTCCGTGACCATCGAGGCCGCCGACGTGGCCGAGGTCGCCGTGACCGTCGTGCGGGCCGACGCGTGAGCCGCGAGCGCGGTGGCGCCGACCACCTGAGGGACGAGGCGGCCCGGGCCGCCCGGAAGGCGGCCGACCAGGTCTACCGGGCGATCCTGGCGCGCGCGCCGGAGCAGGACATCGACCCCACGCTCGACCGCGTCCGTGACGTGCTGGAGCTGCTGGGAGACCCGCAGCGGGCGTTCCGGTGCGTCCACGTGACCGGTACGAACGGCAAGACGTCGACGGCCCGCATGGTCGAGCGGCTGCTGCGCGAGCACGGGCTGCGCACGGGCCGGTTCACCAGCCCGCACATGACCCGGGTCACCGAGCGCATCAGCATCGACGGTGAGCCGATCAGCGACGAGCGCTTCGTCGAGGTGTGGAACGACGTCGCGCCCTACATCGAGATGGTCGACGAACGTCACCTCGCACAGGGCGGCCAGCGGCTGTCCTTCTTCGAGGTGTTCACGGTCATGGCGTACGCGGCGTTCGCCGACGCGCCCGTGGACGTCGCGGTGGTCGAGGTCGGCATGGGCGGTCGCTGGGACGCGACCAACCTCGTCGACGCCGAGGTCGCCGTCATCACGCCGATCGCGATGGACCACGAGCGCTACCTGGGCCACACCCTGGTCGAGATCGCGTCGGAGAAGTCCGGCATCGTCAAGGACGGTGCGACCGTGGTGCTCGCGCACCAGACCGACGACGTCGAGGGCGTCGTGCTCGCGGCCGCCGCCGAGCGCGGTGCGCGCGTCGTGCGCGAGGACGTCGACATCGCGGTCGTCGAGCGGCAGGTGGCGGTCGGCGGCCAGCTCGTCGCGCTGCGGGGGCTGGGCGGCGTCTACACCGACGTGTTCCTGCCGTTGTACGGCGAGCACCAGGCGCACAACGCGCTGCTGGCGCTCGCCGCCACCGAGTCGCTCCTGACCGGGGGGAGGGCGCTCGACGGTGCGGTCGTCGAGGTGGCGTTCGCGGACGTGACGTCCCCCGGCCGGCTGGAGGTCGTGCGGTCCAGCCCGACCGTCCTGGTCGACGGGGCGCACAACCCCGCCGGTGCCGAGGCGCTGGTGGACGCCGTCGAGGAGGCGTTCGAGTTCACGCGGCTCGTGGGCGTCGTCGGCGTCATGGCGGACAAGGACCCCGAGGGCATCCTCGCGGCGCTCGAGCCGCTGCTGGCCGAGGTGGTCGTCACGCAGGCGTCGAACCCGCGCGCGATGGACGCCGACGACCTCGCGGAGGTCGCCGTCGACGTGTTCGGGGAGGACCGCGTGCACGTCGCCGCGCGGCTGCCCGACGCGATCGACGTCGCGGTGCAGCGCGCGGAGGGTGAGGCCGAGCGCGGCGCCGGCGTCCTGGTGACCGGCTCGATCCTGCTGGTCGCCGAGGCGCGCATCCTGCTGGGCCGCCCCTGACCGCACGACGCACGCGCGTCCGCCCCGCCCGCCGCCTGCACGCATGTGCAGGTGGCGGGCGGGGCCCCGCCTTGACGGCCGTCCGGGACCGGGGTGAGGTGGACGAGCCACCGTCGTGCACGCCGAAGGAGTCGAGCATGAAGAAGCTCATCAACGACCCGCACGACGTGGTCGCCGAGTCCGTCGAGGGTTTCGGTCTGGCCCACCCGGACGTCGTGCGGGTGCACACCGACCCGCTGTACGTCACGCGGGCCGGTGGCACCGTGCCCGGCAAGGTCGGGCTCGTCAGCGGCGGCGGCAGCGGCCACGAGCCGCTGCACGCGGGGTTCGTGGGCGTGGGCATGCTGGACGCCGCCGTGCCCGGCGCGGTCTTCACCTCCCCGACCCCCGACCAGATCGCGCCGGCGATCGCAGCGTCCGACGCCGGGGCGGGCGTCCTGACGATCGTGAAGAACTACACGGGCGACGTCCTCAACTTCGAGACCGCCGCCGAGCTCGCCGAGGCGGACGGCACCACGGTGCGCCAGGTCCTGGTGAACGACGACGTCGCGGTCGAGGACTCGACCTGGACGGCGGGCCGGCGCGGAGTGGCGGGCACCGTCGCGGTGGAGAAGATCGCCGGTGCCGCCGCCGAGCGCGGCGACGACCTCGACGCGGTCGCCGCGGTCGCGCAACGGGTGGTCGACAACGTGCGCACGATGGGCCTCGCGCTGACGGCCTGCACCGTGCCGCACGTCGGGCGACCCGGCTTCGACCTCCCGGACGACGAGATCGAGATCGGCATCGGCATCCACGGCGAGCCCGGCCGCCACCGGGTCGGCCTGGAGAGCGCCGACGCGCTGACCGAGAAGCTGCTCGGGCCCGTCGTCGAGGACCTGGGGCTCACGGGCGGCGAGCGTGTGCTCCTGCTCGTCAACGGCATGGGGGGCACGCCCGCGTCCGAGCTGTACGTCGTCTATCGTCGAGCACGCGCGTTGCTCTCCGAGCGACGGGTCGAGGTGACCCGCTCGCTCGTCGGCAACTATGTGACATCGCTGGAGATGCAGGGCGCGTCGGTCACGGTCCTCCGGCTGGACGACGAGCTGACCGTCCTGTGGGACGCCCCGGTGCACACCACCGCGCTGCGCTGGTGAGTGACGTGGGGACTGGGGGAGGCGGGGCGGATGACGCTGGACGTGGCATGGGCGGTCGACTGGGTGCGCCGCAGCGCGGCGACCGTCGACGAGCACCGGGACGAGCTGGTCGAGCTCGACCGGCAGATCGGTGACGGCGACCACGGGGAGAACCTCGCGCGGGGCTTCCGCGCGGTCGTCGCCAAGCTGGACGCGCTGGAGGCGCCGCCGGCGACGATCGGCGACGTCCTGCGGCTCGTGGCGACGACGCTGATGTCGACCGTCGGCGGCGCCGCCGGCCCGCTGTACGGCACGGCGTTCCTCCGGGCGTCGAAGGTCGGCTCGGCCGCGGCGCTCGACCGGGACGGTGTGGTGGGTCTGCTGGAGGCGGCGCTCGACGGCATCGTCACGCGCGGGCGCGCCGGGGCGGGCGAGAAGACCATGGTCGACGCCTGGACGCCGGCGGTCGCCGCGGCGGTGGACGCCGCCGACCACGGCGCGCCGCCCTCGCAGGTGCTCGCCGCGGCGGCACGCGGTGCGCAGGCCGGCGCCGACGCGACGGTGCCGCTCGTGGCGACCAAGGGCCGCGCGAGCTACCTGGGGGAGCGCTCGGCCGGGCACCTCGACCCGGGGGCCCGCTCGAGCGCCCTCATCCTGGCGGCGGCCGCCGAGGCCGCCGCCGACGCGGACTGACGACACGACGGCCGCGCCGGTCCCGGCGCGGTGCAGGGCAGCGCGCGGCAGGGACGCCGCGGGGGAGGCGGGACCGGTGACGGACCAGTGGGCGCTCGTGGCGCTCGTGCTCGTGTCGCACTCGCAGCAGCTCGCCGAGGGCGCGGCGCAGGTCGCCGCGCAGATGGCCCCGGGGGTGCGCATCCTGCCGGCGGGGGGCACCGACGACGGCGGTCTCGGCACCAGCTTCGACCGGGTGGAGGCCGCCGTGCGCGAGGCGACCGCGGGCGGGGGGTCGGTCGTCGTGCTCACCGACCTCGGGTCGGCCGTGCTCACCGCCGAGTCCGTGCTGGAGGCGGGGGACCCGGCGACCGCCGACCGGGTGCGGATCGCGGACGCGCCCTTCGTCGAGGGCGCCGTCGCGGCGGCCGTCACCGCGCACGGCGGGGCGGACGTCGACCAGGTGCTGGCGTCGGCGCAGGCCGCGGGGCGCACGTTCGGGCCCGTGGGCACGACGGCGGCGCCGGACACCGCGCCGGAGGTCGTCCCCGGGGGTGCGACCGAGCCGGTCGTGGCCCCCGACGGATCCGTGCGGGCCACGACCGTCCTGCGCAACCCGTTGGGGCTGCACGCGCGGCCGGCGGCGCTCATGGTGCGGATGCTCGCCGCCTTCGACGCGAAGGTCCAGGTCAACGGCGTCAACGCCGCCAGCGTGCTGGAGCTCATGAAGCTGGGTGCCGTGAAGGACGACGTCCTGGTCGTCACGGCGCAGGGCCCGCAGGCGGCCGAGGCGGTGCGGCGCCTCGTCGCGGACGTCGAGGCGGGCTTCGGGGAGGTCTGAGCGCCCGGCGGTCGCGGCTAGCCTTGAGCGATGAGCACGCAGCACCCGGCACCCTCGCGGCCGAAGCGTCCCGCCACGCCGCAGTTCACCCAGATGACGCTCGTCCTCGAGGCGCTGCTGGTGTTCTTCGCGACCCTCGTGGCCCACGGGCTGCGTGTCGCGCCCACCGCCACCGTGTGGGCGCTGGGCGGCATCACGGCGCTGATCCTGCTGCTGCTCGCGGGGTACGTCGGACGGCCGGGGGGCTACGTCGCCGGGACCGTCGCCCAGGTCGCCGTCCTCTCCTTCGGTGTGCTCGTGCCGATGATGTTCGTCATCGGCGGCGTCTTCGTCGTGCTCTGGGCGGTGTCGCTGTGGCTGGGTGCGCGGATCGACCGCGAGCGTGCGGAGTACGACGCGGCGCACCCGGAGGGCTGACCGGGTCGCGTCGAGCGCCCACGTCCGGACACCGGACGTGACAGCCCGGGGGGCCGCGGGTCCCCGCTAGGGTGGCGGCCATGTCTGACGCACCCCTCACGCAGCGCACGCTCGTCCTGGTCAAGCCCGACGGAGTCCGGCGCGGGCACGTCGGCGAGGTCCTGCGCCGCATCGAGGCGAAGGGCTACACGCTCGTCGCCGTCGAGCTCCGCCAGGCCGACGAGGCGCTCCTGGCCGAGCACTACGCCGAGCACGCCGGCAAGCCGTTCGTGGGCGCGCTCATCGACTTCATGCGGTCCGGTCCGGTGCTGGCCGTCGTCGTCGAGGGCAACCGGGTCATCGAGGGCTTCCGGTCCCTCGCCGGCGCCACCGACCCGACCGTCGCCGCCCCGGGCACGATCCGGGGCGACCTGGCGCGCGACTGGGGCACCAAGCTCATCGAGAACATCGTGCACGGGTCGGACGGCGAGGAGTCGGCGGCCCGCGAGATCGCCCTGTGGTTCCCCGGCCTGTGACGCCCTGACGCCCACGCGACGCGGGGCCGCACACGCCCGGGCACCCGGCGTGCGCGGCCCCGCGTCGTGCGTTGCCTAGGCTGCCTCACGTGCACCTCAAGACCCTGACCCTGCGCGGGTTCAAGTCGTTCGCCTCGGCGACGACGCTGAGCTTCGAGCCGGGCATCACGTGCGTCGTCGGGCCGAACGGCTCCGGCAAGTCCAACGTCGTGGACGCGCTCGCCTGGGTGATGGGGGAGCAGGGTGCCAAGTCGCTGCGCGGCGGCAAGATGGAGGACGTCATCTTCGCCGGGACGTCCGGCCGCCCGCCGCTGGGACGGGCCGAGGTCTCGCTGACGATCGACAACACCGACGGTGCGCTGCCGATCGAGTACTCCGAGGTCACGATCTCGCGGACGCTGTTCCGCAACGGCGGCTCCGAGTACGCGATCAACGGCCGCGGCTGCCGCCTGCTGGACATCCAGGACCTGCTGTCCGACTCCGGCCTGGGCCGCGAGATGCACGTCATCGTCGGGCAGGGGCAGCTCGACGCCGTGCTGCGCGCGACCCCCGAGGAGCGTCGCGGATTCATCGAGGAGGCAGCGGGGGTCCTCAAGCACCGCAAGCGCAAGGAGAAGGCGCTGCGCAAGCTCGACGCGATGCAGGGCAACCTCACGCGGCTGGGTGACCTCACCGCGGAGATCCGCCGCCAGCTCGGTCCGCTCGGCCGGCAGGCGGAGGTCGCCCGCAAGGCGGCCGTGGTCCAGTCGGACCTGCGCGACTCGCGGGCGCGGCTGCTCGCGGACGACCTGGCACAGCTGCGGGCCCGTCTGGAGCAGGAGATCGCCGACGAGTCAGCCGTGCGGGAGCGCCGCGAGCAGGTCGAGACGGCGCTCGCCGAGGCCCGTGGCCGGCTGGTGGCGCTCGAACGGCAGGCCGCGGAGGCGGCGCCGGCCGTGAGCGAGGCCGGTGACGTCTGGTACCGGCTCTCGTCGCTGCGCGAGCGCGTGCGCGGCACCGCGTCGCTCGCGGCGGACCGCGCACGGCTGCTGGGGTCGGCCACCACCGAGCGCCCCACCGGGCAGGACCCCGCCGACCTGGAGGCGCAGGCCGCACGGGTGCGGACCGCGGAGGCCGAGCTCACGGCGGACGTCGAGCTCGCCCGGGCCGCCGTCACGGCCGCCGGGACCGCGCGGCAGGAGGCGGAGGCCGCTGCCGGTGCGGCCGAGCGGGCGCTCGCGGACCTGCAGCGCAGCGCCGCCGACCGCCGCGAGGGCGTCGCGCGGCTCGCCGGGCAGGTCGCCGCCCGCCGCAGCCGCGTCGAGGCGACGGAGGCCGAGATCGGTCGGTTGCGCGCATCGCTCGCCGCGGCCGAGGAGCGCGCCCGCGACGCCACGACGCAGTTCGCGGCGCTGGAGTCCCAGGTCGCCGGCGTGGAGCAGGGCGAGGAAGGACTCGACGCCGAGCACGAGGCCGCCGCCGAGGCCCTCGACACCGCCACCGCCCGCGTCGCGGAGCTCGAGGACGCGCTGCGCGCGGCGGAGCGGGAGCGGGACCAGCAGACGTCCCGCGCCGAGACGCTCGAGATGTCCCTCAGCCGCAAGGACGGTGCCGGTGCGCTGCTGGCCGCCGACACCCTGCCGGGTGTCGTGGGCTCAGTCGCGGCGCTGCTCAGCGTCGGCGAGCGTGACGAGGAGGCGATCGTCGCGGCGCTCGGGGCCGTGGCCGACGCCGTCGCCGTGGAGTCCGTCGACGCCGCCGTCGACGCGATCCGCCACCTGCGCGCGGAGGACGCCGGCCGCGCCACCCTGCTCGTCGCCGGTGCCTCGCCCGACTCCGACGTCGACCTGCCCGCGGGTGCCGACCGCGCCGTCGACCTCGTGCAGGCGCCCGCGACCGTGCGCGACGCCGTGCGCGCGCTGCTCGCGGACGTGGTCGTCGTGGACGACCTCGCGGCCGCGCGGCCCCTGGTCGCGGCGCACCCGCACCTCGTCGTCGCGACGCGCACGGGTGACGTGCTCTCCCGGCACCGGGCGTCCGGCGGGTCCGCGTCGGCGCCCAGCGCGCTGCACCTGCAGGCGGCCCTCGACACGGCACGCTCGGCCGCCGCCACCGCCACCGCGAGCGCCGAGCGGCTCCGCTTCGAGCTCGCCACGGCACGGGAGGACCGTGCCGCGGCTCAGGAGCAGGTGGACGCGACCCTCGAGCGCCTCAACGAGTCCGACGCCGCCCTCGCGGCGGTGGCGGAGCAGCTCGGCCACCTGGGGTCCGCCGCCCGCGCCGCCCGCGCCGAGGCCGAGCGCGTCCAGCGGTCGCTGGAGGCGGCCGGCGCGACGCTCGAGGCGGACCACGCGACGCTCGTCGAGCTCACCGAACGGCTCGCCGCCGCGCAGGAGGCGCCGCAGGACACCGAGGCGGCGATCGCCGGGGCCACCGCGCGGCGGGACGCGACGGCGCAGGCCGCCACGGCTGCCCGGGGCCGCGAGACGGAGGCGCGTCTCACGCTGCGCACGGGTGAGGAGCGCGCCCGGGCGCTCGCGGGCCGCGCCGAGTCGCTGGAGCGTGCGGCGACCGCCGAGCGGGCCGCGCGCGAGAAGGCCGCCCGCCGGCAGCAGGAGCGGGCCCGCCAGGCCGCCGTGGCGCGCGCGGTGCAGACCGCCGCTGCGCGCACCGGGGAGCTCCTCGACCGGGCGCTGCGCCGCGCCGCGGACGAGCGCGACGCCGCCGAGGCCGCCCGCGCCGAGCGCGACGCCGCCCTGACGACCGTCCGCGCGCAGGTCGACGTGCTGGTGCGGGACCTGGCCGAGCTCACGGACGTGGCGCACAAGGACGAGGTGGCCCGTGCCGAGCAGCGGCTGCGCATCGAGCAGCTGGAGACCCGCGCGGTCGAGGAGCTGGGGCTCGACCCCGAGGTGCTGCTCGAGGAGTTCGGTCCCCACCGCGACGTCCCCGTCGTGCTGCCGCCGGGGACCGAGCCGGCACCGGAGGCGCCGACCGCCGTGCCCTACGTGCGTGCGGAGCAGGAGAAGCGCCTGCGGTCGGCGGAGCGTGCGCTCGCGCAGCTCGGACGGGTCAACCCCCTGGCGCTCGAGGAGTTCGATGCGCTGGAGGAGCGGCACCGGTTCCTCGTCGAGCAGCTCGCCGACCTCAAGAAGTCGCGCAGCGACCTGCTGGAGATCGTCAAGGACATCGACCAGCGGGTCGAGCAGGTGTTCACCGAGGCGTACCGGGACACCGCCGCCGCCTTCGACGTCGTGTTCCCGCGGCTGTTCCCGGGCGGTGAGGGACGGCTGGTCCTCACGGACCCGGACGACATGCTGACCACGGGCATCGAGGTCGAGGCGCGACCCGCCGGCAAGAAGGTGAAGCGGCTGTCGCTGCTGTCGGGCGGCGAGCGCTCGCTCACGGCCGTCGCGCTGCTGGTGGCGATCTTCAAGGCGCGGCCGAGCCCGTTCTACGTCATGGACGAGGTCGAGGCTGCGCTGGACGACGCCAACCTGGGCCGGCTGCTGGAGATCTTCCGGGAGCTGCAGCAGGACTCGCAGCTGATCGTCGTCACGCACCAGAAGCGCACCATGGAGATCGCGGACGCGCTGTACGGGGTCACGATGCGCGGCGACGGCGTGACCACCGTCATCAGCCAGCGCATGACCGACGACGTCCCCGCCTGAGGTCGCGCCCCCCGGCCGCGGGGTCCGGGCGGGTGACCGGGTGACGCCGTGTGAAGGTTGTGCGGGGGTTGCCCGGCACACCGTGCGTGTGCGCGACGGTCGCGGGCGACCCGTCGCAGAATCGTGTCGTGGCTGTCGTCATCACGCTTCTCCTCGTCGCCCTCCTCGTCGCCGCGGTGGCGCTCGTCGCCGTCCCCTCGAGGCCGGACGGCGAGAGCCCGTGGGTCGCGTTCCGGCGTGGTCTGCGTGCGCGCCGCGACCCCGACGTCGAGCAGGCGGAGGCCGCCCGCGCCGCCGCCGCGCGACCGGTGGACCTGTCGCTGGCCGACTTCCTGCGGGCGACGGCCTCGGAGGGCGACGGCTACCTGCACCCCGACGAGCTGGCCGAGGACCTGCGCCTCGCCCGTGAGCGCGCCGCCCACGTGCTGCGCGTCGGCCGTGACGCCACCCGGACGCACGACACCCGGGCCGACGAGCCCCGCAGCGAGGACGCCCACCGGTGACGCGGTCCTGACACCGCCCTGACGTCCCGGGTCGCACCGGGGCCGCGCAGCCCGACAGACTGTCCGCGTGGACTTCAACGACCTTCTGCCCTACCTGGTCGGCGTGCCCGTGCTCGCCGCGGGCGTCGCCGCCGCCGTGCGCCTGCGCCGCCGTCCCACGGACACGCCGCGCACCGACACCCGGCCCGCCGAGACGCCGCCTGCCGGGGGTGCCCCCGCCGCGGGGACCGCCGTCGCGGACCGTCCGGCCGCGCCCGCCGACACCGGACCCGCCGTGCCCGACGAGGGCCCGGAGGTCACCGGTACGACCGACCTGCTCGAGGTCCCCGAGGACCTCGCGACCCCGCCGCTGGAGACCCCGGCCCCCACCGCGGGCCGGCTGCGGCGGCTGCGCGAGCGGCTCGCCCGCTCGGGCTCGCCGCTGGGCACCCGGCTGCTGGGCGTGCTCTCGCGCGACCAGCTGACGGAGGACGACTGGGACGAGCTCGAGGAGACCCTGCTTCTCGCGGACGTGGGTGCCGGACCCACCGACGAGCTGATCGAGGCGCTGCGCACGCGCGTGCGCGTGGAGGGGCTGCGGGACGGCGAGCAGGCGCGCGCCGTGCTGCGCGAGCAGCTCCTCGCTCTCGTGGACCCCACGCTCGACCGGACGCTGCACACCACGCCGACCACCGGGGAGGACGGCGCCCGCGTGCCGGCCGTCGTCCTCGTCGTCGGGGTGAACGGCACCGGCAAGACCACCACCGTCGGCAAGCTGGCGCGCGTCCTCGTGGCCGACGGCAGCAGCGTCGTGCTCGGCGCGGCCGACACCTTCCGCGCGGCGGCGGCCGACCAGCTCGAGACCTGGGGCTCACGCGTGGGGGTCCCCACGGTCCGCTCCGACCGTGACGGTGCCGACCCGGCCGCGGTCGCGTTCGACGCGGTGCGTGCGGGTGTGCGCGACGGCGCCGACGTCGTGCTCGTCGACACGGCCGGCCGGCTGCAGAACAAGGCCGGGCTGATGGACGAGCTCGGCAAGATCACGCGCGTCATCACCCGCACGGCCCCGCTGTCCGAGGTGCTGCTCGTGCTGGACGCGACGACCGGCCAGAACGGGCTGAACCAGGCGCGGGTGTTCGGCGAGGTCGCCGGCGTCACCGGCATCGTGCTGACCAAGCTCGACGGCACCGCCAAGGGCGGCATCGTCGTGGCGGTGCAGCGCGAGCTGGGGGTGCCGGTCAAGCTGGTCGGGCTGGGTGAGGGTCCCGACGACCTGGCCCCCTTCGACCCGGAGGCCTTCGTCGACGGTCTGCTGCAGTCCTGAGCCGCGACCGGGCCCCGCGCGCCGGGGCCCGGTCCGGCCGGACCAGCCGTCGGGACGCGACGTCCCGAGCACTGGACATCTGCCCAGCACGAAACCCAACGTTTACGCGCGGGGGGCGGCTGTCACACGTGCGTAACCCCCGCGCCGGTACCGCGAAACGCGATCGCTCCACAGTTGTCCCCGTCCGGCCGCCCGGCTGGCGAGGGGAGTGCAGACATGGAGTGGGACACCGGAGCCGCAGCCTGGATGCTGACGTCAGCATCCCTCGTGCTCCTCATGACGCCAGGACTGGCGTTCTTCTACGGGGGCATGGTCAGGGGCAAGTCCGTCCTCAACATGATGATGATGTCGTTCGGCGCCATGGGCGTCGTCGGGGTCCTCTACGTGCTGTGGGGCTGGTCGATGTCCTACGGCTCGAGCGTGGCCGGCGTGTTCGGCAACCCGTTCGACCAGTTCGGCCTCAGCGGCACGCTCTTCGACGCGGACGGCGAGCCCATGGTCGGCCTGGGGAACTACCCGCAGGTCATCGACGTGGCGTTCCAGGTGACGTTCGCGATCATCACGGTCGCGCTCATCAGCGGCGCGCTGGCCGACCGCACCAAGTTCGGGACCTGGATGGCGTTCGTCGCGGTGTGGGTCACCGTGACCTACTTCCCGATGGCCCACATGGTCTGGGGCGGCGGGCAGCTGTCCGGCGCCGAGGGCTCGATCGCGGCCGCGATGTTCGGCACCACCGACGGCACGGCCAACACCGCACCCATCGACTTCGCGGGCGGCACGGTCGTCCACATCAACGCCGGTATCGCCGCGCTCGTCCTGGCGCTGCTCGTCGGCAAGCGCAAGGGCTTCGGCACGGAGGCCATGCGGCCGCACAACCTGCCGTTCGTGATGCTCGGCGCCGCGCTGCTGTGGTTCGGCTGGTTCGGCTTCAACGCCGGCTCCGCCTTCGGCGCCGACGAGAACGCGGGCATGGCCTGGGTCAACACGACGACCTGCACCGCCGCCGCGATGCTCGCCTGGCTCATCACGGAGAAGTTCCGTGACGGTCACGCGACGTCGCTGGGTGCCGCATCGGGCATCGTCGCCGGCCTCGTCGCCATCACCCCGGCCGCCGGTGCGCTCCGCCCGGTCACGTCGATCATCCTGGGCGTCATCGCGGGCGGGCTCTGCGCCCTCGCCGTCGGCCTGAAGTACAAGTTCGGCTACGACGACTCGCTCGACGTCGTCGGTGTCCACCTCGTCGGCGGTCTCGTCGGTACCGTGATGATCGGCTTCCTGGCCGCCGACACGGGTCTGTTCTTCGGCGGTGGCGCCAACCAGCTCGTCATCCAGATCGTGATCGCGCTCGTGGCGGTCGTCTTCTCCGGTCTGACGACGCTGGTGATCGGTCTCATCCTCAAGGCCACGCTCGGGTGGCGCGTCTCGCAGGACGTCGAGGTCGGCGGCATCGACCTCGCGGTGCACGGTGAGACGGCGTACGAGAACCTGGGCGGCGCCCGTGTCGTGTCGGAGGTGAAGTGATGACGAAGCTCGTGACGGCGATCATCCAGCCGCACCGGTTGGACGACGTGAAGTCGGCCCTCGAGGCCGCCGGGGTCCGTGGACTCACGGTCAGCGAGGCCAGCGGCTACGGCCGGCAGAAGGGTCACACCGAGGTCTACCGGGGTGCGGAGTACACCGTGGACCTGGTGCCGAAGGTGCGGATCGACGTCCTCGTCGCCGACGAGGACGTGGCCGGGGTCACCGAGGTGGTCGTGCAGGCCGCGCAGACCGGCAAGATCGGTGACGGCAAGGTCTGGGTGGTCCCGGTGGAGGACGTGGCTCGCGTCCGCACCGGTGAGCACGGCGACGACGCGCTCTAGGTCGCAGCCCACACATGACGACCGAACGGCTGCCCGCGGGGGGCGCAGCCGGGTCACCGCAGCAGCCGCAGGTCCCGTACCCCGCCGGGGTGCGGGACCTGCGTGCTGCCCGGCTCGACCTGGCCGCACGGATGACGGGACCGGGTGGGGACGGGGTGGCGCGGCGTCGCGCCGTCGCCGACCTGGTGGTGGGCGCGCTCGCCCGGCTCTGGACCGAGGCGACGGACGGGCGCGACGTGCAGGGCGTCGCACTGGGCGTCGTGGGGAGCGTCGGGCGCGGCGACGCCGGCCCGGTGTCCGACCTCGACCTCCTGCTCGTGCACGAGGGCCGGGCGCGCTCGGCCGAGGAGCTCGGCGGCCTGGCCGAGCGCCTGTGGTACCCGATCTGGGACGCCGGGCTCGACCTCGACCACTCGGTGCGGTCGCTGGCGCAGTGCCGGCAGGTCGCGTCCAAGGACCTGCCCGCGGCCGTCGGGCTGCTCGAGCTGCAGCCCGTCGCGGGCGACGGGGTCGTCATCGCACGGGCGACGTCGGCCCTGCTCGCCGACTGGCGCTCCGCCGCGCGCAGGCGCCTTCCGGAGCTCCTCGCGTCGACCCGGCAGCGCGCGGACCGGCACGGGGAGCTCGCCTACCTCATCGAGCCGGACCTCAAGGAGGCCCGCGGCGGCATCCGTGACGCCGTGGTGCTCTCGGCGCTCGCCGCGACGTGGCTCACCGACCGGCCGCACGGCGCCGTCGACCACGCGTACACGCACCTGCTCGACGTGCGCGACGCGCTGCAGGTCGTCACGCGGCGCCGCACCAACCGCCTGCTGCAGGCGGACCAGGACGAGGTGGCCGCGCTCGTCGGCTTCGACGACCGGGACGACCTGCTCGCCTCCATCGCCGAGGCCGGGCGCGTGATCTCCTACGCGCTCGACACGACCGCACGCAACGCACGGCAGGCCCTGCAGCGCCCCGCCCGCAAGCCCGTGCTGGTCCGGGGACGGCGCACCCCGCCCCGGCTGCGCACGATCGCCGAGGGCCTGGTCGAGCACGACGGGGAGATCGTCCTGGCCGTGGACGCTCGGCCCTCCGAGGACCCGGTGCTGTCCCTGCGTGCGGCCGCGACGGCCACGCGCACGGGGCTCGTGCTGTCACCCGTCACCGTGGCGAGCCTCGAGACGACACCGCCGCTGCCGACCCCCTGGCCGCGCGCGGCGCGCCAGCAGCTGCTGCACCTGCTGGGCTCGGGGCACGCGCAGGTCCCCGTGTGGGAGGCGCTGGACCTGGCCGGGGTGGCGACCACCTGGATCCCGGAGTGGGCGGGCGTGCGCAACCGGCCGCAGCGCTCGGCCATCCACCGGCACACCGTGGACCGGCACCTCGTCGAGACCGTGGCGCGCGCCGGCCGGGACCGTCGCGCGGTGGAGGCCCCCGACACGCTCCTGCTCGCGGCGCTGCTGCACGACATCGGCAAGCGCGCGGGGGCGGGGGACCACTCCGTCGAGGGCGCCCGCCTGGCGGGGCCGGTCGTGGCGCGCATGGGATTCGGCCCCCAGGTCGTCGCCGACGTCACGCGCCTGGTCCGCGAGCACCTGACGCTCGCCGAGCTGGCCACGACGGCCGACCCGGACGACCCGGCGACGCTCGCACGGCTCCTCGACGCGGTGGACGGCAGGGTCGACATGCTGACGATGCTGCGCGCGCTCACGGAGGCCGACGCCTCCGCCGCGGGCCCCGCCGCGTGGACCACGTGGCGGGCCACGCTCGTCGACGACCTGACCGCCAGAGCCGCACGGGCGCTGGCGGGTACCCTGGGACGTCCGTAGCCGTCCGTCCGACCACCGCGAGGCCCAGGTTGTTCGCCACCCTCTCCGACCGTCTCACGTCGACGTTCAAGAACCTCCGTGCGAAGGGTCGCCTGTCCGAGGCGGACATCGACGCGACGATCCGTGAGATCCGCCGCGCGCTGCTCGACGCGGACGTCGCCGTTCCCGTCGTCCGGCAGTTCACCGGCGCCGTGCGCGAGCGCGCCCTCTCGGCCGAGGTGTCGGGGGCTCTGAACCCGGCGCAGCAGGTCGTCAAGATCGTCAACGACGAGCTCGTGGCGATCCTGGGCGGCCAGACGCGCCCGCTGACGTTCGCCAAGCAGCCGCCGACCGTCATCATGCTCGCGGGCCTCCAGGGCGCCGGGAAGACGACGCTCGCGGGCAAGCTCGCGCGGTGGCTGCGCGAGCAGGGGCACACGCCGCTGCTCGTCGCCGCGGACCTGCAGCGCCCCAACGCGGTCACGCAGCTCCAGGTCGTCGGCGAGCGCGCGGGCGTGCCCGTGTTCGCACCGCACCCGGGCAACCAGGGCGCCGACGACGTGCTGCCCGCGGGCGCCGACCCGGTGGCCGTGGCGCAGGCGGGGCTCGAGACGGCCCGGCAGAAGCAGCACGACGTCGTCATCGTCGACACCGCCGGCCGCCTCGGCGTGGACGCCGAGCTCATGGCGCAGGCGTCGGACATCCGCGACGCCGTCTCCCCGGACGAGATCCTCTTCGTCGTCGACGCGATGATCGGCCAGGACGCCGTGACCACGGCGCAGGCCTTCGCCGACGGCGTCGGTTTCACCGGTGTGGTCCTGTCGAAGCTCGACGGCGACGCGCGCGGTGGTGCGGCGCTGTCGATCGCCAGCGTGACCGGGCGTCCGATCATGTTCGCGTCGACCGGTGAGAAGCTCACGGACTTCGAGGTCTTCCACCCGGACCGCATGGCCTCGCGCATCCTCGACATGGGCGACGTTCTGACGCTCATCGAGCAGGCCGAGAAGGCGTTCGACGCCGGCGAGGCCGAGAAGATGGCCGGCAAGCTCGTCTCCGGCGAGGACTTCACGCTCGAGGACTTCCTCGTGCAGATGCAGCAGCTGAAGAACATGGGCTCCATCAAGAAGATGTTCGGCATGCTGCCGGGCATGGGGCAGATGCGTGAGGCCCTGGAGAACTTCGACGAGCGCGAGGTCGACCGCATCGAGGCGATCATCCGCTCGATGACGCCGGGCGAGCGGCAGAACCCGAAGATCATCAACGGCTCGCGCCGTGCGCGCATCGCGCGCGGGTCCGGCACCACCACGAGCGAGATCAACCAGCTGCTCGAGCGGTTCGACGGTGCCCGCAAGATGATGCGCCAGATGGCCAAGGGCGGCGGCATGCCCGGCGGGATGCCCGGCATGGGCAACCTGCCCGGCATGGGGGGCAAGAAGTCCCGCGGCAAGCAGGCGCCCGCCAAGCGGGCCAAGGGCGCGCGGTCGGGCAACCCCGCCAAGCGGGCCGAGCAGGAGCGCGCCGCGGCCGCACGGGCGGCGGGCGGCGCGCCGGCCGCACCGTCGGGCTCCGCGTTCGGGCTCGGGGGCGCTCCTGCGCCCGCCGACCCGGCGTCGTTCGACCCGAGCGACCTGCCGGCCGGGCTGGGTGACCTCTTCAAGGGCCGCTGAGGCGTGATCACGCACCTGCGCGGCACGGTCGTCCTCGACGACGACCACGAGGTCGGTGACGCGTGGGTCGTGGGGGACCGGCTCTCCCTCGAGCGCCCGGACCGGGCGCCCGACACCGTGCTGGAGGGCTGGGTGCTGCCCGGGCTCGTCGACGTGCACTGCCACGTCGGCCTCGCGTCCGACGGCCCGGTCGACGACGCCACCGCGGAGGCGCAGGCGCGCGCCGACCGGGACGCCGGTGTCCTGCTGGTGCGCGACGCTGGCTCGCCCGCGGACACCCGCTGGATGGACGCGCGGGCGGACCTGCCGCGCCTGCTGCGGGCCGGGCGGCACCTGGCACGCCCCAAGCGCTACCTGCGGCACTACGGACGCGAGCTCGCCGACGCCGCGCAGCTGCCGCAGGCCGTGCGCGAGGAGGCGGCCCGCGGCGACGGCTGGGTCAAGCTCGTGGCCGACTGGATCGACCGCGACCTCGGCCCCGACGGTGACCTGCGTCCGCTCTGGTCGGACGAGGTGCTGGCCGACGCGGTCACGGCCGCGCACGACGCCGGCGCCCGTGTCACGGCCCACACGTTCAGCCACGAGGCGCTCGACGGGCTGCTGGACGCCGGCGTCGACGGGCTGGAGCACGCGACGGGAGCGACGCCGGAGCAGATCGAGCGGATCGCCGCCGCAGGGGTGCCGGTCACGGCGACCCTGCTGCAGGTGGGGCAGTTCGCCGCCATCGCCGCCCAGGGGGAGGCGCGCTACCCCCGGTTCGCCGCCCGCATGCGGGCGATGCACGCGCGGCGGTACGAGCACGTGCGTCACCTGCACGACGCGGGCGTGCGGGTGCTGCTCGGCACCGACGCGGGCGGCACGATCGCGCACGGCCGCGTCGCCGACGAGGCCGTCGAGATGGTGCGCGCCGGCATCCCCGCGCGCGACGTCGTCGCTGCCGCGTCGTGGCGGACGCGGGCGTGGCTCGGCGTGCCGGGCATCGCCGAGGGGGCGAGCGCCGACGTGGTCGTCTACGACGAGGACCCGCGTGCGGACGTGGGGGCGCTGACGCGCCCGCGGGCCGTGCTGCTGCGGGGTGCCCGCGTCCGGTGACGGCCCGCGCCCGGTGCCGGCGTCCGGGGTGCGTCAGCCGGCGACCGCCCCGGACGTGAGAGCGGCGGCGCCGCGCTTGGAGCGCTCCACCCCCGGGGGCATCGCGGCGACGAACCGCTGCCACGGGCCGGCAGTCCCTCGGAAGTGCTTCGGGTCGAGCACCAACGACGCACCGGTGCGCGTGACGAGCTCGACGTCGCCGTCGTCGTCCTCGCCCAGCAGGACCACGTCCTCCGTGCGGACCGCGACGCCCGCCGAGACCAGGACGAGCCGGCCCGGCCCGAGGCTGATCTGCGCGCCGCGCTGAGGTCCGAAGAACCGGCCGCTGTGGAACGTGACGCGCGCGCCCCCCGGCGACGGGCGCTGGTCGGCCGCGACGCCACCCCCGGCGAGGTCGCGCGCGATGTCGCGCCGGCTCATGCCGGTGAACGTGCGCAGGGGCATCCGGATCGGGTGGTCGAGGAGGTCATGGGGCGTCACAGTCGTCGGCGGGACACGTGATCGGACGCCAGCGCGCGGACCCCTCGTGCGACACGCTCTACCGCGGCCGACCGCGGCGTGTGCTCGATTCGTTGCCGCCGCGCCACGTCTGGCACAATGGTCGGTTGTACTCGGTCCGTGCAGCCCCTCTACCTGCCCGGTGCCGTGTCCTCCGGCCGGAACGGCGCACCCACCCCACGGGACGCGCCGCGAGGCCACCCCAGCAGACATCAGGAGAACACCACCTCGTGGCAACGAAGATCCGTCTCAAGCGCATGGGCAAGATCCGCGCGCCGTACTACCGCATCGTCGTCGCCGACTCGCGCACCAAGCGCGACGGTCGCGTGATCGAGGAGATCGGCAAGTACCACCCCACCGAGGAGCCCTCGCTCATCGAGATCACCTCGGAGCGGGCGCAGTACTGGCTGGGCGTCGGCGCGCAGCCGACCGAGCAGGTGCTGGTGCTGCTCAAGGTCACCGGTGACTGGCAGAAGTTCAAGGGCCTGCCGGGTGCCGAGGGCACGCTGCGCGTGAAGGAGCCCAAGGCCGACGCGAAGGCTGCCGTCGAGGCTGCCGCGCTCGACGCCGAGAAGGTCAAGGCCAAGGCGTCCGAGAAGAAGGCCGCCGCCACGGAGGAGCCCGCCGCGGCTCCCGCCGAGGACGAGCAGGCCTGATGCTGGCCGACGCGCTCGAGCACCTCGTGCGGGGCATCGTCGACCACCCCGACGACGTGCACGTCCGTGCGTCGTCGCTGCGCCGCGGTGAGATGCTCGAGGTGCGCGTGCACCCCGAGGACCTCGGGCGCGTCATCGGTCGGGGCGGCCGGACCGCGCGTGCGCTGCGCACGGTGGTCGGGGCGCTCTCGCCGGACGGTGCCGTGCGCGTCGACGTGGTCGACGTCGACCGGCGCTGACCGCAGACACCCGACGGCCCGGTCCCTCGACGAGGGGCCGGGCCGTCGTCGTCCCCGACACGTCGGGGGAGGGAGTGACATGCTGCTGACCGTCGCCAGGGTCGGGCGTCCGCACGGCCTGCGGGGTGAGGTCGCACTCGACGTGCGCACCGACGTCCCGCAGGAGCGTCTGGTCGTCGGAGCCCGGTTCGTCACCGAGCCCGCTGCGGCGGGCCCGCTCGAGATCGCGCACGTGCGCGAGGCCCAGGGCCGGTGGTACGTGACGTTCGCGCAGGCGGACGACCGCACCGCGGCCGAGGGGCTGCGCGGCGTCGAGCTGCTCGTCGACAGCGACGAGGACACGGACGACGACGACGACGGCTGGTACCCGCACGAGCTCGCGGGCCTGCGCGCCGAGCACGTCGCCGACGGGCGTCCGCTCGGCGAGGTCGTGGGGCTCGAGCACCTGCCGGCCCACGACGTGCTCGTGCTGCGGGAACCCGACGGTGCGCGCACGCTCGTGCCGTTCGTCGAGGCCATCGTGCCCGTGGTCGACGTGGCCGGTGGCCGGGTCGTGCTCGACCCGCCGGGCGGTCTGCTCGCGGCCGACGCGGCCAACCTCGTCGTCAGCGACGAGACCCGCGGCACGGGCGAGGAGGCCTGAGGCGTGCGCGTCGACGTCGTCTCGATCTTCCCCGAGTACCTCGCGCCGCTCGAGCTCTCGCTCGTCGGCAAGGCCCGGACGGCCGGGCTCCTGGACCTGCAGGTCCACGACCTGCGCACGTGGACCGACGACCGGCACCGCACGGTCGACGACACGCCGTTCGGCGGCGGCGCCGGCATGGTCATGCGCCCCGACGTGTGGGGCCGCGCGCTGGACGACGTCCTGACGCCCGGCGCCCACCTCATCGTGCCGTCGCCCGCCGGGGCGCCCTTCACGCAGCGCACGGCCGAGGCGCTGGCGACCGAGCAGCACCTCGTCGTCGCGTGCGGGCGCTACGAGGGCATCGACGCCCGTGTGGCCGAGCACTACGCCGCGCGGGGTCGCGTGACCGAGCTGTCCCTGGGGGACTACGTCCTCAACGGCGGCGAGGTCGCTGCCCTGGTCGTGGTCGAGGCGGTGGCGCGGCTGCTGCCCGGTGTGGTGGGCAATCCGGAGTCGCTGGTCGAGGAGTCGCACGGGGCCGCCGGCCTGCTGGAGTACCCGGTCTACACCAAGCCGGCCACGTGGCAGGGGCACGCCGTGCCGGACGTGCTCCTCTCGGGCCACCACGCACGGATCGAGCGCTGGCGCCGCGACGAGGCGCTGCGGCGCACCGCGGCGCGGCGCCCGGACCTGTTGGCGGCGCTCGACGTCGCGGCCCTCGACCGCCACGACCGTGCCGTGCTGTCGGACTGCGGGTGGGACGTGGTGGACGGGGAGCTGCGTCCTGCGGCCCCCGTGCCTGCGGAGGACACGCGCACCGTGTGATCCGTGGCTCGCGGCTTGGGGACGGCGCGGCTGCTGTGGCAGACTGTGTCCTCGGTGTGCGTCGAGCGCCTCTCTGCCGCAGGGGAGGGCTCACGACGCGCGGACCGGACCGGCCCAGCGCCGACGACCCGGACCGACCGACCAGACCCGAACCACGGGCGCCTGCCCTGCCCCGGCAGCGCGCGCGCCCGTCGATCACGTTCCTGACCTGCGGCAGGGCGGGGAAGCGACACGACATGCAGACGCTCGACGCGGTCGACGCAGCATCGCTGCGCCAGGACCACCCGGACTTCCGTCCCGGCGACACCCTCAAGGTCAACGTGAAGGTCGTCGAGGGCAACCGCTCCCGGATCCAGGCCTTCCAGGGCGTCGTCATCGCCCGCCAGGGTGCCGGCGTGCGCGAGACCTTCACCATCCGCAAGATCAGCTTCGGTGTGGGTGTCGAGCGGACGTTCCCGCTGCACACGCCGTCGCTCGACTCGATCGAGGTCGTCACCCGCGGTGACGTGCGTCGCGCCAAGCTGTACTACCTGCGGGCGCTGCGCGGCAAGAAGGCGAAGATCAAGGAGAAGCGCGGGCAGGCGCCCGCCAAGAAGGGCTGACCTCCTGCTCTCCCGGCACGACGCGACGGGCGGCTCCCCCTCGGGGACGCCGCCCGTCGGTGTCCCCGTGGCCGCGGCACGCCGCCGCGCGGGCGTCCGGGACGCGTCCACCGGGGTACCGGGCCCCGGCCGGGCCCCCCACGACCGCTGCGTCCGTGCGAGAGTGTGACCGTGAGCGAGTTCCGACCTGACGCGACGGGGCCGACGGCGTCCCCGACCCGCGCCGCCCCCACCGCTGCCCGTCCGCTGTGGACGCCCACGGGCGCCCAGGGTGGCGGCAGCGGCCAGGACTGGACGAGCCGGTCGCGGGACGCGCGCACCGGTGACGAGGGAACGGACGAACCCGGCATGAGCTCACGGCGCCGGAACCGCGACGCCGTCCGACGTCGCCCGGGGTCTGCCTGGTCCTGGCTGCGCGAGACGGCCATCATCCTGGTCAGCGCACTGGTGCTGTCCCTGGTCGTCAAGACCTTCCTCGTGCAGGCGTTCTACATCCCGTCGCAGTCGATGCAGGACACCCTGGTCGTCGACGACCGGATCCTGGTCAGCAAGCTGACGCCCGGACCCTTCGACATCGAGCGCGGGGACGTCGTGGTCTTCAAGGATCCCGGCGGCTGGCTCAACCCGCAGATCCAGGCGCCGCGCAGCCCTCTGGCGGAGGCCGTCACCGAGGGGCTCACGTTCGTCGGGCTGCTCCCGCAGGACGCCGGTGAGCACCTCGTCAAGCGGGTCATCGGCCTGCCGGGTGACCACGTGGCCTGCGCCGGGCCGGGTCAGCCCGTGACGGTCAACGGCGTCCCGGTCGACGAGCCGTACCTCGCCCCGGGCTCCCAGCCCAGCGAGCGCGCGTTCGACGTCGTCGTGCCCCCCGACTCGCTGTGGGTCATGGGTGACAACCGGCAGCACTCGGCGGACTCGCGGTACAACACGGGTAGCCCGGGCGGCGGGTCCGTGCCCGTCGACAACGTCGTGGGGACCGCGTTCGTCACCGTGTGGCCGCTGGACCGCTTCACGCTCCTGCAGAACCCGTCCGCGACGTTCGCGGACGTCCCCGACGCGGGATGACGTCGGCGGGACCCGAGACCCCGGCACGGACGCCGGTGCGGGTCGCGCGCCGTGCCGCGGCCCGCCCCACCCCGCACCTGCGGCACGAGCGTGCGCTGCTGCGCACGGGCCTGCGTCTCGTGGCCGGCATGGACGAGGTGGGCCGCGGGTCGCTCGCCGGCCCCGTGTCCGTCGGGGTCGTCGTGGTCGACCTCAGCACCCGGTCGGCGCCGCGCGGCGTGGCCGACTCCAAGCTGCTCACGCCCGCGGCGCGGCGCGCGCTGCTGCCGGCGCTGGGACGCTGGGGCGTCGCGCGCGCCGTGGGCCACGCCTCGCCCGACGAGATCGACGAGCGGGGGATCGTCGCGGCGCTCCGCCTGGCGGGCACCCGGGCGCTGCGGGCGGTCGTCGACGTGGTCGGCCCCGTCGACGCCGTCGTGCTGGACGGCTCGCACGACTGGCTCACGCCCCCGGCGCCTGACCTGTTCGGCACCCAGGACGACCTGTTCGAGCCGCCGCGGGACCTGCCGGTGCCGCTGGTCCACCTCAAGGTGAAGGCCGACCGCTCCTGCGCGAGCGTCGCTGCTGCGAGTGTCCTGGCCAAGTGCGAGCGGGACGCCCTCATGGTGCGCCACGCGGCCGCCCACCCCGCGTACCGCTGGGACGAGAACAAGGGGTACGCGTCGCCCGAGCACCTGGCGGCGCTGCGGGAGCACGGCCCGAGCCCGCTGCACCGCCGGTCCTGGCGGCTGCCGGGCCTGCAGGAGCCGCCCGTGGTGACGCGCGGGCCGGGGTGGGAGGTCGGGGCCCTGCTGCCCGACCCGGGGCGCGCGCCGGGGTGGCGGGACGACGCCGCGCCGGTCTCCCCGGAGGGGTGGGCGTCCGCCGCACCCGACGATGAGGGATGATGGTCCGGTGAGCGCCGAGGACCTGGAGAACTACGAGACCGACATGGAGCTCGCCCTGTACCGCGAGTACCGGGACGTGGTGGGGCTCTTCTCGTACGTCGTGGAGACGGAGCGACGGTTCTACCTCGCGAACCACGTCGACCTGCAGGTCCGGTCGGCCGCCGGCGAGGTCTACTTCGAGCTCTCGCTCGTCGACGCCTGGGTGTGGGACGTCTACCGCTCGGCCCGCTTCGTGAAGTCGGTGCGCGTGGTGACGTTCAAGGACGTCAACGTCGAGGAGCTGGCGAAGGCCGAGCTCGACCTCGGGTCCGGGGCGGGCTTCACCCGCTGACACCCCCGCTCCGGCGCCGCCTCCGACACCGCAGCGGCCCCGGGAGGCCACGGCGCCGCCACCGAGCCGCCCACAGCACCGGCCGCGTCTCCGGCGTCCACGGACCGTCACCGGCACTCACTCCCACCCCGCCCTCGCGCGGCAGGGTCGGTGCCGGAGGTGGTCGACGTGCGGGCGAAGGACGCGGTCGGGCGGTACGGGGAGGACGTGGCGGCGGCGTTCGTCGTGCGGGCGGGGTGGACGGTCCTGGCGCGCAACTGGCGGTGCGCCGAGGGTGAGCTGGACATCGTCGCGCTCGACGGGGACGCGGTCGTGGCCGTGGAGGTCAAGACGCGACGCTCGGACGCCTACGGGCACCCGGCGGAGGCCGTCACGTACCGCAAGCTGGCGCGGCTGCGGCGGCTGACCGCCCGCTGGTTGCGGGAGCACGACGTGCGGGCGGGGTCCGTGCGTGTCGACGTCATCGCCGTGGTCCTGCCGCACCGCGGCGCGGCCCGGGTCGAGCACCTGGTCGGGGTGGTCTGAGTGCTCGGACGCACCCGCGCCGTCGCGCTCGTGGGGTTGGTCGGCCATCCCGTCGACGTCGAGTCCCACCTCGCCCCCTCGCTGCCGGGTTTCACGCTCGTCGGGCTGCCCGACGCCTCGCTCGCCGAGGCGCGGGACCGGGTGCGTGCCGCCGTGACGTCCTCGGGGCTCGCGTGGCCGACGCGCCGGATCACGGTCAACCTCTCACCGGCGACCCTGCCCAAGACCGGCTCGTCGTTCGACCTCGCCGTGGCGATCGCCACGCTCGCCGGCGCGGGACTCGCGGACGCGGCGTCGGTCGCCGACTGGGTGCACCTGGGCGAGCTGGGCCTGGACGGGCGGCTGCGGCCCGTGCGCGGCGTGCTGCCGTGCGTGGCGGCGGCCGTCGCGGCGGGCCATCCCCGGGTCGTCGTCCCGCGCGGCAACGCGGTCGAGGCGAGCCTGGTCCCGGGTGCGCAGGTGCTGGCGGCCGACACCCTCGCGCAGGTCGCCGCGTACCACGGCGCCGACATCGAGGTGCCCGACGTCGAGCCCGTGCACGACGTGCGGACGGTGACCTCGCGCGGCCCGGCGCCCGACCTGGCGGACGTGCTCGGTCAGGAGGACGCGCGCCACGGCCTCGAGGTGGCCGCGGCGGGTGGGCACCACCTGCTCATGGTGGGACCGCCCGGCGCCGGCAAGACCATGCTGGCGGCACGCCTGCCGGGGCTGCTCCCGGACCTCTGCGAGGCCGACGCCGTCGAGGTCACCGCCGTGCACTCCGTGGCCGGAACGTTCGACCCCGTGCAGGGCCTCGTCCGCCGACCCCCGTTCGAGGACCCGCACCACACCGCGACGCCCGCGAGCATCGTCGGCGGCGGGTCGGGCACGCCACGGCCGGGGGCGGCCTCCCGTGCCCACCGGGGTGTGCTGTTCCTCGACGAGGCGCCGGAGTTCGCCTCGGGGGTGCTGCAGACGCTCCGGCAGCCCCTCGAGCACGGTGAGCTGGTGCTGCACCGTGCGGGTGGCGCCGCGCGGTACCCCGCCCGGTTCCAGCTGGTCCTGGCGGCCAACCCGTGCCCCTGCGGCAACGCGGTCGGCAAGGGGTTGACGTGCACCTGCCGCCCCGAGCAGCGCCGACGGTACTTCGGCAAGCTCTCGGGGCCGCTGCTCGACCGGGTCGACCTGCAGCTCGAGGTGCCCGCTGCCCGTCCAGCCGGCGTTGCGGGCGAGGGCACGGCGGCGGTCGCGGCGCGGGTCGCGGCGGCGCGCGCCGCGCAGCTCGCACGGTGGCGGGGCACGACGTGGCGCACCAACGCGGAGGTTCCCGGCCGGGAGCTGCAGGCGCGGCTACGGGCCGACCGACGGCTCGTGGCCGACCTCGACCGTGCCGTGGACCGGGGCACGCTGAGCCTGCGCGGGGCGGACCGCGTCCTGCGGGTCGCGTGGACGCTCGCCGATCTCGAGGGGCGGGACGGACCCCGGCGCACCGACGTGGCCCACGCACTCGTGCTCCGGACGAGGGGGCACGGCGCATGACGGGCGTCCGGGTGCCCGGGTGGCTCGCCGACCGCCTCCGGCAGGACGACGACCGGTCGTCCCGGGCGGTCTGGAGCGCGCTGGCCGAGCCGGGCGACGCGGTCGCGGGAGCGCTGGTCGGCGCCTGCGGTGCGACGGCCGCGTTGGACTGGGTGGCCGGCGCGGTGAGCGGCGCTGCCCCGCAGCCGGTTCCCCTCGGTGGGACGGACCCACCGGACGCGGCGGCCCGCCGCCTGCGCGCGGCGGCGGAGCGCTGGGCGGCGAGGTGGCACGCCGTGGACCCGGACCGCGACCTGGCTGCTGCGGCGCGCAGCGGGGCACGGATCGTCGCGCCGGGCGACCCCGCGTGGCCGTGCGGCCTCGACGACCTCGGTGCGCTGGCCCCGTTCGCCCTCTGGGTGCGGGGAGCCCCGCCATCGGCGCGCCGGTCCGTCGCACTGGTCGGCGCGCGTGCGTGCACCACCTACGGCGAGCGGGTCGCCGTGGACCTCGCGGCAGGGCTGGCCGGCCGCAGCTGGACCGTGGTCTCGGGGGGTGCGTACGGCGTCGACGCCGCAGCGCACCGTGGTGCGCTGCTCGTCGGCGGTACGACCGTCGTGGTGCTGGCCGGGGGAGTGGACCGTGCCTACCCGGTCGGCAACGCGCGGCTGCTGGAGGAGGTGGTGGGCGCCGGCGGGAGCCTGGTGAGCGAGGTGCCTCCCGGCGCCACACCCACCCGCAGCCGCTTCCTGCAGCGCAACCGGCTGATCGCGGCGATGTCGGCGGGCACCGTCGTCGTGGAGGCCGCGTGGCGGTCGGGCGCTGCCAGCACCGCGCACCACGCGGCGCGGCTGCTGCGGCCCGTGGGTGCGGTGCCCGGACCGATCACCTCGGCTGCCTCGGCCGGGTGCCACCGGTTGCTGCGCGAGGGCGTCGCCGTGTGCGTGACCGACGTCGACGAGGTCGTGGAGCTGGCGGGTGACGTGGGCGCCGACGTCGCTCCGGCGCACCCCGAGGACGACACGCGTGCCGTCGACGGCCTGGACCCGCTCGCGCGTCGTGTGCACGACGGCCTGTCGCGCCGGGTGCCGCACGACACGGCGCAGGTCGCTGCGCGCGCCGGGACGACGGTGGCGCAGGCGCGTGCGATGCTCGGGCTGCTCGAGCTCGAGGGCTTCGCGCGCCGCCTCGGGTCGGGCTGGGTGGTGGATGCCGGTGAGTAGCGGATGGGTGAAAAAAACCGGCGTTCGTGGGAATACGCACCGCCGGATCGGACATTGTCGGCCAATCCGAGCAGACGGTCTCGGGCAGGCCAGGAACCATCCTTGTCGAACTGCGTGCGCCACGTCACCTTAGGGGCATGCACATGGCCGCGATCAGCACCGGAGCCGCTCAGCGCGAGCTCCTGCGCGCTGATTTCGCGACACATCTGCGGGCCCAGCGCGGGGTCTCGGACCACACCGTGCGGGCATATCTGGGGGACGTGGACCATCTCCTGGACCACGCGGTGCGTCATGGCGCGACCGATCTGGGTGACGTCGACATCACGATCCTGCGGGGATGGCTCGCCGCGATGGCGAACGCCCACCGCAGCCGCGCCACCCTCGCGCGGCGGGCCGCCGCCGCCCGGACCTTCTTCCGCTGGGCCGTCCACACCGGCCGTGTCCCCACCGACCCCACGCTGCGGCTCGGGACGGCGCGCGCCGCCGGCGCCCTCCCCACCGTGCTCGCAGTGGAGCCGGTCACCCGCCTGCTCGACGCGGCACGGGAGCGCGCTCTCGACGGCGACGCCGTCCACGTGCGGGACTGGGCGGCGGTCGAGCTGCTCTACGCGACAGGTGTGCGGGTCGGCGAGCTCTGCGGCGCGGACGTCGACGACGTCGATGCGGCCGAGCTGATGCTGCGCGTCGTGGGCAAGGGTGACAAGGAGCGGGTCGTGCCGTTCGGCCGGCCGGCGGCGCAGGCGGTGGACGCGTGGTTGCGCACGGGCCGCCCGCGTCTGGTGCGCGACGGCTCCCCGCCGGCGCTGCTCCTGGGCAGCCGCGGCGGCCGCATCGACCAGCGGCAGGTCCGCACGGTCGTGCACGACCTCGCCCGCGAGGTCGGGGTCGAGGACGTCGCACCGCACGCGCTGCGCCACACCGCGGCCACCCACCTGCTCGAGGGCGGCTCGGACCTGCGTACGGTCCAGGAGATCCTCGGCCACGCGAGCCTGTCGACGACGCAGCGCTACACCCACGTCTCCGCGGAGCGCCTGCGCTCCGCCTTCCAGCTCGCCCACCCCCGGGCGTGATGTCGTGACCACCACCGGGGGCGCGGTCCCTACCCTCCGCCCGACGCCCAGCACCACCTGCAGAGAGACGGACCCGACGATGACGGCCCTGCACGACGACCTCGCCGAGACGGGCGCCCCCGTCGCCCTGCGGGCCTACCGCCCGGGGACCGCGCCGGCCGGCGTGATCCCCCAGCAGCGTCCGGCCGTGGAGGGTGCCGCGGCACCCTCCGTGCCGCCGACGGACACGGCGCCCGCCGCACCCGTCGAGGTGTCCGCGGTGGACGCGGCGTGGACGCGGTTCACCGCGACACACTGCCCGGACGCGCGCGAGGAGCTGATCCTCCACTACGTCCCGCTCGTCACGGCCGTCGCCGGGCGCATCGGCATGCGCCTGCCCTCGACCGTCGAGCACGCCGACCTCGTCTCCTACGGCGTCTTCGGGCTCATCGACGCGATCGAGAAGTACCGGACCGACCGCGCCGTGCGGTTCGAGTCCTACGCCTCCTCGCGGATCCGTGGCGCCATCATCGACGAGCTGCGGGCCATGGACTGGGTGCCGCGGTCGGTGCGGACCAAGGCGCGCGCCGTCGACCGCGCCTACGGCGAGCTCGAGGCACTGCTGCACCGCGCGCCCACCGAGGCCGAGGTCGCCCAGCGGCTCGAGCTGCCCGTGGGTGAGCTGCGCGCCGTGTACTCCCAGCTGGCGTCCGTGAACATCGCGGCCCTCGACGAGATGCTCGCCGGCAGCGACGACCGCCCCGGCGCGGCCACGCTGGCGGACACGCTGGGGGACCGCCGCGCGGACGACCCCGCGGGCTCCGTGGAGGCGCAGGAGACCAAGTACCTGCTCTCGCGGGCCATCGAGTGCCTCGGCGAGCGTGAGCGTCTGGTCGTCGTCCTCTACTACTACGAGAGCATGACGCTCGCCGAGATCGGCCGCGTGCTCGGGGTGACCGAGTCGCGCATCTCGCAGATCCACACCGCGGCGATGGGCCGGCTGCGTACCCGGCTGCTGGACGCCGAGCGCGCGTGACCCCCACGGCGCCGGTGGCCGCTCACCGCAGCGGGAGCAGCACCACCGGGCCGTGACCCGGCAGCAGCGCCCAGGGGTCGACGTAGCGGTCACCGTCCCGGACGCCCCAGTGCAGCGCCGGCCCGCCCGGCGTGCCGCCGTGGGCGTCGCCCGTGAGCGCCCCCAGTGCCCCGCCCGCGTCGACACGGGCGCCGGGCGCGACTGCCGGCGACAGGGGTTCGAGGCTGCTGCGCAGGCCGTCGTCGTGCAGCACCGTCACGACGCCCCGGCCCGCGACGTCCCCGGCGAAGGTCACCGTGCCGGCCGCCGGGGCGCGGACCGTCGCGCCGGACCCGGCTCCGAGGTCGACGCCGCGGTGGCCGGCCAGCCAGGGCTGCGGCGGCGGGTCGAAGGCTCGCAGCAGGCGCGGCACGCCGTCCACCGGCGCCCGGTACGCGCCCACGGGCGTCTCCCGTGCTCCCGCTCGCGCCGGACCGGCGCCCGCCCGGCTGACGGTGCGCGCAGGGGCGCCGCCGACCACGGGCGGCGACCCCCCACCGGCGGGTACGGTGCCCATCCGCTCCGCCCCGCGGGCGGCCATGACGTGGTGACCCGGGGCGGGGACGAGCGGGCCGTCGCCGGGCACCGCCGGGGCCGAGCCCGCGACCACGGACAGGGCGACCACGGACAGGGCGACCACGGACAGGGCGACCACGGACAGGGCGACCACGGACAGGGCGACCACGATCACCCAGGGCGCTCCCGCCGGAGCACGGCCACGGGGGAGAGCACGGGGGACCGCACGGGGGCGAGCACGGTGGAGAGCTCGGTGGAGAGCACGGGGGACCGGACGCCGCCGGACACCGGGTGCGGCACGGGCGGGCGTACGCCCGCGACAGGCGACGGGACCGTGACGCGGGGCGAGGGCGGCCGCAGTCGTGCGGCGGGCGGAGGGCACGGGCCCAGGATGGGCGGGCGCCCGGGACAGCCGTCCCTGCACGGCGCGCGCCTGGGGGCGGAGCCGTGCGGGGACGGGGACGTGGTCGGCTCGGCGCGCGTGGGCAGCCGGGCCGGCGCGTCCGGGAGGCCCTCGGCGGTGGGATAGACTTCTTCCACGACCGGCGTGTGCCGGTCGAATTCGCGTGCCACGGCTCCGGTCGTCCAGGTCCACGCGCCGACGTCCGTCGAACCGCCCCGTGCGGGACCGGCGGCCCGCCGGCGGGGGCAGGACGGCGGGGTCTCGTCCGCAGCGGTCCGGGCCTCGTGCCCGGCGCGGACGGGGGTGTGGCACCAGGGGCGCGGCCGCCGGCCGCGCCGACAACCGAGATCGCGGGCCCGGGGGGTCCGCACACATGCGCGTGCACCTCGCGGTGCATGCCGGAAGGACGTGCCATGGCCGTCGTGACCATGCGCCAGCTGCTCGAGAGCGGTGTCCACTTCGGGCACCAGACCCGCCGCTGGAACCCCAAGATGAAGCGCTTCATCTTCACCGAGCGCAACGGCATCTACATCGTCGACCTGCAGCAGTCGCTGTCCTACATCGACCGCGCGTACGAGTTCGTCTCCCAGACGGTCGCGCACGGCGGCTCGATCCTCTTCGTGGGGACCAAGAAGCAGGCGCAGGAGCCCGTCGCCGAGCAGGCCGCCCGCGTCGGCATGCCGTACGTCAACCAGCGCTGGCTCGGTGGCATGCTCACCAACTTCACCACGGTGCACAAGCGCCTGCAGCGCCTCAAGGAGCTCGAGCAGATCGACTTCGACGACGTCGCGGCCTCGGGCCTGACGAAGAAGGAGCTGCTCGTCCTGCGCCGCGAGAAGGACAAGCTCACCAAGACGCTCGGCGGCATCCGTGACATGGCCAAGGTTCCCTCGGCCGTGTGGATCGTCGACACGAACAAGGAGCACCTCGCGGTCGACGAGGCGCGCAAGCTGGGCATCCCGGTCGTCGCGATCCTCGACACCAACTGCGACCCCGACGTCGTCGACTACCCGATCCCGGGCAACGACGACGCCATCCGTGCCGTGCAGCTGCTGACCCGTGTGATCGCCGACGCGGTCGCCGACGGCACGCTCAAGCGCCACTCCGGCGGCGCTGCGGCCAGCCAGGCTGGCGAGCCGGCCGCCGAGCCGCTCGCCGAGTGGGAGCGGGAGCTCCTGGCGGGTGCCGAGGCCGGTCTGCAGGACCCGGCGCTGGCGCCGGCCGCGGTCGACGCCGCGGCTGCGCAGGCGGGCGACCCGCAGGCCGCCCCGGGTGAGGCGACGCCGGACGAGTCGGCCGTCGCTCCCGGTCAGGACGCCGCCCCCGCCGTCGAGGCCGCTGCCGCGGCCGAGGCGCGCGAGGAGGCCACGGCCGAGGGCGCCGAGCCCGCCGCCGAGGGCACCGAGCAGGCCTGACGCCAGCGCCCCCGGGCGCCCGGTACGACCCCACGGGTGCGGCGCGGACCACCGCGCCGCACCCGGCATGCCGAGGACGTCGGCATGACGAGAACTCGAGGACGGACGGAACTGATGGCGAACTACTCGCTGGCAGACATCAAGGCCCTGCGCGAGCGCACCGGTGCGGGCATGCTCGACGTGAAGAAGGCGCTCGAGGAGGCCGACGGCGACGCCGACAAGGCCCTCGAGATCATCCGCGTGAAGGGCCTCAAGGGCGTCGGCAAGCGCGAGGGCCGCGCCGCCTCCGACGGCCTGGTCGCCGCGCACGTCGGCCCGACGGCCGACGGCGAGGGCCAGGTGGGCGTGCTCGTCGAGGTCAACTCCGAGACGGACTTCGTCGCCAAGAACCAGACCTTCATCTCGCTGGCCGACCGGGTGCTCGCCGCCGCCGTCGCCACGGGTGCCGGTGACGCGGACGCGCTGCTCGCGGCCGAGTGCGACGGCACGCCCGTGCAGACGGTCGTCGACGAGACGGCCGCCACGCTGGGCGAGAAGATCGTCGTGCGGCGCGTCGCGCGTCTCGCCGGCGAGCACGTCGAGGTCTACCTCCACAAGGTCAACAAGGACCTGCCCCCGCAGGTCGGTGTCCTCGTCGCCACGGACGCGGCCGGCGCCGCCGTCGCGCGTGACATCGCGACCCACGTCGCGGCGTTCTCGCCGACGTACCTCACGCGCGACGAGGTCCCCGCGGACGTCGTGGAGAACGAGCGCCGCATCGCCGAGGAGACGGCGCGCAACGAGGGCAAGCCCGAGGGCGCGCTCCCGAAGATCGTCGAGGGTCGCCTCAACGGGTTCTTCAAGGAGGCCGTCCTGGTGGACCAGGCCTTCGCCAAGGACAACAAGAAGTCGGTCGGCCAGGTCCTCGCCGAGGCCGGCGGCACGGTGACGGGCTTCGTCCGCTACCGCGTGGGCGCCTGAGCGTCGTGACGACGACGGTGGCCCCGGCCCGCGTGGGCCGGGGCCACCGCCGCACCGGGCGCCCGTGGTCCGCCGGGCGACCCGCACCGACCCAGCGGGCACGCGCCACGCGGCGCACGAGCGAGGTGGAGGACACGTGAGCCAGCAGCCGTCGTCGCAGGAGCAGCACCGGAACGGGTCCGGGGACGCACGCCGCGTCCTGCTCAAGCTCTCGGGTGAGAGCTTCGGTGGTGGCTCCATCGGACTGGCCGTGCCCGTGGTGCGCCGGATCGCCGGCGAGATCGCCGCGGCCGTGCGCAACGGGGTGCAGGTCGCGATCGTCGTGGGCGGGGGCAACTTCTTCCGCGGCGCCGAGCTGCAGGTCAGCGGGATGGACCGGGCACGTGCCGACTACATGGGCATGCTCGGCACCGTGATGAACTGCCTCGCCCTGCAGGACTTCCTCGAGCAGGCGGGCGTGAGCACCCGCGTGCAGACCGCCATCACGATGGGTCAGGTCGCGGAGCCGTACATCCCGCTGCGCGCGATCCGGCACCTCGAGAAGGGACGCGTCGTGATCTTCGGCGCGGGCGCGGGGATGCCCTACTTCTCCACCGACACCGTGGCCGTCCAGCGTGCGCTCGAGACGCACTGCCAGGAGGTCCTCATGGGCAAGAACGGCGTGGACGGCGTCTACACCGCGGACCCCCGGCGCGACCCCGACGCGCGCAAGCTGGACCACCTGACCTACACCGAGGCCATCGTGGGCGAGCTCGGCGTCATGGACACCTCGGCGCTCAGCCTCTGCCGTGACAACGACGTGCCCATGCGGGTCTTCGGCCTGGAGGCCGAGGGCAACGTCACGCGCGCCCTCGAGGGTGAGAAGATCGGGACGCTCATCACTGCGAGCTGAGCACGACGACGACGGCGCCGCGCGGCGCCGGCAGGCGCAGGTCCGCACGACACAGACGAAGGAGCACCGGTGATCGACGACACACTCCTCGAGGCCGAGGAGAAGATGGACAAGGCCGTGGAGGTCGCGAAGGAGGACTTCGCCGCCATCCGCACGGGTCGGGCGAACGCCGCGATGTTCGCGAAGGTGTTCGTCGACTACTACGGCTCGCCGACGCCGCTGCAGCAGCTCGCGTCGTTCAACGTCGTCGAGGCGCGCACCATCCTCGTCTCGCCGTTCGACAAGTCGTCGATGGCGGCGATCGAGAAGGCGCTGCGCGACTCCGACCTCGGCGTGAACCCGACCAACGACGGCAACGTCGTGCGCGTCGTGCTGCCCGCGCTGACGGCCGAGCGTCGCAAGGACTTCGTCAAGCTCGCCAAGTCCAAGGCCGAGGACGCACGCATCTCGGTGCGCTCGATCCGTCGTCGTGCCAAGGAGGAGCTCGACCGCATCGCGAAGGACGGCGAGGCGGGCGAGGACGAGGTGGGTCGTGCCGAGAAGGAGCTCGAGGCGCTGACCAAGAAGCACGTCGAGCTCGTCGACCAGCTGCTCGCCTCCAAGGAGAGCGAGCTCCTCGAGGTCTGATGACGCAGCTCGCCGCTCCTCGCGCCACCCGCGCCGGCCGGAACCTCCCGGCGGCGGTGACGGTCGCCGTGATCCTGCTCGGCGCCGTCGGGGCATCCCTGTTCATCCGCAAGGACGCGTTCGCGGTCCTCGCCGTGCTCGCCGTCTCCGCAGCGATGTGGGAGCTGGCGCAGGCGTTCGCGCGGCGCTCGATCCACCTGCCGCTGGTCCCGCTGGTCGTCGGCGCCGCCGGGATCCTCGTCTCGGCGTACGTCGCGGGGCCGGAGGCCCTGTTCGTGGCGTTCCTGCTGACCGTGGGCGGGGCCGTGGTCTGGCGCGTGCTCGACGGCAGCGGGGAGGCGGCTCTGCGGGACGCGTCCGCGGCGACGTTCGCCGCGGCGTACCTGCCGTTCCTGGGCGGGTTCGTCATGCTCATGCTCGCCGAGCCCGACGGGCCCGCGCGGGTCGCGCTGTTCATCCTGCTGGCCGTCGCGTGCGACACCGGCGGGTACGTGGTCGGCACGCTCCTGGGACGTCACCCGCTGGCGCCGTCGGTCAGCCCCAAGAAGTCCTGGGAGGGCCTGGTCGGCTCGCTCGTCCTGACGAGCGTCGTGGGTGTGGTCGGCATCCAGACCGTGTTCCACGGCGAGCCGCTGGTCGGTGCGCTCCTGGGCGTCGGGGTCGTCGTGAGCGCGACGCTCGGCGACCTGGCCGAGTCCATGATCAAGCGCGACCTCGAGCTCAAGGACATGGGCCGGCTGCTGCCGGGCCACGGCGGCGTGCTCGACAGGCTCGACTCCCTCCTGCTCACCGCCCCGACCGTGTGGGTGCTGCTCGCGTACCTGCAGCCCCCCGCCGGGTGACCGCACCGCCCATCCCTGGAAGGAGGCGCCGACCGTGAACGCCACCCCCGTGCGCCTGCAGCTCACCGCCCCGACCCGGGGCGCGCGTGGCAAGCCGCCGCGCCACTTCGTGGACCTCACGCCCGAGGAGCGGGTCGCCGCCGTCACGACGCTCGGCGAGAAGCCGTTCCGCGCCAAGCAGCTCGCGACGCACTACTTCACGCACCTGACGGCCGACGCCGACGCGATGACCGACCTGCCGAAGGCGTCGCGCGACGCCCTCGTCGGTGACCTGTTCCCGCAGCTGCTGACCACCAGCCGCACGTTGACGGCCGACCACGGCACGACCGTGAAGACGCTGTACCACCTGTTCGACGGCGCCAAGGTCGAGTCCGTGTTGATGCGGTACGCCAGCCGCACGACGCTGTGCGTGTCGTCGCAGGCCGGGTGCGGCCTGGCGTGCTCGTTCTGCGCGACCGGGAAGATGGGCCTGCTGCGCAACCTGTCCACCGCCGAGATCGTCGAGCAGGTGCGCGAGGCCGCCCGTGCGCTGGCGGCCGGTGAGGTGGCCGGCGGTGCCACCCGCCTGAGCAACGTGGTCTTCATGGGCATGGGCGAGCCGCTGGCGAACTACAAGGCGGTCATGGCGACCGTGCGCACGCTGGTCGCGCCCGCCCCCGACGGTCTGGGCATGTCGGCACGCAACGTGACGGTCTCCACGGTGGGCCTGGTGCCCGCGATGGACCGGCTCGCCGGCGAGGGGATCCCCGTGACGCTGGCGCTGTCGCTGCACGCCCCCGACGACGAGCTGCGCAGCGAGCTGGTGCCGGTCAACACCCGGTGGAGCGTGGACGAGGCGCTGGACTCCGCCCGGCGGTACTTCGACGTCACCGGCCGGCGCGTGTCGATCGAGTACGCCCTGATCCGCGACGTCAACGACCACGCGTGGCGGGCCGACCTGCTGGGCGAGAAGCTGCTCGCCCGCGGCGGCTCCGGCTGGGTCCACTGCAACCCCATCCCGCTCAACCCGACACCCGGTTCGCGCTGGACGGCGAGCGATCCCGAGGTCGAGCGCGAGTTCGTGGCACGCTTGCGGGCGCACGGGATCCCCACGACCATCCGGGACACCCGCGGCAGCGACATCGACGGTGCGTGCGGCCAGCTCGCCGCGGAGGAGGACGAGTGAGCGACGGGATGTTCCGCACCGTGTCCGGCCTGCGTCGGGGTTACGACCCGGACGAGGTCGACGAGTTCTTCTCGCACGCGCGTGCGGTGTACGAGCAGGGGCCCCCGACGGCGCTGTCCGGTGCGGACGTCCGTGACGTCGCCTTCGACCTCGTGCGCGGCGGGTACGTGACCGCGGCCGTGGACGCGGCGCTCGACCGTCTCGAGGCGGCGTTCGTGGCGCGTCACCGCGCGCAGTTCGTCGCCGAGCGCGGCCAGGGGGCGTGGATGGAGCACCTCGGTGCGCAGGCCCGCACCCTGTACGGACGGCTCGGCCGTCCGGACGGCGACCGGTTCGCGCCGCCCGAGGGCCGCAAGCCGGGCTACGAGCCCGCGGACGTCGACGAGCTGTGCCACCGGCTGGTCGCCTACTTCGACACCGGGGCGCCGTTGACGGCGGCCGAGGTGCGCGCGACCACGTTCCGACGCCGCAACGGGCGCAACGGCTACGCGGAGGGGCCCGTCGACGCGTTCGTGGCGCGTGCGGTCGAGGTCCTGCTCGGCGTCGAGTGAGCGCACACACCGACGGCGGTGCGAGCCGGTCCGTCGTCGTCCTGGGTTCCACGGGGTCCATCGGGACGCAGGCCCTCGACATCGTGGCGGCCAACCCGGACCGGTTCACGGTCACCGGCCTGTCCGCCGGCGGCGCGCAGGTCGAGCTGCTGATCGCCCAGGCACGCCGGTACGCCGTGCCGTCCGTGGCGGTGGCCGACCCCGCCGCCGCCGCGGTCGTGCGGGACGCGCTGCCCGGGACGCGGGTGCTCGCGGGACCCGACGCCGCCGCCGAGCTGGCCGGTCACGGGGCGGACGTCGTGCTCAACGGCATCACCGGGTCGGTCGGTCTGCTGCCCACGCTCGCGGCGCTGCGGGCCGGGAGCACGCTCGCGCTGGCGAACAAGGAGTCGCTGGTGGTGGGCGGCGCGCTGGTGCACGCGGCCGCGGTCCGGCCCGACCAGATCGTGCCGGTCGACTCCGAGCACTCCGCGATCGCGCAGGCGCTGCGCTCCGGCGCCCGCGGCGAGGTGGCCCGGCTCGTGCTCACGGCGTCGGGCGGCCCGTTCCGCGGCTGGACGGCCGAGCAGGTCGCCGCCGCCACGCCGCAGCAGGCGCTGGCCCACCCCACGTGGTCGATGGGCCCGGTCGTGACGGTGAACTCGGCGAGCCTGATGAACAAGGGGCTGGAGCTCATCGAGGCGCACCTGCTCTTCGACGTGCCGGTCGCGGACATCGCGGTGGTGGTGCACCCGCAGTCGGTGGTGCACTCCATGGTCGAGTTCGTCGACGGGTCGACGATCGCGCAGGCCTCGCCGCCCGACATGCGCCTGCCCATCGCGCTGGGACTGGCGTGGCCGGAGCGGGTGGCCGGTGCCGCGCGTGCCTGCGACTGGTCCACCGCGACGTCGTGGACGTTCGAGCCGCTCGACGAGACGGTCTTCCCGGCGGTCGGGCTCGCGCGCTCCGCCGTCGCCGCCTCGGCGACGCACCCCGCGGTCTACAACGCGGCGAACGAGGAGGCGGTCGGCGCGTTCCTGGCCGGTGACATCGGCTTCGGCCAGGTGGTGGCCACCGTGGAGCGGGTGCTGGGCGAGCACGTCGGCACCCCGGCCGGGGCGCTCACCCTCGAGGCGGTGCTCGACGCCGAGCGCTGGGCGCGCACGCGCGCGCACGAGGTGCTGGCCGCGGGCTGACGGGGAGCGGGCGCACGGCCCCGCCGGCACCGATCGGCGCGTCAGCCGCCCGTGACGCGGGCGAGCAGCCCGCCGGCCCGTCCCGCGCGGCCGGTGCGCCGCTCGGCCCGGTCCGCCCGGCGCGCGGCCCAGCGCGCCGCGGTGATGCCGGCCCACCGCAGGGGCTCGGGCTCCCAGGGCGGCGAGCGGTGCCCCACCCAGGGCAGCCGCGTCAGCGGCGACTCCGCACCGGTGACGAGGTCGGCGAGCGTGCGCCCGGCGAGGTTCGCCGTCGCGACGCCGTCGCCGACGTAGCCCCCGGCCCACCCGATCCCGGTCGCGGTGTCCAGGCCGACGGACGGGTGCCAGTCGCGGGGCACACCCAGCGGCCCGCCCCAGGAGTGCGTCACCGCGTGGCCGGCCACCGACGGGAACAGGTCGACGAGCGCCCGCCGCAGGTGGCCGTGGACGCGCGGTGCGTGCTCGTGGGCGGGCTCCACGGTGGACCCGAGGTGGTACGGGGCGCCCCGGCCGCCGAACGCCAGGCGGTCGTCCGCGGTCCGCTGCCCGTACACCAGCAGGTGGCGGGCGTCGGTGAACGTCTGCCCCTGCTCGAGGCCGATCTGCGACCACACGTCCGCCGGCAGCGGCGCGGTGGCGATCATCAGGGAGTACACCGGCGCCAGCGCGCGGCGCGTGTCCGGCAGCGTCGCGGTCCACCCCTCGGTCGCGCGCACGACCCACCGGCACCGGGCCGTGCCCCGGTCGGTGACGACGGCCCGTGGCGCGATGCGCAGCGCGCGGGTGCCCTCCGCGATGCGGGCGCCCCGCTGCTCGACGACCCGGGCGAGGCCGTGCACGAGCCGCGCCGGCTGCACGCGTGCGCAGTCGGGCGTCCAGGCGCCGCCCAGCACGTCCGTGGCCCGCACGTGCGTGGCCACGCCCTGCGGGTCGAGCAGGTGCAGCTCGTCGCCCCAGCGGCCGGCCTCGGTGACGTCGGCGGCCACCCGGTCCAGCTGAGCGGCACCGCGTGCCAGCGTCACCGTGCCGCCGTACCGGAAGTCGCAGTCGATCTGCTCGGCGGCGGTCACACCGCCCACCTCGACGACCGTGTCGCGCATCGCGGCGCGCATCGCGCGCGCCGCGTCCGGGCCGTACCGGCGCGCGAGGGCGTCTCCTCCCACGGGGAACAGCGCCGAGCACCAGCCGCCGTTGCGCCCGCTCGCGCCGAACCCGGCGGTGTGCGCGTCGAGCACCAGCACGTCGAGCGACGGGTCGGCCTCCAGCAGGTAGTAGGCCGTCCAGAGGCCGGTGTACCCGGCGCCCACGACGACGACGTCCGCGGTGGTGTCACCGTCCAGCGGCGGGCGTGGGCGGCCGGCGGCGGGGTCGTCGGCGACGACCTGCTCCCACCACAGCGAGACGTCCGCGAGCGTCACAGCCGGGCCCACGCCTGCGTGAGCACGTCGCGCAGGATCTGCTCGATCTCGTCGAACTGCACCGGCCCGCAGGTCAGGGGAGGTGCGAGCTGGACGACCGGGTCGCCGCGGTCGTCGGCGCGGCAGTACAGGCCCGCCTCGTACAGCGCCGGGGTGAGGAACCCGCGCAGCAGCCGCTCGGACTCCTCGTCGTCGAACGTCTCCCGCGTCGCGCGGTCCTTGACGAGCTCGATGCCGTAGAAGAACCCCTCCCCGCGCACGTCGCCGACGATCGGCAGGTCCAGCAGCCGCTCGAGGGTGCGGCGCAGCACCGGTGCCTCGCGGCGCACGTGGTCGACGACGCCCTCGGCCTCGAACAGGTCGAGGTTCGCCATCGCGACCGCCGCGGACACCGGGTGGCCGCCGAACGTGTACCCGTGCGCGAAGCTCGCCGTCCCGGCCGCGAACGGCTCGAACACCCGGTCCGACACGATGCACGCGCCGATGGGGGAGTAGCCCGAGGTCATGCCCTTGGCGCACGTGATCATGTCCGGCACGTAGCCGAGGTCGGTGCACGCGAACATCCCGCCGATGCGGCCGAACGCGCAGATCACCTCGTCGGACACGAGCAGGACGTCGTGCTCGTCGCAGATCTCGCGCACGCGCTCGAGGTAGCCGGGCGGCGGGGGGAAGCACCCGCCGGCGTTCTGCACCGGCTCGAGGAACACGGCGGCCACCGTGTCGGGGCCCTCGAACTCGATGGCCTCCGCGATACGGTCCGCCGCCCAGCGCCCGAACGCCTTGGGGTCGTCCCGCAGGTGCTCCGGTGCCCGGTAGGCGTTGGTGTTGGGCACCTTGTGCGCGCCCGGGACCAGCGGCTCGAAGGGTGCCCGCAGGTCGGGCAGGCCCGTGATCGCCAGGGCGCCGTGCGTCGTGCCGTGGTAGGCGATCGCCCGCGAGACCACCTTGTGCTTGCCGGGCCTGCCCCGCAGGCGCCAGTAGTTCTTCGCCAGCTTCCACGCGGTCTCGACCGCCTCGCCCCCGCCCGTGGTGAAGAAGACCCGGTTGAGGTCGCCCGGTGCGTACGACGCCAGCCGCTCGGCGAGGTCGATCGCCTGCGGGTGGGCGTAGGACCACACGGGGAAGTACGCGAGCTCGCGCGCCTGCGCCGCCGCCGCGGCGGCGAGCTCCTCCCGGCCGTGGCCGAGCTGCACGACGAAGAGCCCGGACAGCCCGTCGATCAGCCGGTGCCCCTCGGCGTCCCAGACATGGTGCCCCTCGCCCCGCACGATCGTCGGGACACCCGCTTCCCACGCGCTCTGCCGGGTGAAGTGGCCCCACAGGTGGCTGCGCGCGGCCGTCTGCCGGTCGGTGCCGAGCGGCGTGGTGCTCATCGCGTCCCCCAGTTGTAGAGCTGCTTGTGCAGGCGCAGGTACACGAACGTCTCGGTGCTGCGGACGCCGGGCAGCGCGCGGACGGCGTCGTTGAGCACGGTGAGCAGGTGCTCGTCGTCCTCGCAGACGACCTCGACCAGCACGTCGAACGACCCCGCGGTGACGACGACGTAGTCGACCTCCGGGATGGCCGCGACCCGCTCGGCGAGCTCGTTGAGGTCCCCGTCGGCCCGGATGCCGATCATCGCCTGCCGGCGGAAGCCGACCTGCAGGGGGTCGGTCACCGCGACGATCTGGATGACGCCCTGCTCCTGCAGGCGCTGCACGCGCTGGCGGACGGCCGCCTCGGACAGCCCGACGGCCCTGCCGATGGTGGCGTACGGCCGTCGGCCGTCCTCCTGGAGCTGTTCGATGATGCCCTTCGCCGCCGCGTCGAGCGCGACGGCGGTGCGGTCCCGCTGCGTCATGCCCCGATCGTGGCGCGGACGACAGCGCCGCCGCAAGGGATTCCGTCGGTGCGGCCCGGCTGATGCGACGGATCCGTCGCCGAGCGTGGTCGAGACCGCGGATCTCGGGCACCCGGCGTCGGTTGCTCTACCGTGCGGGCGTCACCCGCACTAGCCTCGCCGCACCGCACGCCACGCCGGCCGCCCTGCGGGGCGTCAGGAGGACGACCGTGACCGACACCCCGACGCTCGAGCTCACCAACGTCGTCGACGGCCGGGACGTCCCGGCGCGCGACGGGTCCACCACCGCGGTGGTGGACCCCAGCACGGGCCGGTCGTACGGCACGGCGCCGCTCAGCGGCCCCGAGGACGTCGACGCGGCGTACGCCGCCGCCGACCGCGCCGCCGCCGGGTGGGCACGCACGACGCCGGCCGAGCGGCAGGCCGCGCTGCTCGCGCTGGCCGACCTCGTCGACGCGCACGCCGACGAGCTGGTGGCCGCGGAGTCGCGCAACACCGGCAAGCCGCTGCACCTGACGGTGACCGACGAGGTCCCGCCGTGCGTCGACCAGCTGCGGTTCTTCGCCGGGGCGGCGCGGGTGCTGCCCGGACTGGCGGCCGGCGAGTACCTCGAGGGGCACACGTCCTGGCTGCGCCGCGAGCCCGTCGGCGTGGTCGGGCAGGTCACGCCGTGGAACTACCCGCTGATGATGGCGGTGTGGAAGATCGCGCCCGCGCTCGCGGCGGGCAACACGGTCGTCCTCAAGCCGTCCGACACCACCCCGGTCACCACGGTGCGGCTGGCGCAGCTCGCGGCGCAGGTGCTGCCGCCCGGCGTGCTCAACGTCGTGTGCGGCGACCGCGGGACCGGTCGCGCCGTGGTCGCCCACCCGCGCCCGGACATGGTGGCCATCACCGGGTCGGTCCGTGCCGGGCGGGAGGTCGCGCGGGCGGCCGCGGACGGCCTCAAGCGGGTCCACCTCGAGCTCGGGGGCAACGCCCCGGTCGTCGTGCTCGACGACGCCGACCTCGAGGCCGCGGCGGAGGGCATCGCGGACGCGGCCTGCTACAACGCCGGCCAGGACTGCACGGCCGCGTCCCGCGTCCTGGTGCACGCGGACGTGCACGACGAGCTCGTGGCCGCGCTCGCGCAGGCGGCGCGCACCCGGCGCACGGGCGCGCCCGACGACCCGGAGGTGGCCTTCGGGCCCCTGAACAACGAGCGGCAGCTGGCGCGGGTCACCGGGCTGCTGGACCGCCTGCCGGGGCACGCCACCGTGGTGGCGGGGGGCGGGCGGCCCCCCGGCGACGGCTGGTTCCTCGAGGCGACCGTCGTCGACGGCCTCCAGCAGGAGGACGAGATCGTGCAGGAGGAGGTCTTCGGCCCGGTCGTCACGGTCCAGACGTTCACCGACGAGGACGAGGCGGTGCGGCTGGCGAACGACGTCCGCTACGGGCTCGCGTCCTCGGTGTGGACCCGGGACCACGCGCGGGCGCTGCGGACGTCCCGCGCGCTGGACTTCGGGGTCGTCTGGGTCAACACGCACCTGCCGTTCGTGGCCGAGATGCCGCACGGCGGCTTCAAGCACTCGGGGTACGGCAAGGACCTGTCACTGCTCGGCCTCGAGGACTACACCCGGGTGAAGCACGTGATGTCCGCGTTCGGCGCGTAGGCACCCCGCGCCGGGCCGTACCCGGACGAACAGGGACGAGTCCGACCCGTGGTCAGGCCTGTCACGGGCGCACGTCGCGCTCGTAGCATGTGCGCGCCGTCGGGCACGACGGGTGTTCTCGGTCGCGGATGTTCCGACGGTGGAAACTTTTCGTTGCCAACAGCGCTCGTCGCGACGGATTCCTTGTGCGTGCACCTGCGGGTGCGCCACCATCCACGCAGGCCGGGGGCGGCCGCGAGAGGAGCGAGATGAGCAGCGGTCGACGTGAGCTCCCGGGGGACCCCCGTGTGCGCGAGCTGGTGCGGCAGGCCGGCGGGGTGTCCCGGCGCAGGTTCCTCGCCGGCGCGGCGGGCGCTGCCGGTGCGGGCGCGCTGCTCGCCGCCTGCGGGACCGCCGGCTCGACCCAGGCGGGGGAGGACGGCGGCGGCGCCGGGGGCGCGCTGCGGTGGGCGAACTGGACGCAGTACCTCGACCAGGACGAGGCGGGCACGAGCTTCCCGACGCTCGCGGCGTTCGAGGAGCAGTCCGGCATCGCCGTCGACTACGCGGAGGACGTCGAGGACAACGACTCGTTCTACGGGAAGGTCTCGCGCCAGCTCGAGAACGGCCAGGACATCGGCTACGACGTCGTGACCCTCACCGACTGGATGACGGCCCGCTGGATCCGTCAGGAGTACGTGGCCGAGCTCGACAAGTCACGGATCCCCAACGCCGCCAACATCCTGCCGAACCTCGCCGGGGTCGACTTCGACGACGGCCGCCGGTTCTCCCTGACGTGGCAGTCGGGCTTCGCCGGGATCGCCTGGGACACCCAGGCGATCCCGGACGGGCTGCGGTCGGTGTCGGACCTGTGGGACCCGCGCTACAAGGGCCGCGTCGAGGTGCTGTCGGAGATGCGCGACACCATCGGGCTGATCATGCTCGAGAACGGCACGGACCCGTCGGGCGGGTGGAGCACGGACGACTGGTTCGACGCGCTCGACGTGGTGCAGCGCCACCTCGACGACGGGCAGATCCGTCAGGTCCGGGGCAACTCCTACGTGCAGGACCTGGCCTCGGGCGACGCGGTGGCGTGCATCGCGTGGTCGGGTGACATCACGTCGTTGAACTACGAGTACGACGGGCGGTTCGCGTTCGCCATCCCCGAGGCCGGGGGCACGCTGTGGAGCGACAACCTCATGGTCCCGCACGCGTCGCCGCGCAGGGCGCAGGCCGAGGAGCTGTTCGACTACTACTACGACCCGCAGGTCGCCGCAGAGGTGGCCGCCTGGGTCAACTACATCACGCCGGTGCAGGGCGCCCAGGAGGCGATGGCGGGCATCGACCCCGCGCTCGCGGAGGACCCCATGATCTTCCCGACGGACGAGATCCTGTCCCAGGTGCGCGTGTTCCGGACGCTCACCCCCGCGGAGGAGGAGCGCTACAACGGGCAGTTCCTCACCGCGATCGGGGCCTGAGAGCGTGACCGCGGTCGGCACGGACGACCCGACGGTCGAGCGCACGGCGGCCGCGGGTGCCGCGCTGGAGATCGACGGCGTCAGCCGGCGGTTCGGCGAGTTCCTCGCGGTGGACGACCTCACCCTGGCGGTCCCGTCCGGAACCTTCTTCGCGCTGCTCGGGCCGTCCGGCTGCGGGAAGACGACCACGCTGCGGATGGTCGCCGGGCTGGAGCGGCCCTCGGCGGGCACCGTGCGCCTGGCCGGGCAGGACGTGACGGACGTGCCGGCGCACCGCCGCCCGGTCAACACCGTGTTCCAGTCCTACGCGCTCTTCCCCCACCTCGACGTGCTCGAGAACGTGGCGTTCGGGCTCCGTCGGCGCCGGGCCCGCGACGTGCGGGCGCGGGCGCTCGAGGCGCTCGAGCTCGTCGAGCTCGCGCACCTCGCCGACCGACGTCCGACGCAGCTGTCCGGCGGGCAGCAGCAGCGGGTGGCCCTCGCCCGGGCCGTGGTCAACCGGCCGGCGCTGCTCCTGCTGGACGAGCCGCTGGGCGCGCTCGACCTGAAGCTGCGGCGGCGGATGCAGCTGGAGCTCAAGCGCATCCAGGCCGAGGTCGGCATCACGTTCGTCCACGTGACGCACGACCAGGAGGAGGCCATGACGATGGCCGACACCGTCGCGGTGATGAACCGGGGCCGCGTCGAGCAGGTCGGGGCGCCGGCAGAGCTCTACGAGCACCCACGGACCGCCTTCGTCGCCAACTTCCTGGGGCAGTCGAACCTGGTGCCGGGCACGGTGGTCGAGGTGCTCGACGGCGGGCGGGTGCTGGGCGTCGACGTCACCGGCGCCCGGCTGCGCGTGCCGGCCGCCCGCAACGTCGCGGCGGGCCCCCGCGTGCTGGTCGGCGTGCGCCCGGAGAAGATCCGGCTGGTCGCGGCGGACGAGCAGGTCGCCGCGGGGCAGGACGTCCTGCGGGGCGGCACCGTCGTCGACGCGTCGTTCACCGGCGTCAGCACCCAGTACCAGGTGGACGTCGGCGGCCTGGCCACGTTCGGTGTCTTCGCCCAGAACGCCGGCGGGGCGACGGTGCACCCGCCCGGCACCCCGGTGGCCCTGACGTGGGACCCGGTCTTCGCCTTCGCCCTCGACGGGGACGAGGAGCCCGCCGCCGGCACGGTCGACCTGGACGACGAGCCGTGAGCGCGGCAGCGGCGCTGGCGCGGCCCCGCGCCCCGGCCGTCCCCGGAGGGCCGCCGCCGGCACCGGCGGGCGGCCGCGGCGCACGTCGGCTCCTGCTGCCGGGCGTGCTGTACCTCGCCGTGTTCTTCGTGCTGCCCGTCGGCACCCTGCTCGCGACGTCCCTGTACGCGCCCGTGCCCGGTGGCGAGCTGGGGCAGTACACGCCCGCCCTGCGGTGGCAGAACTACCCCGAGGCGCTCGGTGCGTTCTGGCCCCAGCTGCTCCGCTCGTTCGCGTTCGCGGGTGCCGCGACCGTGGCGGCCCTCCTCGTCGGGTACCCGATGGCCTACGTCATCGCCGTCCGGGCCCGTGGGCGCCGGACCCTGCAGGGACTGCTCGTGGTCCTGGTGGTGGCGCCGTTCTTCACGAGCTTCATCCTGCGGACCATCGCGTGGAAGCAGATCCTCGCGGACGGGGGAGCGGTGGTCGGCGCGCTGCGGTGGTTGCACGTCCTGCCGCCCGACGGCCGCGTGTCCGCCACGTCGGCCGCGGTCGTCGTGGGACTCACGTACTCCTTCCTGCCCTTCATGGTCCTGCCGCTGTTCGCCGCGCTCGAGCGTCTGGACCCCCGGCTGCTGGAGGCAGGGGCCGACCTGTACGCGACACCCGCGACGACGTTCCGCCGGGTGACGCTCCCGCTGTCCATGCCGGGCGTCGTCGCCGGCACGCTGCTGACGTTCATCCCGGCCGTCGGGGACTACGTCAACTCCTCGCTCCTGGGCAACAGCACGACGACCGTCATGATCGGCCAGGTCGTGGACGGCCGGTTCTTCCGGCTGCTCGACTACCCGACCGCGGCGGTGCTGTCGGTCGTCCTCATGGTCGCGATCCTCGTGCTCGTCACGGCGTACGTGCGGCGCGCCGGCACCGAGGACCTCGTGTGAGCCGGCGGGGGATCGGCGGTGCGGTCGTCCCGACGTTCGCCGCGCTCGGGTTCCTGTTCCTGCTCGTGCCGGTGGCGTACACCGTGCTGTTCTCGTTCAACGACGGCGGCAAGACCAACCTCGTGTGGCGCGGCTTCACGCTCGACGCGTGGCGGAACCCCTGTGGCGCGCCGCGTGTCTGCTCGGCGCTGGTCGGGTCCCTGCAGGTCGGTGTCGTCTCGACGGTCGTCGCGACGACGCTGGGCACGCTCCTGGCCATCGGCCTGGTGCGCGCCCGGTTCCGCGGCCGCCCGGCGGTCGACCTGCTGGTCTTCCTGCCCATGGCCACGCCGGAGGTCGTCCTCGGGGCCGCGCTCGTCTCGCAGTTCCTGTCCCTGCGCCTGCCGCTCGGGTTCGGCACCGTGGTGCTGGCGCACGTGATGTTCTGCCTGAGCTTCGTGGTCGTGGCCGTCAAGGCCCGCGTGTCGACGCTCGACCCGGCGCTCGAGCAGGCGGCGGCGGACCTGTACGCCACCCCCTGGCACGCGTTCTGGCGCGTCACGTTCCCGCTGCTGCTGCCCGGGATCGGGGCGGCTGCCCTGCTGGCCTTCAGCCTCAGCTTCGACGACTTCATCGTCACGAACTTCACGTCGGGCGGGTTCACGACGTTCCCGAAGTTCGTCTACGTGTCGGCGACCCGGGGCATCCCCCCGCAGGCCAACGTCATCAGCTCCGCGATGTTCGTCCTGGCCCTGCTCGTCGTGCTGGTCGTGCAGGTGGTCGCACGGGCGCGTCGGCGCTGAGCGCTGCGCCGCCCGGGGGACCGGCGCCCCTGTTCACAGGCGGACCGGGGATGATGTCCTGCGGCGGACGTACGCTGTCCGCGCACGCAGGGCCGACCGCGGCCCGCAGGAGGGGGTGTCGTGGAGACCGTCGTCGGGGTGCTCGTCTTCGTCGTCGTGCTGCTCGGCTCGATCGCGCTGCACGAGGTGGGGCACATGGTGCCCGCCAAGCGGTTCGGTGTGCGCGTCAGCCAGTACATGGTCGGGTTCGGCCCCACGCTGTGGTCCCGCACGCGCGGTGAGACCGAGTACGGGATCAAGGCCCTGCCGCTCGGTGGGTACGTCCGGCTCATCGGCATGTACCCGCCGGACGAGGCGGTCGGGGCGCGGGCACCGCGCACCTGGTGGCAGCGCCTGGCCGCCGACGCGCGCGCGGCCAGCGCCGGGGAGATCCGCCCGGGCGAGGACCACCGCGCCTTCTACCGGCTGTCGACGCCCAGGAAGCTCGTCGTCATGCTCGGCGGTCCGGTGATGAACCTCCTCATCGCCGTGGTCCTGCTGCTCGTCGCGTACGTCGGCATCGGCATGCCCGTGCCCGGCACCACGGTCGAGAGCGTCTCGGAGTGCATCGTCGCCGCCGACGCCCCGGCCGGCACCGCGTGCGCCGCGGACGACCCGCCGGCGCCCGCGGCGGCAGCCGGCGTGCGGCCCGGGGACCGCCTCGTGTCGTTCGACGGCGTCGAGGTGACCTCGTGGGCCCAGGTCAGCGCCCTCATCCGGGACGCCGGTGACCGGACGGTCCCGCTGGTCGTCGAGCGGGACGGCCGCCAGGTCGACCTGACGGCCACGCCCGTGGTCGCGGAGCGTCCCGTGGTCGACGACGACGGCTTCGCGGTGACCGACGACGCGGGCGAGGTGCTGACCCGTGAGGTCGGGTTCCTCGGGCTCTCACCGGCGTCGGTGATCCAGCGCCAGTCGGTCGGCGAGGCGCTGTCCGTCGCCGCGTCCGGGACGTGGCAGACCATGCAGGTGGTCGTGACGCTCCCGCAGCGCGTGGTGGACCTCGTCACCACCACCGCCACGGGCGGTGAGCGCGACCAGACGTCGATCGTCGGCCCCGTGGGCGTGGGCCGGTTCGCCGGCGAGATCGCGGCGATGGACACGGAGCCGGTCGCGGTGCGGGCCGCGGGCCTGCTGTCGACCCTCGCGATGCTCAACCTCGCGCTGTTCGTGTTCAACCTGCTGCCGCTGCCGCCGCTGGACGGTGGGCACGTGGTCACCGCGCTGTGGGAGGGCGCACGGCGTCAGGTGGCGCGCCTGCGCGGCACGGCCCGACCGCGCCCGTCCGACTCCGCACGCCTCGTGCCGCTGGCGTACACGGTCTTCGTCGTCCTGGGCGGCGTCGGTCTGCTGCTGGTGTACCTCGACATCGTGGACCCCGTCCGGATCGGTTGACCCGGTGCGGCAGGCGTCACGGTCGTGGACGTCCGGTGACGGCTCGGTGAGCATGCGTGTGACGCACCTCGCCCTGCGCCGACGCGGGCGCGACGGGGTGGGATGATGGGGAGGTGAGCACCCCGATCAGCCTCGGCATGCCGCAGGCCCCCGTACCCGTGCTGGCCCCGCGGCGCCCCACCCGCAAGATCCGCGTCGGCAAGGTCGAGGTCGGCGGCGACGCCCCGGTCTCGGTGCAGTCGATGACGACGACGCCGACGACCGACATCAACCGCACGCTGCAGCAGATCGCGGAGCTGACGGCCTCGGGCTGCGACATCGTGCGGGTCGCCGTGCCCAGCCAGGACGACGCCGACGCGCTGCCCGCGATCGCGCGCAAGTCGCAGATCCCCGTGATCGCCGACATCCACTTCCAGCCGAAGTACGTCTTCGCCGCGATCGACGCCGGCTGCGCGGCCGTGCGCGTCAACCCCGGCAACATCCGCAAGTTCGACGACCAGGTCAAGGAGATCGCGCAGGCGGCCACCGACGCCGGGGTCTCGATCCGGATCGGCGTCAACGCCGGCTCGCTGGACCCGCGGCTGCTCGCCAAGTACGGCAAGGCGACGCCCGAGGCGCTCGTCGAGTCCGCCGTCTGGGAGGCGTCGCTGTTCGAGGAGCACGGGTTCCGTGACTTCAAGATCAGCGTCAAGCACAACGACCCCGTCGTCATGGTCCGCGCGTACGAGCTGCTGTCCGAGCGCGGTGACTGGCCCCTGCACCTCGGCGTCACCGAGGCCGGGCCGGCGTTCCAGGGCACGATCAAGTCCGCCACCGCTTTCGGCGCGCTGCTCAGCAAGGGCATCGGCGACACCATCCGCGTGTCGCTGTCGGCCCCGCCGGTCGAGGAGGTGAAGGTCGGCATCCAGATCCTGCAGTCGCTCAACCTGCGCCCGCGCAAGCTGGAGATCGTCTCGTGCCCGTCGTGCGGCCGCGCGCAGGTCGACGTCTACACGCTGGCCGAGAAGGTCACCGCGGGCCTCGAGGGCATGGAGGTGCCGCTGCGCGTCGCCGTCATGGGCTGCGTCGTCAACGGCCCGGGTGAGGCGCGCGAGGCCGACCTCGGTGTCGCGTCCGGCAACGGCAAGGGGCAGATCTTCGTCAAGGGCGAGGTCATCAAGACGGTGCCCGAGTCGATGATCGTCGAGACGCTCATCGAGGAGGCCATGCGCCTGGCCGAGACGATGGACCCCGTCGAGGCGGGCACGGGCGCCCCCGTCGTCAGCGTCGGCTGAGTGACCGGCGCGCATCGCGCCGTCGCACGGGCGACAGCCGCGTGTGACCTGGGGCACAATCAGGACATGGTGCTGCCGCCGGCGACGACGCTCTCGGGACGCACCGGCGCGGCCGTCCTCGGCGACGGCGACGTGCCGGCCGCCCTGGCGGTCTGCGCGACGGACCCCGTCGGGTCGGTGCTCGCCGCCAGCCGGCTCGAGCACGCGGCGACCGTGGGTGTGCGGCGCGCCGGCGGCGAGCTGTGGGGCTACGCCGAGGACGACGTCCTGCTGGCGGTCTGCTGGGTCGGCGCCAACCTCGTCCCGGTCGTGGGGACCGCCGACGCGGCGGTCCACGCGCGGGCGACGGCGGCGTTCGCCGAGCTCGGCGCCACCCGCGGGCGCCGCTGCTCGTCGATCGTCGGCCCGGCGCCGACGGTGCTGGACCTGTGGGGCCGGCTGCGCGGGACGTGGCCCGTGGAGCGGGAGGTGCGGGCGCACCAGCCCTCGATGGTGCTCGACACGGAGCCGGTCATCGCGTCGGACCCGCGCGTGCGCCGCTCCCGCCCCGACGAGTACGACATGGTGCTGCCCGCGTGCATCCGCATGTTCACCGAGGAGGTCGGGTACTCCCCGGCCAGCGGGCCCGGCGGTCCGTACGAGACGCGCGTGCGCCGGCTCATCGAGGAGGGGCGGTCTTTCGTCCTGGTCGACCGCGCGGGCGGCTGGCGCCGACCGCGGGTCGTGTTCAAGGCCGAGGTGCCGGCCGTGGCCGGCGGCGTCGCCCAGGTGCAGGGCGTGTGGGTCGACCCCGAGCGCCGCGGCGAGCGGCTCTCCGAGAGCGGGATGGCCGCGGTCGTCCGCGCGACGCGCGCCGACGTCGCTCCCGTCGTCTCCCTGTACGTCAACGGCTACAACACCCGGGCGGTGCGGGCCTACGAGGCCGTCGGCTTCCGCGAGGTGGGCGCGTACGCCACCGTGCTGTTCTGACGCCGAGGCCCGCCCGTCCACCGTGCCGAGCGCCCGGCGCGCACGCCGCGACGGGTCAGCGCAGCAGCCGGGACAGCCGCCGGTCCGCGAGCGGCTTGCCGCCCGTCTGGCACGTGGGGCAGTACTGCAGCGAGGAGTCCGCGAACGACACCTCGTGGACCGTGTCGCCGCACGGGGTGCCGTCCCAGCCCGGGCACGGCTCACCGGTGCGCCCGTGCACGCGCATGCCGCGGCGCTTGGCGTCCTTCAGCTCGGCGGCGGGGCGCCCCGAGGCGGTCGCGACCGCCTCCGTGAGGACCTCACGGATCGCGGTGTGCAACGTGCGGGTGCGGGCCTCGTCGTAGGAGCGGGTCGGGGCGAACGGGCTGGTGCGGGCCACCAACAGGATCTCGTCGGAGTAGGCGTTGCCGATGCCGGCGATCGTGCCCTGGTCCCGCAGCAGGCCCTTGACCTGCTGGTTGCGTGCCGCGAGCAGCTCGCCCAACCGCTCGGGCGTGAACGCGTCCGAGAGCGGCTCGACCCCGAGCGTCGCGACTGCCGGCACGTCGCGGGGGTCGGCCACGACGTGCACCGCCAGCCGCTTGCGCGTCCCCGCCTCGGTCAGGTCGAAGCCTGACCCGTCGTCGAACCCCACGCGCAGCGCGATCGGTGACTTCCCGGGCCGCGCAGGGCGCTCCGGCAGCGCGTCGTACCAGCGGACCCAGCCCGCACGGGCGAGGTGCCACACCAGGTGCAGCGGACCGTCCGTGGGGGAGTCCACCGCGGTGTCCAGCCACTTGCCGTGCCGTGCCACGTCCGTCACCCGTCCGCCGCGCAGCGCCGCCGGGGCGGGGCGGAACGTCTTCAGCGCGCTGATCGCGGCGACCTCGACGCGGGTCACGGTGCGGCCGACCGTCCGCTCGCGCAGGTGCTGCGCGAGCGCCTCGACCTCGGGCAGCTCCGGCACGGGGTCATCCTCGCACCGGTGCCCGCCTCAGCGCCCGTGCTCCGTCGCCGGTGCACGCCGGGCGCCGCCGCCCGTGGGCCGTGCGAATGCGCTCGGCGTGCGCACTAGGCTCGTCGTCATGCTCCTGCGCATGTCCACCCTGTTCCTCCGTACCCTGCGCGAGGACCCCGCCGACGCCGAGGTCGCCAGCCACCGGCTGCTCGTGCGCGCGGGGTACATCCGTCGCGCCGCCCCCGGCATCTACACCTGGCTCCCGCTGGGCCTGCGGGTCCTGTCGAAGGTCGAGCAGGTGGTCCGTGAGGAGATGGCGGCGATCGGTGCGCAGGAGGTGCACTTCCCGGCGCTGCTGCCCAAGGAGCCCTACGAGGCGACGGGGCGCTGGTCCGAGTACGGGCCGAACATCTTCCGCCTCAAGGACCGCAAGGGCGCCGACTACCTGCTCGCCCCCACGCACGAGGAGATGTTCACGCTCCTGGTCAAGGACCTGTACTCGTCGTACAAGGACCTTCCGGCGGCCCTGTACCAGATCCAGACGAAGTACCGCGACGAGGCCCGGCCGCGCGCCGGCCTCATCCGCGGGCGCGAGTTCGTCATGAAGGACGCGTACTCGTTCGACGTCGACGACGAGGGCCTCGCGGCGTCCTACGAGGCGCAGCGCGGTGCCTACCAGCGGATCTTCGACCGGCTGGGGCTCGAGTACGTCATCGTCGCCGCGACCTCCGGCGCCATGGGCGGCTCGCGGTCCGAGGAGTTCCTCGCCCCGATGGCCATCGGGGAGGACACGTTCGTGCGCTCGCCCGGCGGGTACGCGGCGAACGTCGAGGCGGTCACCACCGTCGTGCCCGACGCGATCGACTGGTCCGACGCGCCCGCCGCGCACGTCGAGGACACCCCGGACACGCCCACGATCGACTCGCTCGTCGCGCTCGCCAACGAGCGCCTGCCGCGGGACGACCGGCCGTGGACGGCCGCCGACACGCTCAAGAACGTCGTCGTCGCGCTCGTGCAGCCCACCGGGGAGCGCGAGCTGCTCGTCGTCGGCCTGCCCGGTGACCGCGAGGTCGACCTCAAGCGGCTCGAGGCCGCCGTCGCGCCCGCCGAGGTCGAGCCCGCCGGCGACGCCGACTTCGCTGCCCACCCCGAGCTGGTCCGCGGGTACATCGGCCCGTCCGTGCTCGGTCCCAACGTGCCCGTCGCGGACGGCGAGGAGCGCACCGCGGTGCGGTACCTCCTCGACCCCCGCGTGGTGGCCGGCACCCGCTGGATCACCGGGGCGAACGAGCCCGGGCGGCACGTCTTCGACCTGGTCGCCGGCCGGGACTTCACCGCCGACGGCACGGTCGAGGCGGCCGAGGTGCGCGCGGGCGACCCCGCGCCCGACGGGTCGGGACCGCTCGAGCTCGCGCGCGGCATCGAGATCGGCCACATCTTCCAGCTGGGTCGCAAGTACGCGCAGGCACTCGGCCTGACGGTGCTCGACCAGAACGGCAAGTCCCAGGTCGTCACCATGGGCTCGTACGGCATCGGGGTGACCCGCGTCCTGGCGGCGCTCGCCGAGGCCAACCACGACGACCGAGGGCTCGCGTGGCCGGCGGACGTCGCGCCCGCGCACGTCCACGTCGTCGCCACGGGCAAGGACGCCGCCGTGTTCGAGGCGGCCGAGGCGCTGGCCACGACGCTGTCGGCGCGCGGCGTCGAGGTGCTCTACGACGACCGGCCCAAGGTCTCACCCGGCGTGAAGTTCGCCGACGCGGAGCTGTTGGGCGTCCCGCTCGTCGTCGTCGTGGGGCGGGGCCTGGCCGAGGGTGTGGTCGAGGTCCGCCCCCGGGTCGGCGGCACCCCCGAGCAGGTCCCCGTCGCCACGGCGGCCGACCGCGTCGCCGAGATGGTCGACGAGCTGGTCGCCGGCTGACGTCCCCCGGTCCTGCGGGACCCGACGTGGGACGCCCGCTCGAGCCGCCCCACGGGGCCGGCCGGGCGGGCGTCCCACGTCCGGGCCGGAACCGTCCGCCCGGGTCCCGGTGGTCAGGCGACCGCGGCGGGTGCCGGCGGGTCAGCCGACGGGGGTCGTCGCGAGCTCGGGCATGCCGGGGAAGGGGACCGGGGCGGCGCCCCAGGCGACCGCCGCGGCCGTCGCCGTGCGCAACGACGCGATCGCCTCCGCCCGCGCACCCGCCGGCGCGTCGTCCACGGCCTGTGCGGAGGCGTCGGCGACGGCCTGCTCCAGCGTGCGCGGCAGGGCGTCCGCCACCGTCGGGTCGTCCAGCCCGCCGGGCAGGGCGTACGCGGACCGGCGCGGGTCGGTCGGCTGACCGACGACGCCGGCGGTCGCGGCCCACGCGTCCGACGCCCGGCGGTGCCCGTCGGCGGCCGCCAGCAGGGTGGCCCGCCGCTCGTCGGTGGTGCGGGCGGCGAGGACGGCGAGCGTCCACGCGGCCTCGTCGTGCGCCAGCGCCAGTGCCTTCGCACCCGCCGCGGCCGCGGGCGTCGCGTCACCGGGTGCCGCACCGCCGGTGGGCGCGGCACCGGGTGGCGTGACCGTGGGGTCCGCGGTGGCCGTCGCCGCCGTGCCCGCCGTGCCGTCGGGTGCCGCGAGGGCCGGGTCGGGGCGAGGCACACCCGTCACCGCGGCGAGCCGGTCGGCCAGCGCATCGCGCGCCACGGACACCGACGCGACCAGCCGGGCCAGCGCACCGTCGGGCACGTCGTCCGCGTCGTCCGCCGCGCGTGCCGCGTCGTCAACCAGTGCGCTGAGCACGCCGGTGACGTCCGTCACCGCGGGCGACGTCGCGGCCGGCGCGGGGGTGGGCGTCGCGTCCGGCAGCCCGGAGTCGTAGACCCCGCCGAGCGCCTCGACGTGCTGGTCCGAGAACGTGGCGACGTCGTCCAGGACGGCCCTGGTCGCCTCGTCGGCGGACGGCGCGGCGGCCCGCGCGGCGTCCGCCAGCGCGAGGGCGTCGTCCACCGTCCGCGCCCGGACCTGCTCGATCGCGTCCGGGGAGGGCTCCGCCGGCGGCGGTGACTCGAGCCGCACGCCGCAGCCCCCGAGGGCGAGCGCGCCCGCCACCAGGGTGGCCGCCAGGCGCAGCACGGGTGCGCGCCGGCGCGCTTCCGGGCGCGCGGTCGGGGGTGCGGGGTGCGGGGTGCGGTGGCGGTCCATCGGGCGCGATCCTGCCATGCCCGCCGCCTCCGGCCCGGCACGTCCGGTGGGGGCGCCGGGAGTCGTTACCCTGGTTCCACAACGTCACAGGGTCGCCGCCTGCGCCCCACCGTGCAGGAGAGTCGACAGGAGGCCGGGTCATGGGCGCGCCAGCCACCGCACCCCGGGTGCGGGAGATCGTGGAGGCAGCCGTGACCGGCGCCGGTCTGCTGCTCGACGACCTCCAGGTCGCCGGCAGCGGGCGTGGCACGGTCGTGCGCGTGGTCGTCGACCTGCGTGACGAGGACCCGGGCACGCTCGACCTCGACCGGGTGGGTGACGTCACGCGCGCCGTGTCGGACGCGCTCGACGCCGCCGACGTGCTGCCCGCGGCCTACACGCTGGAGGTCGGCAGCCCCGGCGCAGAACGTCCGCTGACGGCCGCACGGCACTGGCGGCGGGCCCGGGGTCGCACCGTGGTGGTGCGGCGCACCGACGGGCGCACGCTCACCGGCCGCCTGGAGCAGGTCGGCGACGGCGAGCGGCCGGACCTCGTGGTGGTGCCGGTGACGGCCCCCGGCAAGGGCCGCCGGCCCGTGCAGGGCGCGCCCGTGACGCTGGCCTGGGACGACGTGCGGGACGCACGGGTGCAGGTGGACCTCGCCGCGGTGCGCGACGCCGAGGACGACGACGACGCGGTCTCTCGGGACGGCGCAGGAAGGGGCTGACGTGGACATCGACATGCAGGCGCTGCGACTCATCGAGCGCGAGCGGGAGATCAGCCTCGACGTGCTCGTCGAGGCCATCGAGCAGGCGCTGCTCTCCGCCTACCACCGGACGCCCGGTGCGCAGGCGCGCGCGCGGGTCGAGCTGGACCGGCGCAGCGGCCACGTGACCGTCTGGGCGCGCGACCCGCTGCCGGAGGACGCGGAGCCCGGCACGCCGGACACCCCGGAGTACGAGGACACCCCCGCAGGCTTCGGCCGCATCGCGACCGCGACCGCGCGCCAGGTCATCGTGCAGCGGCTGCGCGACGCCGAGGACGACCAGGTGCTCGGCACGTTCCGCAGCAAGGCGGGCGAGGTGCTCGGCGGCGTCATCCAGCAGGGACGCGACCCGCGCACCGTGCTCGTCGACGTCGGCGGCGTCGAGGCCGTCCTGCCGGCGCACGAGCAGGTGCCGGGGGAGCGGTACGTGCACGGCGAGCGGCTGCGGGCCTACGTGCTCGACGTCGCCCGCGGCCAGCGGGGGCCGCAGATCACGCTGTCGCGCACGCACCCGAACCTGGTGCGCAAGCTGTTCGCCCTCGAGGTGCCGGAGATCGCCGACGGCACGGTGGAGATCACCGCCATGGCCCGCGAGGCCGGTCACCGGACCAAGATGGCTGTGCGCGCGAACGTGCCCGGCGTGAACGCCAAGGGTGCGTGCATCGGCCCCATGGGTGGGCGCGTGCGCGCCGTCATGGCTGAGCTCCACGGCGAGAAGATCGACATCGTCGACCACTCCGACGACCCCGCCGAGATGATCGCGCACGCGCTCTCGCCGGCACGTGTGCTCGACGTCACGATCGTCGACCCGGTCGCCCGTGCGGCACGGGTCGTCGTCCCCGACTACCAGCTGTCCCTCGCCATCGGCAAGGAGGGTCAGAACGCCCGTCTGGCCGCGAAGCTGACCGGTTGGCGCATCGACATCCGGTCCGACGCGGAGCCCGCGGCGGGCGCCGCACCCGGGTCCTCCCGCGGTGCCGACGACCCGGCTGCGGGGGCGTCCGGTCCCGTCCGGTGACCAGGCGCGCTAGACTCTCTGAGGCTGGGCCGGCTGCCCGGCTCTCTTCGCCGAGCAGGCGGAACCCCGATCCCGCGCCCCAGGCGCCAGAACCGGGTCCCGTCCGCACGTGCGTGGGGTGCCGTGCGACCGGCCTCAGGTCGGCCCTGCTGAGGGTGGTGCTGTCCGACGACGGCGCGGGTGATCCCGTGCTCGTGGTGGACGAGCGCCGCCGGATGCCGGGCCGGGGTGCGTGGCTGCACCCCGACCAGCGTTGCCTCGAGCTCGCCGTACGACGGCGGGCCTTCGGCCGGGCGCTGCGGCACACCGGCCCCCTGGGGGTCGATGTCGTGGAGCAGGTCGTCACGCGGCTCGCCGCGCAGGATCAGCCACAGCACAGCACCACGGTGCCGGGACCGACTCCGGTACCGACCGTCGACCGGGAAAGCGGGTTGGAAGCCGATGGCTACCCGATGAGCACGCACCGATGAGTACCCAGCGATGAGTACCTCGCACTAACGACGGTCCGACCCTGTCCGGGCGGACCAGGACAGGAGAGATGTGGCCAAGGTCCGCGTCTACGAGCTCGCGAAGGAGCTCGGGGTCGACAGCAAGACCATCATGACCAAGCTCAACGAGCTCGGAGAGTTCGTCCGCTCGGCGTCATCGACGATCGAGCCCCCCGTCGTGCGCAAGCTGCGCGACACCTACCCGGTGGGAGGCTCGGGCAAGCCCGCAGCGCGCCCCGCCGCGCCGCAGGCGCCCGCACCGTCCGGGGGCACGCCCGCCCCGGCACCGGCGCGTCCCGCGGCACCGGCCGCTCCCGCACCGGCTGCTCCGGCGCCGGCCGCGGCAGCACCGCAGGCCCCGGCACCGCAGGCTCCGGCCGCCCAGGCTCCGGCGCCGCAGGCACCGGCCCCCCAGGCGCCGGCCCCCCAGGCGCCGGCCCCCCAGGCTCCCGCCGCCCAGACCCCGGCCCCGCGCGCGGCCGCACCGGCCAACCCCGGTGCCCGTCCGTCGCAGCCGGCCCCGCAGGGTGCCCGTCCCGGCGCGCCCCGTCCGCCGCAGAGCGGTGGCCAGGGTGGTGCCCGTCCCGGTGCCCCGCGTCCCGCGGCGCGTCCGGGCAACAACCCGTTCGCCCCGGCCCAGGGCATGCCCCGCCAGGGTGAGCGCCCCGGCGGACCGCGTCCCGGTGGCCCGCGTCCGGGCAACAACCCCTTCGCCCCGTCGCAGGGCATGCCGCGTCCCGGTGACCGTCGTCCGGCACCCGCCGAGGGTGCGCCCGCTGCGGCGGCCGGCGAGCGCCCGGGCGGTCCTCGTCCTGGTGGTCCGCGTCCCGGCGGTCCCCGCCCCAACCCGGGCATGATGCCCGGTCGTACGCAGAGCGGCGTCGGTCGCCCCGGTGAGCGTCCGGCACCCGCCGGTCGCGGGGGTGGCGGTCGTCCCGGTGGCGGTGGCGGCGGCTACGGCGCCCGTCCCGGTGGCGGTGCACCCGGTGGTGGCGGCGGTTTCGCCGGTCGTCCCGGTGGTGGCGGCGGTCGTCCCGGCGGCGCCGGTCGCGGCTCGACCCAGGGTGCGTTCGGTCGCGCCGGGGGTCGTCCGGTCCGTGGGCGCAAGTCCAAGCGGGCGAAGCGCCAGGAGTTCGAGCAGATGCAGGCGCCGTCGCTGGGCGGCGTGTCCGTCCCGCGCGGCAACGGCAAGACGGTCGTCCGCCTGCGCCACGGCTCGTCGCTGAACGACTTCGCCGACAAGATCGACGCCAACCCGGCGTCGCTCGTCACCGTGCTGTTCCACCTCGGTGAGATGGCGACGGCGACGCAGTCGCTCGACGAGGACACGTTCGGCGCGCTCGCGTCCGAGCTCGGCTACGTCATCGAGATGGTGTCGGCCGAGGAGGAGGACCGCGAGCTGCTCGGGGCCTTCGACATCGACCTGGAGGCCGAGCTCGAGGCCGAGGGTGACGAGGTCCTGGAGGCGCGGCCGCCGGTCGTCACCGTCATGGGTCACGTCGACCACGGCAAGACCAAGCTCCTCGACGCCATCCGGTCCACGGACGTCGTCGCGGGCGAGGCCGGCGGCATCACCCAGCACATCGGTGCGTACCAGGTGCGCGCCGAGCACGAGGGTGTCGAGCGGGCCATCACGTTCATCGACACCCCGGGTCACGAGGCGTTCACCGCCATGCGTGCCCGTGGTGCCCAGGTCACCGACATCGCGATCCTCGTGGTCGCGGCGGACGACGGCGTGATGCCCCAGACGATCGAGGCGCTCAACCACGCGCAGTCGGCGAACGTGCCGATCGTCGTCGCGGTCAACAAGGTGGACAAGGAGGGGGCGAACCCCGACAAGATCCGCCAGCAGCTCACCGAGTACAACCTGGTGGCCGAGGAGTACGGCGGCGACACCATGTTCGTCGACGTCTCCGCCAAGCAGCTCCAGGGGATCGACCAGCTGCTCGAGGCCGTCCTGCTCACCGCGGACGCGGCCCTCGACCTGCGCGCCAACCCCGACAAGGACGCGCGCGGCGTCGCGATCGAGGCCAACCTCGACAAGGGTCGCGGTGCGGTCGCCACGGTGCTGGTCCAGTCCGGTTCGCTGCACGTCGGTGACGCGATCGTCGCCGGCACGGCGCACGGCCGCGTCCGGGCCATGCTCGACGAGCACGGCGAGAACCTCACGGAGGCGGGTCCCGCCCGTCCCGTGCAGGTGCTAGGGCTGTCCTCGGTGCCCCGCGCGGGCGACACGTTCCTCGTGGCGCCCGACGAGCGCACCGCGCGTCAGATCGCCGAGAAGCGCGAGTCGGCCGAGCGTGCCGCCCTCCTGGCCAAGCGTCGCAAGCGCATCAGCCTCGAGGACTTCACGCAGGCTCTGCAGCAGGGCAAGGTCGAGACCCTCAACCTCGTCCTCAAGGGCGACGTGTCCGGTGCCGTCGAGGCACTCGAGGACGCGCTGCTCAAGATCGACGTCGGCGACGAGGTCGAGCTGCGCGTCATCCACCGCGGTGTGGGTGCCATCACGCAGAACGACGTCAACCTGGCCACGGTCGACAACGCGATCATCATCGGCTTCAACGTGAAGCTGGCGCCGCGTGTCGAGGAGCTGGCGGACCGCGAGGGCGTCGACGTGCGCTTCTACTCGGTCATCTACCAGGCGATCGACGACGTCGAGGCAGCCCTCAAGGGGATGCTCAAGCCGGAGTACGAGGAGGCACAGCTCGGCTCGGCCGAGGTGCGCGAGATCTTCCGCTCCTCCAAGTTCGGCAACATCGCCGGGTGCATCGTGCGCTCGGGCGAGATCCGACGGAACACGAAGGCGCGCGTGCTCCGCAAGGGCAAGATCATCGGGGACAACCTGACGATCGAGTCGCTCAAGCGGTTCAAGGACGACGCGACCGAGGTCCGCGAGGGCTACGAGTGCGGTATCGGTCTCGGGTCGTTCAACGACCTGCAGCTCGAGGACGTCATCGAGACGTTCGAGATGCGGGAGAAGCCGCGGTCGTGATGTTCGTTGCTCGGGGGTGAGTCGATCCGGCTCACCCCCGGGCGGCCTCCGGGAGCGGCGGGGCGGGCCTACCGCGGGCCTGGCGGCCCGTGCCAGGCACGCTCCACCGCTCCCTGCGGCCACCCTCGTCAGTTCTCAGACCTCACGCCCACGGCGGGTGGGGCTGGAAGAAAGGCAGGACCATGGCCGACACAGGGCGGGCGCGGAAGCTGGCCGAGCGGGTCCAGCAGGTGGTCGCGCAGATGATCGACACGCGGGTCAAGGACCCGCGGCTCGGGTTCGTGACGGTGACGGACGTCCGTGTCACCGGCGACCTGCAGCACGCGGACGTGTACTACACGGTCCTCGGCGACGCCGAGGCGCGCGAGGGCTCCGCGAAGGCGCTGGAGAGCGCCAAGGGCCTCATCCGCTCCGAGGTGGGCAAGCAGACGGGCATCCGGCTGACGCCCACCCTCGCATTCCACCTCGACGCGGTGCCGGAGACGGCGGCGCACCTCGAGCAGGCGCTGTCCGAGGCGGCCCGGCGGGACGCCGAGGTGGCGCGGCTCGCCGCGAGCGCGCGGTACGCCGGCGAGGCCGACCCGTACCGTCGCGACGACGACGAGACCGGCACGGACTGAGCACCCTCGACGGGCCCCGCGCCCCGGCCACGTGCCGGCGCGGGGCCCGTCGTCGTCCCCGGCCGGGTCGCCGTGCCGCGTCGTCGTCGCGGTGCCGTCCCGGCGCCGTCGCGGTGTCGTCGTCCGTCGTCCCGGTGCGGGCTCCCGGTGCAGCGGTGGACGCACCCGCGTGCGGCACGCCGTGGGTCCGCCGCTAGCCTGGCCGGATGCCGACCGCACCGCGCCACGTCCCGGCGTCCGCATGACCGCCCCCGCGGGCCGGGGCGACGCCCGGCAGTCCGGGCCGCGCCGCCCGACCGCCGACGACGGGCTGCTCGTCGTCGACAAGCCCGGGGGGTGGACCAGCCACGACGTGGTCGCCCGCGTGCGGCGGCTGGCGGCGACCCGGAAGGTCGGGCACGCCGGCACGCTGGACCCCATGGCGACCGGCGTCCTGGTCCTCGGCATCGGCAGGGCCACCCGGCTGCTCACGTACGTCACCGGGGCGGACAAGGACTACGCGGCCACCGTGCGCCTGGGCGTGGCCACGACGACGGACGACGCGGAGGGTGAGGTCGTGGCGCGGGTCGACGCGTCGGCGGTCCCGCGGGCCGACCTGCTCGCCCGGGTCGCGGAGCTGACCGGTGACATCCGCCAGGTCCCCAGCACGGTGTCGGCGATCAAGGTCGACGGGCAGCGCGCCTACGCGCGCGTGCGCGCCGGTGAGGACGTCGAACTGGCCGCGCGTCCCGTGCACGTCGCCCGGTTCGAGGTCGTGGCCGCACGCACCGACGTCGACGACGGCGTCCCGGTGCTGGACGTCGACGTCGAGGTCACCTGCTCGTCCGGGACGTACGTGCGGGCGCTGGCGCGGGACCTCGGGGACGCCCTGGGCGTCGGCGGCCACCTCACGGCCCTGCGCCGCACGCGCGTCGGCGGGTTCGGGCTGGCGCAGGCGCGCACCCTCGACGACCTCGGCGCGACGCCGGACGACGTGGCGGTGCCCGTGGTGCCGTTGGCGGAGGCGGCCCGCGGGGTGCTCCCCGTCCGGGAGCTCACGGAGCCTGAGGCGCGTGCGCTGTCCTACGGGCAGGGCGTGGACGCGCACGACGGGCCCGACGGTCCGCTGGCGGCGATCGCGCCCGACGGGACGCTGGTGGCCGTGGTGGAACGGCGGGGCGGCCGCCTGCGACCGGCGGTGGTGTTCGCGCCGGCGTCCTGACCTGGCACAGGACGGGCCGAAACGATTCGCGCAGGGCCGGGTCCGGACCGCGTCTTCCGGTTCGTCCGGTTCGCCCGTAGCCTGTCGCCCGCAGGACGAGCGCCCGGCACGCCGAGGTGTGGGAGCGCTTCTAGTCACCCCGGGGAGACGACGTGGTTTCTCGAAAGACACGGCGCGCGGTGCGCGCGGCGACGGCGATCGGCAGCGCGGCGGTGCTCGCGGCGGTCGGTCTGCTGCCCGCGGTCGCGGTCGACGACACCTTCGACGACGGACCCGGCGCGTGGATCGCGTACGGCACCGACGGCGGGATCGACACGAGCAGCGGCGCGCTGTGCGTGGACGTGCCCGCCGGCTCGGCGCAGTACGGGGTCGGCGTGGTGCTCAACGGCGTGGCCGTGGAGGAGGGTGCGACGTACACGCTCGCCTACACGGCCGCCGCGACCACCGACGTGACGATCCGCGCCGTGGTCGGACAGAACGGTGCGCCGTACGGCACCGTGCTGGACACGAGCCCGGCGCTCACCGCCGAGCCGACCGCCGTCGAGGAGACGTTCACCGCCATCGCGTCGTACCCCGCCACGCCGACCGACGAGTCCCCCGAGGGGCAGATCGCCTTCCAGCTGGGCGGCGTCACCCCCGAGGCGTGGACCTTCTGCCTCGACGACGTGTCGCTGAGCAGCGACAGCGAGCTGCTGCCCCACACCTCGTTCGCGGAGAGCCTGGGCCCCTGGAGCCTGTACGGCACGGGCGACCCGACGTTCGCCGACGGTGAGATGTGCGTCGAGGTGCCCGGGGGCAACGTGAACCCCTGGGACGCCGGCCTGTCGTTCACGGGCCTGCCGATCGAGGAGGGCCAGAACTACGTGCTGTCCCTGACGGGGCGCACGGAGCCCGCCACGCCGGTGCGGGTGATCGTCGGCGAGGGCGGCGGCGCGTACCGCACGGCGTTCGAGCAGTCGGCGGCTCCGCTGACCGAGGAGCGCACCACACTGTCGTACCCCTTCACCGCGGGGCTGACGTTCCCCGCCGACGGTGACGCGCCCGGCCAGGTCGCGCTCCATCTCGGCAAGGCTGCGCCGTACACGTTCTGCCTCTCGGAGGTCTCGTTGAGCACGTCCGCCACGCCGCCCCCGCCCTACGAGCCGGACACCGGCCCGCGGGTCCGCGTCAACCAGGTCGGCTACCTGCCGCAGGCGGTCAAGCGCGCGACGCTCGTCACCGACGCGACGGAGGCGGTCGAGTGGCAGCTGCTGGACGCGGACGGCGAGCAGGTCGCGCAGGGCGAGTCCGAGCCGGTCGGCCCGGACGCGTCCTCGGGCGAGAACGTCCACGTGATCGACTTCTCCGACGTCACGACCACGGGGTCGGACCTCACCCTCGTCGCCGACGGCGAGATCAGCCACCCGTTCGCGATCGCGACGGACCTGTACTCCCAGCTCCGGTACGACGCGCTGAACTACTTCTACCTGGCGCGGTCGGGCATCGACATCGAGGCCTCGATCGTCGGCGAGGAGTACGCCCGGGAGGCGGGGCACGTGGGGGTCGCCCCCAACCAGGGCGACACCGACGTGCCGTGCATCGGACCGCGCGACTACTACGACGGCTGGACCTGCGACTACACGCTCGACGTCACGGGCGGCTGGTACGACGCGGGTGACCACGGCAAGTACGTCGTCAACGGCGGCATCGCCGTCGCCCAGCTGCTCTCGACGTACGAGCGCACGCTGACCGCACCCGGCGCCCGCGCCGGCGCGCTCGACGACGGCACGCTCGACCTGCCCGAGCACGGCAACGGCGTGCCCGACGTGCTCGACGAGGCGCGCTGGGAGCTCGAGTGGATGCTGAAGATGGTGGCCCCGTCCGGTGAGTACGCCGGCATGGTGCACCACAAGATCCACGACGAGGGCTGGACCGGGCTGCCGCTGGCGCCCGCCGACGACCCGCAGGCGCGGTCCCTGCACCGGCCGTCCACCGCGGCGACGCTCAACCTCGCGGCGGTCGCCGCGCAGGGTGCGCGCCTGTTCGCCGACATCGACCCGGAGTTCGCCGCGACGCTCCTGACCACGGCGCGCAGCACGTACGAGGCGGCGCTCGCGCACCCCGACGTCTACGCGCCCGCCGCTGCCGGCAGCGACGGCGGCGGCCCGTACGACGACACGGACGTCAGCGACGAGTTCTACTGGGCGGCGGCCGAGCTGTACGTCACGACCGGGGAGGACCGGTACGCGGCGGACGTCACGGCGAGCCCGCACCACACCGGCGACGTCTTCGGGCCCGGCGGGTTCTTCTGGGGCGGCACGGCCGCGCTGGGCCGCCTCACGCTCGCGACGGTCCCGAACGGGCTGCCCGACCGTGCGGACGTGCGTGCGTCCGTCGTGGCCGCCGCGGACCGGTACCTCGAGGCCCAGGCCCAGCAGCCGTGGGGCTCGGTCTACTCGCCCACCGACGGGGTGTACGACTGGGGCTCGAACTCGTCGGTGACCAACGTCCTCGTGGTGGTCGCGACGGCGTACGACCTCACGGGCGACGAGACCTACCTGCAGGGGACCCTGGAGGGGCTGGACTACCTGTTCGGTCGCAACGCGCTCAACCGGTCGTACGTGACCGGCTGGGGAACGGTCTTCTCGCAGAACCAGCACTCCCGCTGGTTCGCGCACCAGCTCGACCCGTCCCTGCCCAACCCCCCGAAGGGCTCGCTCGCCGGGGGTCCCAACTCGATCCGCGGCACGTGGGACCCCACCATGCAGGCGACGCTCCCCGAGGACTGCGCCCCGGCGACGTGCTACCTGGACGAGATCAGTTCGTGGGCCTCCAACGAGATCACGGTCAACTGGAACTCGTCGCTCTCCTGGGTCGCGTCGTTCGCCGCGGACCAGCAGGACGGTGCGCCCGCCGCGGCCGCCCCGGTGGTGACCACGCACCCGGTCGACGTGACGGCCGCACTGGGCACGACCGCGACCTTCACGGCGGCCGCGACCGGTGCGCCGGCGCCCGACGTGCGCTGGCAGGTCCGCTCCGGCGGGACGTGGCGGGACGTGCCCGGCGCGACCGGCACCACCCTGCAGGTCGTCGCGACGTCGGCGAACGCCGGTGCGCAGTACCGGGCGGTGTTCACCAACGCCTCGGGCACCGTCACCACCACCGCCGCGCGGCTGCTGGTGCCCCAGCAGGCGCCGTCCGTGGTCCGGCACCCCACCGACACGGCGGGCCGGGTCGGCACCTTCGTGGAGTTCAGCGCCGCCGCCAGCGGGCAGCCCGCACCCACCGTGCAGTGGCAGTGGCGCTGGGGGAGGGGCCCGTGGCTCCCGGTGCCCTTCGCCCGCAGCACCACGCTGCGCGTGCTGGTGACGCCGCTCGCCCTCGGGACGGAGTACCGCGCGGTGTTCCGCAACCCCGCCGGCACGGCCGTCACCGACGGCGCCCGCCTCACGCCGCGGTTCGGTCGCTGACGCGCACCGCCGGTCCCCGGGCGCGCCCGCCCGAGGACCGGCGGTGCGGGGCGTCCCCCGCGTCGTGGCAGGCTTGTCCGCCGGGACCCGCGACGGGCGGGTGCGGTGGAACGGGAGCTGGTGTGCAGGTCTGGACCGACGTGTCGCAGGTGCCCCCCGGGTGGGGGCCTTCCGTGGTCACGCTCGGGAACTTCGACGGCGTGCACCGGGGGCACGTCGCGGTCCTGACCCGCATGGTCGACGACGCGCGCGCGGTCGGCGCGCACGCCGTCGCCGTGACGTTCACGCCGCACCCCGCCCAGGTCCACCGGCCGGACGAGGCACCCGAGCTGCTGCTCGGTGACGCGGACCGGCTCGAGCTGCTCGCGGCCACCGGGCTCGACGCCGTCCTGCTCGTGCCGTACACGCTCGGGTTCGCGCGCCAGAGCCCCGAGGAGTTCGTGCAGCGCTACCTGGTGGCGGCGCTGCGGGCGCGCACCGTGGTCGTCGGCCACGACGTGCGCTTCGGCTGGCAGAACTCGGGCGACCTGACGACCATGCGCCGGCTGGGGGAGCGGTACGGGTTCACGGTCGACGTCATCGACGACGTGCGCCCCGGCGGCGCCGTCGAGGACACCCCCGCGCACCGCCGCTGGTCGTCGACGTGGGTGCGCGAGCTCCTGGCGCGTGGCGCGGTCGAGGAGGCGGCGCAGGTGCTCGGCCGGCTGCACCGCGTCCGGGGCGTCGTCGTGCACGGCGACGCGCGCGGGCGCGAGCTGGGGTACCCGACCGCCAACCTCGGCGACACGGTGGGCATGGTGCCCGCGGACGGCGTCTACGCCGGGTGGTTGCGGCGTGCGGAGCGCCGTCCCGACGGGCTGCCGGTGCCGACCGCCGACCGCCTCCTGCCCGTGGCCGTCTCGATCGGCACCAACCCGACCTTCGGCGGCCGCGGTCGCCGGGTCGAGGCCTACGTGCTCGACCGCACCGACCTCGACCTGTACGACGAGGAGGTCGTGCTCGAGCTCGTCGCGCGGCTGCGCCCGACGGTGCGCTTCGACACGGTCGACGCGTTGCTCGAGCAGATGGCGCTTGACGTGCGCGACGTCCGCCGCGAGCTCCGCACGGGTGCACCCGGCACCGCATGACGAGGTGAGCGGCGTGTCCTGGTAGTCTGGGCGAGCCGTACGACCGGCCGCGGACCGAGAGAGCCCGGGTGGACATGCCCCGGCGCACCGCGCAACGAGAATCCTGAGGAGACCCTGTGCCGCTCGACAGTGCCATCAAGCAGTCCATCATGACCGAGTACGCCACCCACGAGGGTGACACCGGTTCGCCGGAGGTCCAGATCGCGGTCCTGACGCAGCGGATCAAGGACCTCACGGAGCACCTGAAGACCCACAAGCACGACCACCACAGCCGCCGCGGGCTGCTGCTCCTCGTCGGGCGCCGTCGCCGGCTGCTCGGCTACCTGCAGAAGGTCGACATCAACCGCTACCGTGCGCTCATCGAGCGCCTCGGCCTGCGCCGCTGAACGACCCGCACCAGCCCGGACCGTGTCGGTCCGGGCTGGTCCTGCGTCGGGCCCCGTCCCCCCGGACGGGCTGACGCGGGTCCGCACGACACGCACCACCTGCACCACCGCACGACCAGCACAACCACCGCGCCGACCCCGCTCGTCCGGTCCTCGGTAGTGGCCCCCGGAACATGTGTCCGGGCGCCACGGTCGAAGACCGCCGCGGGGCAGGGCGGCGCCTTCGAGAACAAGGAGGGCACCCATGGAGGGTCCCGAGATCCAGTTCGCCGAGGCCACGATCGACAACGGTCGCTTCGGCACCCGCACCGTCCGCTTCGAGACCGGCCGGCTGGCCAAGCAGGCCGCCGGCGCGGCCGTCGCGTACCTCGACGACGACACGATGCTGCTGTCGGCCACCACGGCCGGCAAGCACCCGCGTGAGCAGTTCGACTTCTTCCCCCTGACGGTCGACGTCGAGGAGCGCCAGTACGCCGCCGGCAAGATCCCCGGCTCGTTCTTCCGCCGCGAGGGCCGTCCCTCGACCGAGGCGATCCTGGCCTGCCGCCTGATCGACCGCCCGCTGCGTCCCCTGTTCGTCAAGGGCCTGCGCAACGAGGTCCAGGTCGTCGTGACGGTCCTGTCGATCAACCCCGACGACGCGTACGACGTGCTCGCGATCAACGCGGCGTCGATGTCGACCCAGCTGTCCGGCCTGCCGTTCTCCGGCCCCGTCGCCGCGACGCGCCTCTCGCTCGTCGACGGCCACTGGGTCGCGTTCCCGCGCTACTCCGAGCGCGTGCGCTCGACGTTCGACATGGTCGTGGCGGGGCGCATCGTCGGTGACGACGTCGCGATCGCCATGATCGAGGCCGAGGCGCCCGAGGGTGCCTGGAACCTCATCCACGGCGGCGGCGGCACCGTGCCGACCGAGGACGTCGTGGCGCAGGGCCTCGAGGCCGCCAAGCCGTCCATCCGCGCGCTGGCCGAGGCGCAGCAGCAGCTCGCCGGCCAGGCCGCCAAGGAGACCCAGGTCTTCCCGACGTTCCCGGACTACCAGCCCGACGCGTACGCCGCCGTCGAGCAGGCCGCCACGGCGCGCCTGTCCGAGGCGCTGTCGATCGCCGACAAGCAGCAGCGCGAGGGCCGTCTCGACGAGATCAAGGCCGAGGTCCAGGGCGAGCTCGCCGAGCAGTTCGAGGGCCGCGACAAGGAGATCTCCGCCGCGTACCGCTCGGTCCAGAAGGCGCTCATCCGCCAGCGGATCCTCACCGACGGCTTCCGCATCGACGGCCGCGGGCTGCGCGACATCCGCACGCTGTCGGCAGAGGTCGAGGTGCTGCCCCGCACGCACGGCTCCGCGCTGTTCGAGCGTGGCGAGACGCAGATCCTCGGTGTCACCACGCTGAACATGCTGCGCATGGAGCAGCAGATCGACTCGCTGTCGCCCGAGACGCGCAAGCGCTACATGCACCACTACAACTTCCCGCCGTTCTCCACGGGCGAGACGGGCCGCGTCGGTTCGCCGAAGCGCCGCGAGATCGGCCACGGCGCGCTCGCCGAGCGTGCGATCGTCCCGGTGCTGCCGGCCCGCGAGGACTTCCCCTACGCGATCCGCCAGGTGTCCGAGGCGCTGGGCTCCAACGGCTCGACGTCCATGGGCTCGGTCTGCGCCGCGACCCTGTCGCTGCTCAACGCCGGTGTGCCGCTGCGCGCGCCCGTCGCCGGCATCGCCATGGGCCTGGTGTCCGACACGGTCGACGGTGAGACCCGCTACGCGGCGCTCACCGACATCCTGGGCGCCGAGGACGCGTTCGGCGACATGGACTTCAAGATCGCCGGCACGCGCGAGTTCGTCACGGCCATCCAGCTCGACACCAAGCTCGACGGCATCCCCGCCTCGGTGCTCGGCGGCGCGCTGACCCAGGCCAAGGAGGCTCGCCTGGCGATCCTCGACGTCATCGCCGAGGCGATCGACGTGCCGGACGAGATGAGCCCGTTCGCTCCCCGCGTCATCTCCGTGAAGGTGCCGGTCGACAAGATCGGCGAGGTCATCGGCCCGAAGGGCAAGATGATCAACCAGATCCAGGAGGAGACCGGCGCCGACATCTCCATCGAGGACGACGGCACGGTCTACATCGGCGCCACCGACGGACCGTCGGCGGAGGCCGCGCGGGCCGCGATCAACGCGATCGCGAACCCGCACATGCCCGAGATCGGCGAGCGCTTCGTCGGTACCGTGGTGAAGACCACGACGTTCGGCGCGTTCATCTCGCTGTCGCCCGGCAAGGACGGTCTGCTGCACATCTCGCAGATCCGCAAGCTGGTCGGCGGCAAGCGGGTCGAGAACGTCGAGGACGTGCTGGCCATCGGCCAGAAGGTCCAGGTCGAGATCGGTGAGATCGACCCGCGCGGCAAGCTCTCGCTGCACGCGGTGCTCGACGAGTCCCAGGCTGAGGGCGACGACCAGGCCGCCGAGCCGGCGACCGCCGACGCCTGACGTGCCGCAGCAGCTCCCGCTCGTCGCACCCGGGTCGCCGGGTGCGGAGCTCGTCGTCGGGCAGGAGGGTGGCGCCGCCGTGCGGCGCACCGTCCTGCCCGGCGGCGTCCGGGTCCTCACCGAGCACATGCCCGGCATGCGCTCGGCGACCGTCGGCGCCTGGGTCGGCGTCGGGTCCCGGGACGAGACGTCGGGCCACTTCGGCTCGACGCACTTCCTCGAGCACCTGCTGTTCAAGGGCACGGCGCGGCGCACCGCGATGGACATCGCGGAGGCGTTCGACGCCGTCGGTGGTGAGGCCAACGCCGCCACCGGCAAGGAGCACACGTGCTACTACGCACGGGTGCTCGACACCGACGTCCCGATGGCGGTGGACGTCATCGCGGACATGGTGACCTCGGCGCGGCTCGACCCCGCCGAGCTCGAGACCGAGCGCGGGGTGATCCTCGAGGAGCTCGCGATGAACGACGACGACCCGTCGGACGTCGCCCACGAGCAGTTCGCGACCGCGGTCTTCGGGGACACGCCGCTGGGGCGGCCCATCGGGGGCACGCCCCAGGCGATCCGCTCGGTCCCGCGCGACGCGGTCTGGGAGCACTACCGCGAGCACTACCGGCCCGAGACCCTCGTGGTGACGGCTGCCGGTGGCGTCGACCACGACGCGCTCTGCGCGCAGGTCGAGGCGGCGCTGCGCACGGGTGGCTGGGAGCTGGGCACCACCGACGTGCCCGCCGGACGCCGGGTGGGTGCCACGGCGTCGCCGACGGGCGGCGCGGAGCTCACCATCCGTCGCACGACGGAGCAGGCGAACGTCATCGTGGGCGGGACCTGCCTGAACGCGACCGACGAGCGGCGGTTCGTGCTCTCGGTGCTGAACGCCGCCCTGGGTGGGGGCATGTCCTCGCGGCTGTTCCAGGAGGTGCGCGAGAAGCGCGGCCTGGCGTACTCGACGTACTCGTTCGCCAGCGGTCACGCCGAGACGGGCCTGTTCGGCCTCTACGCGGGCTGCACCCCGGCGCGGGTCGACGAGGTCACGGCGCTCATGGTGCACGAGCTCGAGCGCATGGCGGACGAGCCGATGGGTGCGGCCGAGCTGGCCCGCTGCATCGGACAGCTGTGCGGCGGGCTGGTGCTCGGCATGGAGGACACGGGGTCGCGCATGAGCCGGCTCGGGAAGGCCGAGCTGGTGCACGGCGAGCTGCTCGACATCGACGAGTCGCTGGCGCGGGTCCGCGCGGTCACCGCGCAGCAGGTCCAGGCGCTGGCGGGCGAGCTGGCCGCTGCGCCGCGCAGCGTGGTGCGGGTCGGTCCCTTCGGGGACTGACCGGTCCCGTCGTGCCCCGCGGTCGGGGCATGATGGGGCATGCCCGTCGCCGTGGACTCCTACCGTCGGTTCGCCGTGCCCAGCGCCCTCGCGGGGGTGGCCGAGCACGCCTGGGTCGCCCGCCACGCCGCGGGCCGCGCGCACGCCGAGGTGCTGCTGCCGGACGGTCGGGGTCTGCTGCAGATCGTTCGCGGTACCGGCGGCGCGGTCGTCGAGCCGCTGACCGGGCAGCGGACGCCCGACCGTGACGGGGTCCGGGGCGCCTGGACCCACGCGGTCGTCGGCGAGCAGACGGGCCCCGTGGCCCGGCTGGGGGTGCAGCTGCACCCTGCCGGGCTCGCGCGGTTGCGCGACGAGCGCCCGACCGCCGACACGTGGCTGCCGCCGACCGCGGTCCTCGACGAGGCCACCGTCGCCGCGGCCGGGGAGCAGCTCGCCGCGGGGGAGGACGACGCGGCGGTGACGACGGTCCTCGGGGCGCTGGCGGCACGGCCCCGCCGCAGCAGCGCCGACCTCGACCACCTCGACGACGCGCTGGCGTTCGTCGACGAGCGCCGCGGCCTGGTGCGGGCGACCGACGTCGCACGGGAGGTCGGCACCAGCCTGGGGGAGCTGCACCGGTGGTGCACCCACCTGCTGGGCACGAGCCCGGCGCAGTACCTCTCCGCCGTGAGGTTCAGCACCTTCGTGCGGGAGGCGGTGGGTGCCGGACCGGTCGACGCGGCCGCGACGGTCGCGGCGATCGAGTGGTACGTCGCGGCGGGCTACCAGCCCCGGGAGGTGGAGCGGTTCACCGGTCTCCCGCCGGTCGAGCTGCGTCGGCTCGCCGAGCACCTCGCGCAGCGGTTCGGTCCCGGAGCGCTCGCGCGCTGAGGGGCTCGTCGGACGTCCGGCCGGTGCGGGCGGGGTCGCAGGCGTGCGGGCCGCGGACGCACCGCGACCCGCCGGTGCGTGGCGACTAGGGTGGCCTGCCGTGAGCGAACCGATCCGCGTGGCCGTGCTGGGCGCCTCCGGGCGCATGGGGGCGCAGACCGTGCGCGCCGTGCAGGGGGCCGACGGCCTCGAGCTGGTGGCCGCCCTCGACGCGGGTGACGACCTGCGAGCCGTGACCGACGCCGGCGCGCAGGTCGCCGTCGACTTCACGGTGCCGGCCGTGACGGAGCAGCACGTGCACGCCCTGGTGGACCAGGGGGTGCACGCGGTCGTGGGGACGACGGGCTGGGACGACGCGTCGCTCGGGCGGGTGCGCGACCACCTGACCCGGGCGCCCGGCGTCGGGGTCGTGGTGGCGCCCAACTTCGCGCTGGGCGCGGTCCTGGCCATGACGTTCGCGCGGCAGGCCGCCCGCTGGTTCGAGTCCGCCGAGGTCGTCGAGCTGCACCACCCCGACAAGGTCGACGCACCGTCGGGCACCGCCCGGCACACGGCGCAGGGCATCGCCGCGGCACGTGCCGCCGCGGGCCTCGGGCCCGTCCCCGACGCGACCGCCCAGGCGCTGGACGGGGCACGGGGTGCGGACGTCGACGGCGTGCGCGTGCACGCCGTGCGCCTGCGGGGCCTCGTCGCGCACGAGGAGATCCTGCTGGGCAACCCCGGCGAGATGCTGACGATCCGGCACGACTCGTTCGACCGGAGCAGCTTCATGCCCGGGGTCCTGCTCGCCGTGCGCCGAGTGGCGGACCGGCCCGGCCTCACCGTGGGGCTCGAGCACCTGCTGGACCTCCCCGCATGACCGACGGACCCGCGGCACGCCGTCGCCGCACCGGCCTGCTCGCGGCGGTCGGGCTGACGGCACTGCTGGCGATCTACGTCTGGCTGGTCGCCCTGCGGGCGGTGCAGCTCATCGGCACGGGGCAGACGGTCGGCGTGGTGCTCGGCGTCGCCCTGCTGGTCGCGCCGCTGCTGGTGCTCGCCCTCATCACCCGGGAGTGGCTGCTGGCGATCGACGTGCAGCGCATGGCCGACGAGCTGGCGGCGACGGGTGACCTGCCCGTCGACGACCTGCCGCGCTCGCCGAGCGGCCGCATCGACCGGGCGGCGGCGCGGGCGGCGTTCGCGCCCCACCGCGAGCAGGTCGAGGCGGACCCCGGTGACTGGCGCGGCTGGTACCGGCTGGCGTTCGCGTACGACGCGGCCGGGGACCGGTCGCGCGCGCGGGCGGCGCTACGCACCGCCAGCCGGTTGCACCGGGGCAAGGGCGCGGCCGCGGACCTGCCCTGACGGGGCGGCCGGGCCGCCGCGGGGACGTCGCGACACGGGCCGGTGTGGTCTTCAGATGCCGGCGTACCAGCGGCGCTCGGTGACGACGTGCGCCTCCTCGTCGGGTCCGGGTCCCGTCGCGAGGCGGCGGCTGCGACCGTCGGGCCCGAGCCCTGCGCCGGACAGGAAGCGCTCGCGCGCCGCGTCCCCCTCGACCACCCACGTCTGCACCTGGTCGGCGCCGTCCGCGCGGAGCAGGTCGACCGCGGCCGCCAGCAGGCGGGACCCGTGCCCGGCGCGCTGGTCCGGCGGGTCGACCTCGAGGGCCAGGACCACACCGCCGGGTGCCTGCATCGGGTCTGGCGGGGCGACGGGGGCGACCGACGCGACCCCGACGACGCGGGGTCCGTCGCACGCGACGAGCACGTGGTACCCCGGCCCGGGCGGCGCCGTCACGGCCTGCCGCCACCGCTCGACGAACGCCTGCTCGTCGAGCGAGTCGAGCACGACCTCGCCGAGCACGTCGACGTGGGAGGCACGCCACGCGGCGAGCTGGATGCGCGCGATGCGCTCCTCGTCCCCCGGGACGGCGGGGCGGACGGAGACGTCAGCGGTGGGCAGCACCCGGTGAGCCTAACCCTGCCGGTCGACGCCCCGGCCGCCCGTCACGGCATGCCGAGCAGGCGCAGACCGGCCGCGGTCGCCGCGGCGAGCAGCACGACGACGACGAACGGCGCACGCAGCACCAGCGCGACGGCCGCCACGGCCAGTGCGGGCAGCCGCGCGTCCAGCACGACGCGTCCGCCGTCGGTGGCGGCCTGCACGGCGACGAGCGCCGAGAGCAGCGCGACGGTGACGAGGGCGGCCACACGTGCGACCCGTGGCTGGGCGAGCCAGTGCTCCGGCAGGACGTGGCCCGCGAGCTTGATGGCGAGGCACGCCAGGCCCGCGAGCAGCACGCCGCCCCACAGCGCGGTCATGCTCCCGCTCCCGGTGCGGGCGGGCGTCGGGTCGTGACGAGGCCGACGACCACGGCCACCAGCGCGGCCAGCAGCACCGGGACGCCGGCGGGCAGCAGCGGCGTGGTCGCCAGCGCCACGACGACCGCGGCCGCCGCCACCGCCTGCGCGGCCCGCCCCGCCAGGCGTGGCCACACCAGTGCGAGGAACGCGGCAGCCGCGGCGGCGTCGAGCCCGTAGGCGCGCGGGTCGCCGAGGCGGTCGCCGACGAGCGCCCCCAGCAGCGAGAACAGGTTCCACAGCACGTACACGCCCACGCCGGTCCACCAGAAGCCGACCCGCGCGGCCGCCCGGGTCGGCTGGGCCGTCGCGACAGCCGTCGACTCGTCGATGGTCAGCTGCGCGGCCGGCAGGCGCCGGGACCACGGCAGGTCCAGCAGGGGCGTCAGCTGGGCGCCGTACAGCCCGTTGCGCGCGCCGAGGAGCGCGGCGGACGCGACGGCGGCACCCATGGCGCCGCCGCCGCCGACGACGCCGATGAAGGCGAACTGGGAGCCGCCCGAGAACATCAGCAGGCTCAGGGCCATCGTCTGCGGGACCGACAGGCCGGCGGCGACGGACAGCGCACCGAACGAGATGCCGTACAGCCCGGTGGCGACCGACACCGAGACCGCCTGCCGGCGCGCGGCGGAGGCGGGGTCGTGCGTGGTCACGTCCCCAGTCTCCCGCACGGCGGTGTGCCGGGCCGCGCGCGGATGTGCCGGCGGCGCCCGTGCCGGGCGACGTCAGAGCGCCACGTACACCGGGTCGAGGTACTCCTCGATGCCGAGCTCGCCGCCCTCCCGGCCCAGGCCCGAGGTCTTGAGCCCGCCGAAGGGTGCGCTGGCGTCGGAGACCATGCCCCGGTTGATGCCGATCATCCCCGCCTGCACCTCGTCGGCCAGCCGCATGGCCCGGCCGACGTCCCGCGTGTAGGCGTACGCCACCAGCCCGAACGGGGTCGCGTTGGCCAGGCGCAGCGCCTCGTCCTCGTCGTCGAACGTCACGACGGGCGCGACGGGCCCGAAGATCTCCTCGGTCACCACGCGGGCGTCCGGCGCGACGTCCGTCAGCACCGTCGGTGCGTAGAAGTACCCGGCACGGCGCGGGACGGTGCCGCCCGTGCGGACCCGGGCGCCGCCGTCGGCGGCCTGCGCCACGACCTCGGCGACGCGCTCGACCGCCGCGCGCTCGATGAGCGGGCCGACCGTCACGCCGTCGTCGGCGCCGTGCCCCAGGACGAGACCCTCGAAGGCCCGCGTGAGCCGGCGCGAGAACTCGTCCGCGACGGACGCGTGCACGAGGAATCGGTTGGCCGCCACGCACGTCTGGCCGGAGTTGCGCATCTTGGCCTGCACCGCGCCCTCGACCGCGGCGTCGAGGTCGGCGTCCGCGAAGACCAGGAACGGGGCGTTGCCGCCCAGCTCCATCGAGGTGCGCAGGATCGACGGGGCGGCCGCGGCCAGCAGCGTGGCCCCCACCTCGGTCGACCCGGTGAACGACAGCTTGCGCAGCCGGGGGTCGGCCAGCAGCGGCTCGCTGATCCGCCGCGCGGACGACGAGGGCACGACGTTGACGACGCCCGCCGGCAGGTCCCGCGCCTCGAGCTCGGCGCGGATGACCTCGGCGACGTACGCCGTGGTCAGCGGCGTCAGCCGCGCGGGCTTGACGACGCACGTGCACCCGGCGGCCAGCGCGGGCGCGATCTTGCGCGCGATCATGGCGATCGGGAAGTTCCAGGGCGCGATCAACAGGGCAGGGCCGACCGGTCGGCGCAGCACGAGCTGGTGGTGGGTGCCCGCCGGGGCGCGTCGCGCGAGCCCGTCGACCCGGACGGCCTGCTCGCTGTACCAGCGCACGTACTCGGCCGCGTACGCGACCTCGGCGCGCGACTCCGCCAAGGGCTTGCCGCCCTCGGCGGTCACGAGCGCCGCGATGTCGTCCGTGCGGGCCACGAGCGTGTCGAAGACGGCCCGCAGCAGGTCCGAGCGCACGCGCGGCGCGGTGCGGCGCCACGGGTCGAACGCCTCGACGGCGGCGTCGAGCGCGTCGCGGGCGTCCGCCTCGTCGGCGTCGGCGACCTCGAAGATCGTGCGGGCCGTCGCCGGGTCCTCGACCTCGAACGTCGCGCCCGACCTCGCGGCGCGCCACCGCCCGCCCACGAGCATCCCGGTGGGCAGGTGCGCGGCGACGGTCGGCGGCAGCGGCGAGGTCATGCCGACCATCCTGGCCTCCTGCCTACGATGTCGCCATGACGGAGCCGGCCGACGCCACGCACGCCCCGACGACCGACGTCCCGACGCCGTACGAGGACCTGCTGCGCCTCGTCCTGGCCACGGGGACGCCGAAGTCCGACCGCACCGGCACCGGCACGCGCTCGCTGTTCGGGCACCAGCTGCGCTACGACCTGCGCGCCGGGTTCCCGCTGGTCACGACCAAGCGGGTCTTCTTCCGAGGCGTCGCGGAGGAGCTGTTCTGGTTCCTGCGCGGGGAGTCGAACATCTCCTCGCTGGTCGAGCGCGGCGTGCACATCTGGGACGAGTGGGCCGACGCGGACGGCGAGCTCGGGCCCGTCTACGGCGTGCAGTGGCGGTCGTGGCCGACGCCCGACGGCGGCCACGTCGACCAGCTCACGCGCGTGCTGGCGGACCTGCGCGCGAACCCCGACTCCCGGCGGCACGTCGTGTCGGCGTGGAACGTCGCCGAGCTCGACCGCATGGCGCTGGTGCCGTGCCACGCGTTCTTCCAGCTGTACGTCGCCGACGGGCGGCTGTCGTGCCAGGTGTACCAGCGCTCGGCCGACCTGTTCCTCGGGGTGCCGTTCAACATCGCCTCGTACGCGCTGCTCACGCACATGATCGCCCAGCAGGTCGACCTCGAGGTCGGGGACCTGGTGTGGACCGGCGGCGACTGCCACGTGTACGACAACCACGTCGAGCAGGTCCGCGAGCAGCTCTCCCGCGACCCGTACCCGTACCCCACGCTGCGGCTGCGCCGGGCGGGGTCGTTGTTCGACTACACGTGGGAGGACGTGGCGGTGGAGGGCTACGTGCACCACCCCGCGATCTCCGCGCCCGTGGCGGTCTGACGCGTGATCGGTCTGGTCTGGGCGCAGACGCCCGCCGGGGTCATCGGTGACGCCGGCGCCATCCCGTGGCACGTGCCCGAGGACCTGGCGCACTTCCGCGAGGTCACTGCCGGCGGCACGGTCGTCATGGGGCGCGCCACGTGGGAGTCCCTGCCCGAGCGGTTCCGGCCGCTCCCCGGGCGCCGCAACGTGGTGCTGTCGCGCGACCCGGGCTACCGGGCGCCGGGGGCCGAGGTCCGCGCCGACCTCGACACCGCCCTGCGCAGCGCGCCGGACGTCTGGGTGATCGGCGGGGGAGCCGTCTACGCCGCGACGCTCGGCCGCGCCGACCGGCTCGAGGTGACGGTCGTCGACCTGGACGTGCCCGGGGACACCACGGCACCCGCGATCGGGCCGGGCTGGCGGCTCGTCGCCGGCGGCCCGGACGGCCCGTGGCACACCTCGCGGACCGGGACCCGCTACCGGTTCGACACCTGGGTGCGGTGACGGACGCTCCCGGACCGGTGGGTGGAAGGGTCGACGCGGACGACGGGTCCGAGCGGTACCGTGTGCGCATGCCCGCCGTGACCTCCGCAACCCACCCGTTCGGGTCGCTGCTGTCCGCCATGGTCACCCCGATGACCGCGGACGGCGCCGTCGACCTCGAGGCCACGGTCCGGCTCGCGAAGCACCTCGTCGACGCGGGGCACGACGGCCTGGTCCTCAACGGCACGACCGGCGAGGCGCCGACGACCCACGCACCGGAGAAGGCCGAGATCGTCGCCGCGGTCGTCGAGGCCGTCGGTGACCGTGCGTACGTCGTCGCCGGCGCCGGGTCGAACGACACGGCGCACGCCGTCCGCATGGCCGAGCAGGCCGCGGAGGCCGGCGCGCACGGGCTGCTCGTCGTCACCCCGTACTACTCGCGGCCGTCGCAGGACGGCATCGTCGCCCACGTGGGGGCCGTCGCGTCCGCCACGGACCTGCCCGTCATGCTCTACGACGTCCCCGGCCGTGCCGGGGTGCGGCTGGCGGCCTCGACGATCGACCGGCTCGCCGCCCTGGACCACGTCGTGGCGATGAAGGACGCGTCCGGCGACGTCGTCGCCGCCGCCCGGTCGATCGTGCGCACCGGCCTGGCCTGGTACAGCGGCGACGACGCCCTGACCCTCGCGCAGCTCGCGCACGGGGCCGTCGGCCTCGTGGGCGTCGCGACGCAGGCCGCGCCCGAGGGCTTCGCGCGCCTGTTCGCGGCCTGGCAGGCCGGCGACCCCGCGACCGCCCTCGACGTCTACCGTTCGCTGCTGCCCGTGGTCACGGCCCTCAACGGCGCCGGGTTCCAGGCGGCGGCCGCGAAGGCCGCGCTCGTCGAGCTCGGCATCCTCCACAGCCGGGCCTCCCGGCTTCCCCTGGTCCCCTTCACCGACGACGAGGCCGCCGACGTGCGTGCCGGTCTGGCGGCCGCAGGTCTGCTGGGCGTCGTCGCGGGCACCGACCGCGCGTGACGCAGCGGTCGGGACCCACCGATCCCTCAGGAGCTCCATGAGTCACCCGCACCCCGACCTGACCCTGCCCCCGCCGCTGCCGGAGGGCGCTCTGCGGATCGTCCCCCTCGGCGGGCTCGGTGAGGTCGGGCGCAACATGGCCGTCCTCGAGTACGCGGGGCGGCTGCTCGTCATCGACTGCGGCGTCCTGTTCCCCGAGGACCACCAGCCCGGCGTCGACCTGATCCTGCCCGACTTCGACTACATCCGGGACCGCCTGGACGACATCGACGCGATCGTGCTGACGCACGGCCACGAGGACCACATCGGTGCCGTGCCGTACCTGCTGCGGCTGCGCCGCGACATCCCGCTGGTGGGCTCGCAGCTGACCCTCGCGTTCGTCGAGGCCAAGCTCAAGGAGCACCGCATCGCGCCGCTGACGCTGCCGGTGCGCGAGGGCCAGGTCGAGCAGCTCGGCGCCTTCGAGTGCGAGTTCGTCGCCGTCAACCACTCCATCCCGGACGCGCTCGCGGTCGCCGTGCGGACCCCCGCCGGCACCGTGCTGCACACCGGTGACTTCAAGATGGACCAGCTCCCGCTCGACGGGCGCATCACCGACCTGCGCGCGTTCGCGCGCCTCGGCGAGCAGGGTGTCGACCTGTTCATGGTCGACTCGACCAACGCCGAGGTCCCCGGCTTCGTCACCCCCGAGCGGGAGATCGGGCCGGTCCTCGACCAGGTCTTCGCCGAGTCCACCGGACGTGTCGTCGTGGCGTCGTTCGCGTCCCACGTGCACCGCGTGCAGCAGGTCATCGACGCTGCCGTGGCCAACGAGCGCAAGGTCGCCCTGGTCGGCCGGTCGATGGTGCGCAACATGGGCATCGCCGCCGAGCTGGGGTACCTGCGGGTCCCCGACGGGGTGCTGGTCGACCAGAAGCAGATCGAGAAGCTCCCCGACGACCGCGTCGTGCTCATGTGCACCGGGTCGCAGGGTGAGCCCATGGCCGCGCTGTCGCGCATCGCCAACGGCGACCACAAGGTGTCCGTCGGCCCCGGTGACACCGTGGTCCTCGCCTCGAGCCTCATCCCCGGCAACGAGAACGCCGTGTTCCGCGTCATCAACGGCCTCATGCGGCTGGGCGCGCGCGTCGTGCACTCGGGCAACGCCAAGGTCCACGTCTCGGGCCACGCCAGCGCCGGCGAGCTGCTCTACTGCTACAACATCCTGCGACCGCGCAACGTCATGCCCGTGCACGGCGAGGTGCGGCACCTCATCGCCAACGCCGCGCTCGCGGTGAAGACCGGTGTACCGGCGGACCGCGTGGTGCTCGCGGAGGACGGTGTGGTGGTCGACCTGATCGACGGCCGCGCCCGCGTCGTCGGCGCCGTGCCCTGCGGCTACGTGTACGTCGACGGGTCCAGCGTCGGCGAGCTCACCGAGGCCGAGCTGAAGGACCGTCGGATCCTCGGGGACGAGGGCTTCGTCTCCATCTTCGCCGTCGTGTCCTCCGGCGACGGCAAGGTGCTCGCCGGTCCGCAGATCCACGCCCGCGGCGTGGCCGAGCAGGACGACGTCTTCGACGAGATCCTGCCCGTGCTCACGGCCGCGCTCGAGGACGCCGCCCGGTCGGGCGCGACGGACACGCACCAGCTCCAGCAGGTGATGCGCCGCGTCGTGGGCCGCTGGGTGTCCAACAAGCTGCGTCGCCGGCCGATGATCATCCCCGTGGTCGTCGAGGCGTGATCCGCTGAGGCCCCTGTCGTCCCGGCCCGCGCCGGGACGACAGGGGCCTCGTCACGTCCCGGGGGACACCGGCTCAGGCCGGCTGCTTGCCCCGGAACTCCGCGAGGCGCTCGTGCTCCGTCGCGACCGCGCGCCGCGTGGCCGCGTCCCACGGCGTCCACGGGTCGACCTCGAGGGCGAGACGGGCGCCGCGGGCACGCGGGCGCCAGGTGCCGACGACGTCACCGTCCCGCAGCACGGCGCCCGGCCGACCGAGCGCCGGCCACAGCGCCGCACGTCGCGCTGCGTCCGGCACGAGGAGCTCGCGGTCCCGCGCCTGCAGGAACAGGTCGTACGGGCCGAGGAGCCGCACGGGCGCCGGCGGCACGTCGTGGGCGGTGGCGAGCGCGTCGGCGTCCGCGGTGAGGACGCTGCGTGGTTCTCCTGCCACGTCGACCTCGTGGACGTCGTGCGGCCAGCGCGCCGTCACGTCAGCCACCGGGGCGTCCAGGTACGCGGCGACGAGGCGGGGGGTCGACGGACCCAGGAGGTGCAGGGCCGTGCGGACGAGGTCGTGCCGCCCGCCGGGGCCGGGTGCGTCCGTGCGGCCGACGGCGTCGGGCGGCCAGCCGGTCACCCGACGCAGCACCGGCGGTGAGGTCCCCGGCACCAGCTCGAGGCCCCCGTGCAGCGCGGCCAGGCGGAACGTCTGCTCGTACACGTGCGTCGCGCCGCACGTGCGGCACCACCGCAGGTAGGGCTCGGGCAGCCGGGACGTCAGGGCAGTCGACACCGCACCCTTCGGCATCGGCGCCGTCACGACGTCCCGCATGGTGCGCGCGGCCGTGGCCAGCGCGTCGCGCGGGTCGATCCCGGCCGCACGCAGGGGGCGTGCGGCGTCGAAGAGCCGCTGGGCGGCGTCACGGGCCGACCAGGGCCGGGCCGCGGCCTCGACCGCGGCCAGCTCGTCCCGCCGGTAGGCGTGCGGCGCGCCGCGCAGGGTCCAGGCGAGCACGAGGGCCTCGGGCGGCTCGCCCGCCCGCACGTCCGCACCGCGCAGCGCCAGCGCCCACAGGGCCCCGTCGGGTCCGGTGTCCTGCACGCCGGCGTCCAGCACGGTCGGCGCTGCGGGGTCCGCGCTCGTCGCCGGCGCGGCGTCGAGCTGCTGGGCGTGCACCCGGTACCGCAGGACCGCCGCGCGGGTGGCACCGGGGGCGGTTGACGTCATACGCCGATGGTGGCACCGGCCACCGACACGGGCGACCGACGGCCGCGGGTACCGGGCCGGCGGCCCGCGGACCCCCCCCACCCGCAGGCGTGCCCGGGCGCCCGGCTACGGGGTCCGGGCCCCGTCCGGGCCGTCGCGGACAGCGCCGGGCGGGGTGCCGCGCAGCAGGCCGGGGCCCGCGCCGCGCAGCGCGGCGACGTACCGCACGTCGCGCTCGTGCGGCGGCCAGGGGAGCAGGCCGTCGATCTCGAGCATCACCCAGCCGTGGGTGAGCGCCCACAGCCCGGTCGCGGCGGCGGCCACCGCGTCGCGGTCGGCGCCGTCGGGGTCGAAGGGCGCGGCGGCGCTCGCGGCGAGTGCGCGGGCGGCGGCGTCGCGCAGCACGACGAACGTGGGCGCCTCGTCCACGGGCCCGCTCGCGGGGTGGCGGGCCCCGGCGCCGGGGCGCGCGAACATGACGCGGTACGCCTGCGGCTCGTCGAGGGCGAAGCGGCGGTAGGCCACCCCGAGCGCGAGCAGGTCCGCGCCCGGCTCGCCGGTGGCGGGTGCGTCGCGCAGCCGCGCGGCGAACCGGGCCGCGGCGCGGTCGCCGACGGCCTGCAGCAGCGCGTCCCGACCGCCGAAGAGCGCGTACACGGCGCTGGACGACGTCCCGGCCCGGGCGGCGGCGTCGCGGACGGTGAGCGCGGCCGCACCGTCGTCCGCCACGGCACGGGTCGCCTCCTCGAGGAGTCGTTCGCGCAGGGTGTCGTCGTGGCTGCGGGGGCGGGGCACGTCCTGAGGATAAGGGGCTTGACACGGATTCCGTAACGGTGTTTTGTAACAGTGTTACGAAAGGAGGTGGCCTCATGATCGAGCTCACCGACGCGGCGCGCAGCACGGCGGGGGTGGTGGCCCTCGCGGTCGTCACGATCGAGTCCGGCGGGTGGTTCCTGCTGCGGGTCGTCACCGGGCGTGCCCCGGCCACCGACTTCCAGCGCTCGTTCTACCGGGCCGGGCACGCCCACGCCGGTGTGCTGGTCACCCTCGGAATGGTGTGCCTGCTGCTCGGGGAGGCCACGTCCCTCACCGGGGGCTGGCGGTGGCTCGCGCAGACCGGCGTGCTCGTCGGCGCCGTGCTGCTGCCGGCCGGGTTCTTCCTGTCCGCCGCGGGGTCCGGCCGGACGCGGCCCAACCGCCTCGTCGCCCTGCTGCCGCTCGGCGCGCTGGCCGTCGCGGCGGGCGTCGTGACCCTCGGCGTCGGTCTGCTGACCGCCTGAGGAGCCCCGATTCACCCGGGAGTGGCGAGTGCCACCGGGCGACACGACCCCCGGTCGCCGGGGAGCGGCGCCCGGTGCGGCTACCGTGAGGACCATGGCGACCCGTACGACCCCCGGCCCCGCGCGCCCCACGCGTGCCTCCGGTGCGTCGCCCCGGTCACCCAAGGGCGCCCAGCCGCGCGGCGCGTCCCGTCCCGCGGGGCGTGGCGCCCCCCCGGCACCGCGTCAACCCGCTCTGCCGGTGCGCATCGTGCGCCGCGTCTGGATGGGCGCCGCGCACCTCGTCGGCGGAACCGCCCGGCACGTCGGGGCCGGTGCCCGCGAGCTCGACCCCGCCCACCGGCGCGACGGCCTCGCGCTGACGCTCGTCGGTCTGGCCGTGGTCGTCGCCGCGCGCGAGTGGTGGGACCTGTCCGGCACGGCCGGTGACGTCATCCACAACGTCGTGGCCGGGACGTTCGGCGTCGTCGGCGTCGCGGTGCCCGTGGTGCTGCTGGGGGTCGGCGTGCGGCTGATGCGGCACCCGGACCGCGTCCAGGCCAACTCGCGCATCGGCATCGGGCTCAGCGCCATCACGGTCGCCGTGTGCGGCATCGTCCACCTCGCGAACGGGCTGCCCGCCACGCAGGACATGGCTGCCGTCCGCGCCGCGGGGGGCATCGTCGGCTTCGGCGTCGGCACGCCGCTCGCCACGCTGCTGACGACGATCGTGGCGGGGCTGCTGCTCGGCATCCTCGCCTTCTTCGGGGTGCTCGTGGTCACGGCGACGCCCGTGCACCAGATCGGGCCCCGTCTGCGCGGCCTCTACCGCCGCCTGACCGGCCAGCACGAGCACCCCGCCGAGGACGTGGACGAGGACGCGCCCCTGGTGATCGAGGCGCTGCACAGCGCCCGTCCCGAGCCCCCGGCCAAGAAGCCGCGGCGTCTCCTGGGCCGCCGCCGGGCCGAGGACCTGGCGCCGCCGGAGGACGGGCGGCTCGACGGGTACGAGGGCGACGAGGCGTTCGAGCGCGCAGCCGTCGTGGCGCGCGAGGAGGAGGAGGCCGCCGCCGCCGCGGCTGCCGCCGACGCGCTGGAGACCCGGCGCATGGCGCCCACCGCGCCCACCGTGCCGATGGCGGCCGTCGAGGCCGAGCTGCCCGCGCCGCCCACCAGCGGGGTCCCGCGCGGTGAGCAGCCGATGCTCGAGGGCGACGTCGTCTACATCCTGCCCACCGAGGACGTGCTGGCGAAGGGCGCCCCGCACAAGGTGCGCTCGGCCGCCAACGACCGGGTCGTGGAGTCGCTGACGTCGGTCCTGGAGCAGTTCGAGATCGACGCGCAGGTCACCGGGTTCACCCGGGGGCCGACGGTCACCCGCTACGAGGTCGAGCTCGGGCCCGCCGTCAAGGTGGAGCGCGTCACCGCGCTGAGCAAGAACATCGCCTACGCCGTCGCCAGCGCCGACGTGCGCATCCTGTCGCCGATCCCCGGCAAGTCGGCCATCGGCATCGAGATCCCCAACACCGACCGCGAGACGGTCGCGCTGGGCGACGTGCTGCGCTCGTCGGCCGCCAAGCGCACCGAGCACCCCATGGTGATCGGCGTCGGCAAGGACGTCGAGGGCGGCTACGTCGTGGCCAACCTCGCCAAGATGCCGCACCTCCTGGTCGCGGGCGCCACCGGTGCGGGCAAGTCGTCGTTCGTCAACTCGATGATCGTCTCGATCCTCATGCGCTCCACGCCCGACGAGGTCCGCATGATCCTCGTCGACCCCAAGCGCGTCGAGCTCACGCTGTACGAGGGCATCCCGCACCTCATCACCCCCATCATCACCAACCCGAAGAAGGCCGCCGAGGCCCTCGAGTGGGTGGTGCGGGAGATGGAGGCGCGCTACGACGACCTGGCGATGTTCGGGTACAAGCACATCGACGACTTCAACGCCGCCGTGCGCGCCGGCAAGGTCAAGCCGCTGCCCGGGTCCGAGCGCAAGATCGCGACCTACCCGTACCTCCTGGTCATCGTCGACGAGCTCGCCGACCTCATGATGGTCGCCCCGCGCGACGTCGAGGCCTCGATCCAGCGCATCACGCAGCTCGCGCGGGCCGCCGGCATCCACCTGGTGCTCGCCACCCAGCGCCCGTCCGTCGACGTCGTCACCGGCCTCATCAAGGCCAACGTCCCCTCCCGCCTGGCCTTCGCCACGAGCTCGCTCACCGACTCCCGCGTCGTGCTGGACCAGCCCGGCGCCGAGAAGCTCATCGGCCAGGGTGACGCCCTGTTCCTGCCCATGGGCGCGGCCAAGCCGATGCGCACCCAGGGCGCGTGGGTCTCCGAGTCGGAGATCCACGCGGTCGTCGAGCACGTCAAGACGCAGCTCAAGCCGGTGTACCGCGAGGACGTCGCCGTGGTCGCCACCAAGAAGCAGGTCGACGAGGACATCGGCGACGACCTCGACCTGCTGCTGCAGGCCGCCGAGCTCGTCGTGACCACCCAGTTCGGCTCGACGTCGATGCTGCAGCGCAAGCTGCGCGTCGGGTTCGCGAAGGCGGGCCGGCTCATGGACCTGCTCGAGTCGCGCGAGATCGTCGGTCCGTCCGAGGGCTCGAAGGCGCGCGAGGTGCTGCTGCAGCCGGACGACCTGCCCGCGACGCTGGCGATGCTGCGCGGCGAGAGCGCGCCGGAGCCGGCGCCGCTCGCGGACGAGGAGAGCCCCGGCGGGCACGTCCCCGCCGACGGCGACTGAGCGGCCACGGCGTGGACGCTGGTCTGGTCGGCCCGTACAGCATCGTCACGACGGTCATCGCGGTGGTCGCCGTCGGTGCGCTCGCGACCGTGCTGGTGCTGCTGCGCCGCGAGCGGTCGCAGGCCCGGCGCAACGCCGAGCTGGTCCGCGTGGCCCGGCAGCTGCACCGGCGCTACGACGCGCTGCAGCGCGTCACCGCCGAAGGTGTCGTGGTGCAGTCGCGGGACGGGCACGTGCTCGACCTGTCGGAGCGGGCCGCTCAGATCCTCGGCGTCGAGCGGGAGGCCGTCGTGGGGGTGCCGGTCTCGCGTCTCCCGGTCGTCCTGCTGGACGACCGCGGCCTCGCGGTGAACCCCGGCCTGGTGCTGGGCCGGCACGAGGGCGACGCGGACGAGCGCACCACGGTGGTCACCCTCGTGCCACCCGGTCCGGGCAACCGGCCGTCGGTGGTGCAGGTGACGAGCCGCTCCGTGCCCGCAGAGGAGGACGGGGAGATCGCCGTGCTCACCACGGTGGTCGACATCACCGCCCGCCACGACGTGGAGGTGGCGCTGTCCCGCAGCGAGACGCAGTTCCGGGTCGCCATGGAGAACGCGCCGATCGGCATGGCGCTCGTCGACCTCGACTGGCGGATCACCGAGGCCAACGTGGCGCTCGCCGAGCTGCTCGGCACCCACGCCGCGGCGCTGCGGGGCTACCGCGTCGACGAGCTCAGCGCACCCGAGGACCGCGCCGCCCAGCGCATGGAGATGGACAAGCTGCTCGGCGGGGGCCAGCAGCGGTTCTCGCTCGAGATGCGGTGCCGGCGTGCCGACGACCAGCTGGTGTGGGTCGTGCTGGACGCGGCGCTCGTGCGCGCCGCCGACGGCGGGCCGGACCACTTCGTCGTCCAGGTGCGCGACGCGACCGAGTCCCGCATGCAGGCGGAGATGCTCACCCACCGCGCCATGCACGACCCGCTGACGGGGCTGGCGAACCGCACGCTGCTCCAGGAGGTCCTGCAGGCCGCGCTCGCCCAGCCGGGGGCGGTGGACCGCATCGCGGTGCTCGCGTGCGACCTCGACGGGTTCAAGGACATCAACGACCGCTACGGCCACGCCGCGGGCGACGACATCCTCGTGCACGTCGCCGGCGTGCTGCGGGCCGCGACCTCCGGCAGCAGCACCGTCGCGCGGCTCGGCGGTGACGAGTTCGTCGTGGTGCTGCAGGACGTGCACGCCGCCAAGGCGGTTTTCGAGGTCGCGAACGAGATCCACTCCGGGCTCGCCGAGCCCGTGCGGGTCGGCCGCCGCCGGCTCGGTGTACGGGCGAGCATCGGCATCGCGCTCGCCGAGCCGCACCTGGTCGAGGCGGGTGCGCCGACGCTGCTCGCGGCGGCGGACGCGGCCCTCTACCGGGCCAAGCAGAGCGGCCGCGGGCGCACCGAGGTCTACGACACGTCGATGGAGATCGCCGCGCCCTCGATGGTGCACCGCGAGCTGGTGGAGGCCATCGAGGCAGGGGAGCTGGTGGTGCACTACCAGCCGATCGTCGACCTGTCCGACGGGCACGTGGTCGGCTACGAGGCGCTGGTGCGGTGGCAGCACCCCCACCGCGGGCTGCTGCTGCCGGGGGCGTTCCTGCCCCAGGTGCAGGAGGCCGGGGTGTCGGTGCTGCTCGGGCAGCTCGTGGCCACGCAGGTCGTCGAGCACCTGGCGCGGACCGCCGACGACGGACGCTGGGTGTCCGTCAACGTGTCCGCCGACCAGCTGGGGGACTCCGAGCTCGCCACGCGGCTGCTGCAGGACCTCTCGCGGCACCGCGTCACGGCGGGCCGGCTGGTCCTGGAGCTCACCGAGTCGTCCCTGGTGGCGTCGGGCACGCGCATCCGCCACGAGCTGACGCAGCTCTCGGCCGCGGGCGTGCCGATCCTGCTCGACGACTTCGGCACGGGCGTCTCGCCCCTGTCCTACCTGCGCGACCTGCCCGTCGCCGGGGTCAAGCTCGACATGTCGTTCACCTCCGGCATCCCGCACGACCCGACGGCCGGCAAGGTGGTGCGCGCGCTGGGTGCCCTGGCGCGGGAGCTCGCGATGGTCACGATCGCCGAGGGCATCGAGAACGAGGAGCAGGCCGACTTCCTGCGGCGCAACGGCTGGCGCTACGGGCAGGGCTGGTTGTACGGCGGCGCGCGCCCGATGCCCTGACGGCACCCGCGGCGGCGGGTGCGCTGCGGGTGCGACGCACGCACCGCGGGTGGGTGCGGGCAGGAGCCGCGGGCGGTGCGGCCGGGCTCACCGACCGCGCGGGACGGCCACCGGTGCAGGGCCCGTGGCCAGGGCCGGTGCGAGGCGCTCGGGTGCCGCGGTGCCCGCAGCGTCCCGGACGAGCGCGAGCCGGTCGGCCACCTGGGCGGCCGACAGGCCCGCCGAGCCGGCCGGGACGTCGACGAGCGCGTGGACCGTGTGCCCGCCGCGCCGGTCCACCGTGACGGGCGTCCACTGCACCCCGACCACGCGGGCGGGCCCGGCGGGCGTGCCGGCGGCGGGATCGGCCCCCGTCGCGACGACCTGGGCGGTCAGCAGCAGCCCGGAGGCGGTGGCGCGCGAGCAGCACGCCTCGTCCTGGTTGGACACGTAGTTGCCGAGGCCGTAGGCGACCCACATCCCGGCCCCTCCCGGCCCGCCGGCGAGCTGCTCGACCGGCTGGGGCACGTGGGCGTGGTGCCCGATCACGAGGTCGACCGTGCCCGCGTCGGCGAGGCGCTGCGCGACCGCCCGCTGCACGTCGGTCGGTGCCGTGCGGTACTCCGTGCCCCAGTGCAGGCTCACCAGGACCACGTCGGCACCGGCGTGGCGGGCCGCGCCGGCCCGCGCGAGGACGTCGTCCACGTCGAGCAGCTGGACCGACCACGGCTTGTCGGCGTCGACCGGCATGCCGTTGGTGCCGTAGGTCGCGGAGAGGTGCGCGACGGTCACCGTGCGGCCGCCGCGTTCCAGGCGGTAGAGCTGCGGGTCGGCGCCCTCGGCCGCCGACCGTGCCGTGCCCGCGTGTCCCAGCCCCGCGGCGTCGAGCGCGTCGAGCGTGGCGACGACCCCGGCCCACCCGCGGTCGACGGCGTGGTTCGAGGCGGTCGAGCAGCCGTCCCAGCCCTGGTCGGCCAGCCCTGCCGCGAGCTCCGCAGGGGCCCCGAAGACGGGGTAGCCCGACGGTGCCGAGCGGTCCGGTGCCACGGGCACCTCCAGGTGGCACAGCGCCAGGTCGGCGCCCTGGACCCACGGGTCGAGCGGGCCGAGCAGGCGGTCGAAGTCGTAGCCGCCGTCGACCCGGGCCGAGCGCAGGACGGGCATGTGCGGCAGGACGTCGCCCGCGGCGACGACGGTGAGCTCGACGTCCGGGTCGGGGTCGGGGTCGGGCGGCGGGGTGGGCGTCACGGTCGGGCGCGACGCGTGGGCCCCCGCCACCGTCGGGACGGGCGGTGCCGGTGCGGGCCCCAGGGCGAGGGCGCCGGCAGCTCCGGCGGCGCCCACCAGCACGAGCGCGGCCAGGGTGCTCGCCACGGCCACGGGGAGCACCGCTGCTCCGGGGTCCCGGGCATGTCGAGGCACGCCCGGACGCTAGCCCCGCGGGGGACACGGGCGACACCGCTGGACGTGTGATCCCGCAGGTGAGAAGCGCCCTGTCGGGTGGCCCACCGACCGGCGCTTAGGCTGTGCGCGTGGTCTCCGACGCTCCCTCCGCCTGGAACGCGGCCAACGTCGTCACCGTGCTGCGCATCGCCGTTGTCCCGCTCTTCGCCGTGGCGTTGCTGGCCGACGGCGGTCACACCGTCGGTGGCCGGCTGCTGGCCACGGGGCTCTTCGTCCTCGCCGCCGCGTCGGATCGGCTCGACGGCTGGCTCGCGCGCCGCTCCGGCCAGGTGACCGACCTCGGCAAGATGCTCGACCCGATCGCGGACAAGCTGCTCATCGGCAGCGCACTGGTGCTGCTGTCGTGGTTGGGGGACCTCTGGTGGTGGGTCACCGTGCTGGTCCTGGTGCGTGAGCTCGGCATCACCGTCATGCGGTTCTTCCTGCTGCGGTACGTCGTGCTGCCGGCCTCCCGCGGCGGCAAGCTCAAGACGGTCCTGCAGGCCGTGGCGATCTCGCTGTACCTGCTCCCGCTGGACCACCTGCCGGCGTTCGTCGGGGTGCCGGCCGCGGTCGTCATGGCCGCCGCCGTCCTGGTCACGGTGCTCACCGGGCTCGACTACGTGCGGGACGCCGCCCGCATCCGGCGCGCAGCCGGCCTGCCGCCGGCGGCAGGGCTGTGAGTGCCGCGCCGGCCGCCGTCCTCGACGCCGCGGCACGGCGCGGGTGGTCGCTGGCCGTCGCGGAGTCGCTCACCGGTGGTCTGGTGACGGCCACGCTCGTGGACGTGCCGGGCGCCTCACGCGTCCTGCGTGGGGGCGTGGTCGCGTACGCCACCGAGCTCAAGGCGAGCGTCCTGGGGGTCGACGCGGCCCTGCTCGCGGCGCGCGGTGCGGTGGATCCCGAGGTGGCGGTCGCGATGGCGGCGGGGGTACGGCAGCGCCTCGGCGCGGACGTGGGCCTGGCGACCACGGGCGTGGCGGGGCCCGACCAGCAGGACGGCCACGCACCGGGCACGGTGCACGTCGCGGTGGTCACCCCCGAGGCACGCCACGTGCGCAGCCTGGACCTGCCGGGCGACCGCCGGGACGTCCGCGCCGCGGCCTGCGCCGCTGTGCTGAGCCTCGCTGCGCAGGTGCTCGGCCCCTGACCGTGGGAGGTCACCCCGTGACCTCACCCCCATCGCCTCACCGGCGCCGGGAACACGCCGGAGGGGCGTCGCGTTGGGGGGGATATGACGAGCACCCGGCCGCCCCTGCGAGGCACGAACGCACGCGTGGGCGGTGCGCGGTACGGTGGACGTCTCCCGGCTTCTCGGCCGGGAGCGTCAAGTGCGACGGCCCCGCGTGGGGCGGGCCCGTCGGAGAACCGGGGACACGACGTGAGGGGAGGAGCCCAGATGGTCGTCCTGCGACGAGAGATCGGCGACGTCCTGCGGGACGCGCGCCAGCGCCAGGGCCGCACCCTGCGTGAGGTCTCCTCGGCCGCCCGCGTCTCGCTGGGGTACCTCAGCGAGGTCGAGCGCGGGCAGAAGGAGGCGTCGTCGGAGCTGCTGAGCAGCATCTGCGACGCGCTCGACGTACCGCTCTCCCTCGTGCTGCGCGAGGTCAGCGACCGTGTCGCCGTGGCGGAGGGTCTGCTGATCCCCGACACCGTGCCGGCGGACCTGACGGCCTGCGCGGGCGTCGGCGGTACCGAGCGAGCGCTCGGCGGCGACGCCGGGTGGGCGATGCCGCGCTCGGAGCTCGCGCCCGTCGGCTGAGCCGGCACCCGTCCCGCGCGTCGCCGAGGCGGCGCGCGGTCCGCATGCGAGACGCCCGAAGGCGGAGGTCCGCGGTCAGGGACGACCGCGCACCTGGCACCCCGGGCACCAGTAGACCTGCCGCTGCGTGGGCTGCTCGCCCACGTCCCCGCGCGCGACGCGCGCACCGCACCGCAGGCACGTGCGACCCTGCCGGCCGTAGACGGCCGCTGTGGGCCTGCCCTGCGCGACCGAGGCCCGCAGCAGCGCCCGGGCCGCGCGCAGCACCTCGTCGGCGTCCGTCACCTCCGACGCCGGGGCCCAGGGCCACCACCCCCGCGCGAACAGCGCCTCGGCGGTGAAGATCGTGCCGATGCCGACCACGACCCGCTGGTCGAGCAGGACCTCCGCGACGGGCCGGGCACCCTGAGCCGCCCAGCGGCGCAGCGCCTCCTCGATCCCCGGGGTGGGCAGGTCCAGCACCGGTGGTCCCGCCCACGGGACGCCCGGCGTGGTGTCGAAGTCGCCGTCGAGGACGTCGGGGCCGAGGTGCGCGAGCAGCGTTCGCTCCGTGCTCGTGGGAACCACGTCGAGCATGCCGAGGTGGTGGCCCACCGCCGTCCAGCGCTCGTCACCCAGGACGGCCCGGACGTCGGGCGCGCGGGCACCCGCGCGCGGCCCGCCCGTGGGGACGATGCGCCATGTCCCGTCCATGCGCAGGTGCGTGTGCAGGGTGCGGCCGTCGTCGAAGCGGGTGAGCAGGTGCTTGCCGTACGGCCGCGTGCCGAGCACGGTGCGGCCGACCAGGTCGACCGCCGCCGCGGTGGGCCAGCGCAGGTCGGCCCGGAGCAGGCGACGGCCGGCCAGCGCCCGGTCCAGGTGCGCGGCGGTGCGCCGCAGCACGTCACCCTCGGGCACGGCGTCCTCCGCGGGCCCTCACGGGACCTGCAGGCGCAGGCCGCGCGGTGTGGTGACGAACCCGGCCGCCGTCAGGGCGGTGACCGCGGGGGAGCGCAGCACCTCGGCGGACAGGACGGGCGACCCGTCGATGCGCTCGACGGTCAGCCGGCCCGTGCGTCGGTCGCGGGCCGTCGTGACGAGCGCCTGCGCGGCCGCGGCGAGGATCGTGGCGTCGTCGGTGAAGGTCAGCAGGGTGCGCCCGCCGCGCTCGAGGTAGAGCGTGAGCGCCCCGTCCACCAGGGCGACGAGCGCGCCCGCCTTGCGGCCCGGTCGGTGGCCGGTCGCGTCGCGCCCCGGCGGCGCGTCGGGCCAGGCCAGCGCGGCGCCGTACGGGTTGGCGGGGTCCGTCGCGGCCAGCACCACGGACCACGGCGGCTCCTGCCGCGAGGCGGGGCTCCCCGCACCGGGTGACCAGGTGCCCGGCCCGGCAGGGCCACCCCAGGCGGGCGGGGCGACGTCCTGCCACGGGAGCGTCGGCCCGGCGGGGCCGGCGTCGCGGCGGTCGGCCGCCTGCTCACGGGCCCGGTCGACGACCTCCGCGTCGGTGCGCAGCCTGTCGACCGCCCCGGGCAGCGCGAACTGCGACCCACCCAGCCGCTCGACGAAGTACCCGCGACGGACCTGGCCCGCCTGCTCGAGCGCGGTCAGCACGCGGTACACCGCGGCGAACCGGCCGCCGATGCCCTCGGCGGGTGCGACGGCACGCGTCAGCACCCCGTGCCGGTCCAGCAGCTGGGCCGCCAGGGCGTGCGCGCGCACCGTCGCGTCCGGTTCCCGGGCGGGTAGCAGCGACCACCGCCCGGCGCCGGGCCCGGAGGTCGGTCCCGCCGTGCGCGGGACGGTCCCGGTCGGGCCCACGCCGAGCCGGCCACCGGCGCGCAGGCCGAGGCGTGGCCGCACCGGCCGCCCGCGTGCAGGCGCGGGGCGCGTGCGGTGCGCGGTGGACCCGCCGGCGAGCCACGCACGCAGCGGTCCCAGGCCGTCGTTGGTGACGCGGCCCGCCCACACCAGGTCCCACAGCGCGGTCAGGACGCCGGCGGTGTCCGGCGGCGCGTCCTCGTCCAGCCACTGCGCCGCCACCCGCTCGACGATCGCGGCGAGGAACCAGGCACCGCCGCCCTCGAGCGCCGCGAGCACCGCGCGGTGCACGCGGTCGGTCGCCGGGGCGTCCGGGTCGTCGAGGTCGGGCACCGGGGCCAGGGTGAGGTCCGCGACCGCCGTGGGGTGCAGCGAGACGAGCCCGTCGTGCCCGGCCAGCGGCGCGTGCCCGGCCCAGAGCACCTCACCCGCGGCCGTCAGCTCGTCGAGCATCGCGGGCACGTAGTCGGGCACCCGCGCCGGCAGCACGTGGGTCTCCAGCGCCGACGCGGGCACGGCGAAGCCGGCTAGCTGCTCGACGGCACGGGCCACCGCGTCGACGCCGCGCAGCCCCGAGGGTCGCCGCCCGACGGCCTGGACGCCCTGCCACTGCGGGAGGAAGACGCCCAGTGCCTGCGGGTCGACCGGCTCCACCTGGGCGCGCAGCGCCGCGAGCGAGCGCTGGCGCAGCCGGCGCAGCACCTCGGCGTCGCAGAACTCGTCACCGGTCCCGCCCAGCACGTCGGGACGCAGCCGGCCCTGCACCAGGACGCCCGACGCCTCGAGCCGTCGCAGCACCTCGGTGACCACCGCGACGCCCAGGCCGAACCGGGACGCCGCCTGCGCGGCGGGGAACGGCCCGCGCGTGCGGGCGTGCCGGCGCAGCAGGTCGGCCAGGGGGTCGGGCAGCACCTCGGTGAAGACCTCCGGCACACCGACGGGCAGCGCCACGCCGAGGGCGTCGCGCAGGCGTCCGGCGTCCTCGACCGCCGCCCACTGCTCGGCGCGGTCGCCGGGCAGCCCCGCGAGGCGGACCCGGATGGCCCGGCGCGCCGCCGCGAGCTCGTCGAGCCACACCGGGACCGCGTCGCGGAGCTCGGGGCGGGTGCGGGCTGCCACCTCGGTCGCCGTGAGCGGGCCGTGACGCCGCAGGACGTCGGCGACCTGCTCGAGGGATCCCGCCTGGCGGTCCGGGGCTGTGCCGGCCAGCTCGGCCTCGGTGCGCTCGACCGCCTCGGGGTCCAGCAGGTCGGCGAGCTGCGACTCGCCGCCGGTGCCGAGCAGCTCGGCCAGCAGCGTGGGGTCGAGCGTGAGGGCGGCGGCCCGTCGCTCGGCGAGCGGGGCGTCGCCCTCGTAGAGGAACTGGGCGGTGTAGCCGAACAGCAGCGACTGCGCGAACGGCGAGGGGTGCGGAGTCGTCACCTCGACGACGCGCACGCGTCCCGTCCCCACGTCCCGCATGAGACCGGAGAGGGCCTCGGTGTCGAAGTCGTCCTGGAGGCACTCGCGCACGGCCTCGAGCAGGATCGGGAAGTCCGGGTACCGGGCTGCGACCTCCAGCAGCTGCGCCGCGCGCTGGCGCTGCTGCCACAGCGGCTGGCGGCGGTCCGGGCGGCGCCGCGGCAGCAGCAGCGCGCGGCCGGCCGCCTCACGGAACCGGGCCGCGAACATCGCGGACCCGCCGAGCTCGTCCCGGACGGCCGTGAGCACCTCGTCCGGGTCGAGCAGCAGGTCCTCCAGGCTCAGCCGGGGACCGTCACCCGCGGCCGCGTCCTCGCCCCACGCGGCGTCCGCCGCGCCGTCCAGCACGTCCGGAAGGCGCAGCACGATGCCGTCGTCGGCGTGCATGGCGGCCGCGTCCACCCCGTAGCGCTCCCGCAGACGCCCGGCCAGCACCAGCGCCCACGGGGCGTGGACCCGCGCGCCGTACGGGGAGTGCAGCACGATGCGCCAGTCGCCCAGCTCGTCGCGGAACCGTTCCACGACCAGCACCGTGTCGCTCGGCAGCTGCCCCGTCGCCGCCTGCTGGTCGCGCAGGTAGGCCAGCAGGTTGTCCGCGGCCCACGGGTCCAGGCCCGCGCCCTCGGCCCGCGCCCGCGCACCCGCGTCCGGCAGCGCCGCGACCTCGCGGACCCAGGCGCCCACCGCCCGGCCCAGCTCGGCCGGCCGGCCGGGTGCGTCACCCTTCCAGAACGGCAGGCGCCCCGGGACGCCGGGTGCGGGTGTGACGAGCACCCGGTCGGGGGTGATGTCCTCGATGCGCCACGTGCTCGACCCGAGCGTGAACGTGTCCCCGACGCGCGACTCGTAGACCATCTCCTCGTCGAGCTCGCCGACGCGCTTGCCGCCGCGCAGCCGGCCGCCCGTGCGCTCGGCGTCCACCGCCACGTCGGCCGTCGTGTCGCCGCCGGCGAGGAAGACCCCGAACATGCCGCGGTCCGGGATGGTGCCGCCGCTGGTGACGGCGAGGCGCAGCGCACCGGGCCGCCCCGACAGGACGTCCGTCACGCGGTCCCACACCACGCGCGGGCGCAGCTCGGCGAAGTCCTCCGACGGGTAGCGGCCGGCGAGCATGTCGAGCACGGCGCGCAGGGTCACGTCGCCCAGGTGGGCGAAGGGGGCGGCGCGGCGCACGACGCGGGCCAGGTCGTCGACGGCCCAGTCGTCGACGGCCACCATCGCGACCACCTGCTGGGCGAGGACGTCCAGCGGGTTGGCCGGAACGGCCAGTGCCTCGAGCTCCCCGGTGCGCATGCGCTGCGCGGTCACGGCCGCCGGCACCAGCTCGCCGCGGTGCGTCGGGAAGACAACGCCGCGGGACACCGCACCGACCTGGTGCCCGGCGCGCCCCACGCGCTGCAGGCCGCTGGCGACCGAGGGCGGTGCGCCCACCTGGACGACCAGGTCGAGGGCGCCCATGTCGATGCCGAGCTCCAGGGAGCTGGTGGCCACCACGGCCGGCAGCCGGCCGGCCTTGAGCTCGGTCTCGGTGCGGGTTCGCTCCGCGCGGCTCATCGACCCGTGGTGCGCGCGCGCCACGATCGTCGCCGCGTCCCGCGTGTCGACGCCGGCCGCGGTCCCCGACTGCCCGGGCACGGCCGCCGCGCGCACCGACCCGGGGTCCGGGACGTCGGCGCCGTGGCGCTCGGCCCAGACCTCGTTGATCCTGGCGGTCAGGCGCTCCGCCCCGCGCCGGGAGTTGGCGAACACCAGCGTCGAGCGGTGCGCCGCCACCAGGTCGACCACCCGCTCCTCGACGTGCGGCCAGATGGACGCGCGGGGTCGCTCGCCCTCGACCGTCGTCGCAGCGGCGCCGGGCGCCGGGGCGCCGAAGCCCGCCAGGTCGGGGTCGATGCCCGGGCCGCCGTACCGTCCGACCGACCCCGGTGCGGTCCCGGCCGCGCCCGGCCGGCCCGCGGCCGCCAGGTCGCCCAGGTCCGGCACGGGGACCACGACGTCGACCTCGATGACCTTCTGCGACGGCGGCTGCACGACGACCACGGACCGACCGCCGTCCGCGGGCGTGCGCGCGCCGCCGAGGAAGGACGCGACGGCGTCGACCGGTCGCACGGTCGCGGACAGGCCCACCCGCTGGGCCGGGCCCGGCCCGCCCTCCGCCTCGAGCAGGGCGTCGAGGCGCTCCAGGCTGACGGCGAGGTGCGCACCACGCTTCGTCCCGGCGACCGCGTGGATCTCGTCGACGATCACCGTGCGGACGCCGGCGAGGCCGCGGCGGGCACCGGACGTGAGCACGAGGTACAGCGACTCCGGCGTCGTGATGAGCACGTCCGGCGGGGCCGTCGCGAACGCGCGGCGCTCCGCGGGCGGGGTGTCACCGGTCCGGATGCCGACCGTCACCTCCGGCAGCGTCGTCCCCAGGCGGGTGGCGGCCTGGCGGATGCCGACCAGCGGCGAGCGCAGGTTCCGCTCCACGTCCGTGGCCAGCGCCTTCAGCGGGGACACGTACAGCACGCGGCAGCGCCGGGTCGGGTCCTGCGGCGCCGGCCCCGTCAGCAGGCCGTCGAGCCCCCAGAGGAACGCCGCGAGCGTCTTGCCGGACCCCGTGGGTGCCACCACCAGCGCGTGGTCGCCGCCCGCGACGGCCTCCCACGCACCCGCCTGCGCGGCCGTGGGCGCGTCGAAGGCGCCCGTGAACCACGCACGGGTCGGCGCGGAGAACCGGTCGAGCACCACGGGGGCCATTGTGTCGGGCACGACCGACACGCGCGCGGCCCCGCCGGACGGTGGCAGGCTGGGGGTGTGAGGCATCGCGAGCTGGCCGGTCTGGTGGACGACGTGCTCGGCCCTGTCCAGGGCCGGCTGCTGCTCGGCGAGATGGTCCTGGGCGAGCTGGGCGGCCGGACCGGGGCCGCCGCCCTCGCCGACGGGGTCGAGCCGCGCGTCGTGTGGCGCGCGCTGTGCGACGCCCTCGGCGTCCCCGAGTCGGACCGGTGGGGCAGGGACCAGCACCGCCAGGCGCCACCGCGGCAGGCGGGGCGCTGACGCGATGACCGGGCCCGCGGCGGAGGGCGCGGGCGACCGCCCCGCGCCGGCGGGCCGCGCGCGGTGGCTGCCCCGCACCGGCGACCTCCTCGACGCGCTGTTCGCGCTCGCCGTGACGGCGCTCGGGCTCGGGATCGCGATCGCCCTGGTGGACGGGATCACCGCCGTCACGCCCTGGGGCGTGCTGCTGGTCGCGCTCGCGGTGGGCGTCGGCGACCTCGCGCTCCGCGCCCCGCTGCGGCTGCTGGCCGGGGTGGCGGGTGCCGGCGGTGCCCTCGTCACGGGCCTGGCGGCGCAGGTCCTGGTCGTGTGGGCGGCGCTGCTGGTCGCGCCGGGCGTCGAGGTGCGTTCGGGGTGGTCGGTGCTGTGGGTCCTGCTCGTCACCGCGGCCGTCATGGCCGCGGGGCGGTGGCTGTGGGGGTCGAGCGACAACGCGTACGTCGTGGCCGACGTGGTGCGTCGGGCGCGGCGCCGCGGCGACGCGCGGGGCGCCCCGGCCGGTGCGGCGCGGCCGCCCGGGCTGCTCGTCGTGCAGCTGGACGGCGTGGGTGCACCCGTCCTGGAGCAGGCCATGGACGCCGGGCTGGTCCCGACCCTGCAGCGCTGGGTCGACTCCGGGAGCCACCGGCTGACCACCTGGTGGTCGGCCGTCCCCAGCACGACGCCCGCGGCGCAGGCAGGCCTGCTGCACGGGGCCGCCGACGCGATCCCGGCGTTCCGCTGGTGGGACCGCGGCCTGGGCCGGCTGGTCGTGACCAACCATCCCGCCGACGCGGCCGTCGTCGAGGAGCGGATGAGCGACGGGACGGGGCTGCTGTCGGGCGGGGGCACGGCGGTCGCGACCATGTTCTCGGGCGACGCGGCGTCGTCGTACCTGGTGATGAGCCGCAGCCGGCGTCACGGGCTGGGCCCCGGTCCCGGGTACGTGCGCTTCTTCGCCCGCCCGTTCGTGCTGGCCCGCGCCGTGGCCGGCACCGCGGGCGAGATCGTCAAGGAGCTCTACCAGGCCCGTCGGCAGGCGGTGTACGACGTCCGCCCGCGGGTGTCCCGGGGCGGCTGGTACGTGCTGCTGCGCGCGGTGTCCAACGTGCTGCTGCGCGACCTGGCCACGTCGCTCGTCGCGGAGGCGCTGGTGCGCGGCGACCCGACGGTCTACGTCGACCTGGTCGACTACGACGAGGTCGCGCACCACGCCGGCCCCACACGCCCCGAGGCGCTGCGCTCGCTCGAGGGCCTCGACCAGGTCGTGCGGATCCTCGACGAGGTGGCGCCCCTGGCGCCCCGCCGGTACGACGTGGTCGTGCTCTCCGACCACGGCCAGACACTCGGGGCGACGTTCGAGCAGGTGGAGGGCCGGTCCCTGCTGGAGACCGTCCGGGCCCTGATGGCCGAGCCCGACCTCGAGGGCGTCGAGAGCGCCGACGGCGAGGGCTGGGGTCCGCTCAACACGCTGCTGACCAGCGTGCTCGGGCGGCCGACCGACCCCGTCGTGCTCGGCCCGGACGCCGGCGCCGACCGGCACCGGGGGCGGGTGCGCGAGGACGGCGTCCCGCGCGTGCGGGAGCACGGCCGGGCCGCGCGCTCGACCGCCGACGCCGGTGGGGCCGTGCCCGACGTGGTCGTGGTGGGTTCGGGCAACCTCGGGCTCGTGTGGTTCCCCGAGGCGCCCGAGCGACTGCTGCTGGAGGACCTGGAGGAGCGGTGGCCAGGCCTGGTGGCCGGGCTGGCGGCGCGACCCGCCGTCGGCGTCGTCGTCGTCGACTCCCGGACGCGCGGGCTCGTCGCGGTCGGTGACGCGGGCCTGCGCCTGCTGGAGGCCGACGGCGACGTGGTCGAGGGCGTGGACCCGTTGGCCGCGTACCCGTCGCGCGCCCGGGCGGACCTCGCGCGCGCCGCGCGGCTGCCGCACACCGGCGACCTGCTGCTGGTCTCCACCGTGGGTCCGCGGGACCAGGTCCACGCGTTCGAGGGCCAGGTCGGGTCGCACGGCGGCCTGGGTGGCGCGCAGAACCTCGCGTTCCTGCTGCACCCGGCGGACCTGGGGGTCGACGACGCGCGGTGCGAGGACGTCGACGGGCACCGCATGCTGGTCGGCGCGGACGCGGTGCACGCACAGCTGGTCGCGTGGCTCGACGAGCGCGGTCTGCGACCGCGCCAGGTCGCGACGGGGCGGCCCACCACGGCGGAGCGCGCATGAGCGTGCGGGCGCGCTGGCTGGGGCACGCGACGGTCGTGCTCGACGTCGGCGGCGTGCGGCTCGTCACGGATCCCCTGCTGCTGCCGCACGCCGGGCTGCTGCGCCGCCGCGGGGCCGCCCCGCGGCGGGCCGACTGGCGCGGCGCGGCCGCCGTGCTCCTGTCGCACCTGCACCACGACCACGCCGAGCTCGCGTCGCTGCGCATGCTGGGGTCGGTGCCCGTGCTCGCCGCGCCCTCGAGCGCCCACTGGCTCAGCACGCACGGTGTGGACGGCGTCGGGTTGCCCGAGGGCCGGTGGCGGACCGTCGCGGGCGACGTGCGGGTGCGCACGGTCCCGGCCGAGCACGGTCACCGCCCCATGCCGCACCGGCCGAACGCCGCGACCGGGTTCGTCGTGCGCGGTGGCGGGGTGACGGTGTGGTTCGCCGGGGACACCGGACCGTTCCCGGGGCTGGCACGCGTCCCGGAGCTCGCCGGCGCGCCCGTGGACCTCGCGCTCGTCCCGGTCGGCGGGTGGGGTCCGCGGCTGTCGGGGGGCCACCTCGACCCCGTGGAGGCGGCCCGGGTGTGCGCCCTGGTGGGGGCCCGGGTCGCGGTGCCCGTGCACTGGGGCACGCTGCACGCCCCCGCCGGCCGCCGGCTGCCGCCGGGGTGGATGGACCGGGGCGGGCGGGCGTTCGAGGCGGCGGTGCGCCGGGTGGCGCCGGGCGTGCGGCCGTGCGTGCTCGCGCCCGGCGGGGCCGTGGTGGTCGACCCGGTGCCGGGACCCGCCGCGCCGTGAGCGACGCCCGCGTGTCGTGGTGGGCGTCGAACAGGTGTTCGGGTAGCGTGGTGCCCGGTGACACGGTCGAGCCGACCACAGCCCCACCCGGTGACGAGCCGGTCGCGGGGAGGGGGCGGTCCGGTCGGGATGTCGGTGGTCGGGCATAGCGTCGCCGCGACAAGACCAGCCCCCGCAGGCGCAGCACGTGCTGCACGAGACGACGAGGTGGACCCATGCCCGCTGCTCCTGACCGTTCCAAGGCCCTCGAGGCCGCCCTCAGCCAGATCGACCGCCAGTTCGGCAAGGGCTCGGTCATGCGCCTCGGTGACGAGACCCGGGCTCCCGTCGAGGTCATCCCGACCGGTTCGATCGCGCTGGACATCGCGCTCGGCATCGGCGGGCTGCCCCGTGGGCGCGTCGTCGAGGTGTACGGGCCGGAGTCCTCCGGCAAGACCACCGTCGCGCTGCACGCCGTCGCCAACGCCCAGAAGGCCGGTGGCATCGCCGCGTTCATCGACGCCGAGCACGCGCTCGACCCCGAGTACGCGAAGAAGCTGGGCGTCGACACCGACGCGCTGCTCGTGTCGCAGCCGGACACCGGGGAGCAGGCGCTCGAGATCATGGACACCCTGATCCGCTCGGGCGCGATCGACATCATCGTCATCGACTCCGTCGCCGCTCTCGTGCCGAAGGCGGAGATCGAGGGCGAGATGGGCGACTCGCACGTCGGTCTGCAGGCGCGGCTGATGTCGCAGGCGCTGCGCAAGATCACCGGTGCCCTCAACTCGTCCGGCACCACGGCGATCTTCATCAACCAGCTGCGCGAGAAGATCGGCGTGTTCTTCGGCAGCCCCGAGACCACCACGGGTGGCAAGGCGCTCAAGTTCTACGCCTCGGTCCGCCTGGACATCCGGCGCATCGAGACCCTCAAGGAGGGCACCGAGGCGGTCGGCAACCGCACGCGCGTCAAGGTCGTGAAGAACAAGATGGCGCCGCCGTTCAAGCAGGCCGAGTTCGACATCCTGTACGGCGTCGGGATCTCCCGCGAGGGCTCGCTCATCGACATGGGCGTGGAGCACGGCTTCGTCCGCAAGTCGGGTGCGTGGTTCACGTACGACGGCGACCAGCTGGGCCAGGGCAAGGAGAACGCGCGCAAGTTCCTGCGCGACAACCCCGACCTGGCCAACGAGCTGGACAAGAAGATCAAGGAGAAGCTCGGCATCGGTGCCAAGGTCGACGCCCCGGCCGACGCGCCGGTCCCGGTCGACTTCTGAGCGCCGTGACGGGTGCCACCGGCCGGTCCGCGGCGCGTCGCCGCGGCCGGCCGGCGACCGAGCCGCCGCCGGACGGCGCCGCGGCGCAGGACCTGGAGCCCGACCCCGAGTCGGTCGCCCGCAGCATCGTCCTGCGCAGACTGGCCGCCGCCGCGCAGTCGCGGGGGCAGCTGGCCGACGCGCTCGCACGGCGTGACGTGCCGCTCGACGTCGCGACCCGCGTGCTCGACCGCTTCACCGAGGTCGGTCTGATCGACGACGCGGAGTACGCGCGCATGTTCGTGCGGTCGCGGCATGCGGAGCGTGGTCTGTCGCGTCGGGCGCTCGGCGTCGAGCTGCGCCGCAAGGGCATCGACGACGAGACCGCCGCAGCCGCGCTGCAGGATCTCGACGACGAGGACGAGGAGCAGGCTGCACGCGAGCTCGTGCGCCGGCGCCTGCGGTCCACGGCCGGCCTCGAGGCGCAGGTCCGCGTCCGGCGCACCTACGGTGCGCTCGGCCGCAAGGGATACGCCCCGGGCCTGGTCGCCCGGCTCGTGCGCGAGGAGCTGGCGGCCGAGGGGCTCGCTGACGACGACATGGCGAGCACCCCGCCCGACGACTGACGGGTGGGAGCGGCGCCGGGCCCGGGCCGTGCGATCATCCGGGACGTGTCCACGTCCGTCGAGCCCGAGATCGGGCACCCGGCGCGCGCACTGGTCGACCGGAGCGTGGCGCTCGCCGACCGGGCGCGGGGCGTCATCGACCACCTCGACGCGGCCGTCCTGCAGGTCGCGGACGCCGTGGCGCGCGACCGCGAGCGACGGGTGCTCGCCGAGCTGGCGCTCGTCCCGGTCACCCGCCTCGGCGACGCCACCGACCGCAACCTGCGCCTCGGTCGGCTGGAGGACGCGGGCTACCGCGTCGCGGCGGACCTCGTCGGGGTCCCCGCCGCCGTCCTGGAGCAGGTCCCGGGCGTCGGGCCGCGCACCGCGCGGGCGACCGCGGCGGCCGTCGAGCAGCTCGCCGACGCGGTGCGGGAGGTGACGGCTCCGCGGCTGCGGCTCGACCGCGCCGACGGCGCCCCCGACGTGCTCGCCACCACCCGGCTGCTCGCCCTGCTGGCCCGGACGCTGCGCCTCGAGCCGCTCGTCGGTCCGCACCGCCGGGAGCTCACGGACCACGTGCGCACGGTCGACGCGTGCGCACCGGCGGCAGCCGTCGCCCGGCACCGGCTGCGGTACGCGCTGGCCCGGCGCCCGACCAAGCAGGCGGCCGTGCGGGCGCTGCGCCTGCTCGCCGACGCGGACCACTGGGCGGAGCACTCGGGGCTCCCCGCGCTCGTCGACAGGTTGCAGGCCGCCTGTGCCGAGCCCGACCCGCCGCAGGCGGCGCTCTGGGACGACGTCGAGACGCGGCCCGCCACGTACACCACGGAGCTGCTGCGGCTGGTCCCGCACGCCGTCGACGTCGCCGTCGAGCGTGGGCTGCTCGCCGCCGAGCTGGCGGCCCAGGTCGCGGACCACCCCCTCGACACCACGGGGCTGCGGGTCCGGCTGCGCGGCTACCAGGACTTCGGGGCGCGGTTCCTGCTGCACCAGGGGCGTGCGCTGCTCGGCGACGAGATGGGCCTGGGCAAGACCGTCCAGGCCGTCGCGGCCATGGCGCACGTCGCGGCGCAGGGTGCGACCCACCTGCTCGTCGTGTGCCCCGCGAGCGTGCTGGTCACCTGGCAGCGGGAGATCGAGCGGCACTCCACGCTCACCGTGGTCCGTGTGCACGGCCGCGACGCGGCCGCCGCGGGGGAGAGGTGGCGACGCGAGGGCGGTGTCGCGGTGGCCACGTTCGGCTCCCTACACCATGTGCCCCCGCTCGACGCCCCGGATCGCGTCCCGGCCACCGGTACCGAAGGTCGCCCCGAGCCCGCCGACGGCACGGGCACGTGGTCCGTCGGCGGCGCCCCGCTCGGCATGCTCGTCGTCGACGAGGCGCACCTCGTCAAGAACCCCCGGGCGGCGCGGTCCCGCGCGGTCGCGGCGTGGGCGGGGCGCACCTTCCGCGTCGCGCTGCTCACGGGCACCCCGATGGAGAACCGCGTCGGGGACTTCGTCGCGCTCGTCCGCCTGGTCCAGCCCGACCTCGCGGACGGTCTGCCGCGCCACCTGGGTGCTGCGGGCAGGGACGCGTTCCGGCGGGCCGTCGCGCCGGTCTACCTGCGCCGGGACCGGGACGACGTGCTGGTCGAGCTCCCGGCGCTCACCGTGGTGGACGAGTGGGAGGAGCTGACACCCGAGGGGCGGCGCCGGTACCGCGACGCCGTGGCTCGCGGGGACCTCATGGGGATGCGGCGCGCCGCGTCCGTCCACGCGGGCCACCCGACGTCCGGGAAGCTGGGCCGGCTCCTGGAGGTCGTCGCCGACGCGCGGGCGCACGGCCGTCGGGTGGTGGTCTTCTCCTGGTTCCGCGAGGTGCTGGACGTCGTGGCGCAGGCGCTGGTCACCCACGGCGGCGCGACCGTGCTCGGCCCGCTCACGGGTGACGTGCCACCGCACCGCCGCCAGGAGCTGGTCGACGAGCTGGCGCGGCTCGACCCCGCCGCCGGTGCGGTGCTCGTCGCGCAGGTGCAGGCCGGCGGCGTCGGTCTCAACCTGCAGTGCGCATCCGTCGCGGTGCTCTGCGAGCCGCAGCTGACGCCCGCGACCGAGGCCCAGGCGTTCGCCCGGCTGCACCGCATGGGCCAGCTGCGCCCGGTGACCGCGCACCGGCTGCTGGCCGAGGGCACGGTCGACGAGCGGCTGGTCGCGCTGCTGGCCGAGAAGTCCCGCGAGTTCGACCTCTACGTGCGCGACTCCCTGCTGGCCGAGCAGACCGTCCGAGCCGTCGACGTCACGGAGCCCGAGCTGGCACGGGACCTGGTCGCGTGGGAGCAGGCGCAGTGGGGGAACGGCCCGCTGTGGGACGAGCTCGCCGACCCGGCGACCCGCTGACCGCGCGGCGGGACGTCGCCGGGGCGTGCACCGGCGACAATGGTCGCGGCGCCGTGGGCGCGCCGACACTGGAGGAGGTGCCGTGGAGCCGGGTGCGATCGCCACCGTGGTGGGTCTGCTGGGGGCGTGCCTCGTCGCACTCATCCTCGTCCTCACGGCACGTCGGGAGGCCGACGACCAGCGTCGTCGGGCCGTGCAGGACGTCGCGCAGATCCGCGACGACGCGCGCGCGATGCTGGCCGACGCCGAGCGCCGGGAGCGTCGCGTCGCGGACAGGGAGCGGGAGCTCGCCGCCGAGCGCACGGAGCTCGCCGAGCTCGAGCGCCGCACCCGCAGCGACGCGGACGCCCTGGCGGAGGCGCGCCGGGCGGGGGCGCGCGAGCTCGACAAGGCGGAGCGGGTCGCGGCCCGCACGCTGGCGGACGCGGACCGGGCGGCCAACGAGCGGCTCGCGGACGCCCGGGCGCAGGCCCGCGCCGAGCTCGAGTCCGTGAGCGGCCTGACGCAGGACGAGGCGCTCACCGAGCTGACGCGCCGGATCACGGCCCAGGCGGTCGACGCCGCGGCGGCGCAGGTGCGCCGCACCGAGGCGCAGGCGCGGCGCACGGCGGACGCCCGCGCGCGGCGGATCGTCGCGACCGCCGTGCAGCGGGTCGCCGTGCCCACGAGCGCACAGCCCGTCGTCACGATCCTGCCGCTGCCGTCGGACGAGATGAAGGGCCGCATCATCGGCAAGGAGGGCCGCAACATCCGGCACTTCGAGGCCCTGACCGGCGTGAACGTCCTGGTGGACGAGACCCCGGACACCGTGGTGCTCTCCTGCTTCGACGCGGAGCGCCGGGAGGTCGCCCAGGTGGCCCTCGAGGCCCTGATGGCGGACGGCCGGATCCATCCGCAGCGCATCGAGGCCGCCTACGCCGAGGCGCTGGCCGGCGCCGACGACAGGCACGACGCGGCCGGCCACGACGCGGTCGAGCGCGCCGGGATCGACCACCTGCACGCCGACCTCGTGCGGACGATGGGCCGGCTGCGGCTGCGGTCGTCGTACGGGCAGAACGTGCTGGAGCACCTCGTCGAGAGCGCTCAGATCGCGGCGGCCATCGCAGCCGAGGTGGGCGCGGACGTCGCGGTCGCCCGACGCGCGGCGTTCCTTCACGACGTGGGCAAGGCGCTGACCGGTGAGGTCGCGGGGACGCACGCCGCGGTGGGCGCGGACCTGGCGCGGCGGCTGGGGGAGTCCGACGCCGTGGTCAACGCGATCGCCGCGCACCACGACGAGGTGCCCCCGGCGACGGTCGAGGCGGTGCTGGTGCAGGCCGCCGACGCGGTCTCCGCGGCCCGTCCGGGTGCCCGCCGGCAGGAGATCGACCAGTACGTCGAGCGCATGGGGGAGCTGGAGTCCCTCGTCGCGGCGCACCAGGGCGTGCGCCGCGTGCTCGCCATGGCCGCCGGTCGGGAGGTGCGCGTCGTCGTCGAGCCCGACGAGGTGGACGACCGCGCGCTGCCCCAGCTCGCCTCGGCCATCGCCAAGCACATCGAGGCGGACCTGACGTACCCGGGGGAGATCCGGGTGACGGTCGTGCGCGAGCTGCGCGCGAGCGCCACCGCGGGCTGACGAACGGCGCCCGGCCGGCGCACCGCACCGGCCGGGCGCCGGCGCACGTCAGCTCGTGGTGCCCGCCGCCAGCGTGGGTGCCTCGGCCTTCGCGGCCCCGGCGGTGAGCCGGTCCACGCGGGACGCGAGCCGCTCCGCGAGCGTCGTCAGCAGGTAGTTGATGATGATGAAGACGACGGCCACGACCAGCAGCGACTGCAGGATGTTGCCGTTCCCGGAGCCGAAGCGGCGCGCGGCGTCGAGCAGCTCGGGGTAGGTGATGATCGCGCCCAGCGCCGTGTCCTTGAGGATGACGACGAGCTGGCTGGCGATCGCCGGGAGCATCGCGATGAGCGCCTGCGGGACCTCCACGAGACGCAGGGACTGCGCCGGCCGCAGCCCGACGGCCAGGGCCGCCTCGCGCTGCCCGTTCGGCAGGCTGTGGACGCCGGAGCGCACCAGCTCGGCGAACACCGACCCGTTGTACAGCGTGAGGCCCAGCACGACGGCCAGCAGGGGGACGTCCCGGGGCTCGACGAGCCGCAGCTGGGAGATGCCCGTGTTGAAGAAGACCATCATGAGCAGCACGGGGACCGCCCGGAAGAACTCGACGACGGTGCCGCAGACCCATCGCACGACGCGGGAGCCCGCCAGCCTGCCGAGCCCGAACACGAGCCCGAACAGCGCCGACGCGACGATGGCGAGCCCGGCGGCCCGCAGCGTGTCGCGCAGCCCGGGCAGCAGGTAGTCCGACCAGGTGCCGGCCTCGAGGAAGGGCTGCCACAGCGCGGGTGCGAGCTGCCCCTTGCGCTCCAGCAGCACGAGGGCCCACGCCGCGACCCCGGCGACCACGACGGCGGCCACGGCGTTGACCATGCGCATCCGTCGCCGCGTGCGCGGTCCCGGGACGTCGAACAGGACGAGGCCGCTCACCGGGCCACCGCCAGCCGCCGCGACAGCGTGGTGGTCGCGAGCCCGATGGGGACGACGAGGGCGACGTAGCCGATGGCGAAGGTGAGGAAGATCGCGAGGATGACGTCGGGTCGGAACTCGATCATGGTCCGCATGAGTCCTGAGGTCTCGGCCACCGAGCCGGCGGCGGCGACGGTGGAGTTCTTCAGCAGCGCGATCAGGACGTTGCCCAGCGGTGCGACCGCGCCGCGGAACGCCTGGGGCAGGATGACCAGCCGAGCGGCCGACCAGAACCCCAGGCCGATGGCACGGGCGGCCTCCGCCTGCCCGACGGGCACGGTGTTGACCCCGGACCTCAGCGCCTCGCACACGAACGCCGCGTGGTAGACCGCCAGGCCCAGCACGGCGAGGCGGAAGAAGTTGGTCTGGAAGTCGGTCGACAGCGTCAGGCCGAGCTGCCCCCACAGGCCGAGCACGCAGAACACGATGATGATCGTCAGCGGCGTGTTGCGCAGCAGCGTCACGTACGTGGCGCCCGCCCACCGCAGGCTCGGCACGGGGGAGATCCGCATGACCGCCAGGAGCGTGCCGATGACCAGCGCGATGACGGCGGCGTAGAGCGTGAGCTGGATGTTCACCCAGAACGCCGCGAGCACGTCGAACTCGTCGAACAGGGACAGGAACTGGTCGAGGTACCCCTCGTCCACCGGGCCTCCCGTGGGTGCGGTGCGGTGAGCAGGCCCGGGACCGGCCCGCGTGCGCGGGTCCGGCCCCGGGCCGGTGGTCGTGCGGGCGTCAGGCGCAGGCGGCCACGGCGGGCGGGTTCAGCTCCTCGTCGGGCTCGTAGCCCGACGCGCCGACAGCCTCGTCCAGAGCCTCCTGCCACGCCCCGGACTCGATCATCTCGGTGATCGCGGCGTTGACGTCCTCGCAGACGTCGTTGTCCTGCGGCAGGCCGACCCCGTAGTTCTCCTCGGAGAACGGCGCGCCGACGACCTTGACCTTGCCCTCGTTGGCGGGGAGCGCGGCCAGGCCGGCGAGGATGATGTCGTCCGTCGTGACGGCGTCGACCGTGCCCGCCACCAGGGCCGTGACGCACTCCGCGTACCCCGGCTGCTCGAGCAGGTCCGTCCCGGTCGCGTACTCGTCCTTGATGCGCTGCGCGGACGTCGAGCCCGTCACCGAGCACAGCGTCTTGCCCTCGAGGTCCTCGGGGCCGGAGACGGAGTCGTCGTCCGCCGCGACGAGCAGGTCCTGCCCGGCGACGAAGTACGGCCCGGCGAACGCGATGACCTCCTTGCGCTTGTCGGTGATCGAGTACGTCGCGAAGATCATGTCGACCTGACCGTTCTGCAGCATCGTCTCGCGCTGCTGCGACGGCGCCTGCACCCACTCGATCTGGTCCGCGCCGTACCCGAGCTTCTCGGCGACGTACGTCGCGACCGCGACGTCGAACCCGGTGTACTCGCTGCCGTCCTGGTACCCCAGGCCGGGCTGGTCGAACTTGATGCCGATCCGCAGGGTGCCCTCGGCGCCACCGCTGTCCTCGGTGGCACCGGAACCGGGCTCGGCTGTGCTCTCGGCGGCGTCGTCGCCGCCGGAGCAGGCGCCCAGCGTCAGTGCCGCCACAGCGGTGAGGGCGATCGCCAGTCGTCGTGCACGCATCTGCGCTTCCCTTCGTCGTCCTGCATCGGGTCGGTCGTCGTGCTGCCCGCGGGGCAGCGGTCAGTGGGTGAGGATCTTGGACAGGAAGTCGCGGGCCCGCTCGCTGCGGGGCGCGGTGAAGAACGTCTCGGGGTCCGCCTCCTCGACGACCTGACCGGCGTCCATGAAGACCACGCGCTGCGCCGCGCGGCGTGCGAAGCCCATCTCGTGCGTGACGACGACCATCGTCATGCCGTCGTGCGCGAGCCCGACCATGACGTCGAGGACCTCGTTGATCATCTCGGGGTCCAGCGCGGAGGTCGGCTCGTCGAAGAGCATGGCCTTGGGCTTCATCGCCAGGGCCCGCGCGATCGCGACGCGCTGCTGCTGACCGCCGGACAGCTGCGCGGGCCGCTTGGCGGCCTGGTCGGCGACGCCGACGCGCTCCAGCAGGTCCATCGCCGTCGCCCTGGCCTCGGCGGGCCGCACGCCCTTGGCCTTGACCTGGCCGAGCGTCACGTTCTCCAGGACCGTCTTGTGCGCGAAGAGGTTGAACGACTGGAAGACCATGCCGACGTCGGCCCGCAGCCGGGCCAGCTCGCGTCCCTCGCTGGGCAGCGGCTTGCCGTCGATCGTGATGGTCCCGGAGTCGATGGTCTCGAGCCGGTTGATGGTCCGGCACAGGGTCGACTTGCCCGAGCCCGACGGGCCGATGACGACGACCACCTCGCCGCGGTGGATGGTCAGGTCGACGTCGCGCAGCACGTGCAGCGCGCCGAAGTGCTTGTCGACGTGGTCGAGGACGATGAGCGGGTCACCGGTCGGGCGCGGCGTCGCGTCCGTGGGGCTCGGCTCCGCCGTGATGCTGTCGGCCATTGGTCGAACCTACGGGTGAGATGTTGCGGATGTCACGAATGGACGTCACGGTCCAGTAACAGGACGTTCACACGGGACCTGCCGGTCCGGGCGGTAGGGGCGGTTCGCCGGCCGCCGCGCCGGGGCCGCCGCCGCACCCGCCGTTCGGAGGGCGCCGGGGCGGGGACGTACCCTGGGAGTGATGTCCACGACCCTGCCCTCCCCGGTGCTCGCGCACGCCCCCGAGCCCTCGTCGGCCGACGCGCGCCCGCGCACCTACCTGGTCAAGACGCTCGGCTGCCAGATGAACGTGCACGACTCCGAGCACATGGCCGGCATGCTCGAGCAGGCCGGGTACGTGCCCGCGGCACCCGCGGACGCGGCCGCCGAGGACGTCGACGTCCTGGTCATCAACACGTGCGCCGTCCGGGAGAACGCGGCCGACAAGCTGTACGGCAACCTGGGCCGGCTGGCCGGCACCAAGCGCACGCGTCCCGGGGGCATGCAGATCGCGGTGGGCGGTTGCCTGGCGCAGAAGGACCGCGCGGGGATCGTCGAGCGCGCCCCCTGGGTCGACGTGGTGTTCGGCACGCACAACCTCGACGTGCTGCCCACGCTGCTGGAGCGGGCGCGGCACAACGCCGCCGCCCAGGTGGAGATCGCCGAGTCGCTGCAGGTCTTCCCGAGCACCCTGCCGACGCGCCGCGAGTCCGTGTACGCCGGCTGGGTCTCCATCAGCGTGGGGTGCAACAACACCTGCACGTTCTGCATCGTGCCCCACCTGCGCGGCAAGGAGCGCGACCGGCGTCCGGGGGAGGTCCTCGCGGAGGTCGAGGCGCTGGTGGCCACGGGCGCCATCGAGGTGACGCTGCTCGGGCAGAACGTCAACTCCTACGGCGTCGGGTTCGGCGACCGGCACGCGTTCGGCAAGCTCCTGCGCGCCGTCGGCGCCGTGCCCGGCCTCGAGCGCGTGCGGTTCACGTCCCCGCACCCCGCGGCGTTCACCGACGACGTGATCGACGCGATGGCGAGCACGCCGACGGTCATGCCGCAGCTGCACATGCCGCTGCAGTCCGGCTCCGACCGGGTGCTGCGGGCCATGCGCCGGTCGTACCGGGCGGACAGGTTCCTGGGCATCCTCGAGCGCGTGCGGGCCGCCATCCCGCACGCGGCGATCACCACGGACGTCATCGTCGGGTTCCCCGGGGAGACGGACGAGGACTTCGAGCAGACGCTGCGCGTCGTCGAGGAGTCCCGCTTCTCCTCCGCGTTCACGTTCCAGTACTCCCCGCGGCCGGGCACGCCCGCCGCGGACCTGCCGGACCAGCTGCCCAAGCACGTCGTGCAGGAGCGGTACGAGCGGCTGGTCGCGCTGCAGGAGCGGATCTCCGCCGAGGAGAACGCCGCCCAGGTCGGCCGCACCGTGGACGTGCTCGTCGCCGAGGGCGAGGGGCGCAAGGACGGCGCCACGGCGCGCATCTCCGGCCGTGCGCAGGACAACCGGCTGGTGCACCTGGCGCTCCCCGCCGGCCTGGACCCGGCCGACGCCCCCCGCCCGGGTGACCTGGTGACCGTCGTGGTGACGCACGGCGCCCCCCACCACCTGGTGGCGGACTCCGGCCTGCTCCCGAGCGGCGTCTTCCGGGTGCGGCGCACCCGGGCCGGCGACGCCTGGCAGGTGCGGGCGGAGGGCCGCGAGGAGCACGCGCACGGTGCGTCCGGCGGCGGCTGCGGCACGGGTGCTCCCGCGCCGGCGGGGCCGGTCGTGCTCGGCCTGCCCGCGGTCGGTCGCCCGGGCGCCTGACGCCGCCGGGGACCGGGCGACCCGGGCCCTTCGGACCAGGCAGCCGGCACCGGTCAGGTCTTCAATGGGCTGGACGGCGTCGCCGTCCCGCACCCCCGTGGAGCCGTCATGTCCGAGGTCTTCCTCTTCCTCGCCCAGCAGCCCGTCCTCCTGCTGTTCGTCGTCATCGGTGTCGGCTCGGCCGTCGGGCACATCCGGGTTCGCGGCGTCGGGCTCGGGGCCGCCGCGGTGCTGTTCCTGGCCATCGGCCTCTCGGCCTGGGCCGCGTCGTACGGCGTGGACCTCGAGATCACCGAGGCGCTGGGCACGCTCGGGCTGTGCCTGTTCACGTTCTGCGTCGGCCTGGTGTCCGGTGCCACCTTCTTCTCCTCGCTGCGCCGCAGCCTCGCGCCGATCCTGGCCGTGGCCGGCGTCCTGGTGGCCAGCGCGGCCGTCGCGACGGGGGTCGGCAGCGTCCTCGGGCTGGACCGCGCGGTGGTCGCGGGCGCCTGGGCCGGTGCGGTCACCAACACCCCCGCGCTGGCGGCGGCCCGTGACGCCGCGGGCGACGCGACCGGCCCGACCATCGGGTACGCCGTCACGTACCTGTTCGGCGTCGTGGGCATGCTCGTCGCGGTGTCCCTCGCGCTGCGGCACCGGGACCTCGACACCGACGCCCCGCCGACGCTCGTGACCCGTACCGTGCGCGTCGAGGCCACCGGGCGACCCCGCATCGAGGACCTGGAGGACCGGCACGGCGACCGCATCAAGTTCTCCCGCGTGCGGCGCGGCGAGGAGGCGCCCATCCGTACCGCGGACGGGGGAGACCTGCTCCTGCTCGACGACCTCGTCACGGTCGTGGGACCCGCGGAGGACGTCGACGCGGTCACGCGCGAGCTCGGGCACGCCTCGTCGCACCGGCTGGAGGCGGACCGCCTCTACCTGGACATGCGGCGCATGACGGTGTCCGCGGAGCGGGCCGCCGGGCGCACGATCGGTGAGCTGGACCTGCTGCACCGGTTCGGTGCCACGATCTCGCGGGTGCGGCGCGGGGACGTCGACGTCGTCGCCACCGACGACTTCCAGCTGCAGCTCGGCGACCGGGTGCGCGTCATCGCGCCCCGCGAGCGCATGGCGGAGGTCTCGGCGTGGTTCGGCGACTCGGCGCGCGGGCTCTCGGACATCGTGCCGGTCGTCCTGGGCGTCGGCATGACCCTCGGGATCCTGCTGGGCGCCGTCGCGTTCCCCGTGCCCGGCGGCCACTTCGCGGTCGGGTCGGCGGCGGGCACGCTGCTGGTCGGGCTCGTTCTGGGCCGGCTGGGACGCGTCGGGCCGGTCGTCACGGCCATGCCCTACACGGCGGCGCAGGCCATCGCCGAGCTCGGCCTGCTGATCTTCCTCGCCCAGGCGGGCACGCGGGCCGGCGCGCAGATCGGTGCCGCGTTCACGTCGGGGGACTGGTTGCGCATCCTGCTGCTGGGCGCGGTCGTGACGACGTTCGTCGCGACCGGGCTGTACCTCGTCATGCGTCGGGTGTTCCGGGTCGGCGGGACCCGGCTCTCGGGGATCGTGGCCGGCACGCAGACGCAGCCCGCCGTCCTGGCGTTCGCGAACGGCCGGACGGGGTACGACGCGCGGGTCGCCCTGGGCTACGCCCTGGTGTACCCGGCGGCGATGGTCACCAAGATCGTCCTGGGGCAGCTGCTGGGCGGGTTGTGAGCGTCAGTTGTCGGGCACGTCCGGCGGCGGGACGTCGCCGGGCACGACGGGCTCCAGCGCGGCGAAGAGCTGCACGCCGGTGCCCAGCCCGCAGGCCAGCAGCTGCGCCAGCTGCAGGTCCGTGACCCCGGGCTCCAGGTCCGCCGAGACCTCGGCGTACACGGCGAGCATGCCCTCCTCCTCGCGCACGTAGGCCTTCGGCCAGATGCGCTCGCGGTTCCAGTCGTTGATCGCCAGCGCCAGCGCGCGACGCTGCTCGAGGGGGAGCGTGCGCTGCCACCTCCCGCGGACCTGCAGGATCTCCTGCTGCTCGCCCAGCAGCAGGAACCAGAAGCGGCTGCCGTCCCACGTGCCGGTGAGGTCACCGTCGTCGTCCACGACGAACCGGTAGCCGCGCCCCAGGAGGTAGTCGGCCACGCGGTCCCGCGTCAGGGGACGCGGCGGCTCGTCGTCCAGCGGTGTCGTCTTGGTCGGCTTGGGCAGGCCGCCGAGGACCCGCAGGAGCCACCCGGGCGCGCTCACGGCGCCGCCCCGGCCGGGTCCGGGTACCGCTCGTCCAGCGCGTCGAAGAGCATGCTGCCGGTCGACAGGCCGCAGAACAGGATCTGGCTGAGCTGGGCGTCGGTGGCACCGTGCTCGAGGTCGGTGGCCACCTCGGCGACCACGTGGACGCGGCCGTTGTCCCGCACCCGGGCGTACGCCTTGGGCCAGATGCGCTCGGCGTTCCACTCGTTGCACAGGTCGAGGACCTCCTCGAGCCGCTCGATCGCGAGCTCGCGGTGCCACTGTCCGCGCACCTGCAGGATCTCCGACTGCGCGCCGAAGAGGAAGAAGTAGAACAGCCGGCCCCGCCACAGGCCGCCCAGGTCGCCGTCGTTGTCGACGAAGTACGAGAACTGGTTGTCGGTCATCCACGACGCGATCCGCGCGGGGGAGACCGGCGTCGGTGCGGCGGAGCGGTGCTCGACCGTCCCCAGCTCGCGGGCCAGCAGCTCGGCGACACGCTCGTGGAGGTCGGCGTCGTCCACACCGACCTCGGGCGTGCCGGTGACCGGGCGGGTGCCGGACCACCACCGGCGTGCGCGCTGACGGAACCACCCCATGCGCCGACCCTACCCGGCACCACCGACGACCGGCCTGCCGGTGCGCGCGGCAGGCCCGGGGCCCGCGGCGGGTTACGGTCGGTCCGTGCTCGTCGCCGCCGCCCTCGTCCCCGACACGGTGCTCCTGCTGCCCGGCGTCGCGGGGCGGGCCCCCGAGGACCCCGCGCCGGTCGCGCTGCGGTCGGCGGCGGCCACCGCGGCGGCGCGTGCGGTCGCCCACGCCCACCGTGTGGTCGTGGTCGCGCCCGGCCGGGTCACGCGCTGCGTCGTCGGGTCCGTGCACGGCGGTGCCGGGGCCGCGGGGGTACCGGACCACCTGCTCGGCGCGCCCGTGCCCGACGTCGTCCTCGGCCCCGTCCCCGGTGCCCCGCCCGTCCCGGGGGCCCCGGGCACCGGTGCGGTCGTGGGGCTGCGGACCGTCCTCGACGCGGGTGTCGCGGCGGACCGGCTGCACCTGCTCGAGGTCGCGCCCGGCCCGGCGGACGCGCTGCGCGCCGTGGGCGCGGCGGTCGGCACCGGCGCGCCCACCGCACTGGTCCTCGTGGGCTCGGGGTCCGCACGGCACGGTCCGGGCGCCCCGCTGCCGCCCGACGCGCGGGCACCCGCGTGGGACGGTGCTGTCGTGGCCGCGCTGCGCGCAGGCGGCACCCGGGCCCGCGAGGCGCTCGCAGGGGCGGACGCGCGGACCGCGGCCGACCTGGCCGCCACCGGCTGGGCACCGTGGCAGGTGCTGGTCGGTGCGCTCGACGCGCTGCCGCCCGACGCGCCCGCCCCGACGCCGGAGGTGCTGCGCGCGGACGTGTGGCACGGCGCCGCCCACGCCGTCGTGCTCTGGCAGGTCGCACCGTGAGCCTCGTCGTCGCGGTCGTCGGCCCCACCGCCACCGGCAAGTCCGACCTCGCCCTCGGCCTGGCGCAGGCCCTGGGCGCGGAGGTCGTCAACACCGACGCCCTGCAGCTGTACCGCGGGATGGACGTCGGTACGGCGAAGCTGGCCCCGGAGGAGCGCCGCGGGATCCCGCACCACCTGCTGGACGTGCTGGACCCGCGGGAGGAGGCGTCCGTCGCGGACTACCAGCTGCTCGCGCGCGGTGTGCTGCGGGACCTCGACGCCCGGGGCTCGCGGGCCGTGGCCGTCGGGGGCTCGGGCCTGTACGTGCGCGCCCTGCTGGACCGCATGGAGTTCCCCGGCACCGACCCGGAGCTGCGCGCGCGCCTCGAGGAGCGCGTCGAGGTGGAGGGCGTCCGCGCCCTGCACGACGAGCTGGCCGCGCTGGACCCGGTCGCCGCGGCCGGCATCGGGCCGCGCAACGCCCGCCGCGTGGTGCGCGCGCTGGAGGTCGTCGCCCTGACGGGACGTCCGTACTCCGCGAACCTGCCCCGCCACGAGTACGAGGTGCCGGCCCTGCAGATCGGCCTGGACTGCGACCGGGCCGCGCTGGACGCACGCATCGAGGTGCGCGTGGACCGGATGTGGGACGGCGGCCTGCTGGAGGAGGTGGAGCGCCTCGAGCGGCACGGGCTGGGTCGCACGGCGTCCCGTGCGGTCGGGTACGCCCAGGCGCTCGCCCAGCTGCACGGTGAGCTCGACGCCGACGCGGCGCGTGCCGCGACGGCCGCCGGGACGCGGCGGCTCGCCCGCAAGCAGATGGGCTGGTTCGGGCGCGACCCGCGCGTCCACTGGCTCGACGCCCGCGACCCGGACCTCGTCGCGCACGCGCTCGAGCTGGTCGAGGCGGCCGACGCGGACCGCCTGCCGCGGCCCGACCCGCACGCGCCCGTGCGCCGTACGCTGGGCTCGTGACCGCCCCCACCACCCCCGTCGCGAGCACCCACGCGAGCACCGCCGCGAGCACCCACGCGCCCGTGACGCTCGCCGCCGTCCGGGGGCACGGCACGCAGAACGACTTCGTGCTGCTGGACGACCGGGACGGCCGGCTGGACCTGACGGCGGCGCTCGTCGCGCGGCTGTGCGACCGCCGGGCGGGCGTGGGCGGGGACGGCGTCATCCGCCTGGTCGCCACCCGGCACGTCCCCGACGCACCGGACGCCACCGCCGGGACCCCGTGGTTCATGGACTACCGCAACGCGGACGGGTCGATCGCGCAGATGTGCGGCAACGGCGTGCGCGTGTTCGCGCGGTTCGCGCAGCGACTGGGGCTGTGGGACCCCGCCACCGGGCCGCTCGCGGTCGGGACGCGTGCCGGGGTGCGGACCGTCGCGGCCACGGAGCCCGACGTCGGGTCCGGCCCGTGGTTCACCGTCGGGATGGGGTCCGTCACCCTGCCCGCCGGCCCCGACGCCCTCGCGACCGGCGGGGACGCGCAGGTGGACGTGGCCGGCCTGACCGTGACGCGACCGGGCCTGTCCGTCGACGTGGGCAACCCGCACACGGTGGTCGTGCTGGCGCAGGAGCAGGACCTGGAGGCGGCGGGCCTGACGCGGGCGCCGGACGTGACACCCCTGCCCCCGCAGGGCACGAACGTCGAGCTCGTGGTGCCGTTGGGCGAGCAGGTCGCGGCCGACGGGACGGTCGTGGGTCGGCTGCGGATGCGGGTGCACGAACGGGGCGTGGGCGAGACCCGCTCGTGCGGGACGGGCGCGGTCGCGGCGGCAGCAGCGGTCCGTGCCTGGGGCGGACCGCAGGCCCCCGGTACGTGGCTCGTCGACGTCCCGGGCGGCACGCTGCGGGTCACGCTGCACGCCGACGGGCGGGCGGACCTCGCCGGGCCGGCCGTGCTGGTGGCCGACGTGGCCGTGGACGTGGCGGCGCTGGACGCGTGACGGCGGCGTTCACGGCGGCGGACCTCGGTTCGCCGCTGGGGGAGCGGGCCACGCTGCTGCAGGTGTCGACGGCGTTCTGCGCGCCGTGCCGTGCGGCCCGGCGCGTCCTGGCGCGCGTGGCCGACGCGGTCCCCGGGGTGCGGCACGTCGAGGTCGACGTGGCGGACGCCCCGCACCTCGCCGCCGCACTGGCCGTCACCGCCACCCCGACGGTCGTGGTCCTCGACGCCGACGGCGCGGTCGTCGCCCGGGCGCAGGGTGTGCCGACGCCGCGTCAGGTGCTCGGGGCGCTCGGCGCCGCGCTGCCCGCTGAGCCGCCCGCTGAGCCGCCCGACGGCGTGAGCGCGTCGCGCCGCTCGGTCGGCGGGACGCCGACGCGCCCCGCGACGAGCACCGCGCCCAGCGCGAGCACCGCCGTGAGCAGGAACGACCCGACGAACGGCGCGGGGCCGGCGTAGCCGTCGGCGCCGCCCGCGGTCACGAACACCACGCCGGTCAGCGCGAGGGCCAGGGCCGCGCCGACCGAGTCCGCGATCGAGTTGGCGGCGCTGTTGCGGCCCTGGTCCGCCGGCGTCGACCACCCCAGCAGCAGCACGTTCAGCCGGGACGAGCCGAGACCCATGCCGGCCCCGGTCGCGGTCCACACCGCCACGAGCGCCCACGCGGGGAGGCCCAGCGCCGTGACCAGCGTGGCGCCCGTGACCCCCGCGAGCACCAGCGCCGTGCCGAGGCGCACGGCCGTGCGGCTGGGCAGCCCGGCCCCCAGGCGTCCCTGCACGACCGACCCGACCGACCACGCCAGCGCGGACGTCGAGAGCCCCAGCCCGCTGGCCGTGGTGCCCCACCCGTCCCGGTCGACCAGCAGGTAGGGGACGTACACCTGCGCCCCGAAGAACGCACCGGAGACCAGCACGCGCGTCGCGATCACGGCCGGCAGGCCGGGGCGCGCGCGCAGCGCGCCGCGCGGCACGAGGGGACGCATGGCGCCGACCGCACCCAGGGCGGCCGTGGCGGCGACGGCCTGCGACCAGGGCGCGGGCAGCTGGGCGGCGACGTTGAGCGCGAGCACCGCGACCGCGACCAGCACGGCCCACGCGACCCGACGGGCGGCGCGGTCACCGGCGGGGGCCGACGCGGCCCGGTCCGGCGCCGCCGACCCCGCGGCACCCCGCACCGTACCGAGCAGGGGGACGGTCGTCGGGACGACGAGGACGGCGACGCCGAGGAACACCCACCGCCAGCCGGCGAGGTCCGCCACGAGACCCGCGAGCGACGGCCCCACCACGGACGGCAGCACCCACGCCGTGGAGAACCACGCGAACACGCGCGGGTGCAGCACCGGGGGGTAGGCGCGGGCGACGACGACGAGCAGCGTGACGTTGAGAACGCCACCCCCGAGCCCTTGGGCGAGCCGCCCCAGCACGAGCACCGGCATCGACGCGGCGGCCCCGGCGACGACGAGCCCGAGCACGAACAGCACGACGCCCGCGGCGAACGGCGGGCCGGGCCCGCGCCGGTCGGACCACGCGCCGGCCACGACCATGCCGACGACACCGGTCGCCAGCGGTCCGGCGAACGCGAACGCGTACAGGGCGCGCCCGTCCAGCACCTCGGCCACCTGCGGCATCACGGTGGTCACGGCGAACGACTCGAAGGCGACCAGCACGACCAGCGCGAACATCGCGGCGGACACGGGGCGACGGGCGCGCCACATCGCATCGGGGGTCGCGTCGTCGGGGAGCGTCACGGCAGGACCGTCCGGCGCTACCGTCACGGCGCGACCCGGAGCACCCGGAACCCCTTCGCGCTGGCCTCGCGCGTGGTGGGCAGCCCGGCCTCCTCGACCAGCCAGCGCTGCAGCGGGTCGGCACCGAGGTTGCGTCCCACGACCAGCCAGCCCTCGCCGCCGGGCGCCAGGCGGGGCAGCCACCGCGTCAGCAGCCCGTGCAGCGCGGGCTTGCCGATGCGCACCGGCGGGTTCGACCAGACGGCCGCGAACCGCACGTCGTCCGGCACGTCGTCAGGGGTCGCGGCCACGACGTTCGTCAGACCGAGCCGCACGGCGTTGCGGCGCACCAGGTCGAGCGCGCGCTCGTTGACGTCCACGGCCCACACCCGGGCGTCGGGCGCGAGCAGCGCGAGCGTGAGCGCGACGGGTCCCCAGCCGCAGCCGAGGTCGAGCAGGTCGCCGCGGGGCGGTGGCGCCGGCACGGTCCGCAGGAGCACCTGCGTGCCGAGGTCGACGTGGTCGGGGGAGAACACGCCCCCGGCCGTCTCCACCTCCACGTCGCGCCCTGCCAGGTGCACGCGCAGCGTGCGGCGCTGCTCGGGGGAGGCCGGTCGGGCCGTGAAGTAGTGCTGACCCTGCTGGTCGTCGGTGCCGCTCACCTGCCGAGGCTAGCGGCGCGCGAGGGTGTGCCCGCAGCGAAAACCCGTCGCGGGCGTCGTACGTGCGTGCGATCCTGGACACAGCCATCCGCCGACGAGAGGACCCGCGTGGACGACCGAGAGCACACCACCGACGAGGCGCAGCAGGCGCCGGCGCGCAGCGCGCAGGAGGTGGCCGACGACGTCGTCGCACGTGTGCTCGCACGGGCCGGTACCGCGCTGCAGTCCGGCGGGACGTCGCACACCGCGTTCGACGGCGACCAGCTCGACCTCGAGGAGCGCACGTCGCTGCGGCGGGTCTCCGGGCTGTCGACCGAGCTCGAGGACGTCTCCGAGGTCGAGTACCGCAAGCTGCGCCTCGAGCGGGTCGTGCTCGTGGGCCTGTGGGGCTCCGGCTCGGTCGAGGACGCCGAGAACTCGCTGCGCGAGCTGGCGGCCCTCGCGGAGACGGCCGGCTCGGAGGTGCTCGACGGGCTGCTGCAGCGCCGCCGGACGCCCGACCCCGGCACGTTCCTCGGCTCGGGCAAGGCGGCCGAGCTGGCGACGCTCGTCGCGGCCGTGGGCGCGGACACCGTCGTGGTCGACGGCGAGCTGGCGCCGTCCCAGCGGCGCGCGCTGGAGGACGTGGTCAAGGTCAAGGTCGTGGACCGCACTGCGCTGATCCTCGACATCTTCGCGCAGCACGCGAAGTCCCGGGAGGGCAAGGCGCAGGTCGAGCTCGCGCAGCTCGAGTACCTCCTGCCGCGCCTGCGCGGGTGGGGTGAGTCGATGAGCCGCCAGGCCGGTGGCCAGGTCGGCGGCGCCGGCGCGGGCATGGGCTCACGCGGGCCGGGCGAGACGAAGATCGAGCTCGACCGCCGCCGCATCCGCAACCGGATGGCGAAGCTGCGTCGGGAGATCGCCGCGATGGCGCCCGCGCGCGAGACGAAGCGGGCCTCCCGCAAGCGCAACGCGATCCCGTCGGTCGCGATCGCCGGCTACACCAACGCCGGCAAGTCCTCGCTGCTCAACCGGCTGACGCACGCGGGTGTGCTGGTCGAGAACGCGCTCTTCGCGACCCTCGACCCGACCGTGCGTCGCGCGGAGGCCGCCGACGGGCGCGTCTACACGCTGGTCGACACGGTCGGGTTCGTGCGCGCCCTGCCGCACCAGCTCGTCGAGGCGTTCCGCTCGACGCTGGAGGAGGTGGCCGACGCCGACCTCATCCTGCACGTCGTGGACGCGGCGCACCCCGACCCCGAGGGGCAGATCGCCGCCGTGCGGCACGTGTTCGCCGACATCCCCGGCGCCATGGACGTGCCCGAGATCATCGTCCTCAACAAGGCCGACCTCGCGTCGCCGGAGGCGGTGGCGCGGCTGCGCTCGCGCGAGGTGCACTCGGTCGTCGTGTCCGCCCACACCGGGGAGGGCATCGAGGAGCTCGGCGCCCTGATCGCCGACCAGCTGCCTCGCCCCGGCGTGCAGGTCGAGGTCGTGGTGCCCTACGCGCGCGGCGACCTCGTCAACCGCGTGCACGAGCACGGCGACATCGACCACGAGGAGCACACGGCGGCCGGAACGCTGCTGCGCGCCCGGGTCGACGCGGGTCTGGCTGCGGAGCTCGAGGCGGCGGCGCGCACGGCATGACCGCGGACGGTCCGCGGGTGTGGTGCAGTGCGTCCCGGTGCCCGGGCGGGCACGAGGGGTGTCGGCGGCCGCGACTACGCTGACGCGGTGCCCGAGCCCGAACCTGCGTCGTCGACAGGCACCGACGACGGCGCCCGCGCCCCGCACGCGGCAGCGGAGGTCGACGAGCTCCTGGACCTGGCCGTCGGGGCGCTCGGCGGCGGGCGGCGCGACGGGCAGCACGCGATGGCGCAGGCCGTGGCCGACGCGCTGCGCACCGGTGAGCACCTCCTCGTCCAGGCCGGCACGGGCACGGGCAAGTCGCTCGGCTACCTCGTGCCCGCCGTGCGGCACGCCGTGCTGGCCGAGGAGCGCGTGGTGGTGTCGACCGCGACGCTGGCGCTGCAGCGCCAGGTGCTCACGCGTGACCTGCCGCTCGTCACCACGGCGCTGGCGTCGAAGCTGCCGCGCCAGGCGCAGATCGCGCTGCTGAAGGGCTGGCACAACTACCTGTGCGTCCACAAGGTTGCCGGCGGCTACCCGTCCGACGACCAGGGGACGCTCTTCGACGTCCCCGAGCGGCCCGGCGCCGCCGAGCACCCGCCCGTGGTCGAGGACGGCGACACCGTGCGCGAGTCGCTGGGCGAGCAGGTGGTCCGCGTGCGCGAGTGGGCCGAGGAGACGACCACGGGCGACCGTGACGACCTCGTCCCGGGCGTGTCCGACCGTGCGTGGCGGCAGGTGTCCGTCACCGCCATGGAGTGCCTCGGGGGGACGTGCCCGATGCTCGCCGAGTGCTTCCCGGAAGCCGCCCGGGCGCGCTCGCGGGAGGCGGACGTGGTCGTGACGAACCACGCGATGCTGGGGATCGCCGCGTCCGGCTCGCCCGGCGTGCTGCCCGAGCACCAGGTCGTGGTCGTCGACGAGGCGCACGAGCTGGCCGACCGGGTCACGGCGCAGGCGACGGCCGAGCTGTCCCTGCCGGCGATCGAGCAGGCGGCGCGCATGGCGCGACGTCACGGCGGCGTCCCCACCACCGACCTGGACACCGCCGCGCAGCACCTCGCGAGCGTCATCGTGCCCCTGCCCGAGGGCCGGTTCCCCCGCGGGCTGCCGGAGGACGTGCGCCTGGCCGTGGCCGCCGTGCGCGACGCGGCGCGCACGCTGCTGACGGCGCTGAAGCCGGAGGCAGGTGCGCGCGACGCCGCGGACGGGGGCCGCAAGATGGCCAACTCCGCGATGCTCCTGCTGTTCGAGGTCGCCGAGCGGATGGCTGCCGACCCCGAGCAGAACGCGTCGACCGTGCTCTGGTGCGCGCGCGGGGAGGACCGCCGGGGCGTCACGACCACGCGGCTGCACGCGGCACCCCTGGCCGTGGCGGGCCTGGTCCGCAGCAACCTGCTGGCGGGGCGGACGGCGGTGCTGACGTCCGCGACGCTCACGCTCGGTGGGTCGTTCGATCCCGCCGCCCGCTCGGTAGGGCTGGCGGTGCGCCCGGACGCGGCACCCGTCGGGCCGCAGGCCGTGGCCGGTGCCGCGACGACGGGCGTCCCCGCGCCCGGTGGCACGCAGCCGCCCCCGGCCGGCGAGGAGGTCCTGCGCTGGCGCGGCCTCGACGTCGGCAGCCCGTTCGACTACCCGCGGCAGGGCATCTGCTACGTCGCGCGGCGGCTCCCGCCACCGGGACGCGAACCGGCCACGGACGCCCAGCTCGACGAGATCGCCACCCTGGTCGAGGCGGCCGGGGGCCGCACGCTCGGGCTCTTCACGTCCCGCCGCGCGGCGACGGTCGCGGCGGAGGCGATGCGCGAGCGGCTGGACGTGCCGGTCCTGCTGCAGGGGGACGACCAGCTCCCGACGCTGGTCGCGCGGTTCGCCGCCGACGAGCCGACGTGCCTGTTCGGCACCCTGTCGCTGTGGCAGGGCGTCGACGTGCCGGGCCCGGCCTGCCGGCTCGTCGTCATCGACCGCATCCCGTTCCCGCGCCCCGACGACCCGGTGCGCTCGGCCCGCTCCGACGCGGTGGCCGCCGCGGGCGGCAACGGGTTCATGTCCGTCGCCGCCACCCACGCCGCGCTGCTGCTGGCCCAGGGCGCGGGGCGCCTGGTGCGCTCGGGGGAGGACCGCGGGGTGGTCGCGGTGCTCGACCCGCGGCTGGCGACGGCGCGCTACGGCGAGTTCCTGCAGCGGTCCATGCCGCCGTTCTGGCGGACCACCGACCGCGAGGTCGTGCTCGCCGCGCTGCGCCGGCTGGCCGGTTCCGACTAGCCTCGTGCCTGGGGCGTGCGGACCGGGCGTGTGCGTCCCGGGCTCGGCTCGACGCCCGTGACGAGGGGAAACACCATGGTCGACGCCATCGAGGGCGACGAGTACGCCCTGAGCACGACGCCGTCCGTGCCGCGCCGCACGTCGAAGCTGGGCATCGTCGGCGCGGGCGCGGTGGGCTCGACCATGGCCTACGCCGCCCTGATGCGCGGTGCGGCGCGGACCGTGGCGCTGCTCGACGTCAACCGCGCGAAGGTCGACGCGGAGGTCCTCGACCTGTCGCACGGCATCCAGTTCACGTCGATGGCCGAGGTGATCGGGTCGGACGACGTGGCCGTGATGGCGGACTGCGACATCGTCATGTTCACCGCAGGCGCCAAGCAGAAGCCCGGCCAGACCCGTATCGACCTGGCCGAGGCGACGATCTCCCTGGTCAAGAACGTGCTGCCCGGCATCGTCGAGGTCGCACCGAACGCCGTCTACGTGATGGTGACCAACCCGGTGGACGTCGTGACGTACGCGGCGATGAAGATCTCCGGGCTGCCGCCCGGGCAGGTCTTCGGGTCCGGCACGGTGCTCGACTCCTCGCGGCTGCGGTACCTCATCGCGCGGCACACCGGCGTGGCGGTGCAGAACGTGCACGCGTACGTCGCGGGCGAGCACGGCGACACCGAGATCCCGCTGTGGAGCTCGTCGACCATCGGCGCCGTGCCGATCCTCGACTGGGAGGGCACGGGCGGCAACGGCCCCCTGACGCGCGAGGTGCGCGACTCCATCGCACGGGAGGTCGTCGAGTCCGCCTACCGCATCATCGAGGGCAAGGGCGCGACCAACTACGCGATCGCCCTCGCGGGCTCCCGGATCATCGAGGCGGTGCTCAAGGACGAGCGCCGGATCCTGCCGGTGTCCTCGTTGCTGGACCAGTACCTCGGCATGTCCGACGTCTGCCTCAGCGTGCCCTCGATCGTCGGTGCGGCGGGCGTGCTGGAGAGGCTCGAGGTGCCGATGTCCTCCGACGAGATCATGGGGATGCGTCGCTCCGCGGAGGCAGTCCGGTCGGTCGCACGCCGCTTCGGCTTCTGACCTCGCACGGCGGCCGCCGCCGCCCAGCGGGCCGGAAGCGCGCCGGGACGGGCGGCGGCCTGCCGACCTCGGCCCGCGGGCGCGTCAGTGCGAGCGCAGGGCGGTGACCAGCTCGGCCTTGCGCATGGCGGAGCGGCCCGTGATGCCGATCTCGGCGGCGCGCCGCCGCAGGTCCGCGACCGTCCAGTCGTCGTAGTCGCCCGCCCGACCGCCCGCGCGGCCGACCGCCGAGCGCCCGCGCGCCGCCGCGGCGTTGGCGATGCGCGCGGACTTCTCCTTGCTGTTGCCCCGGTCCCGCAGGTCCTCGTACAGCTCGGGGTCCTTCACGCTGGGGCCGGGGTCGCGACGTGCGGGCATGGTGTCTCCCTGCGGGCTGGCCGTGTGCCGGGCCGTCCGGCGCACGGCCACAGCCTCGCGCGGCGGGTGACCCGTCGCACGGCGACGCCGGCGGGCCGGCGCTACAGGCTCCGCAGGACGCTGACGACGCGTCCGAGCACGGTCGCCTCGTCGCCGTCGATCGGTGCGTAGGCCGGGTTGTGGGGCAGCAGCCAGACGTGGCCGTCGGCGCGCTTGAGGGTCTTCACCGTCGCCTCCCCGTCGATCATCGCGGCCACGATCTCGCCGTTCTCGGCCACCGGCTGACGTCGCACCACCACCCAGTCGCCGTCGCAGATGGCGGCGTCGATCATCGAGTCGCCGGCCACCTTGAGCAGGAAGAGCTCACCCTCCCCGACCAGCTGGCGCGGCAGGGGGAAGACGTCCTCGACGACCTGCTCGGCGACGATCGGCCCGCCTGCGGCGATCCGGCCCACGACGGGCACGTACGACGGGGCGGGGGCGCTGTCGCGCTCGGGCAGGTCGGTGTCCGGCGCGGGGCCGTCCGACCCGGCGCCCCACCGTGCGACGCTGCGCGCGTCGTCCGGCTGCACGACCTCGATGGCGCGGGGCCGGTGCGGGTCGCGCCGCAGGTAGCCCTTGCGCTCGAGCGCCGTGAGCTGGTGCTTGACGCTGGACGGGCTGGTGAGCCCGACGGCCTCGCCGATCTCCCGCATGCTCGGCGGGTACCCGCGCTGCTCGACCGAGGCGCGCACGGTCTCCAGGACGAGGCGCTGGCGCGTGGTCAGCCCGTCGCCGGGGACCTCGTCGGCGTCGGTGGGGGACGCGGCCGCGGCGGCGGCCCGCCCGCGGGCCTGCGTCGTCGAGCCGTGCTGCACGTCCACTGCGCCTCCTGCGTCGGTCGACGCGGGGCCCGGGGCGGGACCCGCGTGCGCCGGGCGCCGCCACCCGCGCCGGGCCTCGCCCTCGGGGACGAGCTCCGGCGACGGTCGCCGCCTCCGACGTCGCCACGGCGATGTCGGAGGTCGGTGGTGCACTCGTCGCAGTGCTCACCCTAGGGGCGGGGGGTGGTCGGATCAAACATCTGTTCGATCGTGTCTCGACGCGTGTCGGTCCGGTCTGGTAGACATCGTACAAGCGTTCGACGAACACGTGTTCGATCGAGCGGACAGATGCCGGGTCGGGTCGAGGTCGAGGACCGGGATCGACGACGAGAGGAACGCAGGATGAGCGCGATGACGACGGAACGGACGGTGCGACCGGCCGCGGGTGTCCGTGCGGTGCGTCCGGCACCCGTGGTGCGGGACGCGAGCACGCGTGCTGCGCGGCCGACGGGGCCCTCGTCGACGCTCCACCTCACGCGTCGCGGCCGGCTCGTCGTCTGGACGGTGGCCGCGCTGGTGGCGCTCGGCGTCGGCGGCGCCGCGGGCGCCTGGGCCGACGGCCCTGCGGCCGCTCCTGAGGTGCGGCGCGTCGTCGTCGCACCCGGGGACACCCTGTGGGGCATCGCGGCGGAGGCCGCCTCCCCGGGCGAGGACGTGCGGGACGTCGTGCTCGAGCTGATGGCGCTCAACGAGCTGCCCTCCGGCGGGGTGCAGGCCGGGCAGACGGTGGTCGTGCCGGCGCGCTGAGCGCACGGCGACGGGCGGAAGGCCCGCGGCGCGGCACTGCGGGCGGGTCCGCCACGCTGTGGGCCGCGACGGCGCCCACCGCGCCCCGACGGTGGCAGGGATGTTGCGGCGGCAGGCCGTACCGCTTAGCGTCGCGTGCGTCCGCGCGGCGCTGTCGAGGCGGACGTCATCTGCGCCACGCCGAGAGGTCCGCTGTGCACTGTCCGTTCTGCCGGCATCCCGACTCCCGTGTGGTCGACTCCCGCACCTCCGACGACGGGTCGTCGATCCGGCGCCGCCGTCAGTGCCCGAGCTGCCACCGTCGGTTCACCACCGTCGAGACCGCGAGCCTGTCCGTCGTGAAGCGGTCCGGGGCCACCGAGCCCTTCAGCCGCGAGAAGATCGCCAACGGTGTGCGCAAGGCGTGTCAGGGGCGACCGGTGAGCGAGGACGACCTCGCGCTCCTGGCGCAGAAGGTCGAGGAGAGCCTGCGCACGTCCGGCTCGGCCGAGATCGACGCCTACGAGATCGGTCTGGCGATCCTCGGGCCGCTGCGCGAGCTCGACGAGGTCGCCTACCTCCGGTTCGCCAGCGTCTACCAGGCGTTCGACTCCCTGGAGGACTTCGAGACCGCGATCTCGGGACTGCGTGCCGAGCACCGCGCGTCCCGCGCGGGCGAGGACGACGCACCCGCCGGGACGGCGTCGAGCGGGGTCTGACCCTCGCCGTCCGGCGTGCCCCGCAGGAATGGGCTGGCGTGGACGGCCGCGGTCGACCACGCTGGGACCGCCGGTGTGACCACGCCGGCGAGCGGAGGACAAGCACATGACCCAGGACGATCAGCCGTCGGCAGTCAGCGACGAGGCCAAGGAGAAGTTCCGGGCCGCGCTCGAGCACAAGAAGGCCCAGGGGCACCGCAGCGCGGACGGCAGCCGCAACACCGGCGCGGTCCACGGCGCGGAGACGGCGGGGCCGGTCCAGCGACGGTTCCAGCGCAAGTCCGGCTCGGCCTGACCGGTCAGGGACCGGCAGCGAGCCGCAGGGGGTCGCGCAGCACACGGCTGCGCGGCCCCCTTCGTCGTCGTCGGCCCCGACATCACCATCGGGCCGGCAGGCACGACAGGGCGTCCGGCCCGGTCAGTCGAGCAGGCGCAGCCGCAGCGACTCCGGTCGGCCGCGCAGCACGTCGGCCACCTCCTGCGGGACGGGCGACGCGACGTCGGTGACGACGTAGCCGAGCTCGCCGCGGGTCGCGAGCAGCTGACCCTCGATGTTGACGCCGTGCTCGGCGAGGGTGGCGTTGATCGTCGCCAGGACGCCGGGCACGTTGCGGTGCAGGTAGGCGATGCGGTGCGCGTCCGGGCGCTGGTCGAGCGCGAGGTTCGGGAGGTTGACCGACAGGTTGGTCGAGCCGGTCGCCAGGTAGTCACGCACCTTGTTGGCGACGAACTGGCCGATGGCGGCCTGTGCCTCCTCGGTCGACCCGCCGGTGTGCGGCGTGAGGATCACGTTGGGCAGTCCGCGCAGCTCCGACTCGAACGGGTCGCCCTTGCGCTTGGGCTCGGTCGGGAAGACGTCGACCGCGGCGCCCGCCACGTGGCCGGACAGCACGGCGTCGCGCAAGGCGGCGTAGTCGACGACGAAGCCGCGGGACAGGTTGAGGAAGATCGAGCCCGGGCGCATGCGCGCGATCTGCTTGGCACCGAACATCCCGGCGTTCCCGGCGCGCCCGTCGACGTGCAGCGTGACGACGTCCGCCTCCTCGAGCAGCTCGTCGAGGGTGTCCATCCGGCGGGCGTTGCCGAGCGCGAGCTTCTCGGCGGTGTCGTAGAACACGACCGACATGCCGAGGTTCTCGGCGAGCACGGACAGCTGGGTGCCGATGTTGCCGTAGCCGATGATGCCGAGCGTGCGGCCGCGCACCTCGTGCGCGCCGGTGGCCGACTTGTTCCAGACGCCCGCGTGCATGTCCTTGTCGAACACCGTCAGGCGGCGCGTCAGGGAGATGATGTCGGCGATCGCGATCTCCACGACGGACCGCGTGTTGGAGAACGGTGCGTTGAAGACGGCGATCCCGTGGCCGGCGGCGGCGTGCAGGTCGATCTGGTTGGTGCCGATGCAGAAGGCGCCCACGACCTCGAGGTCGGGGGCGGCCGCCAGCACCTCGGCAGGCACGTCGGTCTTGGACCGGATCCCCAGCACCTGGACGCCGGCGAGGGCCTCGACGAGCTCGGCCTCGTCGAGCGCGCCGGTGCGCGTCACGACGTCGAAGCCGGCGGACTCGAGGATGGTCCGGGCGTGCGGGTGGAGGTTCTCGAGGAGCAGGGCGGTGGGCACGCCTCATGGTGCTCCCGTCCCGCGGCGTGGACCAAAGCCGTCCCGAGGGCCGGGACGCGTCCGCCCGGACCACGGGTCGGGGGGACGCGTCCGGCCCGCGGCGGCTAGCCCGCGGCGCAGGCGAGCGTGGGGGCTACCGAACCGCCCGAGGACGAGCCGATGACGCCGAAGGTCGTCGCGGCCCCCGCCCCGAGCCTGCCGTTCCACGCCGCGTTGCGTGCCGTGAGCGTGCTCCCGCCACCGGTCAGCGTCGTGCTCCACGACTGCGTGATTCCGACACCCGGCGGGAGTCCCAGCGTCACGACCCAGCCCGTCAGGGGGGCGGTCCCCGCCGTGACGGTGACCTCGCCCTGGAACCCGCCGGGCCAGGCGGACACCGTCCGGAACGTCGCCGTGCACGCCTGCCCGCCGGGGTCGCGGCCGGGTGTCGGCGACGCGGACGTGACGGGCGACGCGGTCGGGCCGGTGGAGACCGACGGTGACGGCGTCGGGGCCGGCGACGCGGTGGACGTCGGCGGGGGACTCGCCGGACCGCCCCACGCGGCGGGGGTGTCGAGCCACGCGGCGCGGCGCAGCATCCAGTCCTCCAGGTAGGCCACCTGACCGTTCCAGGTGGGGGCCGTCGGGGTGACAAAAGGCCCGATCAGCTGGGTCGACAGGTTCGGCCAGCGCTGCGCGTTGCGGGCTGCGGCCCCGCTCAGCGGGCCCGTCAGCCGGGTGACGTGGCCGCGCAGCGCCGTGTCGGCCAGCGGGCCACGGCGCAGCTCCTGCCAGCGCGCCCGCACGCGCTCGACGAACGCCGGGTCGCGCATGAGCACGGTGAACCAGTCGTTCGGCGGGTTCTGGCGGGTCTGCTCGTACTGCCACCCCGTGACCTGGTCGTTCTGGAAGTAGCCCCCCACCCCGAACGTGAGGTCGAAGTCCCACAGCGGCCCGGCGGTCAGCAGTCCGCCGCGGTCCTTGTGGAAGTACTGGCTGCGGTAGTACGCATCCATGTCGCGGCTCAGCTCGTTGACGATCACCAGGTCGACGAACGAGTCGACGTCGACGAGCGACGGGTAGCCGGTTGCCGGGTCGGCGCGCCCGGGGGAGTGGATCGCGTCGTTGACGCGTCCGACGTACCCCGCGATGTACTCGAGCTGTGCCGGTACGAGGTCGTCGGGGTCGTGGACCTCGAGGTCGGACCAGCAGGTCGACCCGCCCCGGCACGGCACGAGCGGCTCCTCGGCGGCCAGCCACTCGAACTTGAGGATGTACCCGCCCTCGACGCGTGGCGGTGCGACGTCCTCGGGGTCCAGCTTCTTGAGGTCCAGCCGGTTCTTCTGGTTCTTGATCGTCTCCTCGAGCAGGTACACGCCCCGGTAGTCGTCGGCGGCGACGGGACGGGCGTCGTCGTTGACGTAGACCTCGACGAACCGGTAGCGGGGCGTCGCCAGCCCCATCTCCCGCCCGAGGTCGAGCACGAGCGCCTCGCGGACCAGCGACTTGTCGGCGAACGGACCCCGCAGCACCCAGTCGGACTCTGCCGGCATGCCGAAGAACGGCAGGTCGGCGTCGTCACCCGTGTCGTCCCACAGCTCCAGGCGGTAGGGCTTCTTGTCGAACATGCGGCTCGACTGACCGCGCAGGCGGTAGCCGCCGGCGGTGACGAGCGCGGGCGGCGACGTCAGCGTCGTGGTGCCGCCGGTCGGCTGCAGCTCCAGCATCGCGGCGGCGTGGTAGTCGTCCCCGACGGCGCCCTTGCCGAACGAGTCGACCACGAGCACCGGCAGGTCGTGGCGGGTGGTGACGGACGTGGCGACGTAGCGCGCCGTCGCCGGCTCACCGCTGGGGGCCGCGCCGACGAACGCCTGCGCCCGCACCTCGGTGCTCCGCGTCAGGGTGAGCGGGCCGGACGCGACGGGGGAGGAGCCGGTCGGGACCGACCCGTCGGTGGTGTACCGGACCTGCGCGCCGGGTGCGGCCGCCGCGAGGGTGACCTGCAGCGTCCCGGTGAACCCGCCCGGGGGGACCGAGAACGTCACGTCACCGTCGGGCGACGGGGCCGCCGGCGCCGCGGCCGGAACGGGTGCGCCGGCGGCGGGTGCGGCGCCCGCCAGGGGCGCCGCCAGGGCACAGGCGAGCACTCCCAGGGCGAGGGTGCGGGAGCTCCGTCGTGACATCGTCGTCTCCTCCGGTGGCGGGTGCCGTGGTCAGCGGGGGCCGGGCGCCGGGTCGGGCGCGCCGTCGGGCAGCAGATGACGGCCCAGCGTGCGCCGCCAACGGTTCGCGGGGAGCTCGGGCCGCAGCGCCGCCAGCCCCGTCGCGTACTTCGAGATCCGCAGCGGGCGGTGCCCGTGCGCCCACAGCAGCCGGTCGGCGGCCGAGGCCGTCGCACCGGTCTTGGTCTCGACCACGGCCATGTGCGGCAGGTGGAGCGGCCGGCGGCCGTCGTGCCACACCAGGTCGACGTCGATCGTCAGCCTGCTGCCCGTGTCGGGCAGCAGGACCGTGGCTCGTCGGTAGCGCGTGAGCAGGCTCGGCCGCCAGTGCATCTGGTCGGCGTGCGCGATGCCGTGCGCCCCGAGCGTGGCGGTGACGAACGGCAGCGCCGGTGCGACGTCCTCGCGGTCGTCGAGCCGGTGCGGGACGCGGTCCTTGACCGTGGTGCCGCGCGCACCGCGGGTCTTGACCTCGATCCAGCACTGCGCCGAGTCGACGTACGTGCGCGTGCGCACCTTGAACCGCCGCCGGCGCCGCCGTGCGGCCAGGTGGTACGCGAGGAGTTCCGGCGTGTCGAAGTACACGGACTCGTACGCGAACAGCCGGCGGGACGCGATCTCCAGCACCTGGGCGTCCCGCGGCAGCCGGCGCACCAGCCCGTCGACCGCCTCGACCGGGACGAGGTACTTGCGGTCCACCCGGGTCAGCAGGCCGGCGCGCTCGACGAGCTCGTCGAGGCCGACGGGCACGAGGCGCGCCACCGGGTCGGCCAGCAGCTCGACAGCGGGCGTCACGAGCCGGCACCCGCCGTGGACGTGCGGGCGGCCTCCCGGCCGGTCTCCCCGTGCCCCCGGCGTCGCGACGGCGGCACGGTCTCGTACCGGACGTCCACCCACGTGGTGTCGTCGACGAGGTCGACGCGCTGCACGGCGACCTGGTGGACCCGTGCGCCGAGCAGGCCCTCCAGACGTGCCACGAGCGCCACGCGGTCGAGCACGGCCCCGTCGAGCACGAGCTCCTGGCGGTGGTGCCGGCGCAGGACGCGGGGGTGGTCCGCCACGACGACCGTGAGCAGCAGCAGCGCCATGAACACGACGGAGTGCCACAGCACCTGCGCGGGAAGCGCTCCCAGGATGCCGAGGGCGAGGGCGGCGAAGTAGTACGCGACCTCGCGCTGGTCGATCTCGGTGGAGCGCAGCCGGATGATCGACAGCACCCCGAACAGGCCCAGGCCCAGACCCGCGCCGATCGCGGCGGAGGACAGCGTGGACGCGACGGCGAGCACGCCGACGTTCATGCCGAGGTACGCGACCACCAGGTCGCGCCGACGGTGGCGGCGGAAGTACGTCGACGTCAGCAGGCCGATGGCCACGAGGTCGACGGCGACGAGCACGATCTGGTCCATGCGCGGTGATCCCCCTGGTGTCAGCCGGCGCTGCGTGACGTCGGGATGAGCACCGGGTGAACATCCCGCGACTGCGCAGGACCATGACCGGCGGCACCCGGGGAGGTCAACGGTGCTAAACGTTTGCCGTCGCTCGCCGCCGGACCGGCCGGGCGTCCTCCGCGGGGGGCTAGGTGCGCTCGGTGAACCCCGCCGGCAGGTCCCGGGTGTGCAGCACGTGCAGCGCGTGCGTCGGGCGCGTCATGGCCACGTACAGGTCACCGGCCGAGACCTCGAGGACCTCCGCGGGCTCCACGAGCACCACCACGTCGAACTCGAGCCCCTTGGCCTGGCCCGGCGTGAGCACCACCAGCGGCGCGTGCAGGTCCACCGCGTCGCCCGCGGGGACGTCGCGCCCCGCCGCGACGAGCGTGGCCCGCACCTGCGCCGCGCGCTCCGGCGTGGCCACCACCGCGACCCGTCCGGCACCGGCGGCGTCGCGGACCTCGTCCGTCAGCGCCTCGGCGCGCGCGGCCGCGGTCGCCGCCAGGCGCGCGTCGTCGTCGACCCGTGTGCAGGTGAGCGCGTCGGGCACGTCGCGGGCCGACGTCTGAGGGCTGACCGGCAGCCCGGCCGCCAGGGCCACCCGGCGGGCGGTGTCGGCGACGACGGCGGGGGTCCGGTAGTTCACGGTGAGCTCGGCGAGCCGCCACGAGCCGCGCAGCAGCGGGTCCAGCATCGCGGCCCACTCGTGCGTGCCGCCGGCGGCCGACGTCTGCGCGACGTCGCCGACGATGGTCAGCGACCGCGTGGGGACCCGTCGCAGCAGGGCACGCCATGCCATGGCGGACAGCTCCTGCGCCTCGTCCACCACGACGTGCCCGTAGGTCCACGCGCGGTCCGCCGCGGCACGCTCGGCGGTGGTGAGCGACGGTCCGCTGCCGGCGAACCGGCCCGCGAGGGTCTCGGCCGAGACGAGGTCGCCCGCCCCGGTGCTGCGCAGCACCTGCCGGGCGTACTCCACGTCGGCCGCGCGCTGCGCCGCCTCGGCGCGCGCCTGGGCACGCGCGGCCTGGTCGTCCTCGCCCAGCAGCTCCGCCGCCTCGTCGAGCAGCGGGACGTCCGCCGGCGTCCAGGGGGCGTCGGCCGGCCGGGCCAGCAGCGCACGCTGGCGGGGCGACAGCTCCGGTGCCGCGGCCTCGAGGCGGTGGGGCTTGGTCCACAGGTCCCGCAGCAGGCCCTGCGGCGTCAGGGGCATCCAGGCCAGGTTCAGTGCGACACGGATCTCGCGCGTGGTGCGCAGGTCCTCGATGATCTCGGCGCGGTCCTCCGGCGCCACGTCGCCGCCGAGCTGCTGGACGTACTGCTCCGCGAGACGGCCCAGCATGTCGCGCACGAACGTGACGCGCGCCAGGTTGTGCGGTCGGTGCTGGCGCCGGGCGCGGCTGATCGCGGACGCGACGTCCTGCGGGCGCACCACGACCGTGCGCCCGTCGATGCGCACGCGCGTGGGCTGCTGCGGCACCCGCTGGCGCTGGCGCACCGCGCGGGCGACCACCTCCGCCATGACGGTGCTGCCCTTGAGCCGGGCGACCTCGTCGGGCTCGGTGCCGCGGGCCTCGACGCCGGGGAACAGGTCGGCCAGGGTCGCGGTGACGACGCCGGTCTCGCCGAGGGACGGCAGCACCTGGTCGATGTAGTGCAGGAACGTGCGCGACGGCCCGACCAGCAGCACACCGGAACGCTCCAGCAGCCGGCGGTGGGCGTACAGCAGGTAGGCCGCGCGGTGCAGCGCGACCGCCGTCTTGCCCGTGCCCGGGCCGCCCTGCACGACCAGGGCGCCGGCCAGGGGCGAGCGGATGATCGCGTCCTGCTCCGCCTGGATGGTGGCGACGATGTCGCCCATGCGTCCCGTGCGGGCGGCCCCCAGGGCGGCGAGGAGCGCACCCTCGCCGGACACGCCGGCCAGCGACGCGGGGTCGACCCCCTGCGCGACGAGCGCGTCGAGGTCCAGCACGTCGTCCTCGAGCCCCGTCACCCGGCGTCCGGCGGTCACCAGGTGACGGCGCCGCACGACGCCGTCGGGGTGCGCGGCGGTCGCGCGGTAGAACGCCTGGGCGGCAGGTGCGCGCCAGTCCGTGAGCAGCGGGGTCTGCTCCTCGTCCGTCAGGCCGATGCGCCCGATGTAACGGCGGTCCCCGTCGTGCAGGTCGAGACGGCCGAACGCGAGCCGGTCCTCGACGGCCTCGAGCTGCGCGACCCGGTCCTCGTAGAGCGTCGCGAACGCGTCGCGCTCCGAGCGGTTCTGCGGCGATCCCGACGGTCCGGCGCGTCGCACGGCAGCCAGCCGGCGCCGCGCCTGCGCGCGGAGCGCGTCGAGGCGTCCGTACAGGCCGTCGACGACCCGCTGCTCACCGGCCAGCTCGTTGTCGATCGCTGCCACGCGCGCGGACACCCCCGTCGCGCCGGGTCGGGCGCCCGGTCGCCACGCCCCGCACGGACGCGGGGCGCACCGCCTTGCGGGCGGCCGTCCATTATCCGCGACCCCGCACCCCCGGCGCACCGGGCACGCCGTCATCCGACCGTGGCGTCATCCGGGAGTGGCGGGATCGCCCGGATGCGGTCCGGCTGGCTTACAGTGCGTCCACACCGACGAAGGGATGCATGTGCACGGCTCTGTGGCGCCTGAGCAGGACGTGCGGTCCGGCGCACCCGGGGACGACGACGTGCCCCTGCGGATCCTCGTCGTCGAGGACGACGAGGGCGACGCGGTCCTGGTGCGCGAGCACCTGCAGGACGGGGGCCTGCCGCACGAGACGGTCTGGGTGCGCACGGTCGACGAGGCGCTGCTGCACCTCGACGCGGACTGCGTGCTCCTGGACCTCGGCCTGCCGGACGCGATGGGCCTGAGCGCGCTGCAGCGGGTGCTGGCCGCCGGCGCCCCGCCGGTGGTCGTGCTCACCGGCCTGACGGGCACGGACGCCGGCGTCGAGGCCGTCGCCGCCGGTGCGCAGGACTTCCTGGTCAAGGGCGACGTCGACGCTCAGCTGCTGGCTCGTGCCGTGCGCTACGCCGTGCAGCGCCGCCGCCTGGAGGACACCGGCCGGGCGCTCTACCGCAGCCTCGTGCGCGCGGCGGAGACGACCCGCCTGGAGCGTGCGCTGCTGCCGACGCCCGCCGTGCGCGACGACCGCCTCGAGGTGCGGGTCGGCTACCGGGCCGGCCGCGACGGTCTGCTCGGTGGCGACTTCTACGACGTCGTCGAGCGGCCGGACGGCACCGTGCTCGCGATGGTGGGTGACGTCTGCGGCCACGGACCCGACGAGGCAGCGCTCGGCGCCACCCTGCGCACGGCGTGGCGCACGCTCGTGCTCGCGGGGATCGCCGCCGACGACATCCTGGGCCTGCTGGAGCGTGTGCTCGCCGCCGAACGCGCGCGGCCGGAGGTCTTCACGACCGTCTCGATGCTCGCGGTGCACCCGGACCGGCGCACCGCCGACCTCTACCTCGCCGGGCACCCCGTGCCCCTGCGCCTCGGCCCGCCGTCGACCTTGCTGCCGTCCGGTGCCCGCGGTCGGGCGCTCGGCATCCCCGTGGGGGGCGGCTGGCCGGCCCAGCGGCTCGACCTGGGGGACTGCTGGCGGGTACTGCTCTACACCGACGGCCTGCTGGAGGCCACGGTCGGCGACGGCACGCAGCGGCTGGGCAAGGCCGGCCTGCTCGACGTGGCCGACGCCACCATGCTGGGCACCGCCGAGTCCGACGGTGCGCTGCGCCCCGACGAGGACCAGGTCCTGGGCCGGATGCTGTCGGCGGTGCGGGCGCGCCACGGGGGCGACCTCGTGGACGACGCCGCCGTCGTGCTCATCGGGTGGGACGGGTGAGCGCCGCCGCGACCACGGCGGGCGCACGGACCGGGACGACCCTGCGTCGACGTCTGACCGCGCTGCTCGTCTCGACCGGGGTGCTGCTCGGGCTGGTGCTCGTCGTCGCGGGCTTCGTGCTGTCCCGTGCGCTGACGTCCCAGCACGAGGTCACCGAGGTGTACTTCGACGCGGTCACGCGGGCCGACTCCGCGTACGTCCGTCTCGTCGACGCCGAGACCGCGGTCCGGGGGTTCGCGCTCACGGGTGACGAGATCACGCTCGAGCCGTACGACCGCTCGCGCGAGGCGGACGTCACGTTCACGGTCCTCGCGGACGAGCTCGCGCAGACCGCGCCGGACGCCGAGCTGGTCGCCGACGCGCGTGCCGCGGCGGACGCCGCGGACCGGTGGCACACGCAGTTCGCCGAGCCGATCATCGCGCAGGTCCGCGACCAGGGCGGCGAGGCGGTCTCGGCGGCCGAGGTCGAGGCCGGGCGCGTCCTGTTCGACGACGCCCGCGCCGCGATCGAGGCGTACCTCGACGAGCTCCGCAAGGACCGCGCGACGGCCGTGTCCGAGCTGGAGACCTGGACCACGGCGACGGGCGCCCTGGTGCTGCTGCTGGTGGCCGGAGCCGTCGCGATGGGCGTCTCGCTGTCGTTCGCGCTGCGCCGGTGGATCCTGCTGCCCCTGACGGACCTCGGGCAGGCGACCCGGGCCGTGACCCAGGGCGACCTCGGTCACGTGGTGCGCGTCGAGGGCCCGGGGGAGATCGAGCAGCTGGCCTCGGACGTCGAGCAGATGCGGCTCGGGCTGGTGACGCAGCTGGCCGAGCTGCGGTCGTCGCGCGAGGAGATCACCGAGGCCCACCAGCGGCTCACCGAGCAGGCGGAGGAGCTGCGCCGGTCCAACCGCGACCTCGAGCAGTTCGCCTACGTCGCCTCGCACGACCTGCAGGAGCCCCTGCGCAAGGTGGCGAGCTTCACGCAGCTGCTGCAGAAGCGGTACGGCGGCCAGCTCGACGAGAGGGCCGACCAGTACATCGACTTCGCCGTCGACGGCGCCAAGCGCATGCAGCGGCTCATCCAGGACCTGCTCGGGTTCTCCCGCGTCGGGCGCGTCGGCGGCGAGGTCGTCGACGTCGACCTGGCGGCCGCGCTGGCCCGTGCGCAGGACCAGCTCTCCGAGCGCATCGAGGAGTCCGGCGCGGTCGTCACGCACGACGAGCTGCCGGTGGTGCGCGGCGAGGAGCCGCTCCTGGTCCAGCTCTTCCAGAACCTCGTCGGCAACGCGGTGAAGTTCCGGCACCCGGACCGGCCGCCGGCCGTGCACGTCAGCGCGCACCGGGTCGAGGGCGCGTGGGAGATCGAGCTGCGGGACAACGGCATCGGCATCGAGGCGCAGTACGTCGAGCGCGTCTTCGTCATCTTCCAGCGCCTGCACGCCAAGGACCTCTACGAGGGCACGGGCATCGGCCTGGCCCTGTGCAAGAAGATCGTCGAGTTCCACGGCGGTCGCATCTGGATCCCCGAGACCGAGGGCGAGGGCACCACCATCCGGTGGACCCTGCCCGTCGCGGAGGACGAGACCCCCGGTGACGGGGACGACGGACGGAGCTGACAGTGTCGGATCAGAAGGTCATCGATGTGCTGCTGGTCGAGGACGACCCCGGCGACGTCCTCATGACGCGGGAGGCGTTCGAGCACAACAAGGTGCGCAACCGGCTGTCGGTCGTGGCGGACGGGGTCAGCGCCCTGGAGTTCCTGCGCAAGGAGGGCGAGCACGCCGACGCCCCCACGCCGGACCTCGTGCTGCTGGACCTCAACCTGCCCCGCATGGACGGGCGCGAGGTGCTCGAGGCCATGAAGTCCGACGAGACGATGCGCGCCATCCCGGTCGTCGTCCTGACGACGTCGGAGGCCGAGGAGGACGTCGTGCGCAGCTACTCGCTGCACGCCAACGCGTACGTCACCAAGCCGGTCGACTTCGACCGGTTCATCGACGTGGTGCGGCAGATCGACGAGTTCTTCGTCGAGGTCGTCCGGCTGCCCGGTCGCTGACGGGCGCCGCCGCCGGCCGGGAAGAGACCGGCCCGCGGGGGCGTTGTACCGCTCGACACCACGACGAGAGGTGAGTGCAGAGCGATGCTGGACCCCCGGGAGATCTACGACGTCGACCCCGACGTCGCCGCGAGCGTGGACGACGCCGCGCGGCGCGGTGCACGACCCGTGCTGGTGCACGCCGTGCGCGGGTTCGTCGACGCCGGGCACGCCGGGCAGGTCGCCGTGGACCACCTCGCCGCCCTCGGCGACGCGCAGCGCCTCGTCACCTTCGACGTCGACCAGCTCGTCGACTACCGCAGCCGACGGCCGGTGATGACGTTCGACGCCGGCTGGACCGACTACGACGCACCGGAGCTGGTCGTCGACCTGCTCCGGGACGCGCAGGGCGTGCCCTACCTGCTCCTGCACGGCCTGGAGCCGGACCTGCAGTGGGAGCGCTGGGTCGCCGCCGTCCGTCAGGTCGTGGAGCGCTTCGACGTCCCGCTGGTCGTCGGGCTGCACGGCATCCCGATGGGGGTTCCGCACACACGGCCCGTGTCGGTGACCGCGCACGCGACCCGCGCCGAGCTGGTGGCGGACCACACGTCGATGTTCGGCACGGTGCAGGTGCCGGCGAGCGCGGCAGCGCTGCTCGAGCTGCGCCTGGGGCAGTCCGGCCACGACGCGATGGGGTTCGCGGTGCACGTGCCGCACTATCTCGCGCAGTCGTCGTTCCCTGCGGCCGGGCTCGCCGGGCTGCGTCACGTGGAGCGGGCCACGGGCCTCGACCTGGGACTGTCCGCGCTCGAGCCCGCTGCAGCCGAGGTCATGCAGGAGATCGAGCGGCAGGTCGAGGGCTCCTCCGAGGTCGCTGCGGTGGTCCAGGCGCTCGAGGAGCAGTACGACGCGTTCACCCGCAGCGTCGGGCGCACGAGCCTGCTGGCGCAGGCGACCGACCTGCCGACGGCCGAGGAGATCGGAGCCGAGCTGGAGCGGTTCCTCGCCGAGCAGACCGACCAGGGTGGCGGGGACGGGCCCACTCCCTGAGGAGCGCGGCGCGCGCGTCGTGACCGGATCGTTGTCACCCGCACCCGGGAGTCGTCCGATTTCGTGGCGTTCGCCACATCCGACGTGCGAGGATGCTCACCGTTGCAGTGGCGTACGGACGCTCGACCGGCCCGCTGCCCCTCGCCCTCCGGGGCGCGGTGCGCGGAACCATCGGGTCCCCGGCTGGCCGGGGATCGCACCACCCGGTGCTGGACGTGAGGCGCTGCGGCACGCCGCGGGCACCGGTCCGCGGTGGTCACCCGGTGGGACAGAAGGATGCAGGACATGGCACAGGGCGCGGTCAAGTGGTTCAACGCCGAGAAGGGCTACGGGTTCATCGCCCAGGACGACGGCGGCGCCGACGTCTTCGTCCACTACTCGGCCATCGACACGCAGGGCTACCGCTCGCTGGACGAGGGTCAGCGCGTGGAGTTCGAGATCACGCAGGGTCAGAAGGGTCCGCAGGCGGAGCACGTCCGCCCGCTGTGACCCGTGCCCGGCCTCGGTCGGGCACCTGCGGCGTACAGGGTCGCACCCGCACGGGTGCGACCCTGTGCCGTTCCCGGGCCCGTCACCCCGCGGGGTCCCCGGCCGGCTCCGGCTCGTCGGGCGTCGGCGGCTCGACCGTCGGCTGCGGGTCGTGGCGCGGTGCCGCCGCGCCGGTGAGCGTGCGCACCTCGGCGCCCGTCACGAGGCGCGCAGGGACCGGGAGCGTGCGCAGCGTCCGTGCCAGGCCGGCGTCGTCGAGAAGGTCGGGGTCGTCGGTGGCGACGAGCAGCAGGTTGCCGTAGCGCCGCCCGCGCAGCTGTGCCGGCTCGGCGACGACGCCGACGTGGGGAAAGACCGCGGCCAGCGTCGCGAGCTCGGCGCGCGCCAGGGCGAGCGGGGGCCGGTCCGCGCAGTTCGCCACGTAGACGCCGCCGGGCCGCAGCACGCGCCGCACCTCGCGCGCGAACTCCACCGTCGTGAGGTGGTCGGGCGTCCGGTCGCCGGCGAACACGTCACGGGCGACCACGTCGTACGTGGCGTCGGCGAGCCCGGTCAGCTCCGCCCGCGCCTCGCCCGTGCGCAGGCGCAGCCGCGGTGCACGGGGCAGCGCGAACCACTCCCGTGCCAGGCGCGCGACGTCCCCGTCCAGCTCCACGGCGAGCTGGCGCGCCTCCGGGTGGCGGTGGGCGAGCGCCCGGGCCAGCGCGCAGCCGCCGGCGCCCAGGTGCAGCACGGTCAGGTCGGGGCGCCGCTCGGCGACCACCTCGACGACGGCGGCGGCCTGCTGCATGTACTCGAAGTCGAGCAGGCCCGGGTCGTCGAGGTCGACGAACGAGCTCGGGACGCCGTTGACGAGCAGGGTGGCGGCGCGCGGGCGGCCGGGCTCGGGGACGACCTCCACGGTGCCCGTCGCCACGGGGACAGGTCCGACCGGCCACGCGGGCGCCGTCGGGGCCGACCGGGATGTCGGTGGTCGGCGGGACGATGGGTCGCGACGTCGGGCAGCCACGCCGCCACCGTACGTGGTGAGGGTGCCGTGGGCGCACCGGTGCGGTGCGGGGCAGGCGCGGACCTCCCGGCCCCGGGGACCAGGGGGTGGGCAGGTGTTGACGTGTTCGAACAGGTGTTCGAAGATGGACGAGGCGGACGGACCGCCGCGACGGGAGGTGCGGGCGATGGTCGGACGGGTGAGCCTGCTGCACGCAGCGACGGTTCCGCCGCAGAGTGCGGAGCTCCTCGCGCGCGCGGACGCCGAGCTGCTCGCGGCCCAGTTCTCCGGCGAGCCGTGGGAGATGTTCTCCCACGCGCACCTGGCGGCCCTGCGCGCCGGTGCGGCGCTCGTCGCCGCCCGGGGTCGTCCGTCGGGTCGCGGCGCGCCGCGGACCGTGTGGGGGATGCTCGACGCGGTCGCACCCGAGCTGCACCGGTTGTCGGGGCTCTTCGCCCAGGGGGCGTCGCTGCGTGCCGCGGTCGACGCGGGGCGTTTCGAGGCTGTCACGCTGGCCCGCGCTGAGCGGTCGCTGTGCGCGGCGGAGGACCTGGTCGACGCCGTGCGGGACGCCCTCGTGAGCGACGCAACGCCGTCGGAGGAGGACCAGGTCGCGATCGTCAGGTGAAACCGGGGCGGATACCGCCCCGGTGGTGGCGTCGGCACCGCTCCGTGCCGCATGATGATCGCCCTGCCGACGGTCGCTCGACTACCACCTTGGTGCCAGCCGATCTATCCTGAGGCCACATAGTCCACCGGAGTGCGACGGGGGTCGGGATGCCACTCTCCGAGTACGAGCAGCGCGTGCTCGAGCAGATGGAGCGCCAGCTGACGTCTGACGACCCTCGGCTCGCCAATACGCTGACGCGACGGGGCGGTCACCGACCTGTCACGCGCTACGTCATTGCCGGCGTCGGAGCAGCCGTCGGCCTCCTCCTGCTGGTCGTCGGGGCGGCGATGTCCGAGCCCTGGCTGGGTGCCATCGGTTTCGTCGTGATGTTCGCGGCCGTCGCGTTCGCCTTCGCCGCGCCACGCGGCGAGCCCACCGGACCCCAGGGCACGGTCGGCGCCGACGGCTCCGTGAGGCGTGCGCCTGCCGCGGGTCGCAAGCAGGGGTTCATGGCGCGCCTCGAGGAGCGGTGGGACCGCCGCCGCGAAGGTCACTGACCCGTCGTCGACGGCACTGGTCCGAGGGCGCCGTCCGAGGGCGCGGGCCCGACGGCATGTGTCCCTGTCCGTCGCCGCGCCGGGGCACTGCCGCCCGCGACGCGCGGGCCTGACGGGTTGACGGCGCGGAGCTGACGCACGTTCCGCAGCGGCGCCGGTCCGCCTCGGTCGACCGGCGTCCTCAGGGCTCGTGCCTGCCCCACGGTGGCACCGAGGTACCGGGCCCAGCGTGCCGCCTGGTCACGGCGCCCGGGCCGTGCGCATGTCCGGGTGCCGGGCGCCGACCGGGGAGCTGCACCCGCGCGTGCTGCCTGCCCCGCCGGACGCGGTCAGCCCGTGGGGACCGGGGTGCGCCCGGCTCCCTGCGCCAGGAGCTCACGGAGCCCGTCGCGGACCGCCTGCACCCAGCCGTCCAGCTCGTCGGCGGGGTGGACGGGCGGCGTCGGCGCGTAGCGTGTCCGCTCCACCGCGAGCGCGAGGTTCTCCAGCCCCGCGAGCGCCGGTCCGGACAGGCCGGTGCCTGTGCGCGTCTCGAGGGTGCGCTGCACGTGGCGGACCACACCGCGAGGGCTGGTCGAGCTGGACCAGTGGATGTCGATGCGGGAGAGCTCGCGGCGCAGCGCGACCCACGCGTCGTCCGGGACGGTGGCGCGACGGCGACGCCGGGACAGCAGGTAGGCGGCGAGCACGCCACCCGCGGCGAGGAGCCCCATCCCCGCGAGCAGCAGGACGGTCGTCCACGGGGACTCCTCGTCGGCGGCGGCGCCCGGCGTCGCCGGCGCCGCGCTGGGCAGGGTGTTGGGCAGTGCGTCCTGCCCGCTGCGTCCGAGCTCGTCGGGGACCGAGCCCGGGGCTGTGATGCCGGTGAACGGGTCCGCCCAGGCCGGCGGGGGTCCGCTCTGCGAGGCGGGGGTCGGCTCGAACCGGACCCAGCCCAGCCCGTCGAAGTAGAGCTCGGGCCAGGCGTGCGCGAGCCGGCCGGTCACCACGTACGCACCGTCGTCGTCACGCTGGCCCGGAAGGAACCCGACGCCGATGCGGGAGGGGATGTCCAGGGTGCGCGCCATCATCGCCATCGCGGTGGCGAACTGGACGCAGTAGCCGCGGCGGTCCTCGAGGAAGTCCCACACCGCGTCGGTGCTCCGGGCGGGCGGGACCCGGGTGTCGTACGTGAAGTTGGAGGCCGAGCGGAGCCAGGTCTGCAGGTCGAGCGCACGCTCGTAGGCCGTGTCGGCGTCCGCGGTGACGTCGGCGGCCAGCGTCGCGATGTCGTCCCGGTGCTGGGTGTCGGGCACCGTCGTGTACAGGTCGAGGTCCGGGGGAGTGCCCACCGGGGTCCCGCGCAGGTCGTCCGCCGTGAGGGTCGGCACCTGGACCAGCATCTGGTAGGACAGGCCCGCACCGGTCGAGCGACGACCGACCACCTCGTCGCGCTGCGGGTCGTACCCCCAGGTGCCCTCCACCGCGACGGTGCGGGGGAAGGTCGGGACCGGCAGGCGTCGCTCGCGCAGCGCCCCCACCTCGATCTCGACCCGGGCGAGGGTGCCGGCGGCCGCGTCGGGTGCGGTGCCGCGCAGCAGCGGGTCGGAGGACAGGAGCGTCGTGGGGTCCCACGGTGCGAGCTCGTCCGCCTCCGTCCGGTTCCACAGGCGTCCGTCGAACTCCGCCATGGTGAAGGCTCGTAGCGGTCCGACCAGGCGTGCGTCCACCGCCGGCGGCGGTGCCGGCGTGGGGCTCGGCGTGGCACCGGCGTCCTGCCCGGCGGGGCTGCCGGGCGCCGCCAGGGCGTCCACCCCGGTGTCGGTCTCGGCGTCGGTCCCTGCGTCGGCGGGCGGCTCGGTGGCGGCGTCCGCGGTGGGTGCGGCTGCCGCGTCGGCCGCTGCCGCGTCGTCGGCGGCCGTGGCGGGGTCGCCCGCTGCGGGGTCGGTGACCCGGTAGGTGAGGACGACCTGCGCGGACCGCGTGCCCAGGCTCTCGCGCAGGTCAAGGTCGTCGCTCAGCTCCAGCGGGCCGATCGGGCCGTCTCCGAACGTCGGCAGGGCGACGCTCGCCCAGCCGGGCAGCTGCATCAGGGACGGGCCGGCGAGGACGCTCGAGCCGACCAGCGCCACCCCCGCCACGACGGCGGTGGCGGCGCGCCGTGCCCGGCCCGCCTGGGCGTGCAGGGGTGCCGCACCGTAGGCGAGCAGCGCGAGGTACGCGGCCGCTGTCCAGAACACGGGGGCCGCACCGGCAGGGAACCCCAGGACGATCGCCGGCACCCACAGCGCCAGCAGCGGCAGGCCGGCGACCGCGGGGAAGCGCAGGCCGAGCACCGCGGCGTCCACCAGGAGGAAGACGACGAGCCCGCCGACGACCAGGAGCATCTCCGAGGGGCGGATGTCGGGCATCGGGACCAAGGAGTCGTTGACGACGACCACGCCCTGGCGCGCGGTCGCCCAGGCGCGCCGCGCCGCGTCGAGGTCGGGCAGGAACTGGGGGCGCCCGGGGGGTGCGCCGTACCGGAGCACGACGCCCACGAGCGCCACGAGCGCCCCGACGAGGGTCGGCGGCCACCAGCGGCGTGAGGCGGCCCGTGCCAGGGTCGTGGCGACCGCCACGAGGAGGACACCGACGCACGCCACGACGAGCCACCGTCGCCCGGCGACGAGCCCGGCGAGCGCGAGCAGACCGGCCCACGTCGCGACGACGCAGAGCGCCGCACCCACGACCGCGCGGGTGCCCTGCTCCGGTCCGGCGTTCACCGGGTGCTCCCCAGCAGGCGCAGCCAGCAGGCCACCGGGTCCTCACCGGTCGTCACCTGCGCGACCCGCCACCCCGCGCGCCGCAGCGCCGTGGCGGTGAGCTGGCTCTCGCGGGCGTCACCGGCGTTCCGGCCGTCGGCACGCACGACGGCCCAGCCCTGCCCGGCGTCGCCCAGGTGCGCGAACGCACCGCACCCTGCCGGCGACATCGGGCCGACCACGGCCAGCACGATCTCACCGGCGGTCCGCGTCGTGTCGAGCCTGCGGGTGGCGTCGAGCACGGCGGCCTCGGCGTCGTTCGCGGTGCGCGCCGGCGACAGGTCGAGCGTGAGGTCCAGCAGTGCCGCACGGGCCTCGGGGCCGCTGCGCGCGTGCACGTGGGGCGCCGGGGTCCTGCTGCCGGCCGGGACGAGCCGGACGGGGTGACCGCTGTCGAGCATGGCCAGGGCCATCGACGCCGCGAGGGAGATGGTCCACTCGGTGGCGGTGGCGCGCACGGGCAGGTCGAGCAGGACCGTCACGGGTCGCATGCCGGCACGTTCGTCCGAGCGGACGAGCAGCGCGCCGCGGCGTGCGCTCGACCTCCAGTGGACGCGCCGCAGGTCGTCGCCGTCGCGGTAGTCGCGCAGGTTGGCGTCGTCGGTCGACGGCGTCCGCGCCCCGAGGGCGACGCGGTCGGGCTCGCCCACGAGCACGTCCGAGGGGGCGGGCAGCGCCACGACGGCCGGCCACACCGCGACGCGGGACTCGGTGCCCAGCGTGGTGCGCGAACGCACCACCCCGAACATGTCGGTCCGTGTGACCACGAGGGGACCGAGGGGCCAGCGGCCGCGCTGCGAGGCGTGCACGGGGTAGCGGACGGTGGCGTGGTCGGGCGCCCGGGCGACCCGGGCGCGCAGGGCGCGGCCGCCCGAGAGCTCCACGGCGGCCTGTTCCGAGAAGCGCAGCCCGGCGAGCCGGGCCCGGCCCGCACGGTCCGTCGCGCGGATGTCCACGCGGACCTCCGCGTCCTGGCCGGCGTGCACCGGGTCCGGGCGGACTTCGCGGTGCACCTCCAGCCCTCGACGGCCTCGGGTCGCGTCCACCACGAGGGCCGCGACGAGCGCGGCGACGGGCAGCGCCAGGAGGAGCACGCCGACGCGGACGAGGTCGAGCGAGCCCAGCCCGATGCCCGCCTGCAGGCCGACGACACCCGCCGCCGCGAGCGCCCAGCCCCGGGGCGTCGGGCGTCGGTCCATCAGCCCAGCACGCGCCGCGCCCGGGCGAGGGGCTCGGGCGCCGGCAGCGGGGTGCGGGCCACGATGTCGGTCACCACGTCCTGGGTCGTGCGCCCGGACAGGCGTGACTCGGTGCTGGGCAGGAGCCGGTGCGCGAGCACGGGCCCCGCGAGCTCCTGCACGTCGTCGGGCAGGACGTGGTCCCGCCCGGACATCGCGGCGAGGGACTTCGAGGCACGCAGGAGCTGGATCGCGGCCCGCGGCGACGCCCCCAGGCGCAGCCCGGTGTCCTCGCGGGACGCCGTCACGAGCGCGACGATGTACCGCTTGATGGACGGCGCCGCGTACAGCCGGCGGGCGAGATCGATGTACCCCTGCACCTGAGCAGCATCCGTCACGGGACGCATGCGTGCCAACGGGTCGGTGTCCTCCTGCTGGTCGAGCATCTCCAGCTCGGACTCCACGCTGGGGTAACCGACCGTCAGGCGCGCCATGAACCGGTCGCGCTGCGCCTCGGGGAGCGGGTACGTGCCCTCCATCTCGACCGGGTTCTGCGTCGCGACGACCAGAAACGGGCGCGGCAGCGGGTACGTGCGGCCGTCGACCGTCGCCTGCGCCTCCTGCATGCACTCGAGCAGGGCCGACTGGGTCTTGGGTGACGCCCGGTTGATCTCGTCACCGATGACGACGTGCGCGAAGACGGGTCCGGGGCGGAACTCGAACTCGTGGGTCTGCGCCCGGAAGATGTTGACGCCGGTGAGGTCGCTGGGCAGCAGGTCGGGCGTGAACTGGATCCGGCCGACCTGGGCGTCGATGCTGCGGGCGATCGCCTTGGCGAGCGTCGTCTTGCCGACGCCCGGGACGTCCTCGAGCAGCAGGTGCCCCTCGGCCAGCAGGACGGCGAGCGACACCCGCACGAGGTCCGGGCGGCCCGTCACGACCGACTCGATCCCGGCCCGGAGGCGGGCGGCTGTCTCGACGAGTCCGTCGAGCTCGTGCGGGGACGGCAGTGGCTGCATGTGGACGACTCCCTCGGCGACTGGAACGAGAGTACGCATGAGTGGTCGTCCGCGGGCGAGGTTCACCCGGACCGTGCGTCGCCCCGGTGCCCCGGACGTGCGCCGACGCGCCCCCCGGGGGCCGTTCGGGTGTCGACCTCGCGACCCCCCACATCCCTCCACGGCGGCCCCCACGGCACGTGCGTCGCGGTCGCCGGGGGAGAGGTATGCCGCCTTGTCCCGGGTTCGTCCCCGTCCCCCCGTGCCGAGGCGGTTCCGGGGCGCGCCGGGCCCTCCACTTCGCTCCACGACGCTGACCTGGGAGGACACTCACCAGACGGGTGAACTTGGCCTCTTGACAAGATGCTGGTGGAGGGAAGTGGAGTACCGTGGAGGCACGTGGGGAGAGCGGGTGGCATCTCGCTCGCGGGGTGGCTCAGCAGTGCTCGGGCAGCCCCGCCGCGTGGGGGGTCCACGGATCCGGGACGAGCAGGAGGGGAGTGAGGTGTCGTATGAACCGACAGGCGCCTACGGCTCCTTCGCGCCCTTCCTCGGGACGTACACGCCGCGCCTGGACGACAAGGGCCGGCTCATCCTCCCGGCGAAGTTCCGGCCGCAGCTGGCCGGGGGCCTCGTCATGACACGCGGGCAGGAGCGCTGCCTGTTCGTGCTGCCGATGGACGAGTTCCGCCGGATGCACGACCAGCTGCGGACCGCACCGGTCACGAGCAAGCAGGCGCGTGACTACCTGCGGGTGTTCCTGTCCGGGGCCAGCGACGAGCTGCCCGACAAGCAGGGCCGCATCTCCATCCCGCCGATGCTCCGCACCTACGCGGGGCTCGACCGGGACGTCGCCGTCATCGGCACCGGTACCCGGGTCGAGATCTGGGATCTCGCAGCCTGGGAGACCTACTTGTCCGAGCAGGAGGCGGGTTACGCCGACACGACCGAGGAGGTCTTCCCGAACGGCCCGTTCTGAGCCGTCGGCCGGCCCCCGGGCCACCGCGTCGCCCCCGCACCCTTCCGCACCGCCGTCACCGGCACCGCCGTGGACGGCACGGCCCGTCCACCCCGTCGTCCTCACCCGTCCGTCGAGACCTCCTCCCGTCCTCTCTGACGCCACTTCCCCGGCGCCAGAGGGTCGGTGGGGGATCTGGCCGGGCGGTGGAGGGATCGTCCGGCCATCTCCATGTCCCACCAGCACCACCAGTCACACGGGCACCAGCAGTCACGTCAGCAGCACTGTCAGAGCGAGGAGGGGCGATGAGCGAGCAGACCGGCGCCGGTGCGTCGTCGCGGCACACGCCCGTCCTCCTGCAGCGCTGCCTCGACCTGCTCGCCCCCGCCCTCGCGGCCCCGGGCGCCGTCATGGTCGACTCCACGCTCGGCATGGGCGGGCACACCGAGGGCGTGCTGCGCGCGTTCGACCACGTCCGGGTCGTCGGCATCGACCGCGACCCGCAGGCGCTGGCGCTCGCGAGCGAGCGGCTCGCGCCGTTCGGTGAGCGGTTCACGCCGGTGCACGCGGTGTACGACGAGATCCGTGAGGTGCTCGACCGGCTCGGCATCCCCGAGGTGCAGGGCGTCCTCATGGACCTCGGCGTCTCCTCGCTGCAGCTCGACGAGGCGGAACGCGGGTTCGCCTACGCGCAGGACGCCCCCCTCGACATGCGCATGGACCCGACCACGGGCCCGACCGCGGCCGACGTGCTCAACACGTACGACGAGCGGGACATCGCGCGCGTGCTGCGGGTGTACGGCGAGGAGCGGTTCGCGGCCCGCATCGCGCGCGGCGTCGTCCGGCGCCGGCAGCAGGCGCCCCTGACGCGGACGTCCGAGCTCGTCGACATCGTGCGCGCCGGCGTGCCGGCCGCGACCCGCCGCACCGGCGGCCACCCGGCCAAGCGGACGTTCCAGGCGCTGCGCATCGAGGTGAACGGCGAGCTCGCCGCCCTCGAGCGGGCGGTGCCGGCGTCGGTGGAGGCGCTCGCGGTCGGCGGTCGGATCGTCGTCGAGTCGTACCAGTCGCTCGAGGACCGGATCGTCAAGCGCGCGCTCGCGGCGGGAGCCACGTCGAGCGCCCCGCCCGACCTGCCGGTCGAGCCCGCGACCCACACGCCCTACCTGCGCCTGCTCACCCGGGGAGCGGAGGAGGCCGACGCCGACGAGCTCGCCCGCAACCCCCGCTCCCAGTCCGTCCGCCTGCGCGCCGCCGAGCGACTGCGCCCCACCCCCGACCACCTGCGCACCCCGAGGAGAGCCGCATGAGCGCCCAGCCCCTGGCCGCCGCCCGCACCGGTGCCGCGCGTGCGTACCCGCTGCCCGCTCGCCCCGCGGCCGCGCCGCCGCCGCGCCTGCGGGTCGTCCGGGCACCGGCCCAGGCCCGCTCGCGCGTGCCGTTCGTCCTCGCGTGCATGGCCGTGCTCGGCGGTGCGCTGCTCGCGGCGCTGCTGCTGAACACCCAGATGGCGTCGCTGGCGTTCGAGCGCTACGAGCTCTCGAACGAGCTCGGCCGACTGCGGCAGGACCGGATGGACCTGGTCGCCCAGCTCGACGCGCGGTCCTCGCCGACGCAGCTGGCCGAGGCCGCACGTGCTCGCGGCATGGTGGAGGCAAACGGCACCGGCTGGCTGCGGCTCGCGGACGGCAGCGTCCAGGGGGCCCCGGCACCCGCCGACGGATGAGCCCGCGCGCGACCGGCCCGGCGACGCCGGGCGTCCGGCCCGCCCGGCGCCAGCCGGCGGTGCGCGTCGACCCGCGCGTCGCGACCGCCCGTCCGGGCACCCGTGGCACGGTGGGCCGCGTGGACGAGCGCGCCGGCACGGTGCCGCGCCGACGGCCCGGCCAGGAGCCGACCGCCCGACGTGCGGCGACGCCCGCACGCCCGGCCGCCGCCGTCCCGCCCGCGCGCGGGGGCGGCGGGCGCCCGCCCGTGCGGGGTGGTGGCCGTCCGCCGGCACCGGCCGTGCCGCCGACCGTCGTGGCGTCGCGCCCGCGCATGCTGACGCTGGTCGTCGTGCTCGCCCTGGTCCTGGTGACGTTCGCGGGGAGGCTGGTGCACGTGCAGGTCCTCGCCGGCCCCGAGCTGGCGCAGGAGGCACGGGAGAACCGGATGACGACCGCCTCGGTCATCGGGGCACGCGGGGAGGTGACCGACGCCAACGGCGTCGTCCTCGCGACGTCGGTCGAGCGGTACGACATCTCCGTCAACCAGCAGCGGATCGCGCGCTACCAGGCGCGCGGGTCGACGGTCGGGCTGGACGGCGCCGCCGGCGTCGCGGCCCGGCTGGCGCCGCTGCTGGACATGAACGCCGCGGAGCTCGGCGGCAAGCTCGTCGGCGACCGGCCCTTCGTCTACGTCAAGAAGAACGTGCTGCCGGAGGTGGCGCGGGAGATCCGTGCGCTGCGGATCGACGGCGTCAACGTCGACAAGGTCCCGGACCGGGTCTATCCCAAGGGCACGGTCGCGGGGAACATCGTCGGATTCGTCAACTCCGAGGGCGTCGGGCTGCAGGGTCTGGAGTCCTCGCTGGACGAGAAGCTCCGGGGGGTCAAGGGCACCGAGCGCTTCGAGCGCGGCAAGGGCGGTCAGCCGATCCCCGGGGGTGCGAGCGAGCAGACCCCTGCGCGCGACGGCAGCTCGGTGCGCCTGACGCTCGACTCCGACCTGCAGTGGAAGGCCGAGGAGGAGCTGCGCAAGCAGGTGGCCGCGATGGGCGCGACCGGCGGCACGGTCGTCGTCATGCGACCGACGGGGGAGGTGCTCGCGCTGGCGGAGTCCACCGCGTTCGACCCGAACGACCCGGGCGCCCTCGGCACCGGCTCGCTGACCCGCAGCGTCTCCGACGTGTTCGAGCCCGGGTCGACCGGGAAGGTCGTGACGATGGCCGCTGCGCTCGAGGAGGGGCTCGTCGGCCCCACCGACCGCTTCACCGTCGCCGACCGGCTGACGACGCCCAACGGCCAGACCTTCAAGGACTCGCACGACCACCCCGTGCAGCAGCTCACCGCGACGGGCGTCTTCGCGGAGTCGTCCAACACCGGCACGATCCAGATCGGCGAGCGGCTGTCGCTGGAGCAGCGCCACCGGTACCTGTCGCTGTTCGGGTTCGGCAGCCGCACGGGCATCGAGATCCCGGGCGAGTCCGGGGGCATCCTGCACCCGTACGACGAGTGGGACGGCCGCTCGCAGTACGCCGTGCTGTTCGGTCAGGCGGTGTCCGTGAACGCCCTGCAGGCCGCGAGCGTCTTCGCGACCATCGCCAACGGGGGTGTCCGCGTGGCGCCGCACCTGGTGGCGGGGTGGACCGACCCCGACGGGGCGTACGCGCCGCGCCCGGCGCCCGAGGGGACCCGGGTGGTCTCCGAGCAGACGGCGGGCACCGTGCTGTCGATGATGGAGAGCGTCGTCGACGACGGGACCGGCGGCAACGCCGCGATCCCCGGGTACCGGGTCGCGGGCAAGACCGGCACGGCGCAGAAGTTCGCGCCCGCGGGCATCACGGCGTCGTTCATCGGCGTCGCGCCTGCGGACGACCCGCAGGTCGTCACGGCGGTCATCCTGCACGACCCCAGCGCCTCGATCTTCGGCGGCACGGCGGCCGCACCGGTCTTCTCGACCGTCACGTCGTACGCCCTGCAGCAGCTGGGGGTCGCACCCTCCGGGACGCCCGCGTCGCTGTTCCCGGCGACGTGGGAGTGAGTCGGCGGGGTAGATTTCTCCCCATGACGTCCCCCCTGGGCCGGCTGCGCCCCGAGCACCCGCCGGTCCGCAGGGTCGACGACCTCGCCGCCGCGTTCGGCCTGCGGGTCGACGGCCCCGCGGAGGGTGTGACGGCCACCGGTGTGACCATGTCCAGCGCCGACGTCGAGCCGGGGGACCTGTTCGTCGCGGTGCCCGGCCTGCGCGTCCACGGGGCACGGTTCGCCGCCGAGGCGGTCGCGCGCGGCGCGGTGGCGGTGCTCACCGACACCGAGGGCGCCGAGCTCGTCCCCGCGGGTGTGCCCGTCCTGCTCACCGACGACCCCCGCGCCGTGGCCGGGCCGGTCGCGGCCTGGGTCCTCGACGACCCGGCGTCGCGGCTCGTGACGGTGGGCGTCACCGGGACGAACGGCAAGACCACCACCACCTACTTCGTCGACGCGGCGCTGCGCGCCCGGCACGCCGTGACGGCCGTGCTCGGCACCGTCGAGCTGCGGATCGGCGACGACGCCGTCGAGAGCCCTCGCACCACCGTCGAGGCACCCGTCCTGCAGTCGCTGCTGGCGCTGGCCCACGAGCGGGGCGCGACCGCGCTGACCACCGAGGTCTCGTCGCACGCGCTCGCGCTGGGACGCGTGGGCGGCGTGCAGTTCGACGTCGTCGGCTTCACCAACCTGCAGCGCGACCACCTGGACTTCCACGGCGACATGGAGGGGTACTTCCGCGACAAGTCGCGGCTGTTCGCCCCCGGCCAGGCCCGCCGCGGGGTCGTCGTCATCGACGACGAGTGGGGCCGGCGGCTCGCGCAGGAGTCCCCGATCCCCGTCGAGACCGTGAGCACGCGCGTCGGCGCACCGCAGGCGGCACAGGCCGACTGGGCGGTCGTCGAGGCCGACGTCGGCCTGGACGGCGTCGGCTCACGCTTCGTCCTGCGCGGCCCCGACGGCGCCCGCCACGAGGCGCACAGCCCGCTGCCGGGCCTGGTCAACGTCTCGAACGCCGCGCTCGCCGTGGTGGTCGCGCACGCCGCGGGCGTACCCGTCGACGCGGCGGCCGAGGCCGTGGGGCGCGCGCACGCGATCCCGGGCCGCATGGAGCGGGTGGTCGAGCGCGGCGACGGCTGGCCGCTGTGCCTGGTCGACTACGCCCACACGCCGGACGCGCTCGAGCTCGCGCTCGAGGCGGTGCGGCCCATCACGCCCGGCCGGCTCGTGCTCGTGTACGGCTCGGACGGCGACCGTGACCGCGGCAAGCGCCCGATCATGGGGCAGGTCGGCGCCCGGCTGGCCGACGTGCTGGTCGTCACCGACGAGAACCCGCGCTCGGAGGACCCCGCGTCCATCCGGGCCGCCATCCTCGAGGGCGTGCGCGACGTGCGCCCCGACCTGGCCGACGTGCACGAGGCCACGAGCCGTGCGCAGGCCATCCGCGAGGCCCTTCGTCTGGCAGGACCGGACGACACCGTGATCGTCACGGGCAAGGGCCACGAACCGACCCAGGAGATCGCCGGGGTGTTCCACCGCTACAACGACCGAGACGTGTTCCTCGCCGCCCGCGCCGAGCGCCGGGAGCAGCACGCGTGATCGCCCTCACAGCGGCCGAGATCGCGGCCGCCACGCACGGCAGCCTGGCCGACGTCGCCCCCGAGCACGTGGTGGCCGGCCCCGTCGTCACCGACTCGCGGGAGGTGCTGCCCGGCGGGCTGTTCGTCGCGTTGCCCGGCGAGCACGTCGACGGCCACGACTTCGCCCCCGCGGCCGTGGCGGCCGGCGCCTCGCTCGTCCTGGCCGCGCGCCCGCTGCCGGGGCTGCCGTGCGTCGTGGTGCCCGACGTGGAGCGCGCGCTGGGCGACCTGGCACGCGACGTGCTGGTGCGGCTGCGGGACGCGGCCGCGCAGCCCGGCGGGTCCGGCCTGCGCGTCATCGGGATCACCGGCTCGGTCGGCAAGACGACGACCAAGGACGTGCTCGCGCAGGTGTGCGGCGCGGCCGGCCCCACGGTCGCCCCCGTGCGCTCGTTCAACAACGAGATCGGGCTGCCGCTGACGGTGCTGCGCGCCGACGAGCAGACCCGGTTCCTCGTGCTCGAGATGGGCGCGAGCGGCCCCGGTCACCTCACGTACCTCACGGACATCGCCCCGCCGGACGTCGCCGTGGTGCTGGTCGTCGGGCAGGCCCACCTGGGCGGCTTCGGCGGCGGCATCGACGGGGTCGCACGCGCCAAGGCGGAGATCGTCGCGGGGCTGGTGCCGGCCGGGACCGCGGTGCTCAACGCCGACGACCCGCGGGTGCGCGCCATGGCGGCCGTGGCCCCCGGACCGGTCGTGCTGTTCGGGGCGTCCCCCGACGCGCGGGTCCAGGCGCAGGACGTGCGCCTCGACGCGCTGGGCCGAGCGCGGTTCCGGCTCGTGCACGTCGAGGGCGACGTCCGCGAGGAGCGTCCCGTGGAGCTGCGGCTCGTCGGCGAGCACCACGTGCACAACGCGCTCGCCGCGGCCGCGGCGGCGCTGACGGCCGGCATCGCGCTCGACGACGTCGTGGCCGGCCTGTCCGCCGCCGACGCCCTGTCGCCGCACCGCATGCACGTCGTGGACCGCCCGGACGGCGTCACCGTCGTGGACGACTCCTACAACGCCAACCCCGACTCGATGCGGGCCGCGCTCAAGGCGCTGGCGGTCATCGCCGGGCGGCAGCGGCGCTCGGTCGCCGTGCTGGGCGAGATGCTCGAGCTCGGCGAGGAGTCCCGCACCGCGCACGACGCGATCGGGCGGCTCGTGGTGCGGCTCAACATCGGCCTGACGGTGGTCGTCGGCGACGGGGCGCGCGCCATCCGCGACGGCGCCAACCACGAGGGCTCGTGGGGCGACGAGGTCGTCCTGGCCGACGACGTCGACGCCGCCGCCGCGTTCCTGGCCGACGAGCTGCGCCCGGGTGACGTGGTGCTCGTGAAGTCCTCGTTCGGCGCCGGTCTGTGGCGCCTGGGCGACCGGCTCGTGGGGGCCGACGCATGAGGGCCGTCCTCATCTCCGGCGGCATCTCGATGCTCGTCGCGCTGCTCGGCACCCCGCTGTTCATCCGCTTCCTGGTCAAGCGGCAGTACGGGCAGTTCATCCGGCAGGACGGCCCGACCGCGCACTTCACCAAGCGCGGCACGCCGACGATGGGCGGCGTCGTCATCATCGGCGCGACGCTCGTCGGCTGGGGGCTCGGCCTGCTGCTCACGGGCACGACGCCCAGCGCGTCGGCCCTGCTGGCGCTGTTCCTCATGACCGGCCTGGGGGTCGTCGGGTTCCTCGACGACTTCATCAAGATCTCGCGGCAGCGTTCCCTCGGACTGAGCCCGCTGTGGAAGATCGTCGGCCAGGGCGTCGTCGGTGTCGTGTTCTCGGTGCTGGCGCTGCAGTTCCCCAACGAGCAGTTCCGCACCCCGGCGTCGACCCGGATCTCGTTCATCCGCGACACAGGGCTGGACCTGGCGTTCGCCGGTGCGACCGTCGGCCTGGTCCTGTTCGTCATCTGGGCGAACTTCCTCATCACCGCCTGGTCCAACGCCGTGAACCTCACCGACGGTCTCGACGGGCTCGCGACCGGTGTCTCGCTCATCGTCTTCGGGGCGTACGTGCTGGTCGGGGTCTGGCAGTTCAACCAGACGTGCCAGAAGCTGCTGTCCGCGGGGCCACGCTGCTACGAGACGCGCGACCCCCTGGACCTGGCGGTCGTGGCCGCGGCCATCACCGGTGCCCTGTTCGGCTTCCTGTGGTGGAACGCGAGCCCCGCGAAGATCTTCATGGGGGACACCGGGTCGCTCGCGCTGGGCGGGGCGCTGGCGGCGCTGACGATCCTCACGCGCACCGAGATCCTCGGGGCGATCATCGGCGGTCTGTTCGTCCTCATCGTGCTCTCGGACGTCATCCAGATCGGCTTCTTCAAGATGACCGGCAGACGCGTCTTCAAGATGGCACCGCTGCACCACCACTTCGAGCTGTCGGGGTGGGGCGAGGTGACGATCGTCATCCGGTTCTGGATCATCGCCGGCCTGTTCGTCGCGCTTGGGGTCGGCATCTTCTACGCGGAGTGGGTGGCGCAGTAGGTGGACGCACGCTTCGACGGTCGTACGGTGCTCGTCGCCGGCCTGGGCGTCTCCGGGCGCGCCGCGGCGCAGGTCCTGAGGGACCGTGGCGCGCGGGTGGTGACGTTCGACGAGCACGCCCCCGAGGCCGATGCCGCGGACGTGGCCGGGCTCGTCGCCGAGGGCCTGCGCGGGGCCGACCTCGTCGTGACCTCCCCGGGTCTGCCCCCGACCCACCCGGTCCTCGCCGCGGCGGGGGAGCGCGGGGTTCCGGTGTGGAGCGAGGTCGAGCTCGCGTGGCAGGTCCGCGTGCCGCGCGACGGCGGCGACGGGCAGCCCGCCCCCTGGCTCGCGGTCACGGGGACCAACGGCAAGACGACGACCGTCGGCATGCTCGAGTCGATCCTGCGTGCGGCGGGGCGGCGCACCGTCGCCGTGGGCAACGTGGGCACGCCCGTGGTGCTGGCGGCCGTGGACCCGGCGCTGGACGTGCTGGCGGTCGAGCTGTCGAGCTTCCAGCTGCACCACACGCACTCGATGTCCGCGCAGGCGGCGGCCGTGCTCAACGTCGCGCCCGACCACCTCGACTGGCACGGCTCGCTGGCCGCGTACGCCGCGGACAAGGGGCGCATCTACGAGCGGGCGCAGGTCGCGTGCGTGTACGACGCGACGGACCCGGTCACCGAGGACCTCGTCCGCGAGGCCGACGTGGTCGACGGGTGCGTCGCCGTCGGGTTCACGCTCGGGATGCCCGGCGTCGGGCAGCTCGGACTCGTCGAGGACGTGCTGGTGGACCGGGGCTTCGCGCGGCTGCGCCACACGCACGCCGCCGAGCTCGGCACGCTCGCCGACCTCGCGCAGCTCGCGGGTCCGGCCGGGGTGGTCCCGCCCCACGTGGTGCGCAACGCGCTCGCGGCCGCCGCGCTGGCGCTCGCCCACGGTGTCGACCCCGTGCACGTCCGCGACGGGCTGCGCGGCTTCGCCCCCGGGGCGCACCGCATCGTGACCGTCGGCCGCGTCGACGACGTGGCGTACGTGGACGACTCCAAGGCGACCAACGCGCACGCCGCCGCCGCCTCCCTCGCCGCCTTCGAGCCCGGGTCGGTCGTGTGGATCGCTGGCGGGCTGGCCAAGGGCGCGCAGTTCGACGACCTCGTCCGCACCCGGCGCGACCGGCTGCGCGGGGTCGTCCTGCTCGGGGTGGACCGTGCGCCGCTGCGCGAGGCCCTCGCCCGACACGCACCGGATGTCCCGGTGATCGAGCTGGACGCCGGTGACACTGAGCCGGTGATGACGCGCGCCGTGCACAGCGCGCGCCGGCTGGCGGCCGGCGCGCCCGAGGGCGTGCCCGTCACGGTCCTGCTCGCCCCCGCGTGCGCGTCGATGGACCAGTTCACGTCCTACGCCGCCCGCGGCGACGCGTTCGCGGCGGCCGTGCGGTCGCTGCACGGTGAGGTCGGGCAGGAGCGGCAGGCGGACGGTCGGCAGTGACCGCCGACGCGCCCCCGCGCCCCCGCACGGCTCCCACCCGCACGGTCACACCGCCCGGCGGTACGCCGGAGGTCCGTGAACCGTCCTTCCTGGGCACGTGGAACTCGGCCGTCACCAGCTACTACGTGCTGCTGGGCTCGACGTTCCTGCTGGTGGCGATCGGCCTGGTGATGGTGCTGTCGAGCTCGAGCGTCGAGTCGCTGGCGGCGGGGGACTCGCCGTACGCGGTCTTCCTCAACCAGGCGCGGTACGCGCTCATCGGGCTGCCGGTGCTGCTGCTGATGTCGCGGTTGCCGGTCCGTGTGGTGCGGGCGCTCGCGTGGCCCGCGCTCGGCGGCGCGATCGCCTTCCAGATGCTGGTGTTCACCCCGCTGGGCTGCGGCGAGGGCGGGAACCTCAACTGGGTGTGCCTGCCCGGGTTCTCGGCGCAGCCGTCGGAGGTCGTCAAGCTCGCGCTGGCGATCTGGCTCGGTGCGCTGCTCACGCGCAAGCTGCCCCTGCTGCACGAGTGGAAGCACGCCCTGGTGCCCGTCGTGCCGGTCGCGGGGATCGCGATCGGCGTCGTGCTGCTGGGCCACGACCTCGGCACGGCGATGGTGATGGTCCTGCTCGTCGCGGGCGCGATGTTCGTGGCCGGCGTGCCGCTGCGCATCTTCGGGTTCGCGGCGCTGCTGGCCGCGGGCGGCGTGGCGGCGCTCACCCTCGGCAGCCCGAACCGCATCAACCGGATCATGTCCTGGCTCTCGGACGAGTGCGACAAGACCAACGAGTGCTACCAGAGCCTGCACGCCGGTTACGGCCTGGCCACCGGCGGCGTCAGCGGCGTCGGCCTGGGGCAGAGCGCCGAGAAGTGGTCGTACCTGCCGGCGGCCCACAACGACTTCATCTACGCGATCCTGGGGGAGGAGCTCGGCCTCGTGGGCACCCTGCTCGTGCTCGGTCTGTTCGCGCTCCTCGCGTTCGCGATGGTGCGCATCATGCGCCGGCACCCCGACCCGTTCGTCAAGATCACGACGGCCGCCGTGTTCGCCTGGGTCGTCGGCCAGGCGGCGGTCAACATCGCCGTCGTCATCGGCCTCGCGCCCGTGATCGGCGTGCCGCTGCCGCTGGTCTCCGCCGGCGGGTCGGCGCTCATCATGACGATGGCCGCCCTGGGGCTCGTGCTGTCCTTCGCCCGTACCGAGCCGGGCGCCGCGGAGGCTCTCGCGGCCCGTGCCTCGGTCGTGCGCCGCTCTCTCGCCGTGATCGGACGTACCCGTGGCTGACGCGACCTCCGTCCTCCTGGCCGGCGGCGGGACCGCCGGCCACGTCAACCCGCTGCTGGCCGTGGCCGACGAGCTGCGTCGTCGCCACCCCCACGGACGGTTCGCCGTCCTCGGTACGGCCGAGGGCCTGGAGGCCCGGCTCGTGCCGGAGCACGGGTACGACCTGGCCGTGGTGCCGCGCGTCCCCCTGCCGCGCCGCCCCACCGTCGACTGGCTGCACCTGCCCGGCCGGCTGGGTGCCGCCGTGCGTGCGGCCGAGGACGCCATCGCGCAGATCGACGCCCAGGTGGTCGTCGGGTTCGGCGGGTACGTGGCCACGCCCGCGTACCTCGCTGCCCGGCGCCGCGGCATCCCCGTCGTCGTGCACGAGCAGAACGCGCGGCCCGGCCTGGCCAACCGCCTCGGCGCACGCTGGGCCGCCGCCGTCGCCGTCACCTTCGAGGGCACCGCGCTGCCCGGCGCGCAGGTCACCGGCCTGCCGCTGCGGACCGTGGTGCAGGACCTGCTCGCGGCGCGCGCGTCCGACGCCGCGGCCGCACGGCGCGCGGGCGCCGACGCGCTGGGGCTCGACCCCGACCTGCCGACCCTGCTGGTGACCGGCGGCTCCCTGGGGGCGCTGAGCATCAACCGCGCCGTCGCCGGGGCGGCGGGTGCGCTGCTCGCCACCGGTGCCCAGGTGCTGCACCTGACCGGGCGGGGCAAGGCCGACGAGGTCCGGGCGGCCACCGCCGCCGTGCCTGGTGCGGAGCGGTACCACGTCCTGGAGTACCTCACCGCGATGGACCGGGCGCTGGCCGTCGCGGACGTCGTGGTCGGCCGGGCGGGCGCGGGGACGGTCTGCGAGCTGGCCGCGCTCGGGATCCCGGCCGTCTACGTCCCCCTGCCGATCGGCAACGGCGAGCAGCGCCTCAACGCGGCCGGCGTGGTCGCGGCCGGCGGCGGCGTGCTCGTCGAGGACGGCGACCTGACGCCGGCCTGGGTCAGCGAGCACCTCCCGGTCCTGCTGGCCGGCGACACCGGGGCCGAGACCCGGGCACGCATGGGTGCGGCCGCCGCGCGGGTGGGCGTCCGGGACGGCGCCGCGCGCGTCGCGCGGCTCGTCGAGCAGCAGCTGCCCGCCCACCTGCGGACCGCCACCCCGCAGCACCGCACGCCCCCGGCGCACGCACCGGCCGTGGCCGACCCGGGTGAGCGCGGGCCGGTGGCGCTGGCCGACCTCGGCCGCGTGCACCTCGTCGGCATCGGCGGCGCCGGGATGTCCGCGGTCGCACCGCTGCTCGCCGCGCGCGGGCTCGCCGTCAGCGGGTCCGACGCCCACGACGGCCCGGCGCTGGCCGGGCTGCGGGCCGCCGGTGTGACGGTGCACGTCGGTCACGACGCGGCGCACGTCGACGACGTCGACACCGTCGTCGTCTCGTCCGCCGTCCGCGCGTCCAACCCGGAGGTCGCCCGCGCCCGGGAGCGGGGCCTGCCGGTGCTGCACCGCTCGGAGGCGCTTGCCGCGCTCATGGCCGACCGCGACGCCGTGGCCGTCGCCGGAGCGCACGGCAAGACCACGACCTCGGGGATGATCGCCGCGGCCCTCGTGCACGCCGGCGCCGACCCCTCGTTCGCGATCGGCGGCGTGGTCCGCGCGACCGGGGGCACGCTCGGCGGCGCCCGGCACGGGGCCGGGCCCTTCGTCGCCGAGGCCGACGAGTCCGACGGCTCCTTCCTGGCGTACGAGCCGCTGGTCGCGGTCGTCACCAACGTCGAGCCGGACCACCTCGACCACTACGGCACGCGCGAGCGGTTCGAGGCGGCGTTCGAGCGCTTCGCGGACCGGGTCCGCGACGGTGGGCTGCTGGTCGCCTGCGCGGACGACCCGGGCGCGGCGCGTCTCGTCGCCGCGACGCGTGCCCGGCTGGCCGCGCGAGGGGTCGCGGTGCGCACCTACGGCACCGGCCCGGACGCCGAGGTGCGCGTCTCGCCCAGCGAGCGGAGCACCGACGGGCGGTGGCGGGTCACGCTGACGCCCCGCGACGAGCCCGCCGTGACGCTCCACCTGCAGGTCGCCGGCGCCCACAACGCGCTCGACGCGGCGGCGGCGTGGTGCGCGCTGCGGCGCCTCGGTGTCGACGCGCAGCAGGCTGCCGACGGGCTCGACGACTTCGTCGGGACGGGGCGGCGGTTCGAGGACCGCGGCACGGCCGGCGGGGTGCGGGTGGTCGACGACTACGCGCACCACCCCACCGAGGTCGCCGCCGTCCTGCGGGCCGCCCGTGAGGTGGCCGACGGCGGTCGCGTGGTCGTGCTGTTCCAGCCGCACCTGTTCTCGCGGACGCGGACGTTCGCGCGGGAGTTCGGCGAGGCGTTCGACCTCGCGGACGCGGTCGTCGTGACGGACGTGTACGCCGCGCGCGAGGACCCGGACCCCACCGTCACGGGAGCCCTGGTGGTCGAGCACGTGCCGACGCCGGGCAAGGCCGTGTTCGTGCCGGGACGGGTCGATGCCGCCCGGGCGGTCGCCGCGCTCGCGCGGCCCGGTGACCTGCTGCTGACCGTCGGCGCCGGGGACGTGACGGAGCTCGTGCCCGTCGTGCTCGCCGAGCTCGCCGAGCGCGCTCCGGACGAGGGCACCGCGGTGGACAGCGGCACCCACGCGGACGGCACCCACGCGGACGGCGCGGCGGAGCCCCGGGACGGTGCGCGGCCGTGAGCCCGCAGCGTCCACCGGCACCGCGCCCGGGACGCCCGTCGCCCACCGCACGTCCCGCCGCCCCGCGTCGGACCGCGGGTCGCCGCGCGGCCCGGGGGGACGACCCCGCGCCGCGCAGCGCGCCGACGGGTCCGGTCCCCGCACCGCCCGCTCCCTCGACGCCCACCCCCTCGACGCCCACCCCCTCGACGCCCGTCCCCTCGACGCCCGTCCGCCCGATCTCGTCGATGCGCGTGCCGTCCCCCCGCGCCGCGTCGCGACCGGGTCGCGACGATCCCGATGCCACGGCGGACCGCTCGGAGGCACCGGGACCCACGGTGCGAGGTCCCGGTACGCGGCCGACCGCCGCGACGTCGCGCGTCCGTCGGGCGCCGGGTGCGCCGACGGCGCCGGCGACCGACCCGGTCACCGGGTCGACGCGTGCGGTGACCACGTACACCGTCGGCCGGTTCAGCGGGCCGGTGCGGCCCGCGGTCGTGTCGACCACGTCGCGCGAGCGGTTCGCCGAGCGGGCGCGTGCCCGGCGCAACCTCGCCCGGCGCCAGGTGGTCGGGGGAGCGGCCGGCGTCGTCGGCGTCGGCGCGCTCGGCTGGCTGCTGCTGCTCTCGCCGGTGCTCGCGCTCGACGTGACGCAGCTCGAGGTCACCGGCGCCGGAACCGTCGTGGCGGTGGACCAGGTGGTCGCGGTCGTCCACGAGCGTGCCGGCACGCCGCTGCCGCGGCTCGACACCGTCGGGCTGCGGGACCGGGTCCTGGAGGTGCCGGGTGTCCGGGAGGCGCGCGTCGTGCGGCAGTGGCCCCGCGGGCTGGCCGTGCAGCTCGTGTCGCGCGAGCCGGTCGCGGCGGTGCCGGAGGAGGCGCCGGCGACGGGCCTCGTGCTGCTCGACGAGCAGGGCGTGCAGGTGGGGCGCGCCGACGCGGCGCCCGCCGGTCTGCCCGTCGTCGACGTCCCGGTCGGTGACGAGCGCACGCTGTCGGCGGTGCTGCACGTCCTGGAGCAGCTGCCGCCCGACCTGCTGGGGCAGGTCGCCTCGGTCGCCGCGGCGAGCCAGGACACGGTCACCATGCAGCTGCGCGACGGCGGCCCCCGGATCGACTGGGGGAGCGCGGAGCAGACCCCCTTGAAGCTCGCCGTGCTGGCCGCGCTGCGTGCCGCGCCCGAGGCGGCGGGCGCGTCCGTCTTCGACGTCTCGGCGCCCCAGATGCCCATCACCAAGTGAGCGGGCGGCGTCCAGGACGCGGATCACGGCGGCGAAGCACGACACGCGCGGCGCGGTCGTTGATCCGGGGTCGGCGGCCACCTAGCGTCACGACCCGACAGCACATCTGACATAACTCTCACCTTCAACCTGAGGGTGAAGGTTGACGAGCACGACCCGCGTCCCGCGTGTCGGGGCGAGCACCAGCGGCCCGGCACGCCGCGACCCGCGAACGAGAGGCACCCACCGTGGCAGCTCCGCAGAACTATCTGGCGGTCATCAAGGTCGTCGGCATCGGCGGTGGCGGCGTGAACGCCGTCAACCGCATGATCGAGGTCGGCCTCAAGGGTGTCGAGTTCATCGCCGTCAACACCGACGCCCAGGCCCTGCTCATGTCCGACGCCGACGTCAAGCTCGACGTCGGCCGCGAGCTGACGCGCGGGCTCGGGGCAGGGGCGGACCCCGAGGTCGGCAAGAAGGCGGCCGAGGACCACTCCGAGGAGATCGAGGACGTCCTGCGGGGCGCCGACATGGTGTTCGTCACCGCCGGCGAGGGCGGCGGCACCGGGACCGGCGGCGCACCCGTCGTCGCGCGGATCGCCCGCTCGCTGGGCGCGCTGACGATCGGTGTCGTGACGCGACCGTTCACCTTCGAGGGCCGCCGGCGCTCCGTGCAGGCCGACGCCGGCATCGAGGCGCTGCGAGCCGAGGTCGACACCCTCATCGTCATCCCCAACGACCGGCTGCTGTCGATCTCCGACCGGTCCGTCTCCGTGCTCGACGCGTTCCACTCCGCCGACCAGGTGCTGCTGTCCGGCGTCCAGGGCATCACCGACCTCATCACCACGCCCGGCCTCATCAACCTCGACTTCGCCGACGTCAAGTCCGTCATGCAGGGTGCCGGCTCCGCCCTCATGGGCATCGGCTTCGCACGCGGGGAGGACCGCGCCGTGCAGGCGGCGGAGATGGCGATCTCGTCGCCGCTGCTGGAGGCCAGCATCGACGGCGCCCACGGCGTGCTGCTGTCGATCCAGGGCGGGTCCGACCTCGGCCTGTTCGAGATCAACGAGGCAGCCCGGCTGGTGCAGGAGGCCGCGCACGCCGAGGCGAACATCATCTTCGGTGCGGTCATCGACGACGCCCTCGGCGACGAGGTCCGGGTCACCGTCATCGCTGCCGGGTTCGACGGCGGTGGTCCCGTCGTGCGTCGCGACGCCCGCGCGCTCGGCCAGGTCAGCGGCGCGACCGCCCGCCAGGTGCCCGCCGTGGCGCCCGTCACGACCCTGCCGGGTGCCGGTCCGGCCCCGACGCCGCGCCCCGTGCAGCTCCCCGACGAGGACCTGGTGCCGGTCGGCACCGTGCGCACCACCGGTCAGCCCGGCGAGGCAGCGCGCCCCGAGGTGCCGGCGTTCATGGCGACGCGGTCCGAGCCCGCGCCCGCCACGGGGTCGCTCGAGGTGCCCCGCGTGCTGGCGGAGGAGCCCGCCCGCCGCGAGCGGGACGAGCTCGACGTGCCCGACTTCCTCAAGTAGGTCCGTGTGGCCGACCGTCCGGGGCCGGCGGACGGCGTCGTGATCGACGCCGTTCCGCTCGGCCCCGGCGTCGTGGCGGGGTTCACCTCGCGGGCCGGCGGCCGCAGCGGCGGCCCGTGGCGTGGTCTGAACCTGGGGACCCGGGTGGGTGACGACCCCGCCGCCGTCGCCGCCAACCGGCGCGCGCTGGAGCAGCGGATCGGTGCGCCGGTCGTGCTCGCCACCCAGGTGCACGGCGCCGACGTGCTGCTCGTCACCGACGTGTCGTCGCGGGACCTCCCCGCGGATGGTCTGGTGACGACGACCCCGGACGTGGCGGTGGGTGTGTACGTGGCGGACTGCGCACCCGTGCTGCTGGCCGACCCCGTGGCCCGCGTCGTGGCCGCCGCGCACGCCGGCCGGGCGGGGCTGGCGGCCGGCGTGCTGCAGGCCACGGTGGCCGCCATGGTCCGGCGGGGCGCGGACCCGGCGCGCACCGTCGCCGCCGTCGGCCCCTGCATCGCCGGCGCGTCCTACGAGGTCCCCGCCGCGATGCGGGACGAGGTGGCCGCCGTGGTGCCGGAGGCGGCCGCGACGACGGCGGCGGGCACGCCCGCGCTCGACCTCGCGGCCGGTGCGCGCGCGGTGCTGCTGCGCGCCGGGCTGGTCCACGTCCACGCGGACGGCCGTGACACGTACCGCGACGCCGACCTGTACTCGCACCGCCGCGCGGTCCACGAGGGCTCGGCGACCACCGGGCGGTTCGTCGGCGTCGTCCGGCTGCTCCCGGCGCGCACCGCGCCGACCGGGTGACCTCGTGAGCGGCGGCCGCGACACGCCCGCGTGTCGCCGCGCCCTCCCGGGCCTGCGTTGCTAGCGTGACCAGCGCGGAGACGATCGACACCGCACCGACACCGTTCCCGGCACCTGCCGGGCGGCCGGTGCCGTCAGGCAGGGCCGCAGGAGTCGGGGGAGCCCGGCGGATGGGAGACGACGCGATGGCCGGAGCGCTGCGCAAGACGATGCTGTACCTCGGCCTGGCCGACGACCGGTCCGACCACGAGGAGTACCTCGAGGAGTACGAGGAGGCGGAGGTCGCCGTGCCCGAGGACAGCTACGAGGCCCAGGTCATGCCGCTGCACCGAACGCCGCGGGTGCAGGCTGCACCGGCGCCGCACGAGGCGGGCGACCTGCGCCGCATCACGACCATCCACCCCCGCTCGTACAACGACGCGCGCAAGATCGGCGAGGCGTTCCGCGAGGGGACGCCGGTGATCATGAACCTCACGGACATGGACGACTCGGACGCCAAGCGTCTCGTCGACTTCTCCGCAGGGCTGATCTTCGGCCTGCACGGTGCCATCGAGCGCGTGACGAGCAAGGTCTTCCTGCTGTCGCCCGCGCACGTGGAGCTGGCGGGCGACGCGGCGACCGCTGCCGAGCCGGCGACGCGTTCCGGCTTCTACAACCAGAGCTGACGCGTGCGCCTGCTCGCCAGCCTGCTGTACCTGGTCGTCCTCGTCTTCTTCCTGCTGCTGCTCGTGCGCCTGGTGCTGGACTGGGTCCAGGTCTTCGCGCGCGACTGGCGGCCGACGGGGTTCGTCCTCGTCGTCGCGGAGGTGACCTACTCGGTCACCGACCCGCCCCTGCGCGCGCTGCGGCGCGTCCTGCCGCCGATCGGCATCGGCTCCGTGCGGTTCGACCTGGCCTTCCTGGTGCTCGCGCTCGTGTGCTCGCTGCTGCTCCAGGTGCTGGGCAGGCTGTCCTGAACCGCCGTTCGACGGGCGCCCGTGCGGGCGTCCGCGGGGTGCGCGCAGCACGCGTCCTCGAAGTGTCGGGAGGCGTACGCCGCCCGGATTCTCCGCTACCGTGGCCCGAGGTGGTCGGTGGACTGACTGCCGCCGGCCAGAGCCAGTACGACCGACAGAGGTGACGACGATGGCACTGCTCACCGCAGACGACGTCCTGAACAAGAAGTTCCAGGCGACGAAGTTCCGGGAAGGCTACGACCAGGACGAGGTCGACGACTTCCTGGACGAGGTCGTCAACACCCTGCGGGACGTCCAGGGCGAGAACGACGACCTGAAGACGAAGCTCGCGGCCGCGGAGCGACGCATCGCGGAGCTCAGCCGCGCAGGTGCCCAGCAGGCCGCGCCCGCGCCCAAGCCGGAGCCGACCCCGGAGCCGACCCCCGCTCCCGCTCCGGCCCAGCCCGCCCCCGTGCCGGCCATGGCCCAGCCGTCCGTCGTGTCGGCGCCGGCGCCCGGCCCCGCGCGGGGCAACGAGCCCGAGTCCGCGACCGGCATGCTCGCCCTGGCGCAGAAGCTGCACGACGACTACGTGCGCAGCGGCCAGGAGGAGTCCGACCGGCTCATCAACGAGGCGAAGACGCGGGCCAACCGGATCGTGCGTGAGGCGGAGGAGACCTCGCAGCGCACCCTCGGCCAGCTCGAGCAGGAGCGCTCGCTCCTCGAGCGCAAGATCGACGAGCTGCGGGTGTTCGAGCGGGACTACCGCACGCGCCTCAAGAGCTACCTCGAGAACCTCCTCGGGGACCTCGAGAACCGCGGCAACGCGCTGCCGCCCCGCTCGGGCCAGGGCCAGTCGGTCCCGGAGAGCCAGAGCATCTGATCGACTGCCCGCCGCCGGGGGTGCGTGCCCGCCCCCGGCGGCGTCGGCGTGCCCGGACGGCACCAGGGCGACGACGGTGCGGCCGACGGCGGCCAGGAGGGCGCGGCGGTCGCCCCAGCGGCCACCGGCTGGTCGGCCCGGCGTGTCGCGTGCCCCGCGCCCGTCGTGTCCTGTTGTGCGGTGCCCCGGACGCGCATAAAGTCGGCGCACTCGAGACGGGGGGAACGTCCGTGACCATCAATGATGCCTTGAGCACGCTGACGACGGGGTCCGACGAGGAACGGGGGGGACCGGTCGCGCTGCTGCCGGTGCGTGACGGCGAGGTGCCGTGGACCCGAGCCGAGATCGACCAGGTCACCGACGAGCTCACTGCCGACCGCCTACGCCTCATCGACGAGGTGGCTGCGGCCGACGCTGAGCTGTCGGATCTGCTGCGCAACTCCGGCGACGGTGCCGGGGACGACCAGGCGGACTCCGGTTCGTCCGCACTCGAGCGTGAGCACGAGCTCACCCTCGTGAACAACACGCGCGACCTGCTCGACCAGACCTCTCACGCGCTCGACCGGCTCGCCGCCGGGACGTTCGGTGTGTGCGAGTCCTGCGGGCAGGCCATCGGCAAGGCACGCCTGCAGGCGTTCCCGCGCGCGATGCTGTGCGTGAGCTGCAAGCAGCGGGAGGAGCGCCGCTGAGGCGCCCGTAGACTCCTGCGGTGCCCACGACGGACGACGACACCGCCCTGCCCGACGACCGCCCGACACCCGCCGCGACCGCGACGGGCGACGACGGAGCGGGTGGGGCGGTGCTCGTCGCCCCCGAGCGCCGTCGTCGGCTGATCCGCGGGCTCGTCGCCCTCACCCTCTCGGTGCTGGTCGTGGACCAGGTCACCAAGGTGTGGGCGGTGGCCGCGCTGGCCCCGGGGGAGCGCACGCCGCTGCTCGGGGACCTGTTCGGGCTCCAGCTCGTCCGCAACCCCGGCGCCGCGCTCTCGATCGCGACGGGCATGACCTGGGTCCTGACGCTGGTCGCGGTGGTCGTCGTCATCGTGATCGTGCGGGTGTCGCGGCGTATCGGCTCGGCGGGCTGGGCGGTGGCCCTGGGGCTGCTGCTCGGGGGTGCGCTCGGCAACCTCGTGGACCGGATGGTCCGCGAGCCCGGGCCGCTGCGCGGCCACGTCATCGACTTCCTCGCGTACGGGCGGCTCTTCATCGGGAACATCGCGGACATCGCCATCGTCGTGGCGGCGGTGCTGGTCGTGTGGCTCACCTCGCGCGGCATCCACGTCGACGGCAGCCGCGACGGGCACGACGCCGCTCCTCCGGGAACGGCGGGCGATCCCGCACCGGCCGACGGCACCGACGTGCCCGACACCGCCACGCCCGACACCGCCACGCCCGGCACCGCCACGCCCGGCACCGCCACGCCCGGCACCACGAAGCCGGGCCCCAGCACGTCCGGCCCGATCACGGGTGGGGGTGCGGCGTGAGCGGCACGCGGGCGCTGCCCGTCCCGGACGGCCTGGCCGGTGAGCGGGTCGACGCCGCGCTCGCCCGTCTGCTGGGGCTGTCGCGCACGCGCGCCGCGGAGCTCGCCGCCGAGGGTGCCGTCCGTGTCGACGGGCTCCCGGTGGGCAAGTCCGACCGGCTGGTCGCGGGTGCCTACCTGGAGGTCGACCTGGAGCCCGCGGCTCCCGCCGTGCCGGCCGTGGTCCCCGAGCCCGTGCCGGGGATGCGGATCGTCCACGACGACGACGACCTCGTGGTCGTCGACAAGCCCGTCGGTGTCGCGGCGCACCCGTCGCCCGGCTGGACGGGTCCCACCGTGGTGGGCGCGCTCGCCGCCGCGGGCTACCGCATCTCCACGTCCGGCTCCGCCGAGCGCCAGGGCATCGTCCACCGCCTCGACGCGGGCACGTCCGGCCTCATGGTGGTCGCCAAGAGCGAGCACGCGTACACCGAGCTCAAGCGGGCGTTCAAGGAGCGCACGGTCGAGAAGGTCTACCACGCGCTGGTGCAGGGCCACCCGTCGCCGACGACGGGCACGATCGACGCCCCGATCGGCCGTCACCCGTCGTCGGACTGGAAGTTCGCCGTGGTCGCGGGTGGCAAGCCGTCGGTCACGCACTACGAGGTGCTGGAGATGCTGCCCGGGGCCTCGCTGGTCGAGGTGCACCTGGAGACGGGTCGGACGCACCAGATCCGCGTGCACTTCGCTGCGCTGCACCACAGCCTGGTGGGGGACCTCACCTACGGGGCCGATCCCGCGCTCGCGGCGCGTGTCGGGGTCACCCGGCAGTGGCTGCACGCGATGCGCCTGGGCTTCGAGCACCCCGGGACGGGGCAGTGGTTCGAGGCCGCCAGCGAGTACCCGGACGACCTCGCCGCCGGGCTCGAGACGCTGCGGGGGGCGTACTCCTAGATCCCGGCGGGGCAGTCCGGGGGCGTCGGTGGGGCGACGTAGGATCGCCAGCATGAGTGCTGGAGGATCCCCGGACCCGTCCTTCGTCCACCTCCACGTGCACAGCGAGTACTCGATGCTCGACGGCGCCGCGCGTATCGGCGAGATGCTCGACGAGGCCAAGCGGCTGGGCCAGACGGCCATGGCGATCACGGACCACGGCTACCTGTTCGGCGCGTTCGAGTTCTGGCAGAAGGCGACGGACCGGGGCATCAAGCCCATCATCGGCGTCGAGGCGTACGTCACGCCGGGCACCAGCCGGTTCGACCAGAACCGCGTGCGCTGGGGCGAGGCGCACCAGGCGGCCGACGACGTCTCGGCGCGCGGTGCGTACACGCACCTGACACTGCTGAGCCGCACCACCGAGGGCATGCACAACCTGTTCCGGATGGGGTCGTTGGCGTCCCTCGAGGGCCAGATGGGCAAGTGGCCGCGCATGGACCGTGAGCTGATGTCGCGGTACTCCGACGGTCTGATCGCCACCAGCGGGTGCCCGTCGGGGGAGATCCAGACGCGCCTGCGCCTCGGTCACTACGACGAGGCCGTGCGTGCCGCGGGCGAGCTGCAGGACATCTTCGGCAAGGAGAGCTTCTACATCGAGGTCATGGACCACGGCCTCGACATCGAGCGTCGGGTCATCAAGGACCTGCTGCGCGTCGCCGAGGGCATCGGTGCCCCGCTCGTGGCGACGAACGACCTGCACTACACGCGTGAGGAGGACGCCCACGCGCACGAGGTGCTGCTCGCGGTGCAGTCCGGCTCGACGCTCGACGAGCCGACGAGCGACCAGGGCGGCAGCCGGTTCGCGTTCAGCGGGTCCGGCTACTACGTGAAGTCGGCCGCGGAGATGCGCCGCACGTGGGCCGAGCTGCCCGAGGCGTGCGACAACACGGTGCTGATCGCCGAGCAGTGCGAGGTCAAGTTCAACACCGGGGCGAACTACATGCCCCGCTTCCCCGTCCCGGCGGGGGAGAACGAGGAGTCGTGGTTCATCAAGGAGGTCGAGCGCGGCCTGCAGCGGCGCTACCACGGCTCGGTGCCCGACGCGGTGCGCAAGCAGGCCGAGTACGAGACGGGCGTCATCACGCAGCTCGGCTTCTCCGGCTACTTCCTCGTCGTCGCCGACTTCATCAACTGGGCCAAGGCGCAGGGCATCCGCGTCGGACCCGGTCGTGGCTCGGCGGCCGGCTCCATGGCGTCGTACGCCATGGGCATCACCGAGCTCGACCCGCTCGAGCACGGCCTGATCTTCGAGCGGTTCCTCAACCCCGAGCGCGTGTCCTGGCCCGACGTCGACGTGGACTTCGACGAGCGCCGGCGCGGCGAGGTCATCCGCTACGTCACCGAGAAGTACGGCGACGACCGGGTCTGCCAGATCGTCACCTACGGCACGATCAAGGCCAAGCAGGCCCTCAAGGACGCGTCGCGCGTCCTCGGCTTCCCGTTCGCGATGGGCGACAAGCTCACCAAGGCGATGCCCCCGGCCGTCATGGGCAAGGACATCCCGCTGTCGGGCATGTACGACCCGGAGCACCCGCGCTACGCCGAGGCCGACGAGTTCCGCCAGGTCGTGGCGGCGGACCCCGAGGCGCAGCGCGTGCTGGAGACGGCCCGCGGGCTGGAGAACCTCAAGCGGCAGTGGGGTGTGCACGCCGCCGGCGTCATCATGTCGAGCGAGCCGCTGCTCGACATCATCCCGATCATGAAGCGCCCGCAGGACGGGGCGATCATCACGCAGTTCGACCAGCCGGCGTCCGAGGCCCTCGGCCTCATCAAGATGGACTTCCTGGGTCTGCGCAACCTCACGATCCTCGACGACGCGCTCGAGAACATCGTGATGAACGGCAAGCCCGCGATCGAGATCGAGACGGTCCCGCTCGACGACCCTGCGACGTACGAGCTCCTCGGCCGCGGTGACACGCTCGGGGTCTTCCAGCTCGACGGCGGGCCCATGCGCTCGCTGCTGCGCCAGATGCGCCCGGACAACTTCGAGGACATCTCGGCCGTCATCGCGCTCTACCGCCCGGGCCCGATGGGCATGAACTCGCACGTCAACTACGCGGTGCGCAAGAACGGCCTGCAGGAGATCGAGCCGATCCACCCCGAGCTGGTGGAGCCGCTCGAGGAGGTCGTCGGCGTCACGCACGGCCTGATCGTCTACCAGGAGCAGGTGCAGAAGGCGGCCCAGGTGCTGGCCGGGTACTCGCTGGGTCAGGCCGACCTGCTGCGTCGCGCGATGGGCAAGAAGAAGAAGGAGGTGCTCGACAAGGAGTTCATCCCCTTCCAGGCCGGCATGCGCGAGCGCGGGTACTCCGACGGCGCGATCCAGGCCGTCTGGGACGTCCTCGTGCCGTTCGCCGGCTACGCCTTCAACAAGGCGCACTCCGCGGCGTACGGCGTCGTCTCGTACTGGACCGCCTACCTCAAGGCGAACTTCCCCACCGAGTACATGGCGGCGCTGCTCACCAGCGTGCGTGACGACAAGGACAAGTCGGCCCTGTACCTCGGTGAGTGCCGGCACATGGGCATCACGGTGCTGCCGCCGGACGTGAACTCGTCGTCGGCGAACTTCACGGCCGTGGGTGTCGACATCCGGTTCGGCCTGACGGCCGTGCGCAACGTCGGCGCGAACGTCGTGGACGCGATCGTGGCGGCCCGCGAGGAGAAGGGCGCGTTCACGTCCTTCACCGACTTCCTCGACAAGGTGCCGGCGGTCGTCTGCAACAAGCGGACGATCGAGTCGCTCATCAAGGCCGGTGCGTTCGACTCCCTCGGCCACCCCCGTCGGGCGCTCCTGCTGATCCACGAGCAGGCCGTGGACGCGGTCATCGACGTCAAGCGCAAGGAGGCGACGGGCCAGTTCGACCTGTTCGCCGACCTGGGCGGTGACGACGAGACCGGCACCGGCATCGCCGTGACGATCCCGGACCTGCCGGACTGGGACAAGAAGCAGCGCCTGGCGTTCGAGCGCGAGATGCTCGGCCTGTACGTCTCGGACCATCCGCTGTCGGGGCTCGAGCACGTGCTGTCCGCGCAGGCCGACGTGTCGATCGCGACGCTCAACGCGGACACCGAGCGCCCCGACGGGTCGACGGTCGTGGTCGCGGGCCTGGTGACGACCCTGCAGCGCAAGATGTCGAAGCAGGGCAACCCGTGGGCCGCCGTGACGCTCGAGGACATGGAGGGCTCCGTCGAGATCATGTTCTTCGGCGAGACCTACCTCGCCTACTCGACGGTGCTGGCCGAGGACGCGGTGCTCGTGGTGCGGGGCCGTGTGCGTCGCCGCGACGACCAGATGCAGCTGCAGGCGATGGAGGTCTCCATCCCGGACACGTCGCAGGCCGCCGACTCCCCGGTCGTGGTGTCCCTGACGGAGGGCCGCTGCACGCCGCCCGTCGTCGAGCGGCTGCGCGAGGTGCTGTCGACGCACCCGGGCGTCACCGAGGTCCACCTGCGGCTCACCAGCCCCGGCCGGGCCGTGGTGATGCGGCTCGACGACGGGCTGCGCGTCGAGCGGTCACCCTCGTTGTTCGGGGACCTCAAGGCCCTGCTCGGTCCGAGCTGCCTGGCGTCCTGATCCCGGTCCCGCACCCGGTCGGCCACGTGCCGGCCGGGTGGCCGCGCTGCGCAGTCCGTGCCCGGTCAGTCCTCGACGGTCGCGCGCTGCACGCCGCCGGGCAGGTCGACCTCCACCACGTCGCCCGGGCGCAGCTGCCGACCGCGGCGGGCCTCGGGCTCCCCGTTGACGGTCACCGCGCCGTCGTCGAGGAGGGCGCGGGCGTGCCCGCCGGTGTCGGCGAGGCCGACGAGCTTGAGGAACTGGCCGAGGCGGATGGGCTCGTCGTGCTGGGTCACGTGGCCAGTCTGCCAGGCGCGGCACGGTGTCCCCGCGCGGCACCGTCGCCCGGTGCGGCAACCGTCGCCGCGCCGGATCCGCGGGCGGCGGACGGCCCCGACCCGTCACCGTGCGTCGTCCTAGACTCGATCCCGTGATCTCCAGAATCGACCTGCGCGGTCGCCGTCCGTCACGTCGTGAGCTGCTCCTCGAGCTGCCCCGGGCCGAGCTCGATGTCGAGCACGCCACCACCACGGTGGCACCGATCCTCGAGGCGGTGCGCACGCGGGGCGCGGACGCCCTGCGCGAGCTGGCCGAGCGGTTCGACGGCGTGCGTCCCGCGTACGTGCGGGTCCCGGCCGAGGTGGTCGCCGGTGCGGTGGGGGCGCTGGACCCGCAGGTCCGCGCCGCGCTGGAGGAGACGATCCGACGGGTGCGTGCCGTGCACGGCGCGCAGCGCCCGCAGGACTTCACGGTGCAGGTCGCGCCGGGTGCCCAGGTGCGCCAGCGCTGGCTCCCGGTGCGCCGCGTCGGGCTGTACGTGCCCGGCGGCCTCGCGGTGTACCCGTCGTCGGTCGTCATGAACGTCGTGGCGGCCCAGGAGGCCGGCGTGACGTCGCTCGCGGTCGTGTCCCCGCCCCAGAAGGACAACGACGGGCTGCCCGACCCCGTGGTCCTGGCCACCTGCGCCCTGCTCGGCGTGGACGAGGTCTACGCCGTCGGCGGCGCGCAGGCGGTCGCGATGCTGGCGTACGGCGCAGCGGGCAGCGAGGACGTCGACGGCGAGACGCTGTGCGAGCCCGTGGACGTCATCACCGGACCCGGCAACGTCTACGTCGCGGCGGCCAAGCGCCTGGTGCGCGGCGTCGTGGGCATCGACGCCGAGGCCGGCCCGACGGAGATCGCGATCCTCGCGGACGGCACCGCCGACCCCGTGCACGTCGCCGCCGACCTCATCTCCCAGGCTGAGCACGACCCGCTCGCCGCGGCCGTGCTCGTCACGCCGTCCGTGGAGCTGGCGGGTGCGGTCGAGGCGAAGCTCGTCGACCTGACGGACGCCACCGCCAACCGGGACCGCGTCGGGGTCGCGCTGCGGGGCACCCAGTCGGCGATCGTCCTGGTCGACGACCTGGACGCCGGCCTCGACGTCGTGAACGCCTACGGGGCCGAGCACCTGGAGATCCAGACGGTCGACGCCGCCGCCTGGGCGGACCGCGTCACGAGCGCCGGCGCGATCTTCGTCGGGCCGTGGTCCCCGGTGTCCCTGGGCGACTACATGGCGGGGTCGAACCACGTGCTGCCCACCGGCGGCTGCGCGCACTTCGCCAGCGGCCTGGGTGTGCACTCGTTCCTGCGTGCCGTGCAGGTGATCGAGTACGACGCCGACGCGCTGGCCGCCGTGGCCGACCGGGTCGTGGCGCTGGCCGACGCCGAGGGGCTGCCGGCCCACGGCGAGGCGGTGCGCGCGCGGTTCTGAACGACGCGGCCCGTCGCGCTCGGCGCGGCGGGCCCGTGCGCTCACGCGTCGGTGCCCGGCCCGGGCGTCAGCCCACCCCGAGCACGAACGGCAGCACCTCGGTCGCGCCGGCACGGCGCAGCAGACGGCCGGCCACCGTCAGCGTCCAGCCGGTGTCGGTGCGGTCGTCCACCAGCAGCACCCGTCGACCGTCGACCGCGGCCGCCACGTCGGGCGGCAGGTCGACGTGGCGCAGCACGTCCGCCAGCCGCTGCGCGGAGTTCACGTCGTGCCGCGACGGCGTCCCGGTCGGCAGCAGCGCGCCGACGAGCGGCACGCCCAGCAGCCGCGCCGTCCCGGCCGCCAGGTGCTCGACGAGGGCGCCGCGGCTCTCCGACGCGACGGCGACGACGACGTCCACCGGGGGGGCCCACGCGTCCAGCACGGTGCGCACGGCGGGCCGCAGGTTCACCGGCAGCTCCGTGGGCACCTGCTCGCGCAGCGCCTCGCGCAGCGGGCCGCCCCACCCGAGCGCGTCGAGGCGGCCGACGGCACGCCCCTCGGCCACCTGCTCGCCGGGTGCGATCCGTCCCTTGAGGTCCAGCCCGAGCGAGCCCAGACCGCTGGGCCACTGCCGGCGCGCGGTGACGGGCTCGCCGGGCACCGCCAGCAGCTCGCGCGCGTGCTCGACCGCGCCCGCGTCGGGCACCGCCCCGACGCTCGTCCCCGTGCACCGGTCGCAGCGTCCGCACCGCCAGCCGTCGGGCAGGTCCGGGTCGTCGAGCGCGGCGCGCAGGAACGCCATCCGGCAGCCCTCGGTGGCCTGGTAGTCGAGCATCGTGCGCTGCTCGGCGCGCCGTGCGGCGGTGACGCGGGCGTACCGCTCCCCGTCGTAGGCCCACGGCTGCCCGGTGGACTCCCAGCCGCCGCGCACGCGGCGCACCGCGCCGTCGACGTCGAGGACCTTGAGCATCCCCTCGAGGCGGCTGCGGCGCAGGCTGACGAACGTCTCCAGGGCGGCGGTCGACAGCGTCCCCTGGGAGTCGAGCGCCGCGAGCGTCGCGCGCACCTGGTCCTCCGGCGGGAAGGCCGTCGAGGCGAACCACTCCCAGATCGCCTGGTCGTCGTGCCCGGGCAGGAGCACGACGTCGGCGCGGGCGGTCGCACGGCCGGCGCGTCCCACCTGCTGGTAGTAGGCGATGGGGGAGGAGGGCGCGCCCACGTGGACGACGAACCCGAGGTCCGGCTTGTCGTACCCCATGCCGAGGGCCGACGTCGCCACCAGCGCCTTCACGCGGTTGGCGAGGAGGTCGGCCTCGGCCTGCTCGCGCTCGGTGGGGTCGGTCTGGCCGGTGTACGACCGGACGTCGAGCCCGGCCGCGCGCAGGTGCTCGGTCACCTGCTCGACCGCGGCGATGGTCAGGCAGTAGATGATCCCGGAGCCGGTCAAGGTCGGCAGCGTCGACGCGAGCCACGCGAGGCGGGTCGCGACGTCGGGCAGCGCCGTCACCTGCAGCCGCAGGCTGGGCCGGTCGAGCGTGCCGCGCAGCACCAGGGTGCCGGGACCGGCGTCGCCGTCGTCGCCGGTCCCGGTGACGGCGAGCTGCTCGGCGACGTCGGCCGTGACGCGCGCGTTGGCGGTGGCCGTGGTGGCGAGCACCGGCACCCCGGCGGGCAGGTCGGCCAGCAGCGTGCCGATGCGCCGGTAGTCGGGCCGGAAGTCGTGGCCCCAGTCGGACACGCAGTGGGCCTCGTCCACCACCACGAGCCCGGCGTCGGACGCGAGCCGCGGCAGCACCTCGTCGCGGAAGCCGGGGTTGTTGAGGCGCTCGGGGGACACGAGCAGCACGTCGACCTCGCCGGCGGCGATGCGCGCGTGCACCTCGTCCCAGTCCTGCTGGTTGGCCGAGTTGAGCGTCTCCGCGGCGATGCCGGCGCGGCGTGCCGCGTCGACCTGGTTGCGCATGAGCGCGAGCAGCGGCGACACGATGATCGTGGCGCCGCGCGGGGGCCCGGCGGCGCCGCGGCGCAGCAGCGCGGTGGCGACGAAGTACACAGCGGACTTGCCCCACCCGGTGCGCTGCACGACCAGCACCCGCCGGCGGTCCGCGACCAGGGCCTCGACCGCCTGCCACTGGTCCTCGTGCAGGTGGGCGTCGTCGCGTCCGACGAGCGCCCGCAGCACCTCCTCCGCCTGCGCGCGCAGCGCGACCCGGTCGACGGCGGTGGCGGTGTCGGGAGCAGGGGTGGGCATGCCCGGCAGCGTACGTCGGGACGCCGACACGTCCCGGTGCGCGGGCCCCTGGCCGGGGCACGCGGCACGGAACCTAGACTCGGGACGTGACCGCCGCTCCCGACCTGTCGCCCGGCACGCTGCCGCTGCGCCCCGAGCTCGTCGGCATCGAGCCGTACGGTGCCCCGCAGCTCGACGTCCCGGTGCTGCTGAACGTCAACGAGAACCCGTACGCCCCGTCCGACCAGGTCGTCGCCGACGTGGCCGCCGCGGTCGCCGACGCGACCCGCGGCCTCAACCGGTACCCCGACCGCGACTTCGCTGCGCTGCGCGCCGACCTCGCCGCCTACCTCGAGGTCGAGTCGGGTGTGCACCGCGAGCCCGAGCAGATGTGGGCGGCGAACGGCTCGAACGAGATCATGCTGCACGTCATGCAGGCGTTCGGCGGCCCCGGGCGCACCGCGCTGTCGTTCGCCCCGACGTACTCGATGTACCCGGAGTACGCGCGCGGCACGTCGACCGCCTGGGTCACGGGCCGTCGCGCGGAGGACTTCACGCTCGACCCCGACCACGCGCGCGCGACGATCGCGGCGCACGCGCCGAGCGTCGTGCTGCTGGCCAGCCCGAACAACCCGACCGGCACCGCACTGCCGGCGGGCACCGTGCGTGCCGTGCTCGACACCGCCGCCGAGGTGCCCGGCGGGTGCGTCGTGGTGGTCGACGAGGCGTACGGCGAGTTCCGTCGCGAGGGCACGCCGTCGGCGCTCGAGCTGCTCGACGACTACCCGCACCTGGCCGTCAGCCGCACCATGTCCAAGGCCTTCGGCCTGGCCGGTGCGCGCGTCGGCTACCTGTCGGCCTCACGCGCCCTGGTCGACGCGCTGCGCGTCGTGCGCCTGCCGTACCACCTGTCGGCGGTCACGCAGGCGGTCGCGCGCGCCGCGCTGCGGCACGCCCCCGAGCTCATGGCGCAGGTGGGGTCGTTGCGCGCCGAGCGGGACGCCCTGGTGACGTGGCTGCGGGACCACGGGTTCACGGCCGCCGACTCGGACGCGAACTTCGTGCTGTTCGGCCTGTTCGACGACCGCGAGGCGGTCTGGCAGGGTCTGCTCGACCGCGGTGTGCTCGTGCGGGTCACGGGCCCCGAGGGATGGCTCCGGGTGTCGGTCGGCACCCCGGAGGAGACGGCGGCGTTCAAGGACGCCCTGGTGGAGGTGGCAGGACGATGAGTGAGGCACGCCGGCGCACGGCGCGCATCGAGCGCAGCACCAGCGAGTCCAGCGTGCTGGTCGAGCTCGACCTCGACGGCACGGGGCGCACGCAGATCGACACGAGCGTGCCGTTCTACGACCACATGCTCACGGCGCTCGGCAAGCACTCGCTGATCGACCTGACGGTGCAGGCCAAGGGCGACACGCACATCGACGCCCACCACACCGTCGAGGACACCGCGATCGTGCTCGGGCAGGCGCTGCGCGAGGCGCTGGGCGACAAGCGGGGCATCGTCCGCTACGGCGACGCGACGGTGCCGCTCGACGAGGCGCTCGCCCACGCGGTCGTCGACGTCTCGGGACGGCCCTACTTCGTGCACTCGGGTGAGCCCGAGGGGCAGCAGTACCACCTCATCGGCGGCCACTTCACGGGGTCGCTGACCGCGCACGTGCTCGAGTCGATCGCGCACCACGCGGCGTTCACCGTGCACATGCGCGTGCTCGCGGGCCGCGACCCGCACCACATCGTCGAGGCGCAGTTCAAGGCGCTGGCCCGCGCGCTGCGCACGGCCGTGGCGCTGGACCCGCGCGTCGACGGCATCCCGTCCACGAAGGGTGCGCTGTGAGCGAGGACGACCTGCGCGGCATCGAGATCCCCGACGACCTGTCGGGTCTGACCGCGGCACCGACGCCCACGGTGGCCGTCGTCGTGACGCAGGTCGCGGTCGCGCCGGCGCTCGCGGCCGCCTGCTCGCTGGCGGGCGTGGACGTGGACGCGGTGCCGTCGTCCGTGGGCGCGCTCGCGGTGCTGCGTGACCCCGCGGCCGGCGTCCCCGCGGCCGGTGCCGTGTCCCGGCTGCTGCGCCAGGTCCCCGTCGTGCTGCTGGAGCGTCGCGGGGGCAAGGTCACGGCGTCGCAGTGGGTGGGCGGCGAGCACGAGAAGGACCTGCCGGCCGGCCTGGTGCTGTCCGGGGCTCCCGAGGTCCTCGAGGAGCTGCTGCTGGGGGACCTGCCGGCCGGTGAGGTCGAGGGTGTGGTGTCGTCCGTCGGGATGTCGCGCTGGAAGGCGATGAAGCTGCTGGCCGCGCACCGGCGCTGACCCGGCGCCCGGGGACCGTCCGGTCGTCGGACGACTGCCCGGGGCCGCACCGCGTCGCGGTTACCCTGGGGTCGTGTCTCCCCGCGTTGTCGTCCTGGACTACGGCTTCGGGAACGTGCGCTCCGCGGTGCGGGCGCTCGCCCGGGTCGGTGCCGACGTCGAGCTGACCGCCGACAAGCAGGCGGCCCTCGACGCCGACGGTCTCGTGGTGCCCGGTGTCGGTGCGTTCGCCGCCTGCATGCAGGGCCTGCGCGCCGTCGGGGGCGACCAGGTCGTCGACCGCCGGCTGGCCGGCGGTCGCCCGGTGCTCGGCATCTGCGTCGGCATGCAGGTCATGTTCGCCGAGGGTGTCGAGCACGGTGTGCGCACCGAGGGCCTGGGCCAGTGGCCCGGTGTGGTCGACCGCCTCGAGGCCGACGTCGTGCCGCACATGGGCTGGGCCGACGTGACGGCACCGCAGGACTCCGTCCTGCTCGACGGGCTCGACGGCGAGCGCTTCTACTTCGTCCACTCCTACGCCGCGCGCTCCTTCCCGCTGGCCGACGCGCCCCCGGCGGGCGAGCACCCGCTGCCCGCCCCGCGGGTGACGTGGGCCGACCACGGCGGCCGGTTCGTCGCCGCGGTGGAGAACGGGCCGCTGTCGGCCACCCAGTTCCACCCCGAGAAGTCCGGCGACGCCGGCGCGGAGCTGCTGGCCCACTGGGTCGGCTCGCTGCGCTGAGCACGGCACCGCACGTCACCCGCACTGCACTGCACCGCACCGCACCGCACCGCACCGCACCGCACCGGCCCGTCGGAGGTCCGGTGCGGCCCCACCCGGAGAGGACCCATGACTCCCACGCGTGAGCCCCGGCTCGAGCTGCTGCCCGCCGTCGACGTCGCCGACGGCCAGGCCGTCCGCCTCGTGCAGGGCGAGGCCGGCTCGGAGACGGCGTACGGCGACCCGCTGACGGCCGCGCTCGACTGGTACGCCGGCGGGGCGGAGTGGATCCACCTGGTGGACCTGGACGCCGCCTTCGGCCGCGGCACCAACGCGGTCCTGCTCGGCAAGGTGGCCGCCGACCTGGCGGCCAAGGGCGTCAAGGTCGAGCTGTCCGGCGGCATCCGTGACGACGCGTCGCTCGAGCGCGCCCTGGCGACCGGTGCGACCCGGGTCAACCTCGGGACGGCCGCGCTGGAGGACCCGGAGTGGACGGCGGACGTCATCGCCTCGCACGGCGAGCAGATCGCCGTGGGGCTCGACGTGCGCGGCACCACGCTCGCAGCGCGCGGCTGGACGCAGGAGGGCGGCGACCTGTGGGAGGTGCTCGCGCGCCTCGACGCCGCCGGGTGCTCGCGCTACGTCGTCACCGACGTCACCAAGGACGGCACGCTGCGCGGACCCAACCTGGACCTGCTGCGCGAGGTGTGCGCACGCACGTCCGCGCCCGTCGTGGCGTCGGGCGGCATCTCCAGCCTCGAGGACATCCGCGCCCTGCGCGGTCTCGTCGGGGTCGGCGTCGAGGGCGCGATCGTCGGCAAGGCGCTCTACGCGGGTGCGTTCACGCTGCCGCAGGCGCTGGACGTGGCCGGACGCCCGTGAGGGGTCGCGAGCTGCCGCCGTCGTCGCCGTTCGCCGGGGACGACGGGTCCGCCGACCCCACGCTGGTGGACGTGCTCGCCCGGCACGCCGCCGGGGACGCGCCGCTCGCCGACGTGGTGGCTGCCCTGGCGCCCACGCGCGTGCTCGTGCCCGTCCTCGCCGAGCTCGAGGTGGCCGACGTCGTCGAGCACGGCGGCCACGCCCACACGGTCGACAAGGAGGCGTCCGCGGGCATCGTCGCGCTGCGCACGCCCGACGGCCGCACGGCCCTGCCGGTCTTCACGGGGGTCGCGGCGATGGCGCGCTGGCGTGCCGACGCCCGCCCCGTGCCCACCGCGGTCCCGCGGGCGGCACTCTCCGCGGTCGCGGAGGGCTGGGAGGTCCTGGTCCTCGACCCCGCCGGCCCGGTGACCGTCGCGCTGCCGCGCACCGCCGTGTACGCGCTCGCCCAGGGTCACGGCTGGCAGCCGGCCGTCCACGACGGCCGGGTCGACGACGAGGTGTGCTCCGCCGTGCGCGCCGCGCTCGCGGACGTCCGCCTCGTGGTCGACGCGGAGGCGGTGCCCGGCTCCCGCGCCGAGGTGGCGGTGCGGCTCGCCCTGCCCGCCGGGCTGGACCGGGCGGCGCTCGACCGGGTCCTGGCGCAGGTCAACGACGCGCTGGCGCACGACCCGGTGGTCGCGGCCCGCGTGGACTCCCTGGAGCTCCGGGTCCGCGCAGCCTGAGCCGACGGTCGTGCTCAGCGACGCCGGACGGCCCACGCGACCGCCCAGACGCTCGCGACCACGGCGGCGACGACCTGACCGCCGAGGATCACGCGGTTGATGTCGATGGTCGGCTGCCAGTGCGCGCCGTCGTCGTCGACGACGACCATGCCCAGCGGGGTGACGTGCGCGGCGAACCCGCCCGCACCGCCGTCGCCGCTGCCGTGCGCGACGCGGCCCGTCGCGCGGGACCCGTCGTCCGCGGCGTCCGGGGGTGTCAGGTCGCCGTCGCCCCCGCCCGCCCCGGACCCCGTGAGGACCGTGACGCGCGCGACGGGCACGACGAGACGCCCGTCGCGCTCGTACGCCTCGCCGAAGGCCCGGCGGACCGTGAAGGTGTCTGCCGCCGCACCGGTCAGGGTGGCCGGGTCGAACCTGCGCTCCGTCATGTCGTGCCGTCCCGTCGTCGTGATGGACCGGCCCGCGCTCACCCGCAGGTCGGTGCCGGCGCGAACGCCGTGTCGTCGCCCAGCATGGCGCGCAACGTGCTCACGGGCACCAGAAAGCTCATCCCCTCCGCGTTCTTCGCGTACACGACGCCGATGACGCGACCGTCCGCGTCGAGGGCGGCGGACCCCGAGCTCCCGGGCTCCACCGGGGCGTCGGTGACGAGCACCTGGCCCAGGTTCGCGTGCAGCGGGTCCGTCACCTCGCCGACGACGCGGCCGTCCGTCACGGTCAGCTGCCGGCCCAGCGGGTACCCCACGACCGTCACCGGGTCGCCGACCTGGGGGTCGGCCTCGGCCAGGACGGGCGCCGCGGGCAGCGCGTCGACAGTGCGGACCACCGCGAGGTCCGCCAGCCCCGCGGTGCTGGCGGCCTCCGCGGCGACGTCGCGACCGTCGTAGGTGCTCAGCTGGAGCTCGGCCGAGTCCGCGACCACGTGCCGGTTGGTGACGAGCGTGTGCTCGTCGAGCGCGAAGCCGGACCCGGTGGACAGCCCGCCGCAGCCGATGTTGCGGATCCGGACCGCCATCCGCTGGGCGGCGTCGAAGCCGTCGGGGGACAGCTGCGAGCCGTCGGCGGCCGGCGGCGGTACCTGGGCGGCCGTGGGCACGACGCTCGTCGGCACGGGGGCCGGGGGCTCGGGCAGGGCGGCGCACCCGCCGACGACCGGCAGGACAGCCACCAGCGCGGCCACGGGTGCGAGCGCCCTCCTGCGGTGCGCCGTCCTCACCGGGACAGCTCGCTCTGCAGCGAGGCGTTCGCGTCGGCGGCGGCCCCGCACACGCGCTCGACGTCCGCGCGGAAGCGGGCGACGTCGGCGGCGTCGTAGGCCGCGGCGTCCTGCAGGTAGCCGATGAGGCGCTCCTGACCGTCGACGCAGGTGGCCAGGGACGTCGCGACGCGCCCCGCGGCCTGCGAGACGCGCGCCTGGTAGTCCGCGAGCTGCTGCTGCGCGGCGGTGGTGTCGCCGAGCTGGGCCTTCTCGTCGGCGAGCTCGGTGATGCGCGTCTGCGCGGCGGCCAGCTGGGCACGCGTGGCGTCGAGCTCGCCCGCCGTCGCCTCGAGCTCGGCGCGCACCTGCGCGAGCTCGTCGCCGTGGGTGCGTGCCAGGGCCTCCCAGTCGGCGGCGGACTCCTCCCAGGCGACCGTGGTCTCCCAGAGGCGCCAGCCGACCACGCCGGCGGTCGCCAGCACCGCGACCAGGAGCAGCGCGAGCACCGTGGTGGCACGTCCGCGCCGCGGCGGCGCGGTCGGCGCGGGGGCCGTGTGCGCGGGGGTCGTGTGCGGGGCGGCCGCGACGGGCTCGGGCCCCGCCCAGCCCGCCGGCAGGGGCGCGGTCGGTGTCGTCACCCTGGGCTCGGGGCGACGCTGCCCGGGGTCGGGGGTCGGGCCGCTCGGTCCGGTCATCGCCCCAGGATAGGGCGGCGTGGCGAGGGTCACGGCGAGCCCGGACCGGACGCCCGCGCGCCCTCGTCCGGGAGTGTGACGTGGCTCGCGCGCGCCGCACCGGACGATCCCGGCATCGCGGGCGCCGGCCGCACGGGCGGTGACCCGCACCGTGTCAGCATGGTCGATCGTGCGTTCCGCCTACTCCGACGTGCTGCGCCTGCCCGGTGTGGCGCGGTTGTTCCTCATCGGGCTGGTCGCCCGGGTCCCGCACGCCATGTCGGGGGTCGTGCTCACGCTGCACGTCGTCGGGGCGCTCGACGAGGGCTACGGACGCGCCGGCGTCGTCGCGGCGTCCCTCACCGTCGGGCTCGCCGTGGGTGCCCCGTGGCGCGGACGGCTCGTGGACCGGCTCGGGCTGCGCCGCGCCGTGCTGCCGTCGGTGGCCGTGGAGTCGGCGGTGTGGCTGGCCGCCCCGCACCTGGACTACGTCGGCCTCATCGCCGTGGTGTTCGTCGGCGGCCTCTTCCTCGTCCCGGTGTTCTCGGTGGTGCGGCAGTCGCTGTCCGTGCTCGTGCCGCCCGCGCAGCAGAAGGCGGCGTTCGCGCTCGACTCCGTGGCCACGGAGCTGACGTTCATGCTCGGTCCCGTGCTCGGGGTGCTGCTCGTGACCGGCGGCTCGAGCGTGCTGGCGCTCACCGTGGTCGGCGTCGCGACCGTGGGCGGCGGCGCCCTGCTGCTGTGGGCCGACCCCCCGACGCGGTCCGCGTCGGGGGCGGCGACGCCGGCCGCCGGCCCCGCGGGCCGGGTGGTGACGCCCCGGCTGCTGGTCGTGCTGCTCGCGGCCGTCGCCGCAGCCTTCGTCATCGTGGGGACGGACGTGTCCCTCGTCGCGGCGCTCAACGACGCCGGACGCCCGCAGGACGTGGGGTGGATGGTCGCGCTCTGGGCCGGCGGGTCGCTCGTGGGCGGGCTCCTGCACGGCATCAGCCCGCGGCAGCCCGCGCCGCTGGTGCTGGTGGCGCTGCTCGCGCTGGCCACCCTGCCGGCGGCGTTCGCCGACGGGCGGGGGGCGCTCGCGGTCGCCGTCGTCATCGCCGGCCTGCCCTGCGCCCCGGTCCTCGCGTCGATCAACGCCACGCTCGTGCGGCTGGTGCCCGAGGAGCGCCGCGGCGAGGTCATGGGGTGGGGCGGGACCATGCAGACCGTGGGCAACGCGCTGGGGGCACCCCTGTGCGGGGTGGTCATCGACCGTGCCGGCGCGGGCGCGGGGTTCGCGACGGCGGCCGTCGTCGGCGGCGCCGTGGCCGTCGTGGGCCTCGTCGTGGTCGCACTCGCCGGGCGGCGCCGCGCGCACGGCGGCGGCGTCCCCGTGGTGACGGACGTCGTCACCGCGCCGGTGCGCGACCTGCGTGAGGACCCCGCCCGGCGCTGACCCGACCGCGGGACCCCGACGCGACGCCCGCCGGTGTCAGGACACCGGGCCGGTGAACGTCTCGCCCGGGCCCTCGCCCGGTGCGTCGGGGAACGGCGACGCCTCACGGAACGCGAGCTGCAGCGAGCGCAGGCCGTCGCGCAGCGAGCGGGCGTGCTGGTTGCCGATGTCGGGCGCCGACGTCACCACGAGCGCCGCCAGGGCCGTGATCAGCTTGCGGGCCTCGTCGAGGTCCCGGTGCCGCGCGCCCGGACCCTGCGCGTCGTCCTCGGCCAGGCCGCACTTGACGGCGGCGGCGCTCATGAGGTGGACCGCCGCGGCGGTGATGACCTCGACCGCCGCGACGTCGGCGATGTCACGGACGGCCTGGGTCGTCGGGTCGGTGGCCGCGTCGTCGGCGTGGGTGTGGCTCATGCGTCGATCCTCTCACCGCCGGTGCGCGGTGCCCCGACGCACGTCGGCCCCGCACCCGACGGGGTGCGGGGCCGACGTGACCGAGGGCGGTGGTCAGGCGACCGGGACGCTCGCCGTGCCGGGGTCACCCGTCTCGACGGGCGCGTCGAGCGCGGTGAGGCGCTCGCGCAGCGCCTGGCCGAGGCCGGCGTCGACGTTGGTCCAGTACTGGATGGCGCGCTCACGGACGTCCGAGCGCTTCACGCCACCGACGTGGCCGGTGATCGTGTCGAGGAACCGGGCGCGCGCGGCGTCGTCGAACACCTCGCGGTAGAGCGTGCCCGCCTGGCCGAAGTCGTCGTCCTCGGGGTGCAGGGTCGCCGCCGTGCGCACCAGGGCGCCGTCCGACTCCCAGCCGCCCTCACCGGCGCGGGCCGGGTCGGCAGCCGGGCCGCCGACCGAGTTGGGCGCGTAGACCGGGGTGGTCGCCGAGGAGAAGGTGTACCGCGCGGCGCCGTCCTGCGAGTACGAGTGCACCGGCGACTGCGGGGCGTTCACCGGCAGCTGGGCGTGGTTCGTGCCCACGCGGTACCGGTGCGCGTCGGCGTAGGAGAAGATGCGCGCGAGCAGCATCTTGTCGGGGCTGGCGGCGATGCCGGGCACGAAGTTGCTCGGCGCGAACGTCGCCTGCTCGATCTGCGCGAAGTAGTTCTCCGGGTTGCGGTTCAGCTCCATGACGCCGACCTCGATCAGCGGGTAGTCGCCGTGCGGCCACACCTTGGTCAGGTCGAACGGGTTGAAGCGGTACTCCGCGGCGTCCGCGTAGGGCATGACCTGCACGCTGAGCGTCCAGCGCGGGAAGTCGCCGGCCTCGATGTGCTCGTGGAGGTCGCGGATGTGGTGGTCGGCGTCCGAGCCGGCCAGCTGCGCGGCGACCTCGGCCGGCATGTTCTCGATGCCCTGCTGGGTCTTGAAGTGGTACTTGACCCAGAAGCGCTCACCGGCGGCGTTGATCCACTGGTACGTGTGCGACCCGAAGCCGTCCATGTTCCGCCACGTGGCGGGGATGCCACGGTCGCCCATGAGCCACGTCACCTGGTGCGCCGACTCCGGCGACAGCGTCCAGAAGTCCCACTGCATGTCGTTGTCGCGCAGGTGCGAGCCGGGCAGCCGCTTCTGGGAGTGGATGAAGTCGGGGAACTTGATGCCGTCGCGGATGAAGAAGACGGGGGTGTTGTTGCCGACGAGGTCGTAGTTGCCCTCGGTCGTGTAGAACTTCAGCGCGAAGCCGCGGGGGTCGCGCCAGGTGTCGGGGGAGCCCTGCTCACCGGCGACCGTGGAGAAGCGCGCGAGCATCTCGGTCGTCGTGCCGGGCTGGAACACCGCGGCGCGGGTGTAGGCCGACACGTCGTTCGTCACCGTGAACGTGCCGAACGCACCGCCACCCTTGGCGTGCACGACGCGCTCCGGCACCCGCTCGCGGTTGAACTGCGCGAGCTTCTCCACCAGGTAGTGGTCGTGCAGGGCGATCGGGCCGTCGGCGCCGACGGACAGGGCGTGGGCGTCGGAGGCGACCGGTGCGCCGGAGTTGGTGGTGGTGGGCGGGACGTGGGACAAGGTGGGTTCCTCTCGTCGACCGGGCGGACGGGCCCGGCGGGGATCGTGGTGCGGGTGGGCGGCGGTGGGTCAGCCGGCCGACCGGCAGGTGGGGCACAGGCCCCAGAACGTGACCTCGGCGGACTCGACCGCGAAGCCGGACGTGGAGCTGGGGATGAGGCACGGCGCGTGGCCGACCGTGCAGTCGACGTCGTCGAGGGTGCCGCAGCCGCGGCACACGACGTGGTGGTGGTTGTCACCGGTGCGCCGCTCGTAGCGGGCCGGGTGGCCCGCCGGCTCGATGCGGCGCAGGAGGCCGGCGTCGGTGAGTGCGTGCAGCACGTCGTAGACCGCCTGCACGGACACGCTCGGCAGCGTGGCGCGGACCTCCTGCAGCACCGCGTCGGCGTCGAGGTGCGCGCGACCGGCGAGCGCGTCGAGCACGGCGAGCCGCGGGGCGGTCACCCGCAGCCCGTGCTCACGGAGCAGGTCGGTGTCGGTCACGGGCACACTCGACCACGTTTTCTGGAATGGTTCAAGATTCGATGGCCACGGGGTGTGCGGGGCGCGGCGGCCCGGGGGAGCGCCCGACGTGAAGCGGGGCGCAGCGCGATCGGGAGGGGTGCGGCCGGGAGGGGTGCAGCCCGGTGGGCGGGGCCCCTCGGGTGCGTGCGGGCAGTGGTCTGCTAGAGTTGTCGAGACTGATCCGCGCTGTCGCGCGCCCTCGTCCTGTCGCATGGCCCTCCGGGAGCACACCCGGGTGTCCGTGCCGGAGTCGGGGACGCACGGCGGGGTGGATGCACAAGTGGAGCTTCTCCCACCCGGTCCCGACCGCTCGGCTCGTCCGACGACAGGGGTCCGGGTCCCGGTCCGCAGGTCGACGGGTTTCGCCCCGTCGGCCGGTCGACGGTACGCCTCGTGCGTCCGTCGGTGCCGGACGAGGCCTCCGCCTGTGCCCAGGGCGGGGGCCTTCCTCGTTCCTGGAGGTCCGACACGACGAACCCGAGGAGCACCACATCAGCGAGCCCCGCATCAACGATCGGATCCGCGTCGCCGAGGTCCGACTCGTCGGACCCAACGGTGAGCAGGTCGGCATCGTGCGCCTGGAGGACGCCCTGCGTCTGGCCCAGGACGCGGACCTCGACCTGGTCGAGGTCGCCCCGACCGCGCGTCCGCCCGTGTGCAAGATCATGGACTTCGGCAAGTTCAAGTACGAAGCCGACATGAAGGCGCGTGAGGCCCGGCGCAACCAGGCGAACACGATCCTCAAGGAGATCCGCTTCCGGCTGAAGATCGACCCGCACGACTACGGCACCAAGAAGGGCCACGTCGAGCGGTTCCTCAAGGCCGGCGACAAGGTCAAGGTCATGATCATGTTCCGCGGCCGCGAGCAGTCGCGCCCGGAGATGGGCGTGCGCCTGCTGCAGCGCCTCGCGGCCGACGTCTCGGAGCTCGGCTTCATCGAGAGCATGCCGAAGCAGGACGGCCGCAACATGATCATGGTGCTGGGGCCGACCAAGAAGAAGGCCGAGCAGCGCAACGAGCAGCGTCGCGCCGCGGCCCAGGCGAACCCGGAGGACGGGGAGTCGACGGCGAGCGACGAGCACGTCGAGCACATCCCGTGGCCCCCGGTCGCGACCGAGCGGCGTGCCGCGGAGCAGCAGGCGGCGCCCGCCGCGCAGGCTCCTGCCACGCCGGCTCCCGCGGCCGAGGCTCCTGCCGCACCGGCTCCCGAGGCGTCCGCGCCGTCCGCCACGTCCGACGCCCCGCGTCGGGCCGCGGCGCCGCGCCCGTCCTCGGCGTCCGCACCCCGGACGTCGGCACCGCGCTCCTCGGCACCGCGCTCCTCGGCCCCCGCGCCGCGCAGCTCGGCACCGGCGCCGCGCACGTCGGCGCCGGCAGCGCGTCCCGCACCGGCGGCGAGCACGCCCCGCCCGCCGGCGCCCGCGCCGCGCCCCGCGGCCCCGACGTCGACGCCGAACCCCGCGGCGCGGCCCGGTCCCCGGCCCGGTGCGACCCCGAAGCCTGCTCCGCGACCCGCTCCGCCGGCCGCGGACGGCGAGCAGTCCGGCTGACATCCGCACGGACGCGCCCACCCGCGTCCGGACGACCCACGAGTCGCACGACCGTGCGATGCGAACGACAAGGAGACACGGCAGCCATGCCGAAGAACAAGACGCACTCCGGTGCCAAGAAGCGGTTCCGGGTCACCGGCACCGGCAAGGTCATGCGCGAGCAGGCGAACGGTCGACACCTGCTCGAGCACAAGTCGAGCCGCCGCACCCGCCGCATCGCCGGTGACGTCGTCGTCTCGCCCGCAGACACCCCCAGGATCAAGAAGCTGCTCGGTCGCTGACCCCGGCCGGCGCGCACAGCGCCGGTGGGAGCGACGAGCCCCGGACTACGCAAGGAGCATCACGTGGCACGCGTGAAGCGGGCGGTCAACGCCCAGAAGAAGCGCCGGTCGACCCTCGAGCGGGCGAGCGGCTACCGCGGTCAGCGCTCGCGGCTGTACCGCAAGGCCAAGGAGCAGGTCACCCACTCCCTGGTGTACGCCTACCGCGACCGCAAGGCGCGCAAGGGCGACTTCCGCAAGCTGTGGATCCAGCGGATCAACGCTGCGGCCCGCGAGAACGGCATGACCTACAACCGCCTGATCCAGGGCCTCAAGGCCGCCGGTGTCGAGGTGGACCGTCGCGTCCTCGCCGACCTGGCCGTCAACGACGCCGCCGCGTTCACCGCGCTGGTGCAGGTCGCCAAGTCGGCGCTCCCGGAGGACGTCAACGCGCCCCGGGCCGCCGCCTGACCCACACGGACCGCCGGCGCCCGCCGCCGGCACCGCGTCCGGCACGCCCCCGTCGTCCTCGTGACGGCGGGGGCGTCCTCGTCCCCGCGGACGGTCGTCGACCGCGCCCGGCACACGCACGGCGCGTGCCCGCCGAGGGACACGCCCCGCACCCGTGTGCGGGGGACGGCACCGGCACCGGGGATGATGGACGGGTGCCCGACGAGCTGCTGACCAACCCCCGTGCCGAGCGTGTGAAGGCCGTCCGAGCGCTGGCGAGCCGCAGCGTGCGGCGACGGTCCGGGACCTTCCTCGTGGAGGGGCCGCAGGCCGTGCGCGAGGCCGTCGGCCCCGGTGCTCCGCGGGTGCACGACGTGTACCTCACGCCCGACGCCGTCCGCCGCCACCCCGAGATCGTCGAGGGTGCGCACCAGGTGGGCGCGCGCGTGCGGACCGGCACGCCCGAGGTGCTCGAGGCGATGAGCCCGGACGCCCAGGGCGTGGTGGCGGTGGTGGACCAGGTGCGGGCGGACCTCGACGACGTGCTCGCGGCACGCCCGCGGCTCGTCGCCGTGCTCGCGCACGTCCGGGACCCGGGCAACGCCGGCACCGTGCTGCGGGCGGCCGACGCGGCGGGTGCGGGCGCTGTCGTCCTCACGGCGAGCAGCGTGGACGTGCACAACCCCAAGGCGGTGCGCTCGACCGCCGGATCGCTCTTCCACCTCCCGGTGGTCGCGGGCCCCGAGCTGCCGGAGGTCGTGGCGCGGCTGCGCGCGGCGGGGCTCACCGTGCTGGCGGCCGACGGGTCCGCCCCGCACGACCTGGACGACCTGCTCGACGTGGCGGGTGCGGCGCCGGCCGGTGTGCCGGACCTCGCGGCTCCGACCGCCTGGGTGTTCGGCAACGAGGCGTGGGGGCTGCGCGAGGAGGACCTCGCGCTGGCCGACGCCGCGGTGCGCGTGCCCCTGCGCGGGCGGGCCGAGTCGCTGAACCTCGCGACCGCCGCCGCCGTGTGCCTGTACGCCTCGGGGCGCGCCCAGCGCTGAGCACCGCCCGCCTGGCAGGCTGCACCCATGCGACTGTTCGCCGCGGTGTGGCCCCCCGACGACGTGCTCGACCACCTGGACCTCGCACTCGCCGTCGTGCGGCGGGGTGCGGGCGCTCAGGACGAGGGTGTGCGGTGGTCGGCCCGCGAGACGTGGCACCTGACCGCGGCGTTCTACGGGAGCCTTCCCGACGCGGTGACCGACGACCTCGCCGCCGGGCTGGTGGACGTGACGGCGGGCGCGCGGCCCTTCGAGCTGCAGCTGCGCGGCGCGGGCGTCTTCGCGCACCGCACGCTGTGGGTCGGCGCCTCCGGTGACGTGACGGCCATGGTCGACCTCGCCGCCGGCGCCCGGGCGGTCGGGGAGGCGCACGGTGCGCCGCCCGACGCGCGGGTCCGTCACCGCCCGCATCTGACCGTCGGGCGGGCCCGTGCGGGGGCGCGACCGCCGCGACGCGGCACCCGCGCGGTGGCCGGCGCGCGCGGCGGCGGCCGGGGGCCGGGCCGGACGGCGGGCGGCGACCGTCGGGACCTCGCACCGGCGGAGGTGTTCGAGCAGGCGCTCGCGGTCTACGAGGGACCCCGCTGGACCGTGGACGCCCTGACGCTGGTGGAGTCGCGGCCCGGGGCAGGCCGCGGCGGCGGACCGGCGTACACGACGGTCGGGACCTTTCCCCTCGGGGCGTGAGCCGGTGCTGTGGCAGCATGGCCGCATGCGCGTGCACCTGCTCACCCGGGCGTCGGGTGGTCGACGATTTCCGCGGCCCGTCCCGGGCCGCGCACGCGCGCACGCACGCTGAGGAGCGTGACCGAGGTCCACGTCCGCGCCGGACGTCGCGACCGCCCCGGGACGGGCGCCACTAGACTGCCCAGCCGGCCGACGTGCACCGCGTGACCTGTCCGCGCCGCACGGTCCGGCCGTCGCCGAACCGCCCTGGAAGGTCCTGATGACCAGCGACACACCGCTGTCCCCGCTCGACGCCGACGGCGTCGCCGCAGCCGTCGACGACGCCCTCGCGGCGGTCGCCGCCGCCGGCGACCTCGACGCCCTGAAGTCCGCGCGCCTCGCGCACACCGGTGACGCGAGCGCCCTGGCGCTCGCCAACCGGGCGATCGGCACGCTGCCCGGCCCCGACAAGGCCGCCGCCGGCAGGCTCGTGGGCCAGGCCCGCGGGCGCGTCAACGCGGCGATCGCCGCGCGCACGGCCGAGCTGGAGGCCGAGCGCGACGCGCGCGTGCTCGTCGAGGAGTCCGTCGACGTCACGCTGCCCGCCGACCGTCACCCGCTGGGTGCGCGCCACCCCCTGACGACGCTCTCGGAGCGCATCGCCGACGTGTTCGTCGCGATGGGCTGGGAGATCGCCGAGGGTCCGGAGCTCGAGGCCGAGTGGTTCAACTTCGACGCCCTGAACTTCGGCGTCGACCACCCCGCGCGCCAGATGCAGGACACGTTCTTCGTGGCGCCGCAGGACGGCGACGTCGCCGAGGACGGCTCGGGTCTCGTGCTGCGCACGCACACGTCGCCCGTGCAGGCGCGCACGATGCTCGAGCGCGGCGTGCCGGTGTACATCGCGTGCCCCGGCAAGGTGTTCCGCACCGACGCGCTCGACGCGACCCACACCCCGGTGTTCCACCAGGTCGAGGGCCTCGCGGTCGACAAGGGCCTGACGATGGCGCACCTCAAGGGCACGCTCGACCACTTCGCGCGGGCGATGTTCGGGCCGGAGGCGCGCACGCGGCTGCGGCCGTCGTTCTTCCCGTTCACCGAGCCGAGCGCCGAGATGGACCTGTGGTTCCCGCAGAAGAAGGGCGGGCCCGGGTGGATCGAGTGGGGCGGCTGCGGCATGGTCAACCCGCACGTGCTGCGCGCCTGCGGAGTGGACCCCGACGTGTACTCCGGGTACGCGTTCGGCATGGGGATCGAGCGCACCCTCATGCTCCGGCACGGCATCGCCGACATGCGCGACATGGTCGAGGGCGACGTGCGCTTCTCCCAGCAGTTCCGGACGGTGATCTGACATGCCTCGCATCCCTCTGACCTGGCTCGGCGACCACGTCGAGCTCCCTGCCGACCTCACGGCCGAGCAGCTGGCCGCCGACCTCGTGCGCGTCGGCCTCGAGGAGGAGGCGATCCACACCTCCGGCGTCACCGGCCCGCTCGTCGTCGGGCAGGTCCTCGAGCTCACGCCCGAGCCGCAGAAGAACGGCAAGACCATCAACTGGTGCCGCGTCGACGTGGGCGCGCACAACGACCTCGACGACGACGGCAACCCGACCGTCGCGCGCGGCATCGTCTGCGGCGCGCACAACTTCGGTGTGGGGGACCGTGTCGTCGTCGCGCTGCCGGGTGCGGTGCTGCCCGGGCCGTTCCCCATCGCGGCGCGCAAGACGTACGCGCACGTGTCCGACGGCATGATCTGCTCGGCGCGCGAGCTGGGCCTCGGCGAGGACCACGCCGGGATCATCGTGCTGTCGCGACTGGGGTACGGCGACGACGTCACCGCTCCCGGCACCGACGCGCTGCGCCTGCTCGGCCTGGCCGACGAGGTGCTCGAGATCAACGTGACCCCGGACCGCGGGTACTGCTTCGCGATGCGCGGCGTCGCCCGCGAGTACGCGCACTCCACGGGCGCGCGCTTCACCGACCCCGGCCTGGCGTCGGACGACGTGCTGCGGGAGCGACCCGCCGGGTTCGCGGTCGAGATCGCCGACGACGCGGGCATCGGCGGGGTGCCCGGGTGCGACCGGTTCGTCGCCCAGGTCGTGCGCGGCGTGCGCGCGTCCGGACCGTCGCCGGCCTGGATGCAGCAGCGCCTCACGCAGGCCGGCATGCGCCCGATCAGCCTGGCGGTCGACGTGACGAACTACGTCATGCTCGACCTCGGGCAGCCGATGCACGCCTACGACCTGGCCACGCTCACCGCGCCGGTCGTCGTCCGTCGGGCGCGCCCGGGGGAGAAGGCCACGACGCTCGACGACGTCGAGCGCACCCTGGACCCGCAGGACCTGCTCGTCACCGACTCCACGGGCGGGCACGCCGCGCGCGTGCTCGGCATCGCCGGGGTCATGGGCGGCGCGGACTCCGAGGTGGGGGAGGAGACGACGGACCTGCTGCTCGAGGCCGCGCACTTCGACCCGGTGTCCGTCGCGCGGTCGTCGCGGCGTCACCGGCTGACGTCGGAGGCGTCCAAGCGCTTCGAGCGGGGTGTGGACCCGCAGCTGCCGCGGGTCGCGGTCGCACGGGCTGCCGCGCTGCTCGTCGAGCACGGCGGCGGCACGGTCGAGGACGCGCTGACGGACGTCGACCGCACGTCGGCGCCGGAGCCGGTCGCGTTCGACCCGGCGCAGGCCGGGCGGCTGGTCGGCGTCCCGTACACCGACGACGAGGTGCGCGCGACGCTCACGGAGATCGGCTGCACGGTCGAGGACGCGACGACGCCCTGGCGGGTGCACGTGCCGTCCTGGCGGCCCGACCTCGTCGCGGGCGTCGACCTGGTCGAGGAGGTCGCGCGGCTGCGCGGGTACGACGCCATCCCGTCGATCGTGCCGTCCGCCCCGACCGGCCGCGGCCTGACCCGGGACCAGCGGCTGCGCCGCGCGGTCGCGGACACGCTCGCGGCGTCGGGCCTCGTCGAGGTGCTCAGCTACCCGTTCGTCGGTGCCGAGCAGCTCGAGGCGCTCGGCCTGCCGGAGGACGACGAGCGGCGCCGGGCGGTGCGGCTGGTCAACCCGCTCGCCGACGGGCAGCCGTACATGCGCACGGACCTGCTGGTGACGCTGCTGGAGACGGCGCGCCGCAACGTCACGCGCGGGACGTCCGACGTGGGCGTGTTCGAGCTCGGGCTCGTCACGCTGCCGCCGGCGGGCCCCGGCGTGGCGCCGCGGCTGGCGGGCGGGGTGCGCCCGGACGACGACACCCTCGCCGCGCTCGAGGCGGCCGTGCCGCCGCAGCCGCTGCACGCGGCGGGCGTGCTCGCCGGTCTGGCGGAGCCTGCCGGGGTGTGGGGCGCGGGTCGCCGCGCCGACCACGGGGACGCGATCGCGCACGTGCAGCACCTCGCGCGGCTGGCGGGCGTCGAGCTCGCGGTGACCGCCGACCGGGAGCGGGCGCCGTTCCACCCGGGCCGCTGCGCGCGGCTGTCGACGCTCGACGGCGTCGTCGTGGGCCACGCGGGGGAGCTGCACCCGAACGTCGTGACCGCGCTCGGTCTGCCCGCGCGGACCGTGGCCTTCGAGGTCGACCTGTCGGCGCTGCTCGCGGCCTCGTCCGCGGAGCCGGTGCAGGCCGTGCCCGTCTCGACGTTCCCGGTGGCGAAGGAGGACGTCGCGCTCGTCGTGGCGGACGACGTCCCGGCGGCGGACGTCCTGACGGCCGTGCGGGTCGGCGCCGCCGCGTCGACCGCGGGCGACGTCCTGGAGGACGTGCGGCTGTTCGACGTCTACGTCGGCGACCAGGTCGGACCGGGACGCAGGTCGCTCGCCTTCGCGCTGCGGCTGCGCGCGCCCGACCGGACGCTGACGGCCGAGGAGACGGCCGCCGTGCGGCACGCCGTGGTCGCCGAGGCGCACGCGCGCGTGGGCGCCGAGCTGCGCGCCTGATCGCCAGGTCGACGGGCCGGTCGCGGGGACTCCCCGGGGCCGGCCCGTCGTCGTCGGTGCGCTCGCGGGCCGGGCGAACCGGGGTGAACCGGGCACCCTCGGAGGAGTTCACCAGATAGTTACTGTCGGGTAGTTGCGACGAACCGGATGGACCACGCAGGGTGAGACCGGCCGTCCGGGTGACGGCTGCTGCTCGCGCGACGAGGCGTGGTCCCCCACCCCTCGCGCGCCCGACGGAGGAGATCTGCGTGCACGCACGACGACGGTCCACGGGGGCGCTCACCGCACTCGCCGTGATGCTCACCGGTGGCCTGGCCACCGCGGGAGCCGCGCGGGCGGCGGTGTCGCCCGACGCACCCCTGCTGGTCCACGAGGTGTACGGCGGTGGGGGCAACTCCGGCGCGCCGTTCGACCGTGACTTCGTCGAGCTGTACAACCCGGGCGACGGGGCCGTCGACCTGGCCGGCTACTCGCTGCAGTACGCGTCGGCCACCGGGACGTCCTGGCAGGTCACGCCGCTGTCGGGCAGCGTGCCTGCGGGCGCGACCTTCGTCGTGGGGCAGGCGTTCGGGGCGAACACCGCGGCCCCCGACGTGCCCGTCGACCTCGAGGGCACGGGCACCGCGATGAGCGGCACCACGGGCAAGGTCGCGCTCGTCGCGGGCACGGCCGCCCTGACGTGCGACACCGGGTGCGCCCAGCTGGACGCGGTCGTCGACCTCGTCGGCTGGGGACCGAACGCGACGTCGTGGGCGGGGTCCGGCGTCGCGCCGGCCACGACGAACGCGACGTCGGTGCAGCGCGACGCCGCGCACACCCACACCGCGGACAACGCGGCCGACTTCCGGACCGGCACGCCCACGCCGCAGCCGGCGGGGACCGCGCCCGAGGAGCCCGAGGAGCCGGGCGAGCCGGGTGAGCCGCAGGTGGTCACCATCGGCGCGATCCAGGGCACCGGTGACGCGTCCCCGCTGGTGGGTCAGCGCGTGACGACGTCCGGCGTCGTGACGGCGGCCTACCCGACCGGCGGGCTCGCGGGCTACGTCCTGCAGACGCCGGGCTCGGGCGGCGACGCGGCACGCGACGGCTCGCAGGCCCTGTTCGTGTACTCGCCCGCGACGGTCGGGCAGGTGGCGATCGGTCAGCACCTGCAGGTGACGGGCGAGGTCGTGGAGTTCAACGGGCTGACGCAGGTCACCGTCGCGGCTCCCGGCGACGTCCAGGAGCTCCCGGCGGCGGACGCACCGTCCCCGGTGACCGGCCCGTGGCCGGCCGACGCCGCCGCGCGCGAGGCGCTGGAGTCGATGCTCCTCCTGCCGACGGGTGACCTCACGGTCTCGAACACGTACAGCACGAACCAGTACGGCGAGGTCGGCCTCGCGGTCGGCACGACGCCGCTGCTGCAGCCCACGGAGGTGGCGCGACCCGGGTCCGCGGAGGCGGCGGCCGTCGCGGCCGACAACGCCGCGCGGGGAGTCGTCCTGGACGACGGCGCGTCGACCAACTTCCTCGGCTCCGGCAACGGTGGGCTCACCCCGCCGTGGGTGTCGCTGCAGAACCCGGTGCGCGTCGGTGCGGGCGTGCAGGTGACCGAGCCGCTGGTCGTGGACTGGCGCAACGGGACCTGGAAGCTGAACCCGACGGCCCCTGTGGTCGCCGGCGGTCCCGCCCCCGTGACCTTCGAGAACGACCGCACCGCGGCCCCCGAGCCGGTGGGCGGCGACCTGTCGGTCGCGTCGTTCAACGTCCTCAACTACTTCACGACCCTCGGTGACGAGGCCGCGTCGTGCGTGGCCTACCGCGACCCCGCGGGCGAGCCGGTCACGGTGCGCGAGGGCTGCGACCAGCGCGGCGCGTGGGACGCGGCGGACCTCGAGCGGCAGCAGGCCAAGGTCGTCGCGGCGATCGAGGGTCTGGACGCCGACGTCGTCGGTCTGCTGGAGATCGAGAACTCGGCCCGCGTCGACGGTGTGGCCGACGAGGCGCTCTCGACCCTGGTCGACGCGCTCAACGCGGCGGCCGGCGAGGACCGCTGGGCCTTCGTGCCGTCGTCCGACGAGCTGCCGCCGGCGGCGGAGCAGGACGTCATCACCAACGCGATCATCTACCAGCCGGCCGCGGTGACCCCGACGGGCGCGTCGCGTGCGCTGGGCGACCAGAGCGGTGACGACCAGGCGTTCGGCAACGCCCGCGAGCCGATCGGGCAGGTCTTCACGCCGACGGACGGCGGCGAGCCGTTCCTCGTCGTCGTCAACCACTTCAAGTCCAAGGGCTCGGCCGGGCCGTGGCCCGGCGACGCCGACACGGGCGACGGGCAGGGCGCGGCGAACGAGTCGCGCGTGCGCCAGGCGACCGCGCTGCGCGACTGGGTCCCGACGGTGCAGGGCGACGCCGAGGCCGTCGCCCTCGTGGGCGACTTCAACGCCTACACGCGGGAGGACCCGCTGCAGGTCCTGTACGACGCGGGCTACGTCGACGCCGTCGCGCAGCTCTCACCCGGCCAGTACTCGTACTCGTACCAAGGGCTGTCGGGGTCGCTCGACCACGTGCTGCTGAACGAGGCGGCCATCGCGCGGGCGACCGGTGCCGACGTCTGGGAGATCAACGCCCCGGAGTCCATCGCGCTGGAGTACAGCCGGTACGGCTACCACGGCACGACGTTCCACGCGCCCGACGCGTACCGCTCGTCGGACCACGACCCGGTGGTCGTGGGCCTGACGGCCGGTGACGCGAACGCGGGCCCGGTCGACCTGACGTTCCTCAACATCAACGACTTCCACGGGCGCATCGACGCCAACACCGTGAAGCTCGCGGGCACGGTCGAGCAGCAGCGCGCGGCGGCGGACGGCCCGGTCGCGTTCCTGTCGGCGGGCGACAACATCGGCGCGTCGCTGTTCGCGTCGGCGGTGCAGGACGACCAGCCGACGATCGACGTGCTGAACGCCCTGGACCTGGGCGCGTCGGCCATCGGCAACCACGAGCTCGACAAGGGGTACGACGACCTCGTCGAGCGCGTGATCGCGGGCGGCGAGAACGCGGAGTTCCCGTACCTCGGTGCCAACGTCTACCGGGCGGGCACCACGACGCCCGCGCTCGACGAGTACGCGCTGCTCGACATGGACGGCGTGAGCGTCGGCGTCATCGGCGTGGTCACCGAGGAGACGGAGTCGCTCGTCACCCCGGGCGGGATCGCCGGTCTCGACTTCGGCGACCCGGTCGAGGCCGTCAACCGGGTGGCTGCCGCACTCACGGACGGCGACGAGGCGAACGGCGAGGCCGACGTGATCGTCGCGCAGTACCACGAGGGGGCCGGTGCGGGCACGCCCGACGGCGCGACCCTCGAGGAGGAGCTGGCTGCCGGCGGCGCGTTCGCCGACATCGTCACCGGGACCGACCCCGCGGTGGACGCCATCTTCACCGGCCACACGCACAAGCAGTACGCCTGGTTCGGGCCGGTCGGCGACGGCGACGCCACCCGGCCGGTCGTGCAGACCGGCTCCTACGGCGAGTACCTCGGCAAGGTCGTGCTGACGTACGACCCCGCGACGGACCGGGTCACGGCCGCCACGGCCGAGAACGTGGCGCGCACGACGACGCCCGACGCCGACCTCATTGCCGCGTACCCGCGGGTCGCCGAGGTGGCGCAGATCGTCGCCGACGCCCTCGCGTTCGCGACCGAGGTCGGGTCGCAGCCCGTCGGGTCCGTGACCGCGGACGTCACGACGGCGTTCACCGGGGGGCAGTACGTCGACGGCGTGTACGTCGGCTCGGCTCCCGGCACCACGACGGGCCGGGACGACCGCAGCCGCGAGTCGGCCCTCGGCTCGCTCGTCGCGGAGGCCCTCCTCGACACGCTCGCCTCGCCCGAGCGTGGCGGCGCCCAGATCGGCGTCGTCAACCCGGGCGGCATGCGCGCCGAGCTGCTCCACGCCCCCGACGGCACGGTGACCTACGCCGAGGCCAACGCGGTGCTCCCGTTCGTCAACAACCTCTGGACCACCACGCTCACGGGTGCCCAGGTCGTGACGATGCTGGAGCAGCAGTGGCAGACCAACGCGGACGGCTCCATCCCGAGCCGCCCGTACCTGCAGCTGGGGCTGTCCGATAACGTCACCTACACGTACGACGCCTCGCGCGAGCTCGGCGACCGGATCACGTCGGTCACGGTCGACGGCGCGCCGATCGACCTCGGGGCCGAGTACCGCATCGGGACGTTCTCGTTCCTCGCCCAGGGCGGGGACAACTTCCGGGTGCTCGCCGAGGGCGCCCGCACGGCCGACTCCGGTCTCATCGACCGGGACGCCTGGATCGCGTACCTGCAGGCGCACCCGGGCATCGCGCCGGACTTCGCGGAGCGGGCCGTCGAGGTGCCGGCGCTCACCGAGCCGGTGGCGCCCGGGGACGAGCTCACCTTCACGGTCGGCGGCATCAACCTCACCAGCCTGGGGGCGCCCGAGAACACGTCGGTCGAGGTGCTCCTCGGTGAGGTGTCGCTCGGTACGTTCCCGCTGGTGCGGGGCGACGGGCCGGACGCGTCGGCGCAGGTGACGGTCACCGTCCCGGCAGATCTCGGGGCGGGTGAGCACACGCTCACGGTCGTCGCGTCACCGAGCGGCACGACCGCCTCGGTGCCGTTCACGGTCGAGGACGCCGGCGAGGCGTCGACCACGGCGCTCAGCGCGTCGCCGGACACGCAGGTGTTCGGCACGCGCGGCACCCGCGTCCGGCTCACGGCCGTCGTGACGTCGCCGGGCCCGGTCACCGGGTCGGTGCAGTTCGTCGCCGGGGACGACGTGCTCGGCACGGCGTCGCTGCGTGGCGGGCGGGCGGTGCTCACGCTGCCGGGGGACACGCCCGTCGGCACCTACGAGGTCGTCGCGCGGTACGCCGGCACGGACGCCGTGGCGGGCTCGCAGTCCGCCCCGGTGACCGTGACCGTCGAGCAGGCGACCAGCACCACGTCGCTGTCCGTCGTCCAGTCGCCGTTCCCGCGGCTGGTCCCGTCTGTGTGGGTCGCGACCGTGGGTCTCGACACCGCCCGGCTCCCGGCGGGCCGTGTCGAGCTGCGCGAGGGTGAGCGCGTCGTGGCAAGCGCGGACGTGGTGCTCGGCCTGGCGATCGGGACCGTCCCGCGCGACCTCGGCAGCGGGACGCACCGCCTGACCGCGGTGTTCGTGCCGGACGACGCGGCGAACGTCGCGGGCGGCACGAGCCGCACGGTCACGGTCCGCGGCTGACGGACGCGCACGAGGGCCCGGTCGGCGTCGTCCGGCCGGGCCCTCGTGGTCTTCCCGGGCTCGCCGGGTGCTGGGTCCGGCGGTCGGGTGAACCGCGGCGATACCGCTCCGTCGGGCCGGGCGCGCTGCCACGATGTGCGCCATGCAGGATGCCGGCGTACGGACGCTCACCGTGACCGAGGAGCTGCGACGTGACATGGCGCACGACGCCGCGGCCGTCGTGCTGCGGTCACGCGAGACGCGCATCCGGGGCGGGGTGCTCGTGCTCGGGGTCACGGCGCTGCAGCTCGGTGCCCACGAGTTCCGGCTCGGGCCCGCCGACTGGATCACGTTGCTGGTCGTGGTGTCGCTCATGCCGGTGGTCCTGATCGTGGTCACACGTCATGCCATGCGTCGCGTGGTCGGGTTGACGCCCCCGGGGCCCTTCACCGTCGAGGTGGGGGAGACCGCCCTGTGCACGACCTCCCCGCGTGGTGCGGCGCAGACCCGCTGGAGCGCCTTCGGCGGTGTCCGTGTGCGCGGTGCGGCAGTGGCGCTGTGGACCCACCCGCCGCACGGGTGGCTCGTCCTGCCGCGCGCGCTCTTCACGGACGCGGACCTGGACGCGGTGCGCGGGCACATCGCCCGCGCCCGCGCCGCGAGCCCTCCGGCCTGACGTCGGGCGCCCGACGCGGACGGGTGCTGCGCGGGCCGGGTCGTCGCCGGCCCGCGCACCGCGTCCGGTCAGACGTAGTCGTGGTACGCGGGCAGGTCCAGCACGCCGTTGCCGGACAGGCCGATGACGATCGTCTCGTCGGTCGTCGCCGCCCGGGCGTGCGCGATGGCCCCGGCCACGGCGTGCGTCGACTCCGGCGCGGGGATGATGCCCTCGGCGCGCGCGAACTCGATGCCCGCCGCGAACGCGTCGTCCTGCTCCACCGCGATTGCCTCCATGAGACCCAGCGCGTAGGCGTGCGACACCATCGGTGCCATGCCGTGGTAGCGCAGCCCGCCCGCGTGGATCGGCGGCGGCACGAAGTCCTTGCCGAGCGTGTGCATCTTCAGCAGCGGGGTCAGGCCCGCGACGTCACCGAAGTCGTAGCGGTACTCGCCCTGCGTCATCGACGGGCACGCGGCCGGCTCGCACGCGACGACCCGGGTCGTCGTCCCGTCGCGCAGGTTGCGCCCCAGGAACGGGAAGCTCAGCCCGCCCAGGTTGGACCCGCCGCCCGCGCACCCGAACACGACGTCCGCACGCTCGCCGATCTCGTCGAGCTGCGCGAGGGCCTCCTGCCCGATGACGCTCTGGTGCAGCAGCACGTGGTTGAGCACCGAGCCCAGTGCGTAGTGCGCGTTCGGGTCCTGCGCCGCGACCTCGACCGCCTCGCTGATCGCCATGCCGAGCGACCCGGTCGTCGTCGGGTCGGCCGCGAGCATCGCCCGCCCCGCCTCGGTGAGGTCCGACGGCGACGGGTGGCACGTCGCGCCGTACGTCTCCATCTGCATGCGGCGGTACGGCTTGGCGTCGTAGGACGCCCGTACCTGCCACACCTCGAGGTCGAGGCCCAGCAGCGCGCACGCCATCGACAGCGACGCGCCCCACTGCCCGGCGCCCGTCTCCGTCGTCAGCCGGGTGATGCCCTCGACCGCGTTGTAGTACGCCTGCGCGACCGCCGTGTTGGGCTTGTGCGAGCCGGCGGGGGAGCCGCCCTCGTACTTGTAGTAGATCTTCGCCGGCGTGCCCAGCGCCCGCTCGAGCCGCAGGGCGCGCACCAGCGGGGACGGCCGCCACAGTGCGTAGATCTCGCGGACCGTCTGCGGGACCTCCACCCAGCGCTCGGTCGAGACCTCCTGCGCGATGAGCGCCATCGGGAACAGCGGCGCCAGGTCGTCCGGGGTGAGCGGCTCGCGCGTGCCGGGATGCAGCGCCGGCGGGCACGGCTCGGGCAGGTCCGCTGCCAGGTTGTACCAGTGCGTCGGCACGGCGGACGGCACCACGGTGCCGACCGGGTCGGTCAGCGGCGCGGGTCGGGTGGTGTCGGGGGTCATGTCGCCTCGCAGGTTCTGGCGCGCACGCGCGCTGGTCGGCGCGGACCGCGCACGGCACCCGGGGGCGCCGGCGACCCGCACCCGTGAGCGTAGCGGCGGCCTCACCTGCCCGGGGCCCCCGGGCGGGTGAGGCATCGAGGCGTCCGCAGGGCGAGACCTGCTCTCGGCAGCGTCACCGCCGGCGGGCTAGGGTCGGCGGCGAGACACGGGGTGCCCTGTACCGAGCAGGGCTGAGATCACACCCGTCGAACCTGATCTCGTTCGTACGAGCGAAGGGATGTCCGCCATGACGTCTGCCCTGCCCACCGACCTCGCCGCCGCATGTGGCGCGGCCCTCGACGAGCTGCGACGGCGTACCCCGCTCGTGCAGTGCCTGACGAACGAGGTCACGACGAACCTCGTCGCCAACGCGCTGCTCGCGATCGGCGCGTCCCCCGCGATGGCGAGCGTGCCGGGGGAGGCCGAGGAGCTCGCGGGCGCCGCGGGCGCCGTCCTGGTCAACCTCGGGACGCCGGGGCCGGACCAGCGTGCGTGCCTCGCCCCGACGGTCGCGGCTGCCGCGGGGGCTGGTGTGCCGTGGGTGCTCGACCCGGTCGCGGTCGGTGTCCTGTCGGTCCGGACGCGGCTGGCCGGCCACCTGCTCGGCGAGCGTCCGGCCGTGGTGCGCGGCAACGCCAGCGAGGTCCGCGCGCTCGCGGGCTTCGTCTCCGCCGGTCGCGGTGTCGACGCGCGCGACGACGTCGACACCAGCGCCGACGCCGCCGACGCCCTCGCGCGGCGCACCGGCGGGGTCGTCGCGGTGTCCGGGCCGGTCGACCTCGTCACCGACGGCATCACGCACGTGCGGCTCGCGGTCGGTGACCGGCTCCTGACGACGATCACCGGGTCCGGGTGCGCGCTGGGCGGTCTCGTCGCGGCCTTCACGTCGGTCGCGCCGCCGCTGACCGCGGCCGTCGCGGCGTCGGCGGCCCTGGGGCTCGCCGCCGAGCGCGCGGTGATCGACGCGCGCGGCCCCGCGTCGTTCCAGGTCGGGCTCCTCGACGAGCTGTACCTGCTGACCCCGGACGACCTCGCGTGCCGCGTCGCGGCCGCGCAGCGGATCGGCGTGCCGGCATGAGCGCGCTGCCCGCGGGCATCTACCTCGTCCTGGACGCCGACGTGTGCGGACGTGCCGGACACCGTCCCGCGGACGTCGCGGGCGCTGCGGTCCGTGCCGGTGTCGGCACCGTCCAGGTGCGCGCCAAGCGGGCGACCGCCCGTGAGCTCGTCGCGCTGACCGTCTCGGTGGCCGACGCGCTGCGCCTCGCGGGTCCCGCGGTGCTCGTCGTGGACGACCGCGTCGACGTCGCGCTCGCGGCGCGGGCGCGCGGCGCCCACGTCGACGGTGTGCACGTGGGGAGGCGTGACCTCGAGGTCGACGACGCGCGCGCGCTGCTCGGTCCGGACGCCCTGGTGGGCGCCTCGGCGGCACTGCCCGAGCACGTCCGGGCGGTCGCGGGCGCCGACTACCTGGGGTCGGGTCCCCTGCGGCTCACGCCCACCAAGCCCGAGGCGGGGCCGGCGATCGGGGTCGCCGGGGCGCGAGCGGCGGTCGTCGCGTCCGGCGGTCGTCCCGTCGTGGCCATCGGCGGCCTCGGCGCGGCGGACGCACCGGCGCTGCGCGCTGCCGGGGTGCACGCCATGGCCGTCGTCGGCGCCGTGTGCGGTGCCACGGACCCCGGTGGGGCCGCCGCGCGGCTGGTCGAGGCATGGGACCGCGCCGCGGCGCCGGCGGTGGCCCGGTGAGCGCCGCACCGGCCGCGCCCGCGACCGGCGCGCGCCTCACGGGCAGCCGCGTGCGCGTGCTGTCGGTCGCGGGCACCGACCCGACGGGCGGTGCCGGTGTCCACGCCGACCTGAAGTCGTTCGCCGCGCACGGCGCGTACGGCATGGCCGTGGTGACCGCGCTCGTCGCGCAGAACACGCACGGGGTGCGGGAGGTGCACGTCCCCGGCGTCGACTTCCTGCGCGCCCAGCTCGACGCCGTGAGCGACGACGTCGTGGTGGACGCGGTGAAGATCGGCATGCTCGGCACGCGCGCCGTGGCCGACGAGGTCGCCGCCTGGCTGGCCCGCACCCGGCCCCCGGTCGTTGTTCTCGACCCCGTCATGGTCGCGAGCAGCGGGGACCGGTTGCTCGACGCGGACGCCGAGGACGCCGTGCGGCGGCTGGTCGCGCTCGCGGACCTGGTGACGCCGAACCTGCCTGAGCTCGGCGTGCTGCTCGGTGAGCCCGCCGCGACGACGTGGCCGGGCGCGGTCGACCAGGCCCGGCGGCTCGCGCACCGGTCGGGCGTGACGGTGCTGCTCAAGGGCGGCCACCTCGCCGGGGACGCGAGCCCGGACGCGGTCGTCGGTCCGACGACGGTGACCGAGCTCGGCGGGGCGCGCGTGCGCACGACCAGCACGCACGGCACGGGCTGCTCGCTGTCGGCCGCCGTCGCGGCGCTGCGCCCACGACGGCCCGACTGGGTGGCGGCGGCCCGGGAGGCGAAGGAGTGGCTCACCGGCGCCATCGCCGCCGGCGAGGCCCTCGCGGTCGGGTCGGGGCGGGGGCCTGTCGACCACCTGCACCACGCGCCGACACTGGGTGCGCGCCCGTTCAGCGTCGACGCGTGGGAGCGGGCGGCCGGACTGCGCGGCGCGTGCGACGACCTGCCGTTCGTGCGCGGGCTGGCCGACGGGACGCTGCCCGTGGACGACTTCGAGGCCTACCTGCACCAGGACGCGCTGTACCTCGCGCAGTACTCCCGGGTGCTCGCCCGGGCGAGCCAGCTCGCGCCCGGCCCCGCGGCCCAGGTGTTCTTCGCGCAGGGCGCGGCGCGGTGCCTCGACGTCGAGGCCCGGCTGCACGAGGAGCGGCTCACCGGCAGCGGCAGGTCCGGTCCGGCGAGCCCTGCGACCACCGCCTATGTCGACCACCTGCTGGCGGTCGCCGCGACGGGGTCGTACGCCGAGGTCGTCGCCGCGGTGCTGCCGTGCTACGTCCTGTACGCGGACCTGGGCGCGCGCATCCTGGCGCGCGCGGGCCACCTGGGTGCGCACCCGTACGGCGACTGGGTCGCCACCTACGGGGACCCCGCCTTCGCGGCGGCGGCCGACCGTGCCTCCGACCTCGCCGACGCCGCCGCGCGTGAGGTGGGTGCGGTGACCCGCGCACGCATGCTCGCCGCGTACGCGGCGTCGTGCGCGCACGAGGTCGCCTTCTTCGACCAGGTGCGTGCGCGCCCGCTCGCGCCCGTCGGGTGACGCGGGACGAGGCGGCGCCGGACGGGTGACGGGGGTGCCACGGGCCTGGCAGGGTGTCCGCCGTGGATGACCTGACTCCGCGTCCGCGGTGGGCCGACGTGCGCGCCGTCGTGTTCGACGTCGGCGAGACGCTCGTGGACGAGACGCGCGCGTGGGTGCAGGTCGCCGGGGAGGTGGGTGTGCCGCCCCTTGCCCTCATGGCGGTGCTCGGGGCGCTGGCCGAGCGCGACGAGCCGCACAGCCACGTGTGGCGGCACGTCGGTGTCGATCCGCCGTCGACCGCCCCGGAGATCCGGCCGGACGACCTCTACCCCGACGCGCTGCCGACCTTGCGGGCGCTGCGGGCCGCGGGATACCTCGTCGCGGTCGCTGGCAACCAGCCGGCGCGCGCCGAGCACCAGCTGCGGGCCGCCGGTGTCGAGGTGGACCTGCTGGCGACCTCGGCTCGCTGGGGAGTGGCCAAGCCCTCTCCGCAGTTCTTCGCCCGCGTCGTGACGGACCTCGGTGTGCCCGCACCCGACGTGCTCTACGTGGGCGACCGGCTCGACAACGACGTCCTGCCGGCGCGTGCCGCAGGCATGCGCACGGCGCTCGTGCGGCGCGGCCCGTGGGGTCATGTCCACGCCCGGCGCCCCGACGCCGCGCTCGCGGACGTGCGCGTGGACTCGTTGCGCGAGCTCGTCTCCCTCATGCTCGGCGTCCGGTGAGCCCGCAGGGTGGACCGCGCCGACGGGTGGGACGCCGTCAGCAGGAGCCGTCGGTGCACACCTCGCCCGCAGGTGCGACGACCAGCGGGTTGGCCTCGCGCCAGCCCGCGTCGAGCAGCTGGGAGAACACCTCGGCGGGCTGCGCACCGGACACCGCGTACCGGCGGTCGACCACGAAGAACGGCACGCCGGTGACCCCGAGCGTGCGCGCCGTCGCCAGGTCGTCCCGGACGTCGTCCGCCGCGGCGTCGCCCTGCAGCGCAGCCGCGACACGGGCGTCGTCCCACCCGTGCACGGCGAACCCGGCCTGCCGGGCGATCGCGCCGAGCGCGCCGGGCGCGCCGAGGTCGGCGCCCTCCTCGAAGTGCGCCGAGAACAGCGTCTCCATGGTCGCGTCGACCAGCGGGGCGCCGCCCGCCTCACGGGCGAGGTGCAGCAGCCGGTGGGCGTCGAACGTGTTGAAGGCGAGCGTCGCGTCGAAGTCGTAGTGCAGCCCGTCCGCGGCACCGACCGCGGCGACGCGCGCGAACATCTCCTCGACCCGGTCCCGCGGCAGGCCCTTGGCGGCCACGAGCGCGTCGATCTCGGGGCGGCCGGGCCCCGTCGGTGTCTCGGGGGACAGCTGGTACGAGCGCCACACGACCTCGACGTGGTCGCGGTGCGGGAACGCGCGCAGCGCGGTGGCGAACCGGCGCTTGCCGATCCAGCACCAGGGGCAGGCGACGTCGGACCAGACCTCGACGGTTACGGTGCGGGGAGGGGAGGCGAACGTGGGGGCGTCGAGCGTCACGGGAGCAGCAGGACCTTTCCGGTGGTGGCACGCCCCTCGAGGGTGCGGTGGGCGTCGGCGGCGTCCGCCAGGGGGTAGGTGGCTCCGACGTGGACGTCGAGGGCGCCAGCGGTGACGGCCTCGAAGAGCTCGCCCGCCCGCCAGAGCAGCTCCTCGCGCGTGGCGGTGTAGTGGGCGATCGTCGGGCGCGTGACGAAGACCGACCCGGCGGCGTTGAGGCGCTGGAGGTCGACCGGGGGCACCTGGCCCGAGGAGCCACCGAACAGCACGAGCGTGCCCCGGCGGGCCAGCGACGCGAGGGACGCGTCGAACGTGTCCTTGCCGACCCCGTCGTAGGCGACGTGCACGCCGCGACCGCCGGTCAGGTCCCGCACGAGGGCCGGGAGCTCGGTGGTCAGGTCCGACAGCTCGCGGTAGCGGATGACGTCGGACGCACCGGCGGCACGCGCCAGGTGCTCCTTCTCGACGGACCCGACGGTCGAGACGACGCGGGCGCCACGCGCCGCGGCCAGCTGGGTCAGCAGCAGCCCGACGCCCCCGGCACCCGCGTGCAGCAGCACGTCGTGACCCTCCTCGACGGGGAAGGTCGAGGAGACGAGGTAGTGCGCGGTGATGCCCTGCATCGGCAGCGCGGCCGCGGTGGCGTCGTCCACGCCCGGCGGGACGGGCAGCGCGTCGGCCTCGCGGACGGCGACCAGCTCCGCGTAGGAGCCCTCGGCGGACGCCCACGCGACGCGGTCCCCGGGCGCGAGCGTGGTGACGTCCGAGCCGACCGCGACGACCTCACCGGCGCCCTCGGACCCCACGACATGAGGAAACGGCATACGGTAGATCCCGCCGCGACGGTAGGTGTCGATGAAGTTGACGCCGGCCGCCGCGACGCGCACGAGCACCTCGTCGGGTCGCGGCTCAGGGTCCGGGACGTCTCTGACCTGCAGGACCTCGGGGCCACCGGCGTGGGTGGCGATGACGGCGCGCATGCCAGCCGCAACCGTGCGAGGTGAGTCGACTGTTCCCGTTTCTCCTTGGTATTTGTCTGCACTCGACTGTATGTTCATGCACATGACGTTCACGGTGGCGGTGGCCGGGGCCAGCGGATACGCCGGCGGGGAGATCCTGCGGCTGCTGCTCGACCACCCGCAGGCACGCATCGGCACGCTCACGGCGCACTCCAACGCGGGGACGCCGCTCGGGGCGCACCACCCGCACCTCGTGGAGCTCGCCGACCGCGTCCTGGAGCCCACGACCGCGCAGGCGCTCGCCGGCCACGACGTCGTCGTGCTCGCGCTGCCGCACGGTGCCAGCGGGCAGGTCGCGGCCGAGCTCGAGGCGCTCGGTGAGGACCCGGTGGTCCTCGACCTCGGGGCGGACCACCGCCTGGTCGAGGCCGCCGACTGGGAGGCGTACTACGGCAGCCCCCACGCGGGCACCTGGACGTACGGGTTGCCCGAGCTCGTGGTCGCGCAGTCGATGACCCGCCAGCGCGAGCTCCTCGCCGGGGCGCGCCGCATCGCCGTGCCGGGGTGCAACGTCACTGCCGTCACCCTCGGCCTGCAGCCCGGCGTCGCGGCCGGTCTGCTCGACACCACCGACCTCGTCGCCGTCCTGGCCGTCGGCTACTCCGGTGCCGGCAAGTCGCTGAAGCCGCACCTGCTGGCCTCCGAGGCGCTCGGCGCCGCGGTGCCGTACGCGGTGGGCGGCAGCCACCGGCACATCCCCGAGCTCGCGCAGAACCTGCGCAGCGCCGGCGCCTCGGACGTGCGCACCTCCTTCACGCCCGTGCTGGTGCCGATGTCCCGCGGCATCCTCGCGACGGCCACCGCACGGCTCGCGCCGGGCGTGACGGTCGACGACGAGCAGCTGCGCGCGGCGTGGCGCGCCGCGTACGCGGACGAGCCGTTCGTGCGGGTGCTGCCCGCCGGCCAGTGGCCGACCACCGCGTCGACCACCGGGGCAAACACCGCGCTGGTGCAGGTCGCGTACGACGCCCGTGCGGGCCGCGTCGTGACGGTCACCGCCATCGACAACCTCGTCAAGGGCACCGCCGGCGGTGCCGTCCAGTCCCTCAACCTCGCGCTCGGCCTGCCGGAGACCCTCGGCCTGCCGCGGAACGGAGTCGCCCCGTGACCGACCACCTCGGTGCCGCCCTTGCCGGCACGTCGCCCGGCACGTCGCCCGGGGTGACCGCGGCGGCCGGGTTCCGTGCCTCGGGCGTGACGGCCGGGCTCAAGGCGTCCGGGACGCCGGACATGGCGCTGGTCGTCAACGACGGCCCGCGGCAGGCCGGCGCGGCGGTGTTCACCACCAACCGCGTGGTCGGTGCGCCCGTGGTGTGGTCCCGGCAGGTCGTCACCGACGGCGTCGTCTCCGCCGTCGTCCTCAACTCCGGCGGCGCCAACGTCAGCACGGGGCCCGAGGGCTTCCTCGACTCCCACATGACGGCCGAGCGCGTCGCGTCGGCGCTCGGCGTCTCCGCGGGTGACGTCGTGGTGTGCTCCACCGGGCTCATCGGCGAGCGGCTGCCGCGCGAGGTCCTGCTGACCGGCGTCGACCTCGCCGCCGCCGCCCTGGGGGACGACGGGCTCGCCGCCGCGACGGCGATCATGACGACCGACTCGGTGGCCAAGACCGCGCACGTCACGGTGCAGACGCCGGACGGATCGTTCACGGTCGGAGGCATGGCCAAGGGCGCGGGCATGCTCGCCCCGGCGCTCGCGACCATGCTGTGCGTCCTCACCACCGACGCCGACGTCGAGGCCCCGGTGCTCGACTCGGTGCTGCGCTCGGCGACGGCGCGGACGTTCGACCGCGTGGACTCCGACGGCTGCATGTCGACGTCGGACACGGTCACGCTGCTCGCCTCGGGTGCGTCGGGCGTCACACCGTCGCGGGACGTGCTCGCGGACGCCGTGCTGCGGGTGTGCGCCTCGCTCGCGCGCCAGCTCGTGGCCGATGCCGAGGGGGCGTCGCACGACGTCGCCGTCCACGTGGTGCACGCCACCGACGAGTCGGCCGCGCTCGCGGTCGCCCGGGCCGTCACGCGGTCCAACCTCTTCAAGGCCGCGATCTTCGGCAACGACCCCAACTGGGGCCGCGTGCTCGCGCAGGCCGGCACGGTGCCCGAGGCGGTCGCGCCGTTCGACCCCGAGGCCGTCGACGTGTCGATGAACGGTGTCATGGTCTGCCGGGCCGGCCGCCCGCACGCCGACCGCACGGAGGTCGACCTCGCTGCGGACCGCGAGGTGCACGTCGTGGTCGACCTGCACGCCGGCGACGCCGCCGCGACCGTGTGGTCCAACGACCTCACGCACGAGTACGTCCACGAGAACAGCGCCTACTCCACATGAGCGGTCCCGACGTGAACCTTCCCTCCGTGCCCGACGACTTCGTCTTCGACACGCGCACCGACCTGCGCGCCGACCAGAAGGCCGAGGTCCTCGTCGAGGCGCTGCCCTGGCTCCAGCAGTTCGCCGGCGCGCTCGTCGTGGTCAAGTACGGCGGCAACGCCATGATCGACGACACGCTCAAGCGGGCGTTCGCGGAGGACATGGTCTTCCTGCGGCAGGTCGGCCTGCGGCCCGTCGTCGTGCACGGTGGCGGTCCCCAGATCAACGCGATGCTCGACCGCCTCGACATCGCCAGCGAGTTCCGCGGCGGGCTGCGCGTGACGACGCCCGAGGCCATGGACGTGGTGCGGATGGTGCTCACCGGCCAGGTCTCGCGCGAGCTCGTCGGCCTGCTCAACGCCCACGCGCCCCACGCCGTCGGCCTGTCGGGCGAGGACGCCGGGCTCTTCCAGGCGCGCCGCCGCACCGCCGTGGTCGACGGGCACGAGGTCGACGTCGGCCTCGTCGGTGACGTCGTGCACGTCAACCCCGGGGCCGTCCTCGACCTGCTCGACGCGGGGCGGATCCCCGTGGTCTCGACCGTCGCGCCGGACATCGACGACCCCACCCAGGTGCTCAACGTCAACGCGGACACCGCGGCGGCGGCGCTGGCCGTCGCGCTCGGGGCGCGCAAGCTCATCATCCTCACGGACGTCGAGGGCCTGTACACCGACTGGCCGGACCGCTCGACGCTCGTGCGGCGCATCCGCGCGTCCGCCCTGGCCGAGCTCCTGCCGCGCCTCGACTCCGGCATGCGTCCGAAGATGGAGGCCTGCTGGCGAGCGGTCGAGGGCGGTGTGCCGCGCGCGCACGTCATCGACGGCCGAGCGACCCACTCGATCCTCGTCGAGGTCTTCACGTCCGAGGGCGTCGGCACCATGGTGCTGCCCGACACCGACCCCGACGGCCACCCGTCGACCGTGCCCGTGCGGGCGGTCCGGCTGGCCGGCGACGACCAGGAGGCGACGCCGTGAGCGCGACCCAGGACGTGACCGTGACCAGCCCGGGCACCCCCCGGCACCGCGCACCCGGGACGGACGACGCGCTGCCGCTGCCCGCCGCCGACGGCTCGGTGGCGCAGTGGACCGCGCGCTACACGCACGCGGTGATGGACACGTTCGGCCCGCCGCAGCGCGTGCTGGTCCGCGGGGAGGGACCGTACGTGTGGGACGCGGACGGCGTGCGGTACCTCGACCTGCTCGGCGGCATCGCGGTCAACTCGCTGGGTCACGCGCACCCGACGCTCACCGCCGCGATCAGCGCCCAGCTGGGCACCCTGGGCCACATCTCCAACTTCTTCGCCAGCCCGACGCAGATCGCGCTGGCCGAGCGGCTGCTCGCGATCGCGGACGCACCCGAGGGCTCCCGCGTCTTCCTCACCAGCTCCGGCACCGAGGCGACGGAGGCCGCGCTGAAGCTCACGCGTCGCCACTCGGCCGGCGCCCGCCCACGCGTCCTCGCGCTGGAGGGCGCGTTCCACGGCCGCTCGATGGGTGCCCTGTCGCTGACGCACAAGCAGGCGTACCGCGAGCCGTTCGAGCCGCTGCCGCCGGGTGTGGAGTTCCTGCCCTTCGGTGACGCGGACGCGCTGCGTGCCGCGTTCGCGCACGGCGGTGACGAGGTCGCGGCGCTGGTCGTCGAGCCCATCCAGGGTGAGGCGGGCGTGCGGCCGCTGCCGCCGGGGTACCTGGCGCTGGCGCGCGAGCTGACCACCGCGCACGGCGCGCTGCTGGTCCTCGACGAGGTGCAGACCGGCATGGGACGCACGGGACGCTGGTTCGCCCACCAGCACCCGCACATCGGCGGCGGCGTCCGCCCCGACGTGGTCACGGTGGCCAAGGGGCTCGGCGCCGGGTTCCCGGTGGGCGCCGCGATCGCGTACGGGCCGCAGGCGGCGGAGCTGCTGGGTCGCGGCCAGCACGGCACGACCTTCGGCGGCAACCCGGTCGCCGCGGCGGCCGCGCTCGCGACCATCGGCGTCATCGAGCGCGACGGCCTGCTCGACCACGTGACCGGGCTGGGGGAGCGGCTGCGCGAGCGCCTGCGCTCGACCGGCAACCCGCTGGTGCGTGAGGTCCGGGGCGAGGGGCTGCTCGTCGCCGTCGAGCTCGACCGGCCCGTCGCGGCACGGGTCGCGGCCGACGCGCTCGCGGCCGGGTTCATCGTCAACCCGTGCACGCCCACCACGCTGCGCCTCGCACCCCCGTTCGTCCTGACGGACGACCAGGTGCAGCCGTTCGTCGACCTGGTCGCCGCGCTGCCGGCCGACCTCGCCCCCGAGGAGACCGCGTGACCCGGCACTTCCTGCGCGACGACGACCTGACCCCCCGGGAGCAGGCCGAGGTCCTCGAGCTCGCGCTCGCGTTCCGCGACGACCGGTTCATCCGCACACCGCTGGCGGGCCCCCGCGCGATCGCCGTCATCTTCGACAAGCCGACCCTGCGCACGCAGGTGAGCTTCCTGACCGGCATCGCCGAGCTCGGCGGCTACCCGCTGCCGGTGGACGGCAACCTGGCACGCATCGGCGTGCGCGAGTCGATCGCTGACACCGCCCGGGTGCTCGGGCGCCAGGTGGCGGCGATCGTCTGGCGCACGCACGCGCAGACGCGCCTGGAGGAGATGGCGGACGTCGCCGGCGTGCCGGTCGTCAACGCGCTCACGGACGAGTTCCACCCCTGCCAGGTGCTGGCCGACCTCACGACGCTCGCGCAGCACCGAGGCGGCGTGGCGTCGTTGCCCGGCACGACGCTGGCGTACGTCGGCGACGGGGCGAACAACATGGCGCACTCCTACCTGCTGGGCGGCGCGACCGCGGGCATGCACGTGCGCATCGGCACGCCCACCGGCACGCTGCCGGACCCCGAGGTCCTCGAGCGCGCGGCGCAGGTGGCGGCGGGCACCGGTGGCTCGGTCGCCGTCGTGCACGACCTGGCGGCGGCCGTGGCGGGTGCCGACGTGGTCGCCACGGACACGTGGACGTCGATGGGCCAGGAGGACGAGGCCGACGACCGGGAGCACCGGTTCGACGCCTTCCGGCTCGACGCGGCCGCGCTGGCGCTCGCGGCTCCCGGTGCGCTCGTCCTGCACTGCCTGCCGGCGTACCGCGGCAAGGAGATCACCTCCGAGGTGCTCGACGGGCCGCAGTCGGTGGTCTGGGACGAGGCCGAGAACCGGTTGCACGCGCAGAAGGCGCTGCTGGCCTTCCTGCTGGAGCGGTCGTGAGCACGCCCACCGTGGCGGCCACCAAGGCGGCCCGGCACGCGCTGATCCGGACGCTGCTGCAGCACGGCACGGTGCACTCGCAGGGCGAGCTGGCCGCGCTGCTGGCCGACGAGGGCGTCACGGTCACGCAGGCGACGCTGAGCCGCGACCTGGTCGAGCTCCGCGCCGTGCGGATCCGCACCGCGTCGGGCTCCCTGGTCTACGCGGTACCGGGGGAGGGCGGGGACCGGACCCCCACCACCACGGACACCGAGCAGCTCGCGGCGCGCCTGGCGCGCCTGTGCGCCGAGCTCCTCGTCGCGGCGGAGGCGTCGGGCAACCTCGTCGTGCTCCGCACGCCGCCCGGCGCGGCCCAGTTCCTCGCGTCGGCCATCGACCACTCGGTGCTGCCCACGGTGCTGGGCACCATCGCGGGGGACGACACGGTGCTGGTGATCTCCCGCGACCCGCAGGGCGGGGACGCCGTGGCCGCCCGCTTCCTCGCGCTCGCGGGCGAGGGCTGAGACGAGTTATGCATAGGTCCGCAGTTGCATGTATGTTCATGCACGCGAACCTCGAGAAGGAGAGAACCTGACATGACCGAACGCGTCGTCCTCGCGTACTCCGGTGGCCTGGACACCTCGGTGGGCATCGGCTGGGTCGCGGAGGCCACCGGTGCCGAGGTGATCGCCGTGGCCGTCGACGTCGGCCAGGGCGGTGAGGACCTCGAGGTCATCCGGCGCCGTGCGCTGGACTGCGGCGCCGTCGAGGCGTACGTCGCCGACGCGCGCGACGAGTTCGCCACCGAGTACTGCATGCCGGCGCTCAAGGCCAACGGCCTGTACCTCGACCGGTACCCGCTGGTCTCGGCGCTGTCGCGCCCGGTCATCGTCAAGCACCTCGTGCGGGCGGCGCGGCAGTTCGGCGCCACGACGGTCGCCCACGGCTGCACGGGCAAGGGCAACGACCAGGTCCGCTTCGAGGTCGGCATCACCTCTCTCGCGCCCGACCTCAAGTGCCTCGCCCCGGTCCGGGACCTGGCGCTGACGCGGGACAAGGCGATCGAGTACGCCGAGAAGCACAGCCTCCCGATCGCGACCACCAAGCACAACCCGTTCTCGATCGACCAGAACGTGTGGGGCCGCGCGGTCGAGACCGGGTTCCTCGAGGACATCTGGAACGCGCCGACCAAGGACGTCTACACCTACACGGACGACCCGACGTTCCCGCCGGTCGCCGACGAGGTCGTCGTGCGGTTCGAGCAGGGCGTGCCCGTCGCGCTCGACGAGGTGCCCGTCACCCCGCTGCAGGCGATCCAGGAGATGAACCGCCGCGCCGGCGCGCAGGGGGTCGGCCGCATCGACATCGTCGAGGACCGCCTGGTCGGCATCAAGTCGCGCGAGGTCTACGAGGCCCCCGGCGCGATCGCGCTCATCGCGGCGCACCAGGAGCTCGAGAACGTCACCGTCGAGCGCGAGCAGGCCCGCTTCAAGCGCGGCGTCGAGCAGCGCTGGACCGAGCTGGTCTACGACGGCCAGTGGTTCTCGCCGCTCAAGCGCTCGCTGGACGTCTTCATCGACGACACGCAGCGGTACGTCTCCGGCGACGTCCGGATCGTCCTGCACGGCGGCCGCGCGACGGTCACCGGCCGGCGCTCGGACTCCAGCCTGTACGACTTCAACCTCGCGACGTACGACTCGGGCGACACGTTCGACCAGTCCGCCGCACGTGGCTTCATCGAGATCTACGGGCTGAGCTCCAAGCTCGCCGCGGCCCGCGACGTCCGGTTCGGCAACGCCCCCGACCTGGGGACGCAGGGAGGCATCGACGCGTGAGCGACCAGCCCGGCCCGCTCGCGCTGTGGGGCGGACGCTTCGCGTCCGGCCCCGCGGCGGCCCTCGCCGACCTCTCGCGCTCGACGCAGTTCGACTGGCGCCTCGCCGACGACGACATCACCGGCTCGGTGGCGCACGCCCACGTGCTGCACGCGGCCGGGCTGCTGTCGGACGACGAGGTCGCCGGCATGGTCGACGCCCTCGAGCGGCTGCGTGCCGACGTCGCGTCGGGGGCGTTCGGGCCCCTGCCCGACGACGAGGACGTGCACACCGCGCTCGAGCGGGGGCTCATCGAGCGGGCCGGGGTCGACCTCGGTGGCAAGCTGCGGGCCGGGCGCTCGCGCAACGACCAGATCGCGACGCTGGTCCGCATGTACCTGCGTCGTCAGTCGCGCGTGCTGTCAGGGCTGGTGCTCGACGTCGTCGACGCGCTCGTCGCGCAGGCTCAGGCCGTCGGGGACGCCCCGATGCCGGGTCGCACCCACCTGCAGCACGCCCAGCCGGTGCTGCTCGCGCACCACCTGCTCGCGCACGCGTGGCCGCTGCTGCGCGACGTCGAGCGCTGGGCCGACTGGGACGCACGCGCCGCACGCTCGCCGTACGGCTCCGGTGCCCTGGCCGGCTCGTCGCTGGGCCTGGACCCGGCGGCGGTCGCGGCCGAGCTCGGCTTCGCCGGGCCCGTCGAGAACTCGATCGACGGCACCGCCTCGCGCGACGTCGTCGCGGAGTTCGCGTTCGTCGCCGCGATGACGGGTGTCGACCTGTCCCGCCTCGCGGAGGACGTGGTGCTGTGGGCGACCAAGGAGTTCGGGTTCGTGCGCCTGCACGACGCGTACTCCACGGGGTCGAGCATCATGCCGCAGAAGAAGAACCCGGACGTCGCCGAGCTCGCGCGCGGCAAGGCCGGGCGCCTCGTCGGCGACCTCACGGGCCTGCTGACCACGTTGAAGGGCCTGCCGCTCGCGTACAACCGCGACCTGCAGGAGGACAAGGAGCCGGTCTTCGACCAGGTCGACCAGCTCACCGTCCTGCTGCCGGCGTTCGCGGGCATGGTCGCCACACTGACGTTCGACACCGACCGCATGGCCGCGCTGGCGCCGCAGGGCTTCTCCCTGGCCACCGACATCGCCGAGTGGCTGGTGCGTCAGGGCGTCCCGTTCCGCGTCGCTCACGAGGTCGCCGGCGCGTGCGTCCGCACGTGCGAGGAGCGCGGCATCGAGCTGTGGGACCTGTCGGACACGGACCTCGCGGGCATCAGCGAGCACCTGACGCCCGATGTGCGTGCGGTGCTCTCGGTCGAGGGCTCGCTGGCGTCCCGTGACGCCGTCGGTGGTACGGCACCGGTGCGCGTGGCCGAGCAGCTCGCCGCCGCGCGCGAGCGCAGCGCCGCCCTGCGCGCACAGCGGGCCTGAGCGCACCGGCACGCGGGCGGGACGACGTGACGCCGGGTGCCGATGTCGTCGTGGCCCGGGCGCTCGCCGCCCCGCCGCGGCTCGGCCGCGTGCGGCTGGTGTGCGTCGACGGACCCGCCGGGTCGGGCAAGACGACGACGGCCGCCCGCGTCGCCGCGCTCGTCGGGGAGACGGGCGCACGGGTCGCGGTCGTGCACCTCGACGACCTGTACGACGGGTGGGGCGGGCTCGAGGGCACGCTCTGGCCGCGGCTGTCGGCGCAGGTGCTCGAACCGCTGCGGCGTGGTCTGCCCGGACGCTTCCAGCGCTACGACTGGTCCGCGGGCGCGTTCACCGACTGGGTCGACGTCCCGGTCCCCGACGTGCTGGTCGTCGAGGGGTGCGGGTCGGCGCGTCGCGCGGTCGACGGGCTCGTGTCGGTGCGCGTCTGGGTGTGCGCACCCGACGACGTGCGGCTGGCGCGCGGCCTGGCCCGCGACGGCGAGGCGGCACGGGCGCACTGGACGGCGTGGATGGCCGACGAGCGCGCGCACTTCGAGCGGGAGCGCACGCGGGAGCGCGCCGACGTCCGGCTCGACGGCGACGGGCGTGCCGTCGGTCCGGCGCCGGACGTCCCCGCGCCGGACGTCCCCGCGCCGGGACCGACCGGTTTGGCATGATGGCCGCGTGCACCTCGAGACGCCCGCGACGGGTCGGCCGGACGACGGCATCGTCCCCGGCACCGGCGTGGTGCCCGCGCGCAGCTGGTACGCGCGCGATCCCCTCGCTGTCGCACGCGACCTGCTCGGAGCCTTCGTGACGGCGCGCAGCCCCGAGGGCCCGGTCACCGTGCGCCTGACCGAGGTCGAGGCGTACGGCGGCGAGGACGACCCGGGCTCGCACGCCTTCCGCGGGCGGACGGCCCGCAACGCGGCCATGTTCGCCGAGCCCGGGCGTCTGTACGTGTACCGGCACATGGGGCTGCACCACTGCGTCAACGTGGTGACCGAGCAGGCGGGCCGGGCGTCGGCCGTGCTGCTGCGCGCCGGCGAGGTCGTGGAGGGCGTCGAGCTCGCCTGGGCGCGACGCGCGAGCGCCGGCGTCGTCGACAACGAGCGCCAGCTCGCCCGCGGCCCGGCACGCCTGGCGGTGTGCCTGGGCCTGGATCTCGCGGCCAACGGGGCCGACCTCACGGAGCCCGGCGGCCCGGTGCTCGTGCGCAAGCGCGACGTCGCGGTGACGCAGTCCCCGGTCGCGGCCGGGCCACGCGTCGGGGTGTCGGGCGTCGGTGGCGACGCCGCGGTGCACCCGTGGCGTCTGTGGCTGACGGGCGAGCCGACCGTCTCGGCCTACCGCCCCGCGTATCGGTCGCCGGCGTCGGCAGACGCCCCTCCCGGGGCGACGACGTCGGCCTGACCCGGGTGCACACCCCCTCGTCGTGCCCCACCCCCTCGTCCCGCGCCGCCGTGCGGCGTCCGACCCCGTACCGCCGTGCCGCCCGTCCCGCGGGTGCGCCGGCCCCCGATCGACGGAGACCCCTGTGACCGACATCCTCGACGAGCTCGCCTGGCGCGGGCTCCTCGCGCAGCACACCGACCTCGACGCGCTCCGGGCCGAGCTGGCCGCCGGGCCCGTCTCGCTCTACTGCGGGTTCGACCCCACGGCCCCGTCGCTGCACATCGGCAACCTCGTCCAGATCCTCACGGTGCGGCGCCTGCAGGACGCGGGCCACCGCCCCTTCGCCCTCGTCGGCGGCGCCACCGGTCTCATCGGGGACCCCAAGATGACGGGGGAGCGCACGCTCAACTCTCCTGACGTGGTCGCCGGCTGGGTCGAGCGGATCCGCGCCCAGATCGCACCCCTGCTGCGGTTCGAGGGCGCCAACGCCGCCACGATGGTCAACAACCTCGACTGGACGTCGGGCCTGTCGGCCATCGACTTCCTGCGGGACGTCGGCAAGCACTACCGGCTGGGCACGATGCTCGCCAAGGACACGGTGGCCCGCCGGCTGCACAGCGACCAGGGGATCAGCTTCACCGAGTTCAGCTACCAGATCCTGCAGGGGATGGACTACCTCGAGCTCTTCCGCCGGCACGGTGTGCGGCTGCAGACCGGGGGCAACGACCAGTGGGGGAACCTGCTGTCCGGCGTCGAGCTGGTGCGCAAGGTGGAGGCCACGGGGGTGCACGCCCTGACGACGCCGTTGATCACCAAGGCGGACGGCACGAAGTTCGGCAAGACGGAGTCGGGCACGGTGTGGCTGGACCCGGCCATGACCACGCCGTACGCCTTCTACCAGTTCTGGCTCAACGTGGACGACACCGACGTCGTGGGGTACCTCAAGGTGTTCACGTTCCGCACGCGGGAGCAGATCGCCGAGCTCGAGCAGGCGGTCGCCGAGCGCCCGGCGGCGCGTGAGGCGCAGCGCGCGCTCGCCCACGACGTGACGGCGCTGGTGCACGGGGAGCAGGCGGCGGAGGCCGTGATCGCCGCGAGCCAGGCGCTGTTCGGCCGGGGGGAGCTGGGGGCGCTCGACGCCGGCACGCTCGGGGCGGCCGTCGCCGAGCTGCCGACGGCACGCGGCGCGGTCGGTGACCCGATCGTCGACCTCCTGGCGGCCTCCGGGGTGGTGGCGAGCAAGGCGGCCGCGCGCCGGGCGGTCGCCGAGGGCGGCGCGTCGGTCAACAACGTGCGCGTCGCGTCGGAGGACGCCACGCTCACCGCCGACCAGCTGCTGCACGGCCGGTGGGCCGTGCTGCGACGGGGCAAGCGGACCCTGGCCGTGGTCGACGTGCAGGCACCCGACCCCGCGGCCTGAGCCCTGGGTGGGCGGCGCCGTGCACGTGCACGGCGCCGCCCACCAGCGGCTCCCGGCTCGCTGACCTGCGGAGATGACGACCGGGGGGCCGGCGAGCACGCGGTGGTCGGCGTCACACTCTCGCGGATTTGACCGCCCGCGCGGGACCCGCGTAATGTTCTCCGAGCCCGCCCAGCAGGGAGGAACGGACACCGAGCAGTCGTTCGGTGGTCGGTCCCCGCAGGAGCTGGGCATCTCCCGCATGGTGGTTCTCGGCGCTCAGCGCGTCGGGTAGAGTCGTGCGGCGGCGTTCGCCAGGGCCTGGATCACCACGGTGGTCAGGGGCGCGGAGAACGCCTGGTAGATTGAAGATCGAACAAAGCCTCCTGCGAAAGCGCGAAAGCGTTGACGAGGATGCGCGTCTGTTCCTTGAGAACTCAACAGTGTGCCAAGTAGTCGATGCCATGTTTGTGGTGTCGATCCTGGCTGGGTCCACCCCGTGGGTCTGGTCAGGGATGATGCCAGTTGATGCCCCTCTTTTGGGGGGTTCTTTGTGTGTCTGTTGCTCGCCGGTTTCGGTCGGTGGGTGGCTGTTTGACATTCACGGAGAGTTTGATTCTGGCTCAGGACGAACGCTGGCGGCGTGCTTAACACATGCAAGTCGAACGGTGAAGGTCAGCTTGCTGACCGGATCAGTGGCGAACGGGTGAGTAACACGTGAGCAACCTACCCTTCACTCTGGGATAAGCCTTGGAAACGAGGTCTAATACCGGATACGAGACGCACGGGCATCTGTAGCGTCTGGAAAGATTTATCGGTGGGGGATGGGCTCGCGGCCTATCAGCTTGTTGGTGGGGTAATGGCCTACCAAGGCGACGACGGGTAGCCGGCCTGAGAGGGCGACCGGCCACACTGGGACTGAGACACGGCCCAGACTCCTACGGGAGGCAGCAGTGGGGAATATTGCACAATGGGCGAAAGCCTGATGCAGCGACGCCGCGTGCGGGATGACGGCCTTCGGGTTGTAAACCGCTTTCAGCAGGGAAGAAGCGAAAGTGACGGTACCTGCAGAAGAAGCGCCGGCTAACTACGTGCCAGCAGCCGCGGTAATACGTAGGGCGCAAGCGTTGTCCGGAATTATTGGGCGTAAAGAGCTCGTAGGCGGTTTGTCGCGTCTGCTGTGAAAACCTCAGGCTCAACCTGGGGCTTGCAGTGGGTACGGGCAGACTAGAGTGCGGTAGGGGTGACTGGAATTCCTGGTGTAGCGGTGGAATGCGCAGATATCAGGAGGAACACCGATGGCGAAGGCAGGTCACTGGGCCGCAACTGACGCTGAGGAGCGAAAGCATGGGGAGCGAACAGGATTAGATACCCTGGTAGTCCATGCCGTAAACGTTGGGCACTAGGTGTGGGGTCCATTCCACGGATTCCGTGCCGCAGCAAACGCATTAAGTGCCCCGCCTGGGGAGTACGGCCGCAAGGCTAAAACTCAAAGAAATTGACGGGGGCCCGCACAAGCGGCGGAGCATGCGGATTAATTCGATGCAACGCGAAGAACCTTACCAAGGCTTGACATACACCGGAAACGTGCAGAGATGTGCGCCCCGCAAGGTCGGTGTACAGGTGGTGCATGGTTGTCGTCAGCTCGTGTCGTGAGATGTTGGGTTAAGTCCCGCAACGAGCGCAACCCTCGTCCCATGTTGCCAGCGGGTTATGCCGGGGACTCATGGGAGACTGCCGGGGTCAACTCGGAGGAAGGTGGGGATGACGTCAAATCATCATGCCCCTTATGTCTTGGGCTTCACGCATGCTACAATGGCCGGTACAAAGGGCTGCGATACCGCGAGGTGGAGCGAATCCCAAAAAGCCGGTCTCAGTTCGGATTGGGGTCTGCAACTCGACCCCATGAAGTCGGAGTCGCTAGTAATCGCAGATCAGCAACGCTGCGGTGAATACGTTCCCGGGCCTTGTACACACCGCCCGTCAAGTCATGAAAGTCGGTAACACCCGAAGCCGATGGCCCAACCTTTTGGGGGGAGTCGTCGAAGGTGGGACTGGCGATTAGGACTAAGTCGTAACAAGGTAGCCGTACCGGAAGGTGCGGCTGGATCACCTCCTTTCTAAGGAGCATCTGGCATCACGTCGTCCTGTCATGGGGTGGTGGTGGTGTCCAGGCCCACGCTCGGTCCGAATGCGGCCGGGGTGGTGCTCACGGGTGGAACATCGACTACTGGCCGGCTCGTTGGGTCGGTGGCTTTCTAGTACGCCTGCAGCTTGTCTGTGGGGAGGGAACGAAGAGCTCACCGGTTCGTCGCGGGTCGGCTTGGCACGCTGTTGGGTCCTGAGGGAACAGCCACGTGGTGGGTGTTGCCTTGGTCGGGACCGTGAGGTCCGGTCGAACCGCCGGCTCGGGTGGTGCTCGTCCCTTCGGGGGTGGGTGCTGGTTGGGTGCGGTAGGCGCCGGGGTGTCTTGCGGTGGCCGGTGGTTGCTTGAGAACTGCACAGTGGACGCGAGCATCTTTGAATGATCTTTGTGGTCAAGTTTATAAGTGCACAGGGTGGATGCCTTGGCACCAGGAGCCGAAGAAGGACGTAGTAGCCTGCGATAAGCCTCGGGGAGTTGGCAAACGAACCGTGATCCGAGGATGTCCGAATGGGGAAACCCCGCACGAGTCATGTCGTGTGACCCGCACCTGAATATATAGGGTGTGTGGAGGGAACGCCGGGAAGTGAAACATCTCAGTACCGGCAGGAAGAGATATTCCGTGAGTAGTGGCGAGCGAAAGCGGATCAGGCCAAACCGAGCGCGTGTGATAGCCGGCAGGCGTTGCGCGTTCGGGGTTGTGGGACCTTTCAGTCCGGGCTGCCGCCCGGGCAGGGAGTCAGAAAGCCGCGTTATAGTCGAAGGGTCTTGAAAGGCCCGGCACAGAGGGTGTTACCCCCGTAGACGAAATGGCGTGCCTCCCGAAGGGGATCCCAAGTAGCTCCGGGCCCGAGAAACCCGGAGTGAATCTGCACAGACCACTGTGTAAGCCTAAATACTACCTGGTGACCGATAGCGGACAAGTACCGTGAGGGAAAGGTGAAAAGTACCCCGGGAGGGGAGTGAAATAGTACCTGAAACCGTGTGCATACAATCCGTCGGAGCCTCCCTAGCAGGGGTGACGGCGTGCCTTTTGAAGAATGAGCCTGCGAGTTAGTGGTACGTGGCGAGGTTAACCCGTGTGGGGAAGCCGTAGCGAAAGCGAGTCCGAATAGGGCGACCGTAGTCGCGTGCTCTAGACCCGAAGCGAAGTGATCTAGCCATGGGCAGGGTGAAGCGCGGGTAAGACCGCGTGGAGGCCCGAACCCACCAGGGTTGAAAACCTGGGGGATGACCTGTGGTTAGGGGTGAAAGGCCAATCAAACTTCGTGATAGCTGGTTCTCCCCGAAATGCATTTAGGTGCAGCGTCACGCGTTTCTTGCCGGAGGTAGAGCTACTGGATAGCCGATGGGCCCCACAAGGTTACTGACGTTAGCCAAACTCCGAATGCCGGTAAGCCAGAGCGTGGCAGTGAGACTGCGGGGGATAAGCTCCGTAGTCGAGAGGGAAACAGCCCAGACCACCAGCTAAGGCCCCAAAGCGTGTGCTAAGTGGGAAAGGATGTGGAGTTGCACAGACAACCAGGAGGTTGGCTTAGAAGCAGCCACCCTTGAAAGAGTGCGTAATAGCTCACTGGTCAAGTGATTCCGCGCCGACAATGTAGCGGGGCTCAAGCACACCGCCGAAGCTGTGGCATTCACACATGAGACAAGCCTTCGTGGTTCAGTCGTGTGGATGGGTAGGGGAGCGTCGTGCCGGCAGTGAAGCCGCGGGGTGACCCAGCGGTGGAGCCGGCACGAGTGAGAATGCAGGCATGAGTAGCGAAAGACGGGTGAGAAACCCGTCCGCCGAATGACCAAGGGTTCCAGGGCCAGGCTAATCCGCCCTGGGTAAGTCGGGACCTAAGGCGAGGCCGACAGGCGTAGTCGATGGACAACGGGTTGATATTCCCGTACCGGCGAAGAACCGCCCATACCGAGCCCGGTGATGCTAACCGTCCGAGCCTGCCTCATCGTCCTTCGGGACACCGGGGCAGGGGAGCACGGGACCCGAACCGGTAGTAGGTAAGCGTATTAACAGGGGTGACGCAGGAAGGTAGCCCAGCGTGGCGATGGTAGTCCACGTCCAAGGTCGTAGGGTGAGGTGTAGGCAAATCCGCACCTCGTGAAGCCTGAGAGCCGACGGGTACCGCGTATGCGGGAAATGGGTGATCCTATGCTGCCAAGAAAAGCCTCGACGCGAGGTTCTAGCCGCCCGTACCCCAAACCGACTCAGGTGGTCAGGTAGAGAATACCAAGGCGATCGAGAGAATCGTGGTTAAGGAACTCGGCAAAATGCCCCCGTAACTTCGGGAGAAGGGGGGCCTCAAGCGTGAACCGGCATGCCCGGGGAAGCGTGGAGGGCCGCAGAGACCAGGGAGAAGCGACTGTTTACTAAAAACACAGGTCCGTGCGAAGTCGCAAGACGATGTATACGGACTGACGCCTGCCCGGTGCTGGAAGGTTAAGAGGACGGGTCAGCACGCAAGTGCGAAGCTCAGAATTTAAGCCCCAGTAAACGGCGGTGGTAACTATAACCATCCTAAGGTAGCGAAATTCCTTGTCGGGTAAGTTCCGACCTGCACGAATGGCGTAACGACTTCTCCGCTGTCTCAACCGCGAACTCGGCGAAATTGCACTACGAGTAAAGATGCTCGTTACGCGCAGCAGGACGGAAAGACCCCGGGACCTTTACTATAGCTTGGTATTGGTGTTCGGTGCTTGTGTAGGATAGGTGGGAGACTGTGAAGCCGGCACGCCAGTGTCGGTGGAGTCAACGTTGAAATACCACTCTGGTCGCTCTGGATATCTAACCTCGGTCCGTGATCCGGATCAGGGACAGTGCCTGGTGGGTAGTTTAACTGGGGCGGTTGCCTCCTAAAATGTAACGGAGGCGCTCAAAGGTTCCCTCAGCCTGGTTGGCAATCAGGTGGCGAGTGCAAGTGCACAAGGGAGCTTGACTGTGAGACTGACAGGTCGAGCAGGGACGAAAGTCGGAACTAGTGATCCGGCGGTGGCTTGTGGAAGCGCCGTCGCTCAACGGATAAAAGGTACCCCGGGGATAACAGGCTGATCTTGCCCAAGAGTCCATATCGACGGCATGGTTTGGCACCTCGATGTCGGCTCGTCGCATCCTGGGGCTGGAGTAGGTCCCAAGGGTTGGGCTGTTCGCCCATTAAAGCGGTACGCGAGCTGGGTTTAGAACGTCGTGAGACAGTTCGGTCCCTATCCGCTGCGCGCGCAGGAAACTTGAGAAGGGCTGTCCCTAGTACGAGAGGACCGGGACGGACGAACCTCTGGTGTGCCAGTTGTTCCGCCAGGAGCACGGCTGGTTGGCTACGTTCGGAAGGGATAACCGCTGAAAGCATCTAAGCGGGAAGCCTGCTTCAAGATGAGGTTTCCATGCCCTACGGGGTGAGAGGCTCCCAGCTAGACCACTGGGTAGATAGGCCGGATGTGGAAGGCAGGACTAACGACTGCCGCAGCTGACCGGTACTAATAAGCCGACAACTTGACTAACTTCATTCATTGCTACGCGTCCACTGTGCGGTTCCCGAGAAACCAACGGTTCATTCCCGTTGACATCTCGACAGGGTTACGGCGGTCATAGCGAAGGGGAAACGCCCGGTCCCATTCCGAACCCGGAAGCTAAGCCCTTCAGCGCCGATGGTACTGCACCCGCCAGGGTGTGGGAGAGTAGGACGCCGCCGGACAATCATTCAACGAAAGGCCCACCCCTGTCAGGGGTGGGCCTTTCGTCGTTCCCCCGCCCACCACCCCCGTGCCCAGGTCGGGCACGACGTGAGAAGACTCTCCGCGCACCCGCGCGACCGGAAGGTCCGTCGTGTGCCCGTGGGCCTCCCGTGGTGGGACGATGGGGTCAGACGATCGATCGAGGAGTACAGATGAACAGCGACGCCCCCACCGGCCCCGGTGGCCAGGACCGACCCCGCAGGAACGGACCGCAGCACGGCGGCCGGGCCGGAGGCTACGCCGGCGGTCGCCCGGGTGGGGAGAGCCCCCGATCCGGGCAGGACCGTGCCGGGCGCCCGTCCTCGGACGCGCGGGGAGCGCGGCCGTCCAGCGGTGGTCCGCGCACAGGCGCGCAGCGCCCCGGCGGTCAGGCGCAGGGCGGCTGGTCGGAGCGACCGCGGACCGGTGGCCCGCGCCCGACCGCGGCCGGCGGGTCCGGCGTGCGCGGCCCTCGGCAGGGGCGTCCGGCGGGATCCCGCCCCGACGGCGACACGTGGGGATCGCGGCCGGGAGGTGGCGAGCGTGACGGCACCCGTCCTGCCTGGGGCGGGACGGGGGACCGCGGCGACCGCCGAGGCGTGGGTGCCGGTGCGGGTCGGCCCGCGCGCGGCGGTGGCTCGTTCGGCCGCCCGAGCAGTGGCGGGCGTCCGTGGGAGAGCTCCGACCGCAGCGAGGCCCGTCCGCCGCGTAGTGGCGGTCCGTCGGGTGGCGGCCCGCGTGGTGGTCGCGACGGGGACAGCTCGTTCCGTGGCGGGCCCCGGCCCGCGGGCGGCAGGTCCGGTGGTTCCGCGGCATCCGGGCGGCCCACCGGTGGCCGCTCGTTCGGTGACCGTGACCGCTTCGGCGGTGGCACGGACCGTCCGGGCCGTCCCGCGTTCGGTGACCGCGACCGTGACCGTCGTCCGTCGGCCGGTGAGCGTCCGGGTCGCCCGGCCTCGGGGGAGTGGAGCGGTCGGCCCTCCTCCGGCGACCGCGACCGGCGCCCGTTCTCGGGCGGTCGCGGTGAGCGCCCCGTGTCCCGTGACCGTGACCGTCGACCCTTCTCGGGTGAGCAGCGGTCCGACCGCCCGGCGTCCGGTGACCGCACGGGTCGACCCGCGTTCGGTGACCGTGACCGTCGGCCCTCGTCGGGTGAGCGCACCGGTCGGCCCGCCTTCGGTGACCGTGGCCGTGGTCCGTCCTCGGGGGGCGGGACGGCGCGTCCGGCGTTCGGTGACCGTGACCGTCGTCCGTCCTCCGACCGCCCGGCCTTCGGTGACCGTGACCGCGGTCCCTCCTCCGAGCGCCCCGGTCGTCCGGCGTTCGGTGACCGTGACCGTCGTCCGTCGTCAGGCGAGCGGTCCGACCGGCCGTCGTTCGGGGAGCGCTCGGGTCGTCCGGCGTTCGGTGACCGTGACCGTGGCGGGTCCTCGGGTGAGCGCCCCGCTCGTCCTGCCTTCGGTGACCGTGGCCGTGGTCCGTCGTCGGCTGAGCGGTCCGACCGGCCGTCCTTTGGCGACCGCACAGGTCGTCCCGCAGGCGGCGGCCGTCCGTACGGGAGGGACGAGCGGCCGGCGACGAGTGGCGGCGCCCGATTCGGAGACCGTTCCGCCGCCCGTCCGACGCCCGACGAGCGGGAGGCCCGGGTGCCGGACCCGGTGATCCCCGAGGACGTGACCTTCTCGATGCTCGACCGCGACGTGCGGGGGCCGCTGCGCACGCTGAGCAAGGAGAACGCCGAGCGCGTGGGCCGCCATCTGGTCATGGTGGGACGGCTGATCGACGAGGACCCCGAGGCGGCGTACGAGCACGCACAGGCCGCGGTGCGCCGTGCCGGGCGGGTCGACGTCGTGCGCGAGGCCGCCGGGCTCGCGGCCTACCGCACCGGCCGGTACGCCGAGGCGCTGCGAGAGCTGCGCACGGTGCGACGGCTCAACGGCTCGTCCGAGCACCTGGCCGTCATGGCGGACTGCGAGCGGGGACTGGGCCGCCCGGAGCGGGCGATCACGCTCTCGCAGGAGCCCGAGGCGCAGACGCTCCCGGCGGACACGCAGATCGAGATGGCGATGGTCGTCAGCGGGGCGCGTCTCGACCTCGGTCAGGCCGAGGCCGCCGTCGCGGCCCTGTCCGGACCCCTGGTCCGCGCGGCGCGGGGGCTCCTCGCCGCCCGCGTCGCACAGGCACGCGCCGCGGCGCTCGAGGCCGCGGGTCGCGCGGACGACGCCGCCGCCGAGCTGGCGGCGTACCCGCAGGAGGTCCTCGACGAGGCCGCCGGCAACGTCACGGAGCACGAGGACGTCGTGGTCTACGACCTGGCGGACGAGCCCGCCGAGGAGCAGGAGCTCGCCCCGGGTGGGCCGACGCAGGACGTGTCCGACGACGACGTGTCCGACGACGACGTCCCCGACGACGACGTGTCCGACGACGACGTCCCCGACGAGGACGTCGCCGACGATGACCTCCCCGACGAAGACGTCCTCCTCGAGGGCGTCGGGGCGGGCGAGGTCGTGCCTGAGCCGTCGACCGACGAGCCCACCGCGCCGGGGACCGACGCCCCGACCGACGTCGTGGACGGTGCGGACGACGCGTCGGCGCAGGAGTCGCGGTGACCGCGCGCGGCCTGCTCGGCTGCGACGTGCCGCTCGCCGAGCGGTACGACCTGGCGCTCGTGGACCTGGACGGCGTCGCGTACCGGGGGCACCACCCCATCGACGGTGCGTCCGAGGGGCTGGCGGGTGCGCGCGCTGCGGGCATGCGGCTGGTGTTCGTGACGAACAACGCGTCACGCGAGCCGGAGGCGGTCGCCGAGCAGCTGACGGGGCTCGACATCCCGACGCGGCCCGACGAGGTCATGACCGCGGCGCAGGCGGCCGCCGAGCTCCTCGCGACGCGGGTGCCCGCCGGCGAGCGGGTGCTCGTGGTCGGCGGGGCAGGGCTGCACACCGCGGTGGCGGCGAAGGGCTACCGCATCGTCGCGTCCGCGGACGACGAGCCCGTCGCGGTGGTCCAGGGCTACGCCGCGGACGTGGGCTGGGCCCAGCTCGCCGAGGCCGCGTACGCCGTCCAGCGCGGCGCCTGGCACGTGGCGTCGAACCTCGACCTGAGCCTGCCGACGGCACGCGGGTTCGCGCCCGGCAACGGTGCGCTGGTCGGTGCCGTGCGGGCCGCGACCGGGGTGGAGCCGTCTAGCGCGGGCAAGCCGTCGCCGACCATGTACCGCCTGGCCGTCGCCCGTGCCGGTGCGAGCAGGCCGCTGGTCGTGGGTGACCGGCTCGACACCGACCTGGCCGGTGCGCGGGCGGGGGACATGCCGGGGCTGCACGTGCTCACGGGTGTGAGCACCGCGCGCGACGCGGTGCTCGCCGCGCCGGGCGAACGGCCGCACTACGTGGCCGCGGACCTGCGGGCGCTGCTCACGCCGCACCCCGAGCCCGTGGTCGACGGCGGGTGGTGGGTGTGCCGGGGTGCGGCCGCGCGTGTCGTGGACGCCGTCCTCCAGGTCGACGGGCTGCCCGACGACCCGGTGGACCTGGTGCGTGCCGCGTGCGCGGCCGCCTGGGACGCCGCGGACAGCGGCGCGGGCCCCGACCCGGCGTCGGTGCCCGAGCTCCTGCGCTGATCGGGGCGCCGCGCCGACCTGTGGGCGACCGCCCCGCGGCGGCGACCGCCGGGTACCGTGGGCGAGCGCGCGACCGGCCGGTGCCGGCGGCGAGCCCGGGGTGACGGCGGCCCGACCGCGGACGGCGTCCGTGGTGGTCGAGAGGAGACGTGACGTGAGCGAGCCCGTGCAGGACCCGACGGTGCCGGGGGCGGTGCCGACCTCCGGCGACCCCGCGGTCGACGAGGCCCTGACCCGGCTCGCCGGCGTCGAGGAGCAGGACCTGCGTGTCCAGCTCACCACCTTCGAGGACGTGCACACGGCGCTCCAGGACCGGTTGGCGGACGCCGAGGGATGACGACGACCATGACCAGGGCACGGCTCGACAGCGAGCTCGTCCGGCGAGGGCTCGCGCGCTCGCGCGGTCACGCCGCACAGCTGCTCGCGGCCGGCCGCGTGCGGGTCGACGGTGCCGCCGTGCGCCGCGGTGCGACGAGCGTCGACGACGGCCAGGACGTCCACGTCGAGACCGACCCCTCCGATCCCGGGTACGCCTCGCGGGCGGCGCACAAGCTCGCCGACGCCCTCGACGGGTACGGCGCCGCGGGTCCGGTCGTCGCCGGCAGGCACTGCCTCGACGCCGGTGCCAGCACCGGCGGCTTCACCGACGTGCTGCTGCGCCGCGGTGCGGCGCACGTCGTCGCGGTCGACGTCGGGCACGGGCAGCTGGTGCCGCGGCTGCGCGACGACCCGCGGGTCGAGGTCCGTGAGCACGTCAACGTCCGGGACCTGCGAGCCGGTGACGTCGTCCCGGCACCGGGCCTCGTGGTCGCCGACCTCTCCTTCATCTCGCTGACGCTCGTGATCGACCCGCTGCTCGCGGTGGCCGAGGACGCGGCCGACCTGGTTCTGCTCGTCAAGCCGCAGTTCGAGGTGGGCCGCGACCGGCTCGGCGCCGACGGCGTGGTGCGTGACCCCCGCCTGTGGGCGCAGGCCGTGACGACCGTCTGCGAGCGGGTCGTCGCGTCCGGTGCGGTGGTGCGCGACGTGCGCCCGAGCACGCTGCCCGGTACCCACGGGAACGTCGAGTTCGTGCTCTGGGCGCAGGGCCCGGGTGCGGCCGGCGCCGGTGCGTCCTGGTCGGCGGTGACGGCGGCGGTGGCCACGGCCGTGGACACCGCGCTGGACCGGGACACGCTCCAGGTCGGCGCGGGGCAGCGGTCACCGGGCACGGGAGGTGCCCGGTGACCCGGCGCGCGCTCGTCGTCCGGCACAGCGGTCGGCCCGAGGCGCTGGACGCCACCGAGGCCGTGCTGCGCGCCCTGCGCGACGCGGACGTCGAACCGGTCACCGCGTCCCAGCACACGACCGCCGACGAGCTGCCGCCGTTCGAGCTCGCGGTCGTGCTCGGAGGGGACGGCACGATCCTGCGGGCCGCCGAGCTCACGCGCGGCACGGACGTGCCCCTGCTCGGCGTCAACCTCGGGCACGTGGGCTTCCTGGCCGAGATCGAGCCGGCGGACGTGGCGACCGCCGTGCAGCGCCTGGCCGACGGTGACTACGCGGTCGAGGAGCGCGTCACCCTGGACGTGCGCCTGGTCGACGCCGACGGCACGGTGCGGACCGCCTGGGCCCTGAACGAGGCGGCGCTGGAGAAGACGGACCCCGCACGGATGATCGAGGTGGTCATCGAGGTCGACGGCCGCCCGCTGTCGTCGTTCGGCTGCGACGGGCTCATCGCGGCGTCCGCGACCGGCTCCACCGCGCACGCGTTCTCGGCCGGGGGCCCGGTGGTCTGGCCGGACGTGCGCGGGACGGTCATGGTGCCGCTGGCGGCGCACACGCTCTTCGCCCGGCCGCTGGTCATGGGCCCGAGCAGCGTGCTGGCGGTCGAGGTCATCGAGCGGTCCCCGTCCACGGCGGTGGTCACCTGCGACGGCCGGCGGCAGCTGCCCGTCGCGCGGGGGACCCGCATGGAGGTCAGCGTGAGCGACGTGCCCGTGCGGTTCGCACGGCTCTACCCCGCGCCGTTCACGACGCGGCTCGTGCAGAAGTTCGACCTGCCGGTCGTGGGTTGGCGGGGCGCCCGCAGCAGTGACGAGGACGGTGCTTCGTGATCGACGAGATCCGGATCGAGGACCTGGGTGTCATCGGTCGCGCGCACGTGCGGCTCGGCCCCGGGCTGACGGTGCTCACCGGTGAGACCGGCGCCGGCAAGACGATGGTGCTCACCGCGCTCGGACTCCTCCTCGGCGGGCGCGCCGACCCCGCGACCGTGCGGACCGGTGCCACGGGCGCGGCCGTGGAGGGGCGCGTCCTGCTGCCCGCGGGGTCGCCCGCGCTCGAGCGCGCCCGGGAGGCCGGCGCGGAGGTGGACGACGACGGGTCGCTGGTCGTGCTGCGCACCGTCAGCGCGGGTACCCCCGGGTCTCCGGGACGTTCCCGGGCCCACCTCGGCGGGCGGTCCGTCCCGCAGGGCGTCCTGGCGGAGATCGCCGAGGAGCTCGTGACGGTCCACGGCCAGGCGGACCAGATGCGTTTGCGCTCTGCCGCCCGGCAGCGCGCCGCCCTCGACGCGTTCGCCGGGCCGGCGCACGCCGAGGTGCTCGCGCGGCACGCCGCGACATGGGCGCAGCGGGTGCGTGTGCAGGCGGAGCTCGACGACCGGGTCGCGCACGCCCAGGAGCGTGCTCGCGAGGCCGAGCTGCTGCGCCTGGGCCTGGCCGAGGTCGAGCGCGTCGCGCCGCAGCCGGGGGAGGACCTCGAGCTGGCCGCCGAGGCCGAGCGGCTCGGCAACGCCGAGGACCTGCGCGCCGCGGCCGCCGGCGCGCACGCCGCACTCGTGGGGGACGAGGACGCGGCGGACGTCGGCGCGGCGGCCGTCGTGCTGGTCGAGGAGGCGCGGCGCTCCCTCGAGCACGCCGGGCACCACGACCGGGCGCTGGCCGACCTGGCGACCCGCGCCGCCGAGGCGGGCTACCTGCTGGCCGACCTCGCCGCCGAGCTCTCGGCGTACGTCCAGGACCTGCAGGCCGACCCGGCGCGGCTCGACGCCGTGCAGCGCAGGCGTGCGGAGCTGACCGGCCTGACCCGCAGCTACGGCGAGGACGTCGCCGCCGTGCTCGCGTGGGCGCAGGACGCCTCGCAGCGGCTGCTCGACCTCGACGGCGGGCAGGAGCGCGTCGCCGAGCTCACGGAGCAGCGGGACGCGCTCGACGACCGGCTGCGTGAGCTGGCCGCGACGATCACCGCCACCCGCGCCCAGGCCGCCCTGCGGCTCGCGCAGGCGGTCACCGAGGAGCTGGCGAGCCTGGCCATGGGTGGTGCGCACCTCGAGGTCGTCGTGCGCCCGGCAGACGAGCCCGGCCCGCACGGTGCCGACCACGTCGAGATGCTGCTCGTCCCGCACGCGGGTGCCCCGGCGCGGCCGCTCGGCAAGGGGGCGTCGGGCGGTGAGCTCTCGCGCGTCATGCTCGCCCTCGAGGTCGCGCTCGCGACCGCGGAGGGCTCCGGGGCGGCCACGCCCGGGACGTTCGTGTTCGACGAGGTGGACGCCGGTGTCGGCGGTCGCGCCGCGACGCAGGTGGGGGAGCGGCTCGCGCGGCTCGCGCACGGCACGCAGGTGCTCGTCGTCACCCACCTGGCGCAGGTCGCCGCCTTCGCCGACCGCCACCTGGTGGTCTCCAAGTCCTTGGCGGACGGCGTGGACGTGGTGACGGAGTCCGACGTGCGCGAGGTGGACGGCGAGGAACGGGTGCGCGAGCTGGCCCGGATGCTCTCCGGGCAGGACGACTCGGTCACGGCACGCGCGCACGCGGCGGAGCTGTTGGCCCAGTCCGTGGGACGATGATCCTCGATGAGAGTCTCCCTTCGCCGCCGCACGCCCGCGACCGATGATGCCGAGGTCGTCGGCCCGGCTCGTGTCGACCCCCGCACCAAGGCGCTGACCAAGCGGCTCAAGCCCGGCGACATCGCCGTGATCGACCACCTCGACCTGGACCGCGTGTCCGCCGAGGCGCTCGTGGCGTGCCAGCCCGCCGCCGTCCTCAACGCGGCGAGGTCGACGTCCGGCCGCTACCCCAACCTCGGACCCGAGATCCTCGTCGAGGCGGGCATCCCGCTGATCGACGACCTCGGGCCCGACGTCATGGCGATCGCCGAGGGCCGCGTGCTGCGGGTCGTCGACGGTGCCGTCCACGACGGTGACACGCTCGTCGCCGAGGGCGTCGCCCAGACCGCGCAGAGCGTCGCCGCGGCGATGGCCGAGGCGCGCGAGGGGCTCTCGGTGCAGCTGGAGTCCTTCGCGGCCAACACGATGGACTACCTGCGCCGCGAGCGTGAGCTCCTGCTCGACGGCGTCGGGGTGCCCGATATCGACACGCGCATCGAGGGTCGTCAGGTCCTCATCGTCGTGCGGGGGTACCACTACAAGGAGGACCTGGTCACGCTGCGTCCGTACATCCGTGAGTACCGGCCGGTGCTCATCGGTGTGGACGGCGGCGCGGACGCGATCCTCGACGCCGGCTGGCGTCCCGACATGATCGTCGGTGACATGGACTCGGTGTCCGACCGGGCGCTGCGGTGCGGCGCCGAGATCGTCGTGCACGCCTACCGTGACGGTCGCGCGCCCGGCATCGCCCGCGTCGAGGAGCTCGGCGTGCCGTACGTGGTGTTCCCGGCGACGGGCACCAGCGAGGACGTCGCGATGCTGCTGGCCGACGACAAGGGCGCCGAGCTCATCGTCGCGGTCGGCACGCACGCCACCCTCGTGGAGTTCCTCGACAAGGGGCGCTCCGGCATGGCCAGCACGTTCCTCACCCGGCTGCGCGTCGGCGGCAAGCTCGTCGACGCCAAGGGCGTCTCCCAGCTCTACCAGCACCGCATCTCCAACCTGCAGCTCACGCTGCTCGTGCTGGCCGGGCTGCTGGCCCTCGGTGTGGCCCTCGCGTCCACCGCTGCCGGGCAGACCCTGATCGGCCTGGTCGGCGCGCGCGTCGACGACCTGCTGTCGTGGGTCGGCTCGCTGCTCGGCGGATCGCCGTGACCGCCCCCGCCCGCCGTGCCGCCGCCCCCGGCCTGCGCGGCGTCCCGTTCGTACGTCCCGCCGCGATCCGTCGCGCACCCGATCGAGAGCACACCCCGTGATCGACTTCCGGTACCACATCGTCTCCCTCATCTCCGTGTTCCTTGCGCTCGCCGTCGGCATCGCCCTCGGCGCAGGCCCGCTGAAGGAGACCATCGGCGACACCCTGACGGGCCAGGTCGAAGGGCTGCGCGCCGAGAAGGAGAGCCTGCGATCCGAGCTGGACCGCACCGGCGGTGAGCTGGCCGCCGCGGACGCGTTCGCCTCCGCCTCCGGCGAGCGCCTGCTCGCGGGTGCCCTGACCGACCGCCGTGTCGCGCTGGTGCTCGTCGACGACGTCCCCGAGGACGAGGTCGCGGCGCTCGTCGAGCGGTTCACGCAGGCCGGTGCCGAGATCTCGGCGACGGTGACGGTGGACGCCGCGTGGACCGATCCCGCGATGGCGACGTACCGCCGGACCCTGGCGGGCACGGTCATGTCCTACCTCGACCAGCCGCCGGCGGCCGACGCCGGTGCGGACGCCGAGCTCGCCGAGGCGCTCGTCTCGGGGCTCGTCGGTGCCGACTCCGCCGCGCCCGACGCGCTGTCGGAGAACGCGTCGTCCCTGCTCGACGTGCTCGCGGCGGGTGACCGTCCCCTGGTGTCGTACGCCCAGGACGTGACCCGTCCGGCGGATGCCGTGGTGGTCGTCGCCGGCACGCCGGTCGAGCCCGCGGACGGCGACGCGACGGCCGCGCCGACGCCCGTCACCTTCGACGCCCAGCTCGCGCTGGCGGCCGCGGCGCAGCGGCTCTCCGAGGGGGCCGTCGTCGCGGGGACCGGGACGGACGGCGACGACCTGGTCGCCGCGGTGCGTGGTGACGACGCCCTCGCCGACACCGTGACCACCGTCGCCGACGTCGCGACCGTCAGCGGGCAGGTCGTGGTGCCGCTCGCGCTCGCCGCCGCGATCGCCGACCAGCCCGGCCACTACGGCTACGGGGACGGGCTCCAGACGCTGCCGCCGGCCGTCCAGCTCACACCCGTGGACCGCACACCCGTGGTGCCGGAGGCGGACGACGCCGCGGCGCAGAGCGAGGTGCCGGACCAGGCCGGCGGTGAGGGATGAGCCGCGCGGGCCGTCCCGCAGCCGCGCTCGTCGCCGCCGCGGTCACGGCCGCGGCGCGTGGTGCGCTGGACTGGCAGCCGCCGGGCGGCGCCACGACGTGGACGCGCACCAACCACCGCGGTGAGCCCGTCAGCCTGCTGGAGGGCCCGGCGGTGGTCGCCGGCGTCCTCGCGGGCGTGCTGGTCGGTGCGGGCGGTCTGCGGGCGACCGCCGCGACCGCGACGGCCGTCGTGGGCGCCGGTGCCTTCGGCCTGGTCGACGACCTGCGCGAGGACCCCGGGACGCGTGCCAAGGGCCTCCGGGGGCACCTCGGCGCCCTCGCCCGCGGGCAGCTGACCACGGGAGGGCTGAAGGTGCTCGGCATCGGGGCGTGCGCCCTCGCGGCGGCCACGCTCGCCCCGCCCGCCGGCGGCCCCGCCGGTCGTCCCGTCGGCCGCGTGGTGGACACCCTCGCGTCGGCGGCGCTGGTGGCCGGCACCGCCAACCTCGTCAACCTGCTCGACCTGCGCCCGGGGCGGGCTCTGAAGGCCGTCTCCCTGGCCGCGGCGCCGCTCGTCGGCACCGGCGGCGGCGTGGCGGCGTGCGCGGTGCTCGGTGCGGCCTCGACCGCCGTCGAGGCCGACCTCGCCGAGACGGACATGCTCGGCGACTCCGGGGCGAACGCCCTGGGCGCGGCGCTGGGCACGGCGCTGGTGCTCGGTGCGCCGCGCCCCGTGCGGCTCGCGGCGCTCGTCGGCGTCGTCGGCCTGACGCTCGTCAGCGAGCGGGTCAGCTTCACCCGCGTCATCGAGCGCACGCCGGTGCTGCGCGAGATCGACGCGTGGGGGCGGCGCCCCGCCGCGCCCCGGGCGGGCGTGGGCACCACGCCATGACCCGCGCGGGCCTGCGTCGTGCTGTCCAGGGGCTGCTCGGCGCGGCGGCGATGATCGCGGTCGTCACGGTCGTCAGCCGCGTGCTCGGGCTCGTGCGCACGCTCGTCCTCAACGGCACCGTCGGGCACGAGGCGATCGCCGACGCGTACAACGCGGCCAACCTCCTGCCCAACGTGCTCTTCGAGGTCGCGGCCGGTGGGGCCCTCGCGGGCGCCGTCGTGCCGCTGCTGGCCGCGCCCGTGGCACGCGCCGACCGCGCGCAGATCGACCGCCTCGTGTCCGCGGCGCTCGGGTGGGTCCTGCTCGTCCTGGTCCCGCTCGGCATCCTTCTCGCGGCGCTGAGCGGCGTCGTGGCGGCGGTCGCGAGCAGGGACGACCCCGTGCTGGCGGCGACCGTGCGGTACTTCGTGCTGGTGTTCTCGGTGCAGGTCCCCGTGTACGGGCTCACCGTGCTGCTGTACGGCGTGCTGCAGGCGCACCGCCGGTTCTTCTGGCCGGCGTTCGCCCCGGTGCTGAACTCCCTCGTCCTGATCGCGACCTTCCTGGTGTACGGCGCGCTCGCGGACGGCGAGACGTCCGACCCGACGGCGCTCGTGCCGGGCGCCATCGACCTGCTCGCGTGGGGCACGACGGCGGGCGTCCTCGCGATGCTGCTGCCGGTGCTGCTGCCGGTGCGCCGCCTCGGCGTGCGGATGCGTCCCACGCTGCGGTTCCCGGACGACGCGGGCCCCCGGTTCCGGGCGCTCGCGCTCGCCGGTGTCGGGTCGGTCGCCGCCCAGCAGCTCTCGGTCCTCGTCATCTGGTACGTCGCCAACGAGCTGCTGCCGCACGACGGGCGCGGGTTCTCCGCGGTCGTCTACGCCCAGCAGGTGTACCTGCTGCCGTACGCGGTCCTGGTCGTGCCCCTCGCGACGTCGACGTTCCCGCGCGTGGCGGCGCACGCCGCGACGGGGGACCGCGCTCGGTTCGCCGCGACGTCGGCCGTCACGACGCGCGCGGTGCTGACCGTGGGGGCGCTGGGCGGCGCGGCCGTGGTCGCGGGCGGCAGCGGCGTGGCCCGGGTCTTCGCGGACCTCGCGACGGGCGAGGGTGCCGGGCTGGCCGAGGCCATGGGCATCCTGCTCACGTGGATGCCGGCGGGGGTCGTCGGGCTCGCGGTGATGTTCCACGTGTCCCGCACGCTCTACGCCGTGGAGCGGCCGCGCGCGGCGATCCTCACGAACGTCGTCGGGTGGGGCGCCGTCGCCGTCGCCGTACCGCTGCTCGTCGTGCTGGGGGACCCGCAGGACCCGACGGCCGTCCTCCGGTCCATCGGGCTCGCGACGGCGCTCGGCATGGCGCTCGGCGGCGTCGCGGCGGTCCTCGCTCTGCGACACGCCGCGGGAGGTGCAGCGCTCGCCGGTCTGGGGCGTACGGCGGTCGTCGCGCTGGGTGCCGGCGTGCTCGGTGCGGTCGCGGGCCGAGGTGTCGCGACCACCGTGCTGGACCTGGTGGGCGACGGCGCGCTCAGTGCGACCGCGGCCGCCGGCGGGGGCGCGGTCGTGGCCGTCACGGCCGTGGTCGGGGCGGTCGCGCTGCTGGACCGCGGCACGCTGACCGGTGTGCTCCGCGTCGAGCGCACGCCGGTGCCGGACGCGACGTCCGGCGACCCGGCACCGTCCGGACGGACCGGTCCGACCCCGACGTGACGCACGGCGCGCCACGTTCGGGTGTCGCCGCGTCCCGGTCGGGCGCCGGGTCCGGTAGGGTGGAAGCCCGTGATGGAACGCGCGCATCGACTCTCCGGGCGGTCGGACTCCCTGACCCGGCACATCTTCGTCACGGGGGGCGTGGCCTCCTCTCTGGGCAAGGGCCTGACGGCCAGCAGCCTCGGTCGACTTCTCCGTTCGCGCGGCCTGCGCGTCACGATGCAGAAGCTCGACCCGTACATCAACGTGGACCCCGGGACGATGAACCCGTTCCAGCACGGTGAGGTCTTCGTCACCGAGGACGGTGCCGAGACCGACCTGGACGTGGGCCACTACGAGCGGTTCCTCGACGTCGACCTGGTCGGCTCGGCGAACGTCACGACCGGGCAGGTGTACTCCGACGTCATCGCCAAGGAGCGCCGCGGCGAGTACCTCGGCGACACCGTGCAGGTGATCCCGCACATCACGGACGAGATCAAGGGGCGGATGCGCTCGCAGGCGTCCGAGGACGTCGACGTGATCATCACCGAGATCGGCGGCACCGTCGGCGACATCGAGTCGCAGCCGTTCCTCGAGGCGGCACGCCAGGTGCGCCACGACCTCGGACGCGACAACGTGTTCTTCCTGCACGTGTCCCTGCTGCCGTACATCGGCCCGTCCGGGGAGCTGAAGACCAAGCCCACGCAGCACTCCGTGGCGGCGCTGCGCAGCATCGGCATCCAGCCGGACGCGATCGTGCTGCGTGCGGACCGCGAGGTGCCGGAGTCGATCAAGCGCAAGATCGCGCTGTTCTGCGACGTCGACGTGGACAGCGTCGCGATCGCCAAGGACGCGCCGAGCATCTACGACATCCCGCGCGTTCTGCACGCCGAGGGCCTCGACGCGTACGTCGTCCAGCGGCTCGGCCTGCCGTTCCGCGACGTCGAGTGGAGCGGCTGGGACGCGCTGCTCAGCCGGGTCCACGCCCCTGCGCACCAGGTCGAGATCGCGCTGGTCGGCAAGTACATCGACCTGCCCGACGCGTACCTCTCGGTGACCGAGGCGCTGCGCGCCGGCGGGTTCCACCACGACGCACGCGTCACGATCCGGTGGGTGCCGTCCGACGACTGCCGCACCCCGGAGGGCGCCCGGGAGGCGCTCGGCGGCGTGGACGCCGTGCTCGTGCCCGGCGGCTTCGGCGTGCGCGGCATCGAGGGCAAGCTCGGCGCGCTGCGCTGGGCGCGGGAGCGCAAGGTCCCCACGCTGGGCCTGTGCCTGGGGCTGCAGTGCATGGTCATCGAGTACGCGCGCAACGTCGCCGGGCTCGAGGGGGCGTCGTCCTCCGAGTTCGACCCGGACTCGCCGCACCCCGTCATCGCCACGATGGAGGAGCAGCTGACGATCGTCGGCGGCGAGGGCGACCTCGGCGGCACGATGCGCCTGGGCGCCTACGACGCCGCGCTCCTGCCCGGCTCGGTCGTCGCCGAGGTGTACGGCAGCGAGCGCGTCTCGGAGCGGCACCGGCACCGGTACGAGGTGAACAACGCGTACCGCGACAAGCTCGAGGCCGCCGGCCTGGTGATCTCCGGCGTCTCGCCCGACCGCTCGCTCGTGGAGTTCGTCGAGCTGCCGCGCGAGGAGCACCCGTACTACGTCGCGACGCAGGCGCACCCGGAGTTCAAGTCGCGTCCCACGCGTGCGCACCCGCTGTTCGCGGGTCTCGTCGGCGCGGCGCTCGCGGCGCGGACGACCGCGTGAGCGACGAGGCGCTCGTCGACGTCCCGCGCGAGCGGGACGTCGTCGAGCACCGCCTGCTGCACGACGGACGGGTGTGGGACGTGGTGTCCGACACGGTGCGGCTCGACGACGGTGACGTCGTGCGCGAGTACGTCGACCACCCCGGCGCCGTCGCGGTGATCGCGCTCGACGACGAGGACCGCGTGCTGCTGCTCTCCCAGTACCGGCACCCGGTGCGCCACGTGCTGTGGGAGCCGCCCGCCGGTCTGCTGGACGTCGAGAACGAGGACCTCGTCACGGCGGCCGCCCGCGAGCTCGCCGAGGAGGCGGACCTCGTGGCCGGCCGGTGGTGGCGGCTCGCGGAGTACTTCACCTCGCCCGGTGGGTCCGACGAGCGCATCACGATCTTCCTCGCGCGGGACCTGTCGCCCGTGCCCGAGGCCGAGCGCTACGTGCGCGGCGAGGAGGAGGCCGACATCGTGCCCGTCTGGGTGCCGCTGGACGACGTCGTCGCCGGGGTGATGGCCGGCCGGCTGCACTGCCCGACCACGGTCGTCGGCGTCCTCGCGGCCGTGGCCGCGCGCGGTGCCGGCTGGTCGGGTCTCACCGAGGTGACGCCCGCCTGACGTGACCGTGAGGCCCGCGAGGGGCGGGGCCCGGTCGGGCCCCGCCCCTCGTCACGTCGGTGCACGTGCCGTCCCCGGCACGTCCCGCGTCAGGCCTCGCGGCGGCGCAGCGTCCCGAGGAAGGACGCGATCGCGGCGATCAGGACGCCGGCGCCGAGCATGTGCAGGTTGACCAGGGCGATCGGCAGCCCGGTGAACAGCTGCACGTACCCGACGAGCCCCTGGGCGAGCGTGACGGCCATCAGGACCAGGCCCGAGCGCAGGGCGCGGGCCGGACCGCCCGACCCGGCGTCCGCGACGCGGCGGGCGCGGGCGAGCAGCACCAGGATCACGGCGAGGGTCACGACGAACGCCCACACGGACAGCGCGTGGACCCGCGCCACGGCGTACGGGTCGACGGCGAACCGGTACCCGACCTCCTCGTCCCCGGAGTGCGGCCCGGCCCCCGTCACGACGACGCCCAGCGCCACCACGACGGCCCCGAGGACAGCCAGGCCGCGGGCCAGGGTGCGGACGCGCTCGTCGACGACCGGGACGACCGGCCCGTCGCCCTCGCGCCGCCGGACCAGCAGCCATGCGGAGACGGCGATGAGCGCGGCGGAGATGAGGAAGTGCGAGCCCACGATCGCGGGGTGCAGGTCGACGAGCACCGTGATGCCGCCGACGCCCGCCTGGACGACCACGCCGGCGAACGGCGCCCAGGCCAGCCGGCGGTAGGACAGCGACCGCGTGCGGTCCAGGCCCGCGAGGAGGGCCACGGCCAGTGCCACCACGAGGAGCACACCCGTCAGCGTGCGGTTCCCGAACTCGATGAGCGGGTGGATGGTCATCTCGGCGTGGAGCTCGGGCGTGAACCGGCCGGGCTCGCAGTACGGCCACGTCGAGCACCCGAGGCCCGATCCGGTCAGCCGGACGGCCCCACCGGTCACGACGATGCCGATCTGCGCCACGAGGTTGGCGACGACCGCGCGCTGCGTCCAGCCCGGCCGCAGGCGGTCGAGGAGGGCGACGACCCGCCGGGGCGACCCGGGCGGGCGCTCGTGCTCGCGCTGGGACGTCGAGTCGGGGGAGGGCATCGTGCCGGTCACGTGGTCCAGGGTAGGCGGCGGTCGCGGCCCGGCGGGGCGCCCGGCGCGGCCGGGCCGTGCGGCGTACGTCTCATCGTGCCGGTCAGCGCCGCCGGTCGGCTCAGTGCCAGCGGAAGAGCCGCGCTGCCAGGGCGCCGAGCAGGGCGGTCCACCCGGCCAGCACGAGCACCGGGACGAGCGGCAGCGCACCGTCGACCAGCGCACCGCGCAGCACGTCGCCCAGGGCCCCGGACGGCAGCCACGCGGCGAGCGTCGCCAGCGGCCCGGGCAGGCGGTCCGCGGGCACGATGACGCCGCCGCCCAGCGCGAGCACGAGCAGCAGCAGGTTGGCCAGCGCGAGCACCGCCTCGGCCCGCAGGGTCCCCGCGACCAGCAGCGCGAGCGCGGTGAAGGCTGCGGTCCCCAGCACGACGCCGACGAGCGCGAGCAGGACGCCCGTCGCGTCCGGACGCCACCCGAGCGCGACGGCGGCGGCTCCGATGAGCACGACCTGCACGGCCTCGACCGCGAGCACGCCGAGCACCTTGCCCGCGAGCAGCCCTCCGCGCCCCAGGGGGGTCGTCGCCATGAGGCGCAGGACGCCGTTGCGGCGGTCGAACGCCGTGGCGATCGCCTGCGAGGTGAAGGACGCCGTCATGACGGCCAGCGCGAGGACGCCGGGGGTGAGGAAGTCGATCCGGCTCGTGCCGCCGGTGTCCAGCGCGACGAACGACGCCTGGACGAGGCCGACGAGGGCGAGGACGGGGATGACCACCGCGACCAGCACCTGCTCGCCGTTGCGCAGGATCATGCGCGCCTCGAACGCGGCCTGCGCGAGCACGCGCCGCGCGGGCGGTGCCGCGGCGGGTCCGTCGGGACGAGGTGCCGCAGGGGCGTCGGGCACGCTCATCGCAGGCTCCGTCCGGTGAGGTCGAGGAAGACGTCCTCGAGGGTGCGGCGACCCAGGTCCAGGTGCGTCACCAGCACGTCCTGCTCGGCGAGCCACCCGGTGGTGGCGGCCACCGTGCCGGGCGCGACCGCGCCGGTCACGGCCAGCGACGTGCCGGAGCGGCGCTCCACGGTGAACCGGTCGCCGAGCCGCTCCGCGAGCCCGGCGGGGTCGACGTCGCCGTCGGTGTGCACGACGAGCGTCGCCGCTCCGTCGCGGTCGACGCCCATGGCGAGCAGCTGCGGCACGGTGCCGCGGGCGATCACCGTCCCGTGGTCGACGACGGCGACCTGGTCGGCGACGTCCTCGGCCTCCTCCATGAGGTGCGTCGTGAGGATGACGGCGGCCCCGCCGTCGCGCAGCTCGCGCACGAGCTCCCACACGGCCAGCCGCGACTGCGGGTCCATGCCCGCGCTCGGCTCGTCGAGGAACACCACACGGGGCCGCCCGACGACCGCGACGGCCAGCGCGAGCCGTTGGCGCTGCCCCCCGGACAGGCGGCGCACGGTGGTGCGCGCGAACGCGCCGAGGCCGAGGCGCTCCGCGAGCTGGCCCGTGTCGAGCGGCCGGGCGTACATGCGCGCGACGTGCTCGAGCATCTCCTGCGCCCGCACACCGGTCGGCAGCCCACCGTCCTGCAGCATCACCCCGACGGCCGGTCGCAGGGCCGCGGCGTCCGCGACGGGGTCGAGGCCGAGGACGCGCACGGTCCCGGCGTCCGGGGACCGCAGGCCCTCGCAGCACTCGACCGTGGTGGTCTTCCCGGCGCCGTTGGGACCCAGCACCGCGGTGACGCGGCCGGCGTCGGCCGTCAGGTCGAGGCCGTCGACGACGGCGCGTCCGTCGTACCTCTTCACGAGGCCGTGGACCTCGACGGCAGGGGAGCGGTGCACGGAGCGCGAGTCTAGGCGCTCGCGGGCCTCGCCCAGGTGCCGGGCGGTGCGCGACCGACGGCGGTGTCCTGGTGGTGGACGGGCCGTGCGGGCGCGGTCCGTCGCCCCCTACGGTGGGCGCCGGGTCGATCTGCCCGGATCGTCCCGTGCGTCCCCGCCTCGCGTGACGGCCGAAGGAGCTGCCCGTGGTCACGTACCGCATCGACACGGCGACCCTGTGGGAGGTTCCCCAGGACGTCGGGGCGACGTGGGAGCACGTGGAGCGGCTCGAGCGGCAGGGCCCGCCGGGTGACGCCGAACGGGTCGTCTGGTTGCGGATCCTCGGCGCCCTGGCGGCCGCGGAGCGGCTCGCGTGGTCGGACGTGGCGCGTCACGGGGGACCGGTGCGGCTCGCCGACCTCGCGGTCGCCGAGCCCGTCCCGGCGGCGGCGTGGCGGCCTCTGCTGCGGCTCGCGCAGGTGCTGCACCGGCGAGGGCTGCTCGACGCGGCCGACGCCGTGGTCGACGCCGTGCGCCGTGCCGCGCAGGCGGCTGCCGTGGTCCCGGGCGTCGACGAGGACGCGCGCCGGGACTGCTCGGCGGTGCTGGCGTTCGCCGACCAGGGGCAGGGTCGCGTGCGCTACGGCACCGGTCGGTACTCCGAGGCGGTGCACCTGTTCTCCTCCGCGCTCGAGCGCCGCACGCGGGACGGCGCCCCCGACGACCAGGTGGGGGCGAGCAGGATCGCGCTCGCGGCGGCGTCCGCCCGCGCGACCGGGGACCCGGGTGCCGGGCGCGGCGGCACGGGCCCGGCGGCTCGGGCGCGCGCCACCGTCTAGCGCCGCACCGTGACGGCGGCTCCCCGTGCGACGTGCACGTCACGAAGGCTCACCTTGCTTGCGTGGATGGATTTCGGCAACAAGGATGTTGCCGATATCGGGTGCAGTCGTGCCCACGCCGACGCCCGTAGCGGGTCGAGGTCTTCGACGTCGCGGGGAGGTGCTGCATGACCGGGTCCACACCCCTCGCCGACCGCAGCGCCGACGCCGACCGCAGCGCCGACGCCGCGAGCGAGCACGACGCCTCCACCCGCCGTCGGATCCTGCAGCTCGTCGCCTCCGACGGTCCGGTCAGCGCCGCTGACCTCGCGGCCGCGCTCGACCTGGCCGCCGCGGGCGTACGCCGGCACCTCCAGGCCCTCGAGCTGGCGGACCAGGTGGCCGTGCACGTCGGCCCCGCGGGGTCGCGCGGTCGCGGCCGGCCCGCGCGGCGCTACGTCGTGACCGGGCAGGGGCAGGCCGTCCTCACCCAGCGGTACGCGGAGATCGCGACGGACGCGCTGCACTTCCTCGCCGACGCGGCCGGCCCGCGCGCCGTGCGGCAGTTCGCCGAGCACCGTGTGGCCGAGCTGGAGGCGCGGCACGCGGACGTCGTCGACGCCGCCGGTGAGGACGTCGCCGCCCGTGCCCACGCCCTCGCCCGGGCCCTGGCCGACGACGGCTACGCCGCGTCGGCGCGCCCCGTCCCCGGGACCACCGTCGTGCAGCTGTGCCAGGGGCACTGCCCCGTCCAGGACGTGGCGGCGCAGTTCCCCGAGCTGTGCGAGGCCGAGACCCGGGCATTCAGCCGGATGCTGGGCGTCCACGTGCAGCGGTTGTCCACGCTCGGCTCGGGGGGCCACGTGTGCACCACGAGCATCCCCGCCGGTGTCGGCCGGTCGTCGCCGCCGGACGCCGTCGAGGCGCCCGACCACCCCGCGCGGCCGCCGGACGGTCGGCACGGCCGACCACCGACCCCCCAGCCCTCCCCAGCCCCCGTGCACTCGACGGAAGGACCGACACCATGAGCGCACCCACGGACGACACGGCCACCCGGCCGGCGACCGGTGAGCCGATGAGCCAGGACGAGGCCATCGCCTCGATCGGCAACTACACCTACGGGTGGCACGACCCGGACGTCGCCGGCGCCGTCGCGCGCCGCGGCCTGTCCGAGGACGTCGTGCGCGACATCTCGCGGCTCAAGAACGAGCCCGAGTGGATGCTCAAGACGCGTCTGAAGTCGCTGCGGCTGTTCGAGAAGAAGCCCATGCCCTGGTGGGGCGCGGACCTGTCGGGCATCGACTTCGACAACATCAAGTACTTCGTGCGGTCCACCGAGAAGCAGGCCACCAGCTGGGAGGACCTGCCCGAGGACATCAAGAACACGTACGACCGGCTCGGCATCCCGGAGGCGGAGAAGCAGCGCCTGGTCGCGGGCGTCGCCGCGCAGTACGAGTCCGAGGTCGTCTACCACCAGATCCAGGAGTCGCTCGAGGAGCAGGGCGTCATCTTCCTCGACACCGACACGGCTCTGCGCGAGCACCCGGAGATCTTCGAGCAGTACTTCGGCTCCGTGATCCCGCCCGGCGACAACAAGTTCGCCGCGCTCAACAGCGCCGTGTGGTCCGGTGGGTCGTTCGTCTACGTGCCGCCGGGCGTCCACGTCGAGATCCCGCTGCAGGCCTACTTCCGCATCAACACGGAGAACATGGGCCAGTTCGAGCGGACGCTGATCATCGCCGACGAGGGCTCGTACGTGCACTACGTCGAGGGCTGCACCGCGCCGATCTACCAGTCGGACTCGCTGCACTCCGCGGTGGTCGAGATCATCGTCAAGAAGAACGCCCGCGTGCGGTACACGACGATCCAGAACTGGTCGAACAACGTGTACAACCTCGTGACCAAGCGGGCGACCGCGGCCGAGGGCGCCACCATGGAGTGGGTCGACGGCAACATCGGCTCCAAGGTCACCATGAAGTACCCGGCGATCTACCTCATGGGTGAGCACGCGCGCGGCGAGACGCTGTCGATCGCGTTCGCCGGCGAGGGCCAGCACCAGGACGCGGGCTCCAAGATGGTGCACGCGGCGCCGCGCACGTCCTCGTCCATCGTGTCGAAGTCGGTGGCGCGCGGGGGCGGTCGCACGTCGTACCGCGGGCTCGTGCAGATCCTCGAGGGGGCCGAGCACTCGGCGTCCAACGTGCTGTGCGACGCACTGCTGGTCGACCAGATCTCGCGCTCGGACACGTACCCGTACGTCGACGTCCGCGAGGACGACGTGTCGATGGGCCACGAGGCCACGGTCTCCCGCGTCAGCGAGGACCAGCTGTTCTACCTGATGTCCCGAGGCATGACCGAGACCGAGGCCATGGCCATGATCGTGCGCGGGTTCGTCGAGCCCATCGCCCGTGAGCTGCCCATGGAGTACGCGCTCGAGCTCAACCGCCTCATCGAGCTGCAGATGGAAGGGGCCGTCGGCTGATGTCGACCACCACGAACGAGCAGGGCCCCAGCGAGGGCCTCTCGACGGACCACTCCCGCGCGACCGCCGACGGCGCGCACACGCACGGCGGGATCGTGCCGGAGGCGTCGCGCGCGTCGCGTCCGACGTCCTTCGACGTCGCGGACTTCCCCGTTCCCACCGGGCGCGAGGAGGAGTGGCGCTTCGCGCCCGTCGACCGGTTCGCCGGTCTGTTCGCCGCGGCGAGCGACGGCGTGCTGACCGGTCGCGGCGTCCTCACGACGGTCGTCGAGTCGCCGGAGGTCCGCGTCGAGATCGTCGACCGCGACGACGTGCGTCTCGGCACCGCCGGCAAGCCGGGCGACCGGGCCGCCGCGACCGCGTGGGCGTCGTTCGACCGCGCGACGGTCGTGACGCTGCCCCGCGAGTCGGTCTCCTCCAAGGTCACCTCGGTCGTCGTCGAGGGCATCGAGGGCGCCGGTCTGGCCGACGCGCCCCTCGAGCCGACCGCGGCGCACCTGCTGCTGCACGCCGAGCCGATGTCGCAGGGCGTCGTCGTCCTCGACCACGTCGGGCACGCCAACCTCACCGAGACGGTCGAGATCGTCGCGGAGGACGGTGCGCACCTGACGGTCGTGTCGGTGCAGGACTGGGCCGCCGGCTCGGTCCACGCCGCCAGCCACCGGGTGCGGATCGGGCGCGATGCGACCGTGAAGCACATCGTCGTCACGCTCGGTGGCGACGTCGTGCGCATCACGCCCGACACCGAGTTCGTCGGCGAGGGTGCGTCCGTCACGGCGCTCGGCCTGTACTTCGCGGACGCGGACCAGCACCAGGAGCACCGCCTGTTCGTCGACCACGCGGTCCCGAACTGCGTGTCCCGGGTCACCTACAAGGGTGCCCTGCAGGGCGTCGGCGCCCACACGGTCTGGGTCGGCGACGTGCTGATCCGCGCGGCCGCCGAGGGGACCGACACGTACGAGCTGAACCGCAACCTCGTCCTCACGGACGGCGCGCGCGCGGACTCGGTCCCCAACCTCGAGATCGAGACCGGTCTGATCGAGGGCGCCGGCCACGCCAGCGCCACCGGCCGGTTCGACGACGAGCAGCTGTTCTACCTGCGTGCCCGTGGCATCCCGGAGACGGACGCCCGCCGTCTCGTCGTGCGCGGCTTCTTCGCCGAGCTCATCCAGGAGATCGGCGTGCCCGAGGTCGAGGAGCGGCTCGTCGCCGCGATCGACGCGGAGCTCGAGAAGTCGATGAGCGCGATCCTCGGCGTGCCGCAGGTCGAGGGCTCGCAGGCCGCGGCCGCCACGGAGCGTGCATGAGCGCCCAGCTGGCCTGCTACACCGCGGACGTGCCGGTCGCCGGTGCGCTCCGCGTCGAGCTCGAGGGCGAGGCGGGACCTGTCGAGGTCGCCGTCGTCCGCGACGAGTCCGGTGACTGGCACGCGATCAGCGACGTCTGCTCGCACGGTGCCGTCTCCCTGTCCGACGGCGAGGTCGAGGACTGCACGGTGGAGTGCTGGCTGCACGGGTCGAGGTTCGACCTGCGCTCCGGCAAGCCGCTGTCGCCGCCCGCGATCCGCCCCGTCCCCGTCTACCCCGTGACCGTCGACGGCGAGCGTGTGCTCGTCGACGTCGACGCGCCGCTCTGAAACCTGCGAGGAGTACCCCCAGATGTCCACCCTGGAGATCCGCGACCTGCACGTCAGCGTCGAGACGAAGGAGGGCGCCAAGCCCATCCTCCGCGGCGTCGACCTCACCGTGAACAGCGGCGAGACCCACGCGATCATGGGCCCGAACGGGTCCGGCAAGTCCACGCTGGCGTACTCGCTGGCCGGGCACCCGAAGTACGAAATCACGTCGGGCACCGTGCTGCTCGACGGCGAGGACGTCCTCGCGATGAGCGTCGACGAGCGCGCCCGCGCGGGCATGTTCCTCGCGATGCAGTACCCCGTCGAGGTCCCGGGCGTCTCGGTGTCGAACTTCCTGCGCACCGCCAAGACGGCCATCTCCGGCGAGGCGCCGCCGCTGCGCACGTGGGTCAAGGACGTGCGTGCCGCGATGGACGACCTGCGCATGGACGCCTCCTTCGCCGAGCGCTCCGTCAACGAGGGCTTCTCCGGTGGTGAGAAGAAGCGCCACGAGATCCTCCAGATGGAGCTGCTCAAGCCGCGCTTCGCGATCCTCGACGAGACCGACTCCGGTCTGGACGTCGACGCCCTGCGCGTCGTGTCCGAGGGCGTCAACCGCGTCAAGGCCGGCGGCGACGTGGGCGTCCTGCTCATCACGCACTACACGCGCATCCTGCGGTACATCACCCCGGACTTCGTGCACGTCTTCGTCGACGGCCGGATCGCCGAGCAGGGTGGCCCGGAGCTGGCCGAGCGCCTCGAGAACGAGGGCTACGACCGCTTCCTCGCCGCCGGCACCTCGGTCTGAGCCCGTCGCGGCGGCCGCCGGGAGCACCCCGTCGGCCGCCGCACCGGTCGCCCCCGGGCGACCACCCCGTCGCACGCACCCGCGGGCGCCCGCCGCCCGCCCGGAGGACACATGACCAGCACGCTCGAGCCGCTCGTCCCGGCCGGCCCCACCGGCGGCACGACGCTGTCCGCCGCCGAGCTCATCGCCGTGCGGGCCGACTTCCCGCTGCTCGAGCGGACGCTGCGCGACGGGCGCCGGCTGGTGTACCTCGACAGCGGGGCGACGTCGCAGAAGCCCGAGGTCGTCCTCGACGCCGAGCAGGACTTCTACGTGCGCCGCAACGCGGCCGTGCACCGCGGTGCGCACCAGCTGGCCGAGGAGGCCACCGAGGCGTTCGAGGACGCCCGGGCGTGTGTCGCCGGGTTCGTCGGTGTCTCGCCCGGCGAGCTCGTGTGGACGTCGAACGCGACCGCGGCGATCAACCTCGTGGCGTACGCGATGTCCAACGCGTCGCTGGGGCGCGGGGGAGAGGCCGCCCGGCGGTTCGCGCTCGGCGCCGGTGACGAGATCGTCGTCACCGAGGCCGAGCACCACGCGAACCTCGTGCCGTGGCAGGAGCTCGCGGCCCGCACCGGGGCGACCCTGCGCTGGCTGGGGGTCGACGACGACGGCCGGATCCGCACCGAGGACCTCGCGACGGTCGTCACGGACCGCACGCGGGTGCTCGCCTTCACGCACGCCTCGAACGTCACGGGCGCGGTCACGCCGGTCGAGGCGTTCGTCGCCCGCGCCCGCGAGGTCGGGGCCCTGACCGTGCTCGACGCGTGCCAGTCGGTGCCGCACCTGCCGGTGGACCTCGCCGCGCTGGGCGTGGACTTCGCCGCCTTCTCGGGTCACAAGATGTACGGCCCCACCGGGGTGGGCGCGCTGTACGGGCGGCGCGAGCTGCTCGAGGCGATGCCGCCGGTCACGACCGGCGGCTCGATGGTCGAGGTCGTGACGATGGAGGCCACGACCTACGCACCGCCGCCGCAGCGGTTCGAGGCCGGGACGCAGATGGTCTCGCAGGCCGTGGCGCTGGGCGCCGCGGCGCAGTACCTCGGCGAGCTCGGGATGCCGGCCGTGGCGGCGCACGAGCACCACGTGGCGGGGCTGCTGCTCGACGCCGTGGCGTCGGTGCCCGGCGTCCGCGTGATCGGCCCCACCGAGAACGTCGACCGGCTCGCGGCCGTGTCGTTCGTCGTCGACGGCGTGCACGCGCACGACGTGGGCCAGGTGCTCGACGACGCCGGGGTCGCCGTGCGTGTCGGCCACCACTGCGCGCAGCCGCTGCACCGCCGGTTCGGCGTGGCTGCCACGGCCCGCGCGAGCGCCGGGGTCTACACGACCGACGACGACGTCGCCGCGTTCCGGGAAGCCCTGGCGGGGGTCCGGACGTTCTTCGGTCTGCAGGACACGACGACGGACGGGAGGCCCGCGTGAGCTCGGCCATGGAGCAGCTGTACCAGCAGGTCATCCTCGACCACGCCAAGCACCCGCACGGCAGGGGCCTGCCGGCCGGTGCGACGGCCGTCGGGGTGGCTGCGGCCGACCACGGCACGTGCGCGGCGACCTCGCACCAGGTGAACCCCACCTGCGGCGACGAGATCACGATGCACGTCGACGTCGACACCACCGGTGACGTCCCGGTGCTGCGCGGCGTGGCCTGGGAGGGCCAGGGGTGCTCGATCTCGCAGGCCTCGGCGTCCGTCCTGCACGACCTCGTGGTCGGGCAGGACCTGCCGACCGTCGACCGGCTCGCCGCGACGTTCCGCGACCTGATGCAGTCCCAGGGCGCGGGCATCGGCGACGACGCCGAGGAGGTCCTCGGGGACGCCGCGGCGTTCACCGGCGTCTCGCGCTACGCCGCGCGCGTCAAGTGCGCCCAGCTCGGCTGGGTCGCGCTGGCCGACGCCCTCATCCTGTCCGGAGCCCGTACGACGGAGGACGCATGACCACCGAAGAGACCACGCCCGTGCCCACGACCGCGCCCACGACCGGCGCCGCCACGGCCGCGGACGTCGAGGAGGCGATGCGCGACGTCATCGACCCCGAGCTCGGCATCAACGTCGTCGACCTCGGCCTCGTCTACGGCGTCGTCATCGACCAGACCAACACCGCGGTCATCGACATGACGCTCACGTCGGCGGCGTGCCCGCTGACCGACGTCATCGAGGACCAGTCGGCCCAGGCGCTCGAGGGCGTCGTCGACGGGTTCCGCATCAACTGGGTCTGGATGCCGCCGTGGGGCCCCGAGAAGATCACGCCCGACGGCCGCGAGCAGATGCGGGCACTCGGCTTCAACATCTGAGCACGCCACACCCGAAGGCCCTGGCCGGCCCGCTGGTCGGGGCCTTCGGCGTGCGACGGGCACCGGGCGGACGGGTCGCGCGATCGTCGTCCTCGTCGCACGCTCCGTGGTCGGGCGGACCGCGGGGACCTCGGGGTGGGAGAGCCGAGGTGTGGCCGCGTGGGTACGCGTCGCACGACAGCCCGGGGAGCGCCTGCGACACTCTCGGTCATGACCACCGGAGGACGGCACCCTGCCGACGACGACGGTGTGTCGCGACGGGCTGAGATCCGGCACCTGCTTGCCGGCCCCGTCCTCTACGGCCTGCGGAGACTCTCGGTCGCCGTCGCCTGCCTCGCGTGCGCGGCTGTGGCCGGCGGTACCGGCTCGGTGATCGCGCCGCTCATCGGCCAGCCGAGGGCCGCCGGGTTCTGGGGCGGTGCCACGATCATGTACGGCGTGATCGTCATCGCGGCCGTCGTCTGCATGATCGGCCACGAGATCGACTCGCGCCGCTTCCGCTGGGTGGACCGCGTCTACTCGTACCTGGACTGAGCGCGCGGCCTCGCCCGGAGTCGACGGGCTCGGCCGTCCGTGTGCGGCGTCAGAGCTCGGACGCGGCGAACGTGTCGCACGCGGCGAGCGAGCCCTGCTCGTAGCCGATGGTGAACCACTTCTGCCGCTGCTCGCTGGAGCCGTGGGTCCAGGTGTCGGGGTTCACGCCGCCCGACTGCTGCTGGATGTGGTCGTCGCCGACGGTGGCTGCGGCGTCGAGCGCCTGCGCGAGCTCCTCGCGCGTCGGCGGCTGCAGGTACGTGACGCCGGTCTCGGGGTCCTCGCGCGTCGCGGCGTCGCCGACCCACATCCCCGCGTAGCAGTCGGCCTGGAGCTCGACGCGCACCGAGTCCGACTCGGCGCCGCTCCCGCCGCGGTCGGCGGAGTCGAACACGCCCGTGAGGTTCTGGATGTGGTGGCCGTACTCGTGGGCGTAGATGTACATCTCCGCCAGCGGTCCGCCCTGCGCGCCGAGCTGCTGCTGCAGCAGGTCGAAGAAGGTGACGTCGAGGTAGATGCCCTGGTCCGCCGGGCAGTAGAACGGGCCGGTCGACGAGGACGCCTGGCCGCAGCCGGTCGCGATGCCGCCCGAGAACTCGTGGCCCTGGGCCGGGGCGAAGGCCGTCCCCGCCGGGACCGTCGCCCCCCAGTAGACCTCCAGCGCCTCCAGGGTGGCGGAGTAGCGGCACAGGGGATCGGTGTTCGCCTGCTCGGCGGTGCACTCACCGACCTCGTCGACGGGTGCGCTCGCGCCGCCGCCCTCGGCACCGAGGACGCCGGACACGTCCTGGCCGGTGAAGAGGAAGATCGCCAGCGCGATGATGCCGACGAGCCCGCCGCCGCCGGCCGCCACGGCGCCGCCACGCCCGTGCCGCTTGACCCGGCCGCCCTCGAACCTGCCACCCTCGCTGAATGTCACGCGCACACGCTAGCCCCGAGGTCACGGACGCGCGCGGCGACGCTGGACAGCCGTCCGGCACTCCCCGTGCGGCGACGGCGCCACAGCCGCGTGCGCGGCGACGACGTCAGGGGCGTCGCGTCGTCGCCCGCACGACCGCCGAGAGCGCGGTCCCCACGTGCCTCGACGGACCGCGCCGAGGCAGCGCGGCGAGACGTGGCGCCAGGTCCGGCAGGCGGCGCGCAGCACCGGCCGCCACCGCGCGGGCGGCGAGGAGGGCGGCGGCCCGGTGGGTGTCGAGCGCGCTGTGGCCGGTGCCGGCGAGCGGCACGAGGACCGCGTCCGGAGCGAGCCCGACGACCCGCTCGGCGACGGGCCGCGGCGTCCGCAGGTCGCGGTCGCCGGACAGGACGGCGACGGGCCAGGTGAACGCCGGCAGCGCCGCCGGCAGGTCGAACGGGGTGGTCGCTCCGGCCCCGCCGCGGGCTGCGTGCCGGGCGGCGGCGTCCGCGAACGCGAGCTGCGGGTCGAGCGGACCGCCGTCCGGCGGCAGCGCGAACCCGAGCTCGTCGTCCATGATCCGCGCGACGAGGTCCGGCTCCATGACGAAGGGCTGCCCGGCCCCGTCGACCTCCCCGCTGCCGAGCGTCGCGACCCGGTCCCACACCGCCCGCAGCCGTCCGGCGCGCCGGGCGAGGAGGAGGCGGTGCAGCACCTGCGGCCCCGCGAACTCGTGCACGACCTGCACGACGTGGGCGAGCTCGGCCGCCGGCACGTCGTCCGCCAGGGAGCGGACCGCGTCGGCGACGCCCGCCAGCGCCGGGTCGTCACCGGCGCGCAGGTCGCCGTCCCACAGGATGCGTCGCCGGTGCGCCCGGGCCGCGGCGAGGTCGTCCGCGGGGGCCACGACGGGGGAGTCGAGGACCATCCCGGCGACGCGGTCGGGGTGGCGGGCACCGAAGGCCTGGACGACGTACGACCCGTAGGAGGCGCCGAGCAGGACGGCACGTTCGACGCCGGCGTGGTCCAGCACCGCCACCAGGTCGTCGACGACCGCGGCGACCGTGACGGCCTCGGCCGGCACGTCGCCGCCTGCGCGGACGCGGCGCGACAGGCCGATGCCGCGGTGCTCGACCATGAGGACGTCGAGCCCGCGGCGGGTGGCCTCGGCGCGCAGCGCCACGTAGGGCAGCACCGACGCGAGCCCCGGCCCGCCCGGCACGACGACGAGCGGAGGGGCGTCACCGCGCGGAGCGGTACGGACGTAGGCCAGCGGGAGGGTGTCGCCGTGGACCGGCCGGTCCACCGTCCCCCCGCCGTGCGCGAGGACCCCGCGCGCGGCGCGCTCGACCGCCGCGCGGCGAGCGGCGTCCCGTCCGCCCGAGCCCTGCCCCGTCCTGCCGTCCGCGTGACCGTCCCGTGTCGTCATGACCCCGTAACGGGCCGCACCGCGGGCCGGTTCCCGTCCACGCCCGCCCGTGGGAGAGCATGGACCTCCACCCCCGACCCCAGGAGCGACCGCATGCCCGCGTCCACCCCCGCGCCGTCCGTCCCGGCCGCGTCCCCGTCCGTGCCTGCCGGCGCCGCTCCCGTGCGTCCCGTCGACCGCGTCGGGCGCCTGTTCGCCGTCGTCGCGCTCGTCGAGGCGTTCACGTGGGCGGGTCTGCTCGTCGGCATGGTCCTCAAGCACGTCACGCAGACCACCGAGCTGGGCGTCGCGGTCTTCGGGCGCCTGCACGGCGGGGCGTTCCTGCTGTACGTGGTCGTCGCCCTGGTCGCCGCCGTGCGGCTGCGCTGGCCGTGGTGGGTGGCCGGGCTCGCGCTGGCGGCGGCGGTGCCGCCGCTCGTCACGCTGCCGCTCGAGCGGTGGCTGCGGCGCACCGGCCGGCTCGCCCGCCCGGTGCCGACCGACGACGACCTCGCGGCGGTGCCCGGCACCTGACACGCGCCGCGCGGGCCCGCGCGCACCTGCCGGTGCGGGCTCAGTCCCCGAGCCCGCGCGCCGCCAGCGCGTCGCCCGTCGTCCGCGCGTGCCCCACCATCCGGACCGCGGCCGGCACGACCACCGCCCGGGGGTCCCGCTCCAGGCCGCGCGCCCGCGCGGCGTCCCGCGCCTCGCCCGTGACCCGCACGAGCACCGGGACGGTGCGCAGGAACAGGCCGACCGTCAGCGCCACCGTCTCCGGCGGCAGCCCGACGTGGCGCAGCGGCCGCGCCGCCCGGGTGACGACGGCCAGCAGGTCGTCGGCGCGGGTCGTCGCCGTCACGAGGGTGCCGGCGAGCACGAGCGTCAGCAGGTCCAGCGCCACCTCCGCGCCGTACGCCGCGCCGCGCGCCCAGGTCTGGTACCCGCCGAGGGCGGCGGCCGTGAGCAGCACCGGGACCAGGCCGCGCACCGACGTGCGCCACGGCGTGCGGGCCAGGGCGCCGAGCGCGACGACGACGAGCAGGCCCACGGCGGCCGCGGCGGGCCCGGTGCGCACGACGAGGACCGCACCGGCGGCGGCGAGCAGGACGAGCTTGAGGCCTGCGGGCGCGCGGTGGACCGCGCTCGTGCCGGGACGGTGCAGCCCCAGCGGACCGGCCCAGGGTGCGCGCTGCGGCCGTCCCGCGCTCACCGCGGGCCTGCCGGACCGCGCCGCGCCCGGGCGCGCCGCGGTCCGCTCACCGCACGACCTCGGCGTCGCACGCGCCCATGAGATCCCGGTAGTGGGCGAGGGCAGGTCCCGGCGCGTCGTCGGCGACGACCTGGCCGTCGTCCACCACGAGCACGCGCTCGGCACGTGCGGCCGCCTCCAGGTCGTGCGTCACCACGACGACCCGCTGCTCCAGCGACGCGAGCAGCGCGTCCACGTGCGTGCGCCAGCGCAGGTCCAGCAGCGTGGTCGGCTCGTCGCAGACCAGCACGGCCGGCTCGGTCGCCAGCACCGCGGCCAGGGCCAGGAGCTGGCGCTGCCCGCCCGACAGCGCGTGCACGGACACGTGCGCGCGGTCCGCCAGGCCGAAGCGCGCGAGCACGTCCATCGCGCGCGCCTCGCGCTCGCGGGCGTCAGGCACGGTGCGGCGCAGCGACAGCGCGACGTCCTCGGCCGGCGTGGGCATCACGATCTGCGCGTCCGGGTCCGTGAACACGAACCCCACCCGCCGTCGGACCGCAGCCCCGTCGGTCGCCGTGTCGAGGCTGTCGACGCGCACCGACCCGGCCGACGGCAGCACCAGCCCGTTGAGCAGGCGCGCCAGCGTCGACTTGCCCGAGCCGTTGGCCCCCACGACGGCCACCCGCCGCTCGGCCAGGCGCAGCGACACCGGCCCCAGCAGCCGCACGACGCGGTCCGGGCCACCGGCGGGGTCGGGGGACCAGGCGGTGACCTCGACCGCGTCGAGCTCGATCACGCCGCGCGCCGGCCGCCGCGCAGGTCGGGGAACGCGCGCAGCACCGCCAGCGTCACGGCCGCCGCCAGGACGTTCTTCACCACGTCGCCGGGCCAGTAGACGACGTCGATCGCGAGCGCCTCGGCGGGGCCCAGGCCGAGGCGTGCCATCAGCCCGACGACGCCCGCGGGGTGCGTCACGAGGACGGACGACCCCAGGCCCGCGGCGACGAGCAGCGGGTAGCGCCACGCCGGGCGGGCGCGCAGCGCGAGCCCGCCGAGCCACCCGGCGACCGCCGCGGTGAGGGGGAACGCCAGCAGGTAGCCGACCGACGGCTTGCCCAGCACACCGAGCCCGCCGGTCATCTCGGCGAACACGGGCACACCGGCCAGACCCACGACCAGGTACAGCAGGACGGCGAGGAACCCGCGTCGCGCGCCGAGCACGAGCCCCGCGACGACGACCCCGAACGTCTGCAGCGTGATGGGCACACCCGCCCCCGTCGGGATCGCCGGCACCAGCGCGCAGGCGGCGACGAACGCCGCGAACGTGGCCACGAGCGCGACGTCCGTGCTGGTACGGCGCACGGTCCGCGGTGCGGGAGGGTCGCCGAGGACCTCGGCGACGACCGAGCCGGGCACGGGCGACACGGTCCGCGCGCCGTCGTCGTGCGGGAAAGTGCTGGACATGGGCGTCTCCGGCCGGTGGGGTGGACGGTCGTCGGGTCGGCCGCCTGCGGGCGGACGCGCGACGACGCCGGTGCGGCCGGGAGCCCGACCTCCGGCCACGCTAGCGCTGGGTACGATGGACGGCGTTTGTGCCGGGGGCCAGAACCCACCCGGTCTTCTCGTAGGAAACCGAGGAACCACCCCGTGATCACCGCTTCGGGCGTCGAGCTGCGCGTCGGCGCCCGCGTCCTGCTGGAACCGACGACCTTCCGGATCGCCTCCGGCGACCGCATCGGGCTCGTCGGCCGCAACGGCGCGGGCAAGACCACGCTGACCAAGACGCTCGCGGGCGAGACCCAGCCGACCGGCGGGACCATCTCGCGCGGCGGTGACGTCGGCTACCTGCCGCAGGACCCGGCCTCGGGCGACCTGACGCAGCTCGCCATGAACCGCGTGCTGTCCGCGCGCGGCCTGGACGCGGTCCTCGCGTCGATGCGCGACACCGAGGGCGCGATGGCCTCGGCCGACGACGCGACGCGTGACAAGGCCATGGACCGGTACACGCGGCTCGAGGCGCGCTTCACCGCGGCCGGCGGCTACGCGGCCGAGAGCGAGGCCCACCGCATCACGGCGGCGCTCGGCCTCGACGACCGCGTCCTGGGCCAGGAGCTCGGCACGCTGTCCGGCGGGCAGCGGCGCCGCGTCGAGCTGGCACGCATCCTGTTCTCCGGTGCGGACACGCTGCTGCTCGACGAGCCCACGAACCACCTCGACGCCGACTCGATCGTCTGGCTGCGGGACTACCTCAAGTCCTACCCCGGCGGGTTCGTCGTCATCAGCCACGACGTCGAGCTGCTGCGCGCCACGGTGAACAAGGTGTTCCACCTCGACGCGAACCGCTCGCAGCTCGACCAGTACAACCTGGGCTGGGACGCGTACCTGCTGCAGCGCGAGACAGACGAGAAGCGTCGGCGGCGCGAGCGGGCGAACGCCGAGAAGAAGGCCGCGACGCTGCTGGCCCAGGCCGACAAGATGCGGGCGAAGGCCACCAAGGCGGTCGCTGCGCAGAACATGGCGCGCCGGGCGGAGCGCATGCTGTCGGGGCTCGACGCCGTGCGCGTCAACGACAAGGTCGCCAAGCTGCGGTTCCCCGAGCCGGCGCCCTGCGGCCGCACGCCGCTGACGGCCGAGGGGCTGTCGAAGTCGTACGGCTCGCAGGAGGTCTTCACGGACGTCTCGCTGGCCATCGACCGGGGCAGCAAGGTCGTCGTGCTGGGCCTCAACGGTGCCGGCAAGACGACGCTGCTGCGCATGCTCGGCGGGCTCCAGGAGCCCGACACGGGCGAGGTGAAGGCCGGCCACGGTCTCAAGCTCGGCTACTACGCGCAGGAGCACGAGACGCTCGACCTGTCGCGCACCGTCCTGGAGAACCTGCGCACCGCGGCTCCCGACCTCACCGACACGCAGGTGCGCTCGGTGCTCGGCTCGTTCCTGTTCTCGGGCGACGACGCCGACAAGCCGGCGCGCGTGCTGTCCGGCGGGGAGAAGACGCGCCTCGCGCTGGCCACCCTCGTGGTGTCGAGCGCCAACGTGCTGCTGCTCGACGAGCCGACGAACAACCTCGACCCCGCGTCGCGCGAGGAGATCCTCGCGGCGCTGCGCGGCTACCAGGGCGCCGTCGTGCTCGTCAGCCACGACGAGGGCGCGGTCGCGGCCCTCGAGCCCGAACGGGTCCTGCTGCTGCCCGACGGCGACGAGGACCTGTGGAGCCAGGACTACCTGGACCTCATCGCGCTGGCCTGAGCCTGCAGGTCGCGGCGCTGCTGCGCCTCGATCTCGGCGTCCTCGTCGATCTCGTCCCGCCCTCGCGCCCGGCGAGGTCGGGCGGGGTGCGGGGCGGGTGCCGCGTCCCCGAGCGCGCGGGCCGCCACCCACTCGCGGCGCGCGGCGACGCTGAACGCGACGAGCCCGCCCAGGGCGAAGACCCACCACTGGAACGCGTACGACAGGTGCGAGCCGGGGTCCGTGCTCGGTGCGGCGAGCGCGCCGAGCGGCTCGTCGGCGGCCGGGTCCTCGCGCACCAGCCCGCCGTAGGCCGCGTACGGCTCACCGTCCACGCCGGCGGCCGCGAGCACCTGGGTCGGCGCGATGGCCTGCACCTGGCCGTCCGGGGCGCTGCGGCTGCTCACCGGCTCACCCGGCCGCAGCCGGACGGTCACGGTGACGTCCCCGGCCGGCGGCGCGGGCACGTCGACGTCGACCGACCCGTCCGCGCCCGTCGGCACCCAGCCCCGGTCGACCACCAGCACGCGCCCGGCGTCGACCGGGGCCCCGAAGGAGCCCGGTGCCGCGTCCTGCACGACCAGGGGGACCAGCACGTGGTAGCCGGGCGTGCCGGGCACCACCGGGCGGTTGCGCAGCAGCACCGCCGCGTCCGGCACGTACCGGCCGCGGACCTCGACCGAGCGCCACGCGTCGGCCTCCGGCAGCGGGGCGTCGGGGTCCGCGACGACGTCGGCGAGGTCCGCGGGCGGCGCCGCGTAGTTCGCCTCGACGACCGCGATCGCGGCGTCACGCGCGACGTGGCGGTTCCACTGCCAGCGGCCGAGGAACGTGCACGTGAGCGAGACGGCGACCGCGAGCACGACCAGCCCGACGGCCCGGCGTCGAGCGGCCGCGCGCAGGGCGGCGGCGGTCGGGGGTGCGCCCGGGGCGGCGCCCGCCCCGGCGTCGTCCGTCGGTACCCGGCCGGAGGTCGCGTGCTCGTCCTCGTGCAGCAGGCTCACGGGTCCGATCGCTCCAGCTCGTCGACGGGGACGACGTCCCGCAGGAAGTCCCGCACCCGCAGGTAGTCGGACAGGTGCTCGCGGTGCGCCTCGCACGTGAGCCACACCTTGCGCCGTGCCGGCGTGTGCAGCCGCGGGTTGTTCCACAGCACGCCCCAGGCGGGCTGGGTGCGGCAGCCGCGTGCGCTGCACACGAGCTCCCCGACCACGTCGGGCACGGCACCCTGCGGGGGCGTCGCCATCGTCACCGTCCGTCTCCCAGCTCGTCGTGCGGCTGCGCGCCGCCGATCTCCCGCGCCTCGTAGTAGACGCCGGGCTCCTCACGTCGTTCCCGTCCTGCGTTGGCCAGCAGCACGGCCACGTACGGCAGCACCGCGGCGGCGGCGACCAGCGCGATCGACACCGCGGTGGGCACGTGCGACCACAGCAGGCCCGCGGCCACGAAGCACAGCACGCGCACGCCCATCTGCCACAGGTACCGCCGCTGGCGGCGCGCGAGGTCGTCGGCCAGCGCCGTCGGTGCCGAGGTGATGCGATGCACCTGCGGCCCGGCGTGCTCGGTGCGACGACGAGTCCTCACCGTCCGATGGTAGGCGTGCACGGGACGTGGGGCGGGGCGACGTGGTGGGGCGCACAGTTTGTGGGTCTCCCACAACGTCGGGGGTGCAACTCGTGGCCGCGCGCACCCCCGTGCCCACGGTCGCCGTCGGCTAGCGTCGTGTCCCGTGCCAGCCACGACACCCGAGACGACCCCCGCCACCGACGCCGCCGCGCGCACCCCGCGCAGCGTGCTGGTGACCGGCGCCAACCGTGGCATCGGCCGCGCCATCGCGGAGCGGTTCGTCGCCGCGGGCGACCGGGTCGCCACGATCGTCCGGTCGGGCGGTGCCCCCGACGGTGTGCTCGAGGTCATCGGCGACGTCCGCGACACCGCCTCGGTCGACGCCGCGTTCACGCACGTCGAGGCCGCGCACGGACCCGTCGAGGTGCTCGTCGCCAACGCCGGAGTCACGCGCGACCAGCTCCTGCTGCGCATGACCGACGAGGACTTCGCCGACGTCGTCGACGTCAACCTCACCGGGGCCTTCCGCGTGGTGCGCCGGGCGAGCAAGGGCATGATCCGGATGCGTCGCGGCCGCATCGTCCTCATCTCGTCCGTGGTCGGCATGTACGGGTCGCCCGGCCAGGTCAACTACGCCTCCTCCAAGGCGGCGCTCGTCGGCATGGCCCGCTCCATCACCCGCGAGCTGGGCGGGCGCGGCATCACCGCGAACGTCGTCGCCCCGGGGTTCATCGACACCGACATGACGCGGGCCCTGCCCGACGACCGGCAGCAGGCCTACCTCGGTGCGATCCCCGCCGGGCGCTTCGGGCAGGCCGACGAGGTCGCCGCCGCCGTGCAGTTCCTCGCGTCCGACGACGCCGCGTACGTCTCCGGCGCGGTCCTGCCCGTCGACGGCGGCCTGGGCATGGGGCACTGAGCCCTTCTCCGACCCTCCGCGCGGGCGCACGACGCACGCGCACCCCGAACGAAAGGCACGCGGACCATGGCACTGCTCGAGGGCAAGACCCTGCTCGTCACCGGCGTCCTCACCGACAGCTCCATCGCGTTCCACGTCGCGCGCCTGGCCCAGGAGCAGGGGGCACAGGTCGTGCTCACCTCGTTCGGACGCCAGATGCGGCTCACCCAGGTGATCGCGCGCCGGCTGCCCCAGCCGGCGCCCGTGGTCGAGCTCGACGTCACGTCGCAGGACGACCTGGACGCGCTCGCGGACCGCGTGCGCGAGCACACGGACCACCTGGACGGTGCCGTCCACTCCATCGGCTTCGCGCCCCAGTCGGTCATGGGCGGGAACTTCCTGGCCGGCGAGTGGGCCGACGTCGCGACCGCGCTGCAGGTCAGCGCGTACTCGCTGAAGTCGCTCGCGGTGGCCTCGCAGCCGCTGCTGACCCGCGGCTCGGCCCTGGTGGGCCTGACGTTCGACGCGCGCTACGCCTGGCCCGTCTACGACTGGATGGGTGTGGCGAAGGCCGCCTTCGAGTCGACCGCCCGCTACCTGGCGCGTGACCTCGGTCCCGCGGGCATCCGCGTGAACCTCGTGTCCGCCGGCCCGATCCGGACGACGGCGGCCAAGTCGATCCCGGGCTTCGAGTCGATGGAGGGCGGCTGGCCGGAGCGTGCACCGCTCGGGTGGGACGTCACGGACCCCGAGCCCACCGCGCGTGCGGTCGCCGCGCTCCTGTCCGACTGGTTCCCCGCGACGACCGGCGAGATCGTGCACGTCGACGGCGGTGTGCACGCCATGGGGCTGTGAGAGACGCACGGCGGCGCGCGACGCCGACCCGCGGCACGCGGGCGGGCGGTACGGTGCCGGCCGTCGCGCACGTCACGTCCGTCCCGCCGCGGGCGCGCGCTCGTCGCACCGCGGGCGATGGCACCCTGGTGCGGTGACCCCGCACCGTCTCGTCCTCCTGCGCCATGCCAAGGCCGAACCGGCCGGTGGCGTCCCCGACCACGGGCGTCCGCTCGCCCTGGTCGGTCGGCGCCAGGCCACGGCCGTGGGTGGCGCGCTGGCCGCCGCGGGCCTCGCGCCCACCCACGTGCTCTGCTCGTCCGCACTGCGCACGCGTCAGACGTGGGACGTCGCCCGGGCCGCGTTGAGCGCCGCGGGGGCGGCGCCGGCGACGGTCACCGTGAGCGACGAGCTCTACGACGCGTCCACGGGCGACCTGGTGGCCCTCGTCCAGGCGGTGCCGGACGACGCGGTGACGGTGCTGGTCGTCGGCCACGAGCCGACGGTGTCGCACGCCGCGGCCACGCTGGCAGGGCCCGGCTCGGACGAGCTGGTGCTGGCCCGCGTCCGCATGGGTGTGCCGACGGCGGCCTGGTCGGTCCTCGAGCTCGACGGTCCGTGGACGGCGACGGCGCCGGGCGCCCTGCGACTGGTCCACCTGGACCACCCGGCCTGACCGGCGGCGGCAGGTGTACCGAGCGCCGCCCGCCCTCCTCAGGCGGCGAACGGCTCCAGCGCCAGCACCGCGTCCAGCCGCCCGGCGACCGCGACGTCGGCGGCGCCGGCCACGACCGGCTTGGCGTTGAACGCGATCCCGGTGGCGGCCGCCGCCAGCATGTCGAGGTCGTTGGCGCCGTCCCCGATGGCCACGGTCCGCGTCATCGGCAGCCCCAGCTCGGCGGCCCACGCCGTCAGCGTGGCGGCCTTCGCCGCCCGGTCGACGACCGGTCCGGCGACCCGCCCGGTGAGGACGCCGTCGCAGGCCTCCAGGCGGTTGGCGTGGACCCGGGTGATCCCGAGCCGCGCCGCCAGCGGGCGTGCCACCTCCAGGAACCCGCCCGACACCAGACCGACCGGCCAGCCGCGGGCCTGCAGCTCGGCGACGAGCTCCGCCGCGCCGGGCGTCAGCTCGACCTCCGCCAGCACGTCGTCGAAGACCGTGACGGGCAGACCCTCCAGGGTGGCGACGCGCTCGCGCAGGGACTGCGCGAAGTCGATCTCGCCGCGCATGGCGCGCTCCGTGATCGCCGCCACCAGCGGCAGCGACCCGGCACGGGCCGCGAGCATCTCGACGACCTCGCCGGTGATGAGCGTCGAGTCGATGTCCATGACGACGAGGCGGGCAGCGGCCGTGCGGGTCTCCACGCCCGCAGGCTAGCGTGGCGCGGCCGGGCACGGGCGCCGCCGTCCGCCTGACGTGCGACCCCGTCCGCATGACGTGCTGCCGCCGGCCCGACCCGCACCGGCGGCGCGCCGTCAGTCGGTGATGACCGTGCCCTTCGGGACCACCGTGATCCCGCTGTCGGTCACGGTGAACCCGCGCGCGCGGTCGTGCTCGTGGTCCAGCCCGACGCGCGCCCGCTCGGGGACGATGACGTTCTTGTCGAGGATCGCGCGGTGGATCTGCGCGTACCGCTCGACCTGGACGCCGTCCATCAGCACCGAGTCAGTCACCTGGGCCCAGGAGTGCAGCCGGATGCCGGGGGAGAGGATCGAGCCCGACACGGTTGCGCCTGACACGACGACCCCGGGGGAGACGATCGAGTCGGCGGCGTGCCCGAGCCGGCCGGCGCCGGCGTGGACGAACTTGGCCGGAGGCAGGCCGGTGTAGCCCGTGTACAGCGGCCACGCGTCGTTGTAGAGGTTGAACACCGGCTCGACCGAGATGAGGTCGTGGTTGGCGTCGTAGTACGAGTCCAGGGTCCCCACGTCGCGCCAGTAGTCGCGGTCACGGTCGGTGGAGCCCGGCACGTCGTTGCGGATGAAGTCGTACACGCCTGCGGTGCCGCGCTCGACGAACCACGGGACGATGTCGCCGCCCATGTCGTGGCGGGAGTTCACGTCCTCGGCGTCCACGGTCACGGCCTGCACGAGCGCGTCGGCGTTCGCGACGTAGTTGCCCATCGACGCGAGGATCTCCATCGGGGAGCCGGGGACGGGCGTCGGGTCCGACGGCTTCTCGCGGAACGCCGCGATGCGCGAGGGGTCGCCCGGCACCGTCTCGATGACGCCGAACTGGTCGGCCATGTCGATCGGCTGCCGGATGCCGGCCACCGTCAGCTCGGCGCCCGACTCGATGTGGGCGTCGACCATCTGGGAGAAGTCCATGCGGTAGACGTGGTCGGCACCGACCACGACCACGATGTCGGGGCGCTCGTCGTCGATGATGTTGAGGCACTGGTAGATCGCGTCCGCGCTGCCCAGGTACCAGTGCTTGCCCACACGCTGCTGCGCCGGCACGGCCGCGACGTAGTTGCCCAGGAGCGACGACATCCGCCACGTCTTGGACACGTGCCGGTCCAGCGAGTGGGACTTGTACTGGGTCAGCACGATCACGTGCAGGTAGTGCGAGTTGATGACGTTCGACAGGGCGAAGTCGACGAGGCGGTAGCTGCCGCCGAAGGGGACCGCGGGCTTCGCCCGGTGCGCGGTGAGCGGCATCAGGCGCTTGCCCTCCCCTCCGGCGAGGACGATGGCGAGGACACGCGGCGCTGGCATGCGACCAACTTAGGCCGAAGGGGCGCTCGCAGCGAGGAGCACGCGGGTCCGAGCGCTAGCGTGTCGCTCAGACGACCGGCCACCCGCCGGTCACGACTGGAGGCACCGGTGCGCGTCGACCTGCTGACCCGTGAGTACCCACCCCACGTGTACGGGGGTGCGGGTGTCCACGTGGCCGGACTGACGGCCGTCCTGCGCGAGCTCGTGGACGTGCGGGTGCACAGCTTCGACGAGCCCGTCGCGGAGCCGGGGACGTACGGCTACGGGGTGCCGGGTGGTCTGGCCGGGGCCAACGCCGCGCTCGCCACCATGGGCGTCGACCTGGCGATCGTCGACGGGATCGGCCGGGACGCCGCCGACGGCGGCACCGACCTGGTGCACTCGCACACCTGGTACGCGAACCTCGCCGGGCACCTCGCGGCGCTGCTCTACGACGTCCCGCACGTGCTCACGGCGCACAGCCTGGAGCCCCTGCGCCCGTGGAAGGCCGAGCAGCTCGGCGGCGGCTACGCGCTGTCGTCCTGGGTGGAGCGGACCGCGTACGAGGCGGCGGACGCCGTCATCGCCGTCAGCGGCGGCATGCGCGAGGACATCCTGCGCTCGTACCCGGCGGTCGACCCCGACCGGGTGCACGTCGTGCACAACGGCATCGACCTCGACGGGTGGCAGCGGCCCACGTCGGACGAGGGCCTGGCCCGTGCGCGCCGCGCCGTGCAGGACCTGGGCATCGACCCCGACCGGCCGGCCGTCGTGTTCGTCGGGCGCATCACCCGCCAGAAGGGGCTGCCGTACCTGCTGCGGGCCGTCGAGACGCTGCCGACCGACGTGCAGGTCGTGCTGTGCGCCGGTGCGCCCGACACGCCGGAGATCCTCGCCGAGGTCACCGGCTTGGTCGACGAGCTGCGCACGCGACGGTCGGGCGTCGTCTGGATCGACCGGATGCTGCCGCGCGACGAGCTGGTGGCCGTCCTCGCGCACGGCACCGTGTTCGCGTGCCCCTCGGTGTACGAGCCGCTCGGCATCGTCAACCTCGAGGCCATGGCCGTGGGTCTGCCCGTGGTCGGCACCGCCACCGGCGGCATCCCCGAGGTCGTCGTCGACGGCGTCACCGGCCTGCTCGTGCCGATCGACCAGGTGCAGGACGGCACCGGGACACCCGTCGACCCGGACGCGTTCGTCGCGGACCTGGGCGCCGCGCTCGCCGACGCCGTGTCCGATGTCGGGCGGGCCGCGCACTGGGGCGCCGCCGCACGCCGGCGCGTCGAGGACCACTTCTCGTGGCACGCGATCGGTGAGCGGACGCTCGAGGTCTACCGCGGGGTGCTGCAGGGCTGAGCCGGGCACTCAGTCGCGCGTCAGCGCGGTGGCGGCCGCCGCCATCGCCCGGCGCGCGACGCGGTCGACCTCGCGCAGCGCGGTGGCCCGCTGGTCGGCCTGCCAGGTGTTCACCGCGCCGCCGTCGTCCTGAGCGGCCAGCGCGACGATGCCGCGCAGCCGGGCCGCGCTCGACAGCACACGCAGGCGCTGCGCGTCGACGCGGCGCGGCAGCCGCCGCTCGGGCAGCGCCCCGTCGCGCACCTGGGCGATGGTGTCGGCCGCGTCGGGGCGCCACCGCTCGACCCCGAGCTGCACCAGCGCCTCCGTGGCGGTCAGCAGCCCGCGGCGCAGGTCACGCTCGGCGTCCTCGAGCGTGCCCACCTGCGCCCACACCGCCGTCCGCCAGTCCGGCACCGTGGTGACGTGCCAGGTCACGAGGTGACCCGGCTCGAGGTCCGAGCCGAACCGTCGGACGTCCGGGACGGCGGCGAGCAGCCGGGTGCCGGCACGCAGCAGCACGCACTCGCCCGCGTCCACGGCGGGGCCGGACACCGCCGGCGGCGCGGCGACGGGCTCACCCGGGACGGGCAGCAGCGCGGCCGCCTCGTCCACGGGGCGGCCGAGCCAGCGCACCCAGTCGGTGAGGCTCAGCGGTTCGCCGTCCACGTCGACCGTGTGCGGCTCGTCGTCGTGCTGGACGGCGGACACGGCCGCGTCGGTCTCACCGGCCGACGTCAGCCACAGCGCGAGGAGGACGGACCGGGGCAGGTCGAGCGTGGCAGCCACGGCTCCACGGTAGGCGCTGCGGCGCGGCCGACGTCAGCCCACGGCGTGCACGGGTGCCGCGAGCGCGACGCCCGACCCGTCACGGCGCTCGTCGACCGGCGGGAGCTCCACCGGCTGACCTCCCGAGCCGGTGGCACGCGCGGGCGCGGGTCCCACGTGGGCGAGCAGGAGCGTGTCCTCGCCCTTGAGGAACCGGTGCGAGCGCACGCCGCCCGTGGCACGCCCCTTGCCCGGGTAGGCGGAGAACGGCGTCACCTTGGCCGACCCGGTCTGCGTGCCGGGCAGCGCGGCGGACGACCCCGACACGGTCACGACGACCGCGTCGTCCCCGGGACGCACGACGGCGAAGGCCACGACCCGGGCGCCGGCGGCGAGCTTGATGCCGGCCATCCCGAAGGCGCCGCGGCCCTGCGGACGCACCTGGGCGCCGGGGAAGTGCAGCAGCGAGGAGTCCGACGAGACCAGCACGAGCTCGTCGTCGTCCGCCGCGAGGCCCGCGCCGACGACCTCGTCGCCGTCCTTGAGGGAGATCGCCTCCCACTCGTCGCCCTTGGTCGGCACGTCGCCGGGCGTCACGCGCTTGACGACGCCCTGGGCGGTCGCCAGCGCCAGCGGGGGAGCGTCGTCGCCGAGCGGGGCGAGCGCGACGACGCGCTCGCCCTTGCCGAGCGTGACCGCCTCGCCCACCGGCAGCCCGCCGGACAGCGACGGCGGGCCGTCGGTCGGCGGCAGCGTGGGCAGCTCGAGGACGGACAGGCGCACGACGCGCCCTGCCGACGTCAGCGCACCGATCTCGGCGCGTGCGCTGGTCGCGACGGCCGAGGCGACGACGTCGTGGCGGCTGCGGACGGTGCCGTCACCGCGTGCCGGCTCGACGTCCTCGGACGTCCGTGCCAGCAGGCCCGTCGCCGACAGCAGGGCCCAGCAGGGCGTGTCGGGGATCTCCAGCGACGCGGGTGCGCCCTTGGCCGAGGTCGGTGCGCCCGCGGCACCCGCGAGGCTCGTCCCGCCGGCGCTCTCCAGCAGCACGGTCCGGCGCGGGGTGCCGTACGTCGCCGCGACCTCGGCCATCTCGTCCGAGGTGACGGTGCGCAGCAGGGCGTCGTCACCGAGGATCGCCTGCAGGCGCGCGATCTCGTCGATCAGCTCGTCGCGCTCCTTCTCCAGCTCGATGCGCGAGAACTTCGTCAGGCGGCGCAGCCGCAGCTCGAGGATGTACTCCGCCTGCGGCTCGGACAGGTCGAAGACCGACCGCAGCCGACCCCGGGCGGTGTCCGCGTCGTCCGACGTGCGGATGACCTGGATGACCTCGTCGATGTCGAGGATCGCGACCAGCAGGCCCTCGACGAGGTGCAGGCGCTCCTGCCGCTTGGTCAGGCGGTACGACGTGCGGCGGCGCACGACGTCGAGGCGGTGCTCGACCCACACCCGCAGCAGCTCGACCAGCCCGAGGGTGCGTGGCTGCCCGTCCACCAGCGCGACGTTGTTGACCGAGAAGGAGTCCTCCAGCGGCGTGTGCCGGTAGAGCTGCCCGAGCACCGCCTCGGGGTCGAACCCGGTCTTGACCTCGATGACCAGCCGCAGCCCGTGCGCGCGGTCCGTGAGGTCGACGACGTCGGAGATCCCGGAGAGCTTCTTGGACTGCACGCCCTCCTTGATCTTCTCGATGACCTTCTCCGGGCCCACCGTGTACGGCAGCTCGGTGACGACGATCCCCTTGCGGCGCGGTGTGACGTTCTCGATCCGGGCGGTGGCCCGCGTCCGGAACGCTCCGCGGCCGGTGCGGTAGGCGTCGCGCACGCCGTCGAGGCCCACGATCTTGCCGCCCGTCGGCAGGTCCGGACCCGGGACGAACCGCATGAGGTCCTCGAGCGTGGCGTCGGGGTGCGTGACCAGGTGGCGCGCCGCGGCGACGACCTCGACGAGGTTGTGCGGCGCCATGTTGGTCGCCATGCCCACCGCGATCCCGGTCGCGCCGTTGACCAGCAGGTTCGGGATGGCGGCGGGCAGCACGCCCGGCTGCTTGAGCTTGTTGTCGTAGTTGGGGACGAAGTCGACGACGTCCTCGTCGAGCCCCTGCGTCATCGCCACCGCGGCGGGCGCCATCCGGGCCTCGGTGTAGCGCGAGGCCGCGGGGCCGTCGTCGAGCGAGCCGAAGTTGCCGTGGCCGTCCACCAGCGGCAGGCGCAGGGAGAACGGCTGCGCCAGGCGCACCATCGCGTCGTAGATCGCCGTGTCGCCGTGGGGGTGCAGCTTTCCCATGACCTCGCCGACCACGCGCGCCGACTTCACGTACGGCCGCTCGGGGCGCAGCCCCATGTCCGCCATCTGGTAGACGATCCGGCGCTGCACCGGCTTGAGCCCGTCGCGCGCGTCGGGCAGGGCGCGCGAGTAGATGACCGAGTACGCGTACTCGAGGAACGAGCCCTCCATCTCCGTCGTGACGTCGACGTCGACGATCCGCTCGACGAGGTCGTCGGGCGGCAGGTCGGGGGTCGCGGGGCGACGCGCCATGGGCTGGTGTGCTCCTCGGGTGCTGCGGTGCGGTGGGGCGTGCGGGTGCCGACGGTTCGCGCGCCACGACCATTGTCGCCGCGCCGTGTCCGTCCTCGGTGCAGCCGCGCCGCTAGCCTGGCGGCATGGCCGACGTCGTCCCCCCTGACGGGCACCCGGACCCGGCTGGTGCGCCGGGGTCCGCCGCCGCACCCTACCCGGCGGGTTGGGAGGCGGACGTCGTCCTGACGGACGGCACCACGACACGGCTGCGCCCGATCCACCCGGACGACGCCGAGGCGCTGCAGGCGTTCCACGTCGCGCAGTCCGAGCGCTCGACGTACCTGCGGTTCTTCGCGTCCCTCGACCGCCTGCCGGAGCGCGACCTCGAGCGGCTGGTGACCGTGGACCACGTCGACCGGGTGGCGCTCGTCGCCGTGACCGGGTCGCCCGAGGCGGGTACCCCCGAGCGCATCATCGGCGTCGCGCGGTACGACGTGGTCGAGCCCGAGACCGCCGAGGTGGCGTTCAACATCGCCGACGCCCACCAGGGCAAGGGCCTGGCCTCGGTGCTGCTCGAGCACCTGGCCGCGGCGGCGCGCGAGCGCGGCGTCCGGCACTTCCTCGCCGAGGTGCTGCCGCAGAACGGGCGCATGATCGCCGTCTTCAAGGAGGCCGGCTACGAGGTGCACCAGCGCACCGAGGACGGCGTCGTGCAGGTGACGTTCGACATCGACCCCACCGAGCGCTCGCTGGCCGTCGCCGCGGACCGCGAGCACCGCGCCGAGGCGCGCTCGATGCGTGCGCTGCTCACGGCGCGCTCGGTCGTCGTGGTGGGACCCGGCCCGGAGCCGGGCCGCGCGCTGACCGCCGGCCAGGCCGAGCGCGTCGTCGCCGGGCTGGCGGGCCAGGCGCGTGCCGGACGGGTGACGGTGCACGTCGTCGGCGTCGGCGCACCCGAGGGCCTCGACGGGGCGGGGGTCGACGCGGACGGCATGCACCACCACGCGCGGATCGACGACGTGCCGGGGCCCGTCGAGCTCGCCGTCGTGGCACTGCCGCCCGAGCGCGTGCTGGACGCGGCCCGCCGGCTGGGTGCGCTGGGTGTGCGAGGGCTGGTGCTGCTGTCCGGCGGGTTCGCCGAGGCGGGCCCGGAGGGACTCGCGCGGCAGCGTCTGCTGGTGGGCGTGGCCCACGGCGCCGGCATGCGCGTGGTCGGCCCGGCCTCGTTCGGGCTGATCGCGACGCACGACGGCACCCTGCTGGACGTGTCGCTGGCCGCGCGCCCGCCGCGACCGGGGCGCGTCGGGCTGTTCTGCCAGTCGGCCCCCCTGGCCGTCACGCTGCTGGGTGCGGTCGAGCGCCGTGGCCTGGGGCTCGCCCAGCTGGTCTCCGCCGGCCACCGTGCCGACGTGTCCGGCAACGACCTCATGCAGTTCTGGGGCGAGGACGACGGCACCGACGTCGTGGCCCTGTACCTGGAGTCGATCGGCAACCCCCGCAAGTTCTCGCGCATCGCCCGCCGGCTCGCGGCGCACAAGCCGGTGGTCGTCCTCACGGCCGGCCGCTCGGGTCACGTCGCGCCCCCGGGTCACGCCGTGCGTCCGACGCGTGCCCCCCGTCGGACCCTGGAGGAGGTGCTGCGCCAGTCCGGCGTGATCCGGGTCGACAACGTCCACCAGATGCTCGACGTCGTCCAGCTCCTGGCCCACCAGCCCCTGCCCCGCGGGCGGCGCACCGCGGTGCTCGCGACCTCCACGGGGGTGGCGGCCCTGGTCGCGGAGGCGGCCGCCGCCGCCGGCCTGGTCGTGACCGACCGGGTCGAGCTGCTCGCCGAGGACGCGTCACCGGACGAGGTGCACGACGCCGTGGAGCGCGTCTACGGCGACCCCGACGTGGACGTCGTGATCGTCCTGCGCATCCCGACCCTCGGGGTGCCGGACGCGGTCCTGCCCGGGGAGGTCGCCCGCGCCGCGGCCCGCACCGGCAAGGCGACCGTCGCGTGCATCCACGGCCTGCACGGCGTGACGCCCGACCTGACGGCCACCGCGGAGGGCGGTCGCGCGTGGACCGTGCCCGCGTACGCGGCACCCGAGGACGCCGCGCTCGCCCTCGGCCGGGCCGCGTGCTACGCCGCGTGGCGCGCCGCCGACCGGGGGCACCCGGTGCGGCCCGCGGGCGTCGACACCCGCGCGGCCGCCCGCCTGGTGGCGCGGCTGCTGGCCGCGTCCGGTGCCACCGACGGCTCCCCGCTGGCGCTCGACCCGGCCCAGACCGCCGAGCTGCTGGCCGCCGCCGGGGTCCACGTGTGGCCGTCGGTGCGCGTGCGCGACGCGGACGAGGCGGTCGCCGCCGCCGAGGCGCTCGGGTGGCCCGTCGCGCTCAAGACCACCGTGCCCGCGCTGCGCCACCGTGCCGACCTCGGGGGTGTGCGGCTCGACGTCGCCGACGCGGCCGAGCTGCGTGCGGACGTCGCGGGCATCCTCGCGCTCGCGGACGCCCACGACCCCGGACCCGGCGTGCCGCCCCTGGAGGTCCAGGCGATGGCACCGCACGGCGTCGCGTGCGTGGTGCGGTCCGCCGAGGACCCGCTGTTCGGGCCCGTCATCAGCCTCGGCGTGGCGGGGGACGCGGCCGACCTCCTCGGCGACGTGGCGTACCGGGTGCCGCCGCTGACGGACGTCGACGTCGCCGAGCTCGTGCGGACGCCCCGTGCGGCGCCCCGGCTCTTCGGGTACCGCGGGCTGCCGGCCCTCGACGTGGCGGCGCTGGAGGACCTGGTCGCCCGGGTGTCCGTGCTCGCCGACGCCCTGCCCGACGTGCGGTCCCTCGAGCTCAACCCGGTGGTCGTCTCGCCGCACGGGCTCGCCGTGCTCGGCGCGTACGTCACGGTGGCACCGGCCGACCGCGCCGACGCCGCCCGCCGGCTGGCGCGGCCGTGAGCCCGTCCGGGCGACGTCCCTGGCGCGCCGGTCACCGGCGGACCGGGCCTCTCGCGCGGGGATGGGAGGATGGTGGCGTGCCTGCACTCTCCACCGCGCTGCGTGACGACCTGCACCGTGCCGGGTACTACCCGGAGCTCGTCGGCGAGGTTCTCGAGCTCGCCCTGGCCGGCGAGGACGCCGTCGCCCACCTGGTCCACCCCGAGACGACGTTCGACGGTGCGGAGGTGCGACGGCACGTCACCGTGCTCGTGCTGACCGCGACCCGGTTCGTCGTCACCCACGTCGACGACCACCCCGCCGACTCCGAGCACCCGTCGGCCAGCGCCCAGGCGACGACCGAGGCGGTGCCGCTGCGCGAGCTGCGCTCGGTGGCCTTCACGCACGTCATGAACGACCCGCAGCAGCACCGTGCCGGCGACGGCGCCTCGGAGCTCACACTGGCGATCGGCTGGGGCGCGGTGTCCCGCGTCGACCTGGAGCCCGCGTCCTGCGGTGACCCCCAGTGCGACGCCGACCACGGCATGAGCGGCTCGATCACCCCCGACGACGTCGTGGTGCGGGTGAGCGCCGCGGCGGAGGGGCGCGAGGCGGTGCTCGCCGCGATGCGGTTCGGGCGCACGCTCTCGGCGGCGACGACCCAGCGGTGAGCGTGTCCGCGCGCGCTGGGGCGCTGCCGCACCCCGACGAGCTGCTGACCCCGGGCGACGGTCCGGCGCTGCGGCACGTGCTGCCCGCGGTGGCGGCCGCGCTGGGGGTCGACGTGGCCGGCGGCGAGCCCGGCCGGGCGCTGCTGGGGCTGCCGGCCGCGACGCGCGCCTGCGTGGTGCTGGTGGACGGGCTGGGTCACCTCAACCTCGCCGAGCGCGGTGGGCACGCGCCGTTCCTCCGCTCGCTGCTCGCCTCCTCGCAGCCGCTGCTCAGCACGTTCCCCTCGACCACGGCGACGGCGGTCGCCGCGTTCGGCACCGGGTGCGGCCCGGGCCGCACCGCGATGCTCGGCTACACCGTGCGGGTGCCCGAGACGGGCCGGCTCGGCAACCTCGTGTCCTGGGCCGACATGCCGCCCGCCGAGCGCTGGCAGCCGCACCCCACGGTGTTCGAGCAGCTGGCTGCCGCCGGCGTGCGTGTCACCAGCGTCGGACCGGCCCGGTTCCAGGGCTCGGGACTCACCGGGGCTGCCCTGCGCGGTGCGCGGTACGCGGCCGCGGAGTCGCTGGACGGCCGCGTCGACGCGGTGGTGCGGGCGCTGCGCGAACCCGGGCTCGCCTACCTGTACTGGCACGACGTCGACAAGACCGGCCACCACCACGGCTGGGGTTCCTGGCAGTGGGGTGAGGCGCTCGCGGAGCTCGACGCCGAGCTGGGGCGCCTGGCGCGCTCGCTGCCCCGCGACACCCTCCTGGTCGTCACCGCCGACCACGGGATGGTGGACGTCGACCCGGCGCGTCGGCGCGACGTGGGCACGGACCCGGTGCTGGGTGCGGACGTGGTGACCACGGGGGGAGAGCCCCGCGCGCTGCACCTGCACGTCGCCGACGGCGTCGACCCCGGTGTCGTCGCCGCCCGCTGGCGCGACGAGCTGGGCGACGACGCGGTCGTGCGCACGCGTGACGAGGCGGTCGCGGCCGGGTGGTTCGGGCCGGTCGAGCCGCGGGTGCTCCCCGTGGTCGGGGACGTGGTCGTCGCGATGACGGGGGCCGCGACGGTGGTCGACTCCCGCACGCAGACGCCGGCGTCCATGGCCCTGGTGGGCGTGCACGGGTCGCTGACGGCCCGGGAGATGCTCGTGCCGCTGCTGGTGCACCGGTGAGCGGGCGACCTGTGCCGGGGAGGGGCTGACCGTGGCCGAGCTGGTGTTCTTCTCGGGGACGATGGACTGCGGCAAGTCGACGCTCGCCCTGCAGATGCACCACAACCACGCCGCACGCGGGCGTGACGGTGTGCTGTTCACGCGGCAGGACCGCGCGGGCAACGCCATGATCTCCTCGCGGCTCGGTCTGCAGCGCCGGGCGGACGAGGTGGACGACACGACCGACTTCTGGGCCGAGGTCGTGACCCGGCGCACGCGCGGCCGGCCGGTCGACTACCTCATCGCGGACGAGGCGCAGTTCTACACCGCCGTGCAGGTCGAGCAGCTGGCCCGCGTCGTCGACGAGCTGTCCGCCGACGTCTACGCCTTCGGCATCACGACGGACTTCCGTGCCCGGCTGTTCCCGGGGTCCGCGCGCCTCGTCGAGCTGGCCGACCGGGTGGAGGTGCTCCAGGTCCGGGCCCTGTGCTGGTGCGGGGCACGGGCCACCCACAACGCGCGCACCCTGGACGGTGTCATGGTGGTCGAGGGTGACCAGGTCGTCGTCGGCGACGTCGCGGGCGGCGCCGGTGAGGTGGCCTACGAGGTCCTGTGCCGTCGTCACCACGTGCGGCGGATGACCGCGCGCGTGGCCCGCGCCACCGGTCCGTCCGCGCAGACCCTGCTCTTCGACGACGACGCGGGCGACCGCCGGGGCGGCACCGCTCCCTGAGCGGGCGCGGTTCCGCGCGGGGGCGCTGGCGAGGCGTGGCTCGTCCGCGCGACGCCGCTACACCGTCACGACGCCGCTACACCGTCGCGACGAGCCTCACTCCGGCTTGGCGCCGAAGACGATCTCGTCCCAGCTGGGGACCTTGGCGCGCGGGCGCCGGGAGCGTCGCTCACCGGCACCCGGTCGCGTCTCCGCGGCGTCGTCCGGGGCGGACGGCTCCGGGCCGGACGACTTCGGGGCGGACGGCTCCGGGGCGGACGGCTTCGGGGCGGACGACTTCGGGGCGGGTGCCGCCGGGACCGCGCCCGTCGGCGGAGCCGTCCGCTCGCCGCGGGGTGGTGTCAGGACGACCGCCTCGCGTGCCGGGTCGGCGTCCCGGGGGTGCGCGCCGGGAGCGCTCGCCTCGTCGACCGTGCCGGCCCCGCCGGGGCCGGCGGTGAAGTCGAACGCGTGCTGCGGGCCGAAGCCCTCGAACTCCTCGTCGTCGCCGTCGAGCTCCAGGGGCTGGCGGACGCCGCGGCGCGTGCGCAGCTCGTCGAGCAGCACGTGCGTGGGCTCGGGCTCCTCGGCGGTCAGCTCGCCCATCGCCTCGAGGTCGAACACCACGTCCCGCACGGCCGCCAGGTGCCGCCGCGACACGGGCTCGTCGATCTCCGTCTCGGAGAGCCAGCGCGCCTCGTCGTCGTCGGCGACGACGGCGCGCCGCACCGGGTCGTACGTCCAGCGGGCGGTGCGCGGACCGTCCTCGACGACGAACCGTGCCGCCACGGTCCAGGGGCCCGTGCCCTCGCGCGCGGCGTCCCACGCCAGCGACCCGACGTCCACGCCGCGCGCCGCGAGGCGGTCCGTGACGAGGTCGCCGAGCAGGGGGGCGCCCGAGTCGCGCCCGACGCGCGTGCCGCGCGCCTGTTCCGCGACGTACTCGCGCTCGGCCAGGACGGGACCCTCGTAGCGGCGCACGGACTCGACGGGCACGCCCGCGGCGTCGGCGACCTCCTGCGCGGTGGCGCCGGCCCGGATCCGCGACTGGATCTCGCGAGGGCTCAGCGATCCGGCCTGCTCGGCGCGCAGCTGCTCCAGCTGCGGACGGTCGCGGCGCACCGCGGCCCGCAGCGGGTCGTCGATGCGCAGGCGGAAGCGCTGCCCGTCGGGCGCGACGACGACGAGGTGCTCGCCGTCCTCGTGCAGACCGACCAGCTCCAGCTCACCCATACGACCTCCCCGGGCTCCAGGAGGGAGCCTGCCACCTCCGGGCGCCGAACGCGCGCACCCGGGCCGGTGTGCCGCCGCATCCGGCACGTGACGTGCGTCGCGCCCGCCCCCGACGCCTGCGCGAGGATGGGGGCGTGATGCCCGAGCTGCTGGCCCAACCGCTGCTGGAGGTCGCCGGCGTCTTCGTCGGCGCCATGTCCGGCGCGCTGGCGGCTGTGCGCAAGCAGTTCGACATCTTCGGCATCCTCGTGCTCGCCTGGGCGGCCGGCCTCGGCGGCGGTGTGCTGCGTGACGTCCTGATCGGTGCGGTGCCCCCGGTCGGCATCAGCGACCTGCGCCTCATGGCTGCCGCGCTCGCCGGCGGGCTCGTCATGTACTTCGGGCACCCGAGGCTCGAGCGCGCCCGGCGCGTCATCAACGTCCTGGACGCCGGCGCCCTGGCGCTCTTCACGGTCGTCGGGACGCTGAAGGGCCTGGAGTACGGGACCACCGCACTGGCCGCCGTCGTGGTGGGCGTGCTCACCGGTGTCGGGGGCGGCATGCTGCGCGACCTCCTCACGGGCGAGGTGCCCGTCGTGCTGCACCACCGGCAGCTCTACGCGGTGCCGGCCCTGCTGGGGTCCGTCGCGGTGGTCGCGCTGTGGCACGTGGAGTGGGCCGGCGGCCTCGGCCTCGGCGCCGTCGCCGCGGGCGTCTTCGTGCTGCGCGTCGCCGCGCTGCGCTTCCGCCTCAACGCGCCGGGACCGTGGCGCGGGAGCGGGTCGGGCGGCGCCGGCTGACGCGGGGCCGCGCCGACCCCGCGTCCGCCGCGGGGGCGCGCGGCCGGCTGCGGCAGGATGGCGGGGTGAGCACTCCCTCCGCGGAACCGTCCGCCCAGCTCGTCGCCGAGCTCGTCGCCGTCGCCCGGCAGGTCGCCGTCGCTGCGGGCCGGCTGGTCCACGACGGCCGGCCCGAGACCGTCGGGGTGGCGGCGACCAAGTCGAGCGCCGTCGACGTCGTCACCGCCATGGACCTGGCCAGCGAGGAGCTCGTGCGTGCCGAGCTCGCCCGGCTGCGGCCCGCCGACGGCATCCTCGGGGAGGAGGGCGGTCACGTGCCCGGCACCTCGGGTGTCACGTGGGTGGTCGACCCCATCGACGGCACCGTGAACTACCTCTACGGGCTGCCCGCGTACGCCGTGAGCGTCGCCGCGGTCGTCGGTGAGCCTGCCCCGGGCGCGTGGACCGTCCTCGCGGGCTGCGTGCACGCACCGGCGACGGGGGAGACGTGGACCGCGGGACGCGGCCAGGGCGCCCACCTCGACGGGCGGCCGCTGACCGTGGCTCCGGCACCGCCGCTGGACCGGTGCCTGCTCGGCACCGGGTTCGGGTACGTCGCCGAGCGGCGCCGCGCCCAGGCCCGTGTGCTGGCGGACCTGCTTCCCCGGGTGCGTGACGTGCGTCGCGCCGGGGCCGCCGCCATCGACCTGTGCCAGGTCGCCACGGGCCGGCTCGACCTGTACTACGAGCGCGGGCTGCAGCCCTGGGACCTGGCGGCCGCCGGTCTGGTGGTGGCGGAGGCCGGGGGTGTCGTGACGGGCCTGCGCGGCCGTGCGGCCGGGCCGGACATGGTGGTCGCGGGCGCGGCGGAACGCGTCGCGGAGCTCGTCGCGCTGCTCGAGGAGCTGCACGCGGACGCCCCCGACTCGCCGTCCCGCGAGGGTGTGTGCGACCGTGGTCACGGTGGTCCGCGATAGCGGTCTGACCTGCGGCGACGATGCCCGGTGAGTGGTGCGCGTCACGTCCGCGGACATGGGCACGTGTCCTTGTTCGCATCCAGGCCGGAAGTGATGCAGAATCCGACCCGCGCGGGGAACAAAACGCTGACGTGGCGCCTTGATCCCGCGTACCACGACCACTGCTGCAGAAGACGGAGTGTGACGCTCACACATGGCAACCGACTACGACGCCCCGCGCAAGACCGAGGAGGACCTGAGCGAGGACTCGCTCCAGGAGCTCCAGGCTCGGCGCTCCGACAAGAACTCGGGCGTGGTGGACGAGGACGAGACGGAGGCTGCCGAGGGCTTCGAGCTGCCCGGCGCCGACCTGTCCGGCGAGGAGCTCTCCGTCCGCGTCCTTCCCCGCCAGGCAGACGAGTTCACGTGCTCGAAGTGCTTCCTGGTGCACCACCGCAGTCAGCTCGCCTACGAGCGCGACGGCATGCCCGTCTGCTCGGAGTGCGCCGCCTGACGACGCGCCTCGCCGACGACCGACCGGCCGGTCACCCCTCGGGGTGGCCGGCCGGCGTCGTCCCGGGGGTCTGGACCGGCTGTGCGCCGGACGCGAGCAGCGCGGCCACGAGCCGGTCGGGGCGCCGCGTCGAGACGATCCAGTACGGGGTCGGGTCCTGCGGGTCCACGACCTCGACGCGCACCGCGGTGCCGATCCACGACCGCAGGCACACGTACGCGCGGGCGTCGAGCGCCGGCCCGAGCTCGGTGCGCAGCGCGGCACGGTCGAGCACCCGGGGTGCGGCCAGCACGTCGACCGGGATCCGCGCGGAGCCCGCCTGCAGCGTGCCCTGCGCGACCCGGACGAGGGGGGTGGTGAGCACCGCGCCCGCCAGCCCGGCGCCCAGCGCGAGCAGGCCCGCCGCGAGGGCGAGCCGCGTGTCGACGGGCACGAACGCGATGCCGAGCACGACGGCGAACGCGACGACCGCGACCCAGCCCAGCGGCCCGGGCCACAGCTGCTCGCGGAACCCGGGGACGCCGTCGGCGGTGCCGGACGGCTCGGGGGGCGTGCCGGGGGCGGGTGCGGTGGTCATGCGCCCAGGATCTCATCGCGGGCGACACCCGCGCGGTGCGAGGCGCTCGCGTCGCGGGCCGCACGGCGCCGCCCGGTCGGGTCGACGGGCGGCCGGGCCGGGGTGTGGCGCGGGTCGCGCGCGCCCACGGTAGGGTCGGCCCCCGTGACAGCGACCAGCCACCCCGCCCCGCACGAGCCCGGCTCGCACGAGCACGGCGCGCACGAGCGCGGCACGGACGTCCCGGTGCTGCTGCGGCGGCTCGACCCGGACCTGCCCGCCCCGGCGTACGCGCACCCCGGTGACGCGGGTGCCGACCTCGTGGCACGCGAGGACGTCACCCTCGCGCCCGGGCAGCGGGCGACCGTCCCCACCGGGGTCTCGATCGCGCTGCCCGTGGGCTACGCGGCGTTCGTGCACCCCCGCTCGGGGCTCGCCGCACGCCACGGCCTGACCGTCGTCAACGCGCCCGGCACGGTCGACGCGGGGTACCGGGGCGAGATCGCGGTGACGCTGCTCAACACCGACCGGGACCACGCGGTGGAGCTGCGTCGGGGCGACCGCATCGCCCAGCTGGTGGTGCAGCGCGTCGAGCGTGCGGCGTTCGTCGAGGTCGACGCCCTGCCGGACTCGGTGCGGGGCGTCGGCGGCTTCGGGTCCAGCGGGGGCTGGGCGGCGGCCGCGGGCGGGGCGTCCACGGCGTGATCGCGACCCGGCCGCCGGCCGGGAGCGGAACTACTGTCGTCGTGATCGTCGTTGAGGATCATGAGGACGTCGATGCAGGGCGAGGGCGCGCGAGCGCCGGTCGGAGGAAGCGAAGTGGGTCTGTTCCGTCGTGGCCCGAAGGAGGGCGGCGCGGCCGACGCACCGGCCGACGCCCCGCAGGACGAGACGCAGGACGTCGAGGCCGCGGAGCTGCCGGCACCCGACGCGCGCGGTCCCTGGGACGCCGACGCGCCCCACCCGGACGTGCCGCGCGTGGACCTCGGTGCCATCCAGCTGCCGTCGGTCGAGGGCATGGAGGTGCGCCTCGAGGTCGACAAGTCGTCGAACGTCGTCTCGGCCGTGGCCGTGCTGCTGGAGGGGTCGTCGCTGCAGCTCCAGGCGTTCGCGGCGCCGCGCAGCGAGGGCATCTGGGACGAGATTCGCGGGGAGATCGCCGCCTCGATCACGGAGCAGGGCGGGACCGTGGACGACCTGCCCGGTCCCTTCGGCCGTGAGCTGCTCGCCCGGCTGCCGGTGCGCACGCCCGAGGGCCGCACGGGTCACCGGCCCGCGCGCTTCATCGGCAGCGACGGTCCGCGCTGGTTCGTGCGCGGTGTGCTCACCGGCCGCGCCGCCGTCGAGCCGGACGCCGCGAGGCGGCTGGAGGAGCTCTTCGGGCAGGTCGTCGTCGTGCGCGGCACGGACGCGCGGCCGCCGCGCGACCTGCTCCCGCTGCAGCTGCCGGGCGGCGCGACGCCGCCGCCCCCGCCGCCGGCGAACCCGCGGCTGGCGCCCCCCGAGCGCGGCCCGGAGATCACGGAGATCGGATGACCCTCACCGACAGGTTCCGCAAGGTCATCGCCTCCCGGGCGGAGATCGAGGCCGACGAGGAGCGGGCCGACGCGCTGCGCGTGCCCGGGTGCTGCCCGGTCGCCGCGCTGCCGCACCGCCAGCGGGCGCGCGTCAGCGGCGTCCTGCGGTCGGTGACGCTGCGACCGCGCGAGGGCGTGCCCGCCATCGAGGCGGAGCTCTACGACGGCTCGGGCGCGCTCGACCTCGTGTGGCTCGGGCGGCGCCGTATCGCGGGCATCGAGCCGGGACGACGGCTGAAGGTGGACGGCATGGTGTGCCTCGTCGACGGCCGCCGCACGGTGTTCAACCCGCGCTACGAGCTGCGCGCGCGACCGGGGGAGTGAGCCGATGAGCGAGCCGACGGGCCGGCGGCCCGGTCCGCACGACGACGAGCCGGTGGTGCTCGACGCGATCGACGACGCCGTGCCGCCCGAGGAGGGCGGCGCCCGTGGGCTCCGCGCCATCACGGCCGACGAGTTCTCGGCCGCCGACGCCGTCGGCGGCGTGCGCGGCATGGTCGAGGCCGTGGCGCCGGGGCTGCTCTTCGTCGTGGTCTACATCGCGGCAGGTCAGCAGCTGCGCCCGGCGCTCATCGCGGCCTCGGTGGCCGCGGTGCTGGCCGTGGTGGCGCGGCTGGTGCAGCGCACCCCGGTGACGCAGGCGTTCTCCGGCGTGCTGGGCGTGGGCATCGGCGTGATCTGGGCGTGGCGGACCGGTGACGCGAGCGACTACTTCGCGTACGGGCTGCTCGTCAACGTCGCCTACCTGGTGGGGACGCTCGTCTCGGTGGTCGCCGGCTGGCCCCTCGTGGGACTCGTCGTCGGCATGTTCAGCGCCCGTGGCCCGCTGGGCGGGGGGCCGTGGTCCGCGGCCGTCGAGTGGCGGCACGACCCGGCGCTGCGCCGTCGCTACGCGTTGGCCACGTGGCCGTGGGTCGGCATGTTCGGGCTGCGGCTGCTGGTGCAGCTACCGCTCTTCCTGGCCGACGAGGTCGTGTGGCTCGGCACCGCCAAGCTCGCGATGGGGCTGCCGCTGACGGCCGTGGCCCTGTGGCTCAGCTGGATGCTGGTCCGTGGGTCAGCAGGTGCTCCAGCGCCTTCTCGTCCACCTCACGACCCGTGACGAACAGCAGCTCGTCGCGCCCCTCCAGCGTGTCGTCCGGGCTCGGCGCGATCGGGCGCGTGTCGCGCACGATGCAGGCGAGCACGGTGTCGGTGGGCCACGCGATCTGACCGACCCGCAGGCCCGCCAGCGGGGACCCCTCCGGCAGCGTGAGCTCGAGGATGTCCGCCTTGGACTGGTGGAACGTGAAGATCCGCACCAGATCGCCCACCGCGACGGCCTCCTCGACCATCGCGGTCATGATGCGCGGGGTCGACACGGCGACGTCGACCCCCCAGGCCGCGTCGAACATCCACTCGTTCTTCGGGTTGTTCACGCGTGCCACGGTCCGTGGCACGCCGAACTCCGTCTTGGCGAGAAGGGAGATGACCAGGTTCGCCTTGTCGTCGCCCGTCGCGGCGACCATCACGTCGCACTCGTCGGCGCGCACGGCGCGCAGCGTGGGCAGCTCGCACGCGTCGGCCAGCAGCCAGTCGGCGTCGGCCACCTGGGCGACGCGCATGGCGGAGGGCTGGCGGTCGACGAGCGTGACCTCGTGGTCGTGGGCGAGCAGCTCGCGCGCGATGGAGCGGCCGACCGAGCCCGCGCCGGCGATGACGACCCTCACGCGTCGACCGCCGGTGGTGCGGTGAGGACCCGCTCGACGGCGGGGGCCTGCGCGACCTCGAGGAGCAGGTGCACGATGTCGTTCTCCTGGAGGACGGAGCCGGCGTCGGGCAGCAGCCCGTCGCCGTAGCGGGTGACGAAGGCGACGCGCGCGCCGCTGGCGCTCTCCAGGGCGCGCAGCGGACGTCCGACCCAGCCCGGGTGGACGTCGACCTGCGTCAGCTGGATGCGCCCGGAGGCGTCGCGGTACTCGTCGGTGGTTCCCATCGGGAGCATGCGCCGCAGGACCTGGTCGGCGGTCCACCGCACGGTGGCCACGGTCGGGATGCCGAGGCGCTGGTAGATCTCGGCGCGGTGCGGGTCGTAGATGCGGGCGACCACGTTCTCGACACCGAACGTCTCGCGCACCACACGGGCGGCGAGGATGTTCGAGTTGTCGCCGTCGGACACGGCGGCGAACGCGTAGGTGTCGTCGATGCCGGCGGTCCGCAGGGTGTCGCGGTCGAACCCGAGGCCGGTCACCTTGTTGCCGGAGAAGCCGGCGTCGAGGCGGCGGAACGCCTCGGGGTTCTGGTCGATGACGGCCACGGAGTGGCCGCGGGACTCCAGGGACTGCGCGAGCGTCGCCCCCACGCGTCCGCATCCCATGATGACGAAGTGCACAGCCGGTCACGCTATACCCGGGGGTGCCCGGGCCGCAGCGCGTCCGTCGTCGTGGTCACGCGTGGGGCGAACCCGCGTGTGCCGGGGATCGGACGGGCATACGATCGCTCATCGTGTCGGACCTCGCAGACGCCGCCAAGCGGCTCGTGCTCGGCCGTCCGGTCCGTAGCGACCGGCTGGGCCACACCCTGCTCCCCAAGCGCATCGCGCTGCCCGTCTTCGCGTCCGACGCCCTGTCCTCCGTCGCGTACGCCCCCGACGAGATCCTGCTCACACTGTCCCTGGCGGGGCTGACGGCGCTGACCGTCTCGCCGTGGGTCGGGCTGGGCGTCGCGGTCGTGCTGCTGACGGTGGTGGCCTCCTACCGCCAGAACGTGCACGCGTACCCCTCGGGCGGCGGCGACTACGAGGTCGCGTCCGTCAACCTCGGCCCCAAGGCGGGCGTCACGGTCGCGAGCGCCCTGCTCGTGGACTACGTGCTGACCGTGGCGGTGTCGATCTCGTCCGGGGCGCAGTACGCAGCCACCGCCGTCCCGGCGCTGCGCGGGCACGAGACGTCCTTCGCGATCGCGCTGGTCGTGGTGCTCACGCTGCTCAACCTGCGCGGCGTCAAGGAGTCGGGCACCGTCTTCGCCGTCCCCGTGTACCTGTTCATGGGCGCGATGGGCTCGCTCGCGGTGGTCGGTGCCGTGCGCTACTTCTCGGGGACCCTGCCGCCGGCCGAGAGCGCCGGCCTGGGCGTCGCGGCCGAGCAGGGGTTCGACCAAGGGCTCATGGGCCTGGCGGGCGGGTTCCTCGTGCTGCGCGCGTTCGCCTCGGGCTGCGCCGCCCTGACCGGTGTCGAGGCGATCAGCAACGGTGTGCCCGCCTTCCGCAAGCCGAAGTCGCGCAACGCCGCCACGACGCTGGCGCTGCTCGGGTCCATCTCGGTCGCGATGATCCTGTCGATCCTGCTGCTCGCGCAGGCCACCGGCGTGAGGTTCGTCGACGACCCCGCCACGCAGCTGCTGCGGGACGGCGTGCCGGTCGGTGAGGGGTACGAGCAGCACCCCGTCATCAGCCAGCTCGCCGGCGCCGTGTTCTCCGGCCAGCACCTGCTGTTCGTGCTCGTGTCGGTCGTCACGGGCCTGATCCTGGTGCTGGCCGCCAACACGGCCTTCAACGGCTTCCCCGTCCTGGGCTCGATCCTGGCCCGCGACGGCTACCTGCCGCGCCAGCTGCACACCCGCGGCGACCGGCTGGCGTTCTCCAACGGCATCGTGACGCTCGCCCTGGGCGCGATCGCGCTCATCTGGGCGTTCGACGCGCAGGTCACGCGTCTCATCCAGCTGTACATCGTCGGGGTCTTCGTCTCGTTCACGCTGTCGCAGCTGGGCATGGTGCGGCACTGGACGCGGGGGCTGCGCACCGAGCCCGACCCGCAGGTCCGCGCCCGGATGCGACGGTCCCGCGTGGTCAACGCGATCGGCCTGGGCATGACCGCCACGGTGCTGCTGATCGTGCTCGCCACCAAGTTCCTGCTGGGTGCGTGGATCGCGATCCTGGCGATGGCGGGCGTCTACGTCGTCATGCAGGCGGTGCACCGCCACTACTCGCGCGTCCGTGCCGAGCTGGCGCTCGGTGCCGACGAGCAGTCGGCCCGCGCGCTGCCCAGCCGCGTGCACGCGGTCGTGCTGGTGTCGCACCTGCACCGTCCCACGATGCGCGCGCTGGCGTACGCCCGCGCGTCCCGGCCGAACGTCGTGGAGGCCGTGACGGTCGGGGTCGACGCCGACGACGTCGCGGAGCTGCGCGCGCAGTGGGAGGCGGCCGACGTGCCGGTCCCGCTCAAGGTCCTGGACTCGCCGTTCCGCGAGATCACGCGCCCGGTGCTCACCTACGTCCGCTCGATCCGCCGCGAGAGCCCGCGCGACCTCGTGGTGGTCTACATCCCCGAGTACGTCGTGGGCCACTGGTGGGAGCAGCTGCTGCACAACCAGAGCGCGCTGCGGCTCAAGAGCCGGCTGCTGTTCACGCCCGGGGTGGTCGTCGCCTCCGTGCCCTGGCAGCTCGCGTCCTCCGCCGGGCAGACGGGCCTCGAGGAGCCGGTGCGAGGTACCGTACCGGGTGCCTTCTGAGACCCTGCGCAACGGAACGATCGTCGACCTGGAGATCGGCCCGGTGGCCCACGGAGGCCACTGCGTCGCCCGTCATGAGGGACGTGTCGTGTTCGTCCGGCACACGCTGCCGGGTGAGCGGGTGCGCGCGCGGCTGACCGACGCGTCCCCGGACGCGTCGTTCTGGCGCGCGGACGCCGTCGAGGTCCTCGACGCGTCCCCGGACCGCGTGCCGTCCGCCTGGCCCGCCGCCGGCCCCGGTGGTGTGGGCGGGGGAGAGCTCGCCCACGTCGCGCTGCCCGCACAGCGCGCGTGGAAGCGCGCCGTGCTGGCCGAGCAGCTGCGACGCCTCGCGCGGCTCGACCTCGAGCCGGAGGTCACGGCGGCGCCGGGTGACGACGCGCGCGGTGGGCTGGCCTGGCGGACGCGCATCGACCTGCACGTCGACGCCGAGGGGCGTGCCGGGATGCGCGCGTACCGCTCGCACGACGTCGTGCCGCTGGCGGACATGCCGCTGGCCACCGAGCACATCGCCGCGCTCGGCCTGTTCGACCGGCGCTGGCCGGCCGGCTCGCGGATCGAGGCCGTCGCCCCGGCGGACGGCTCGTCGGCGCTGGTGCTGCTCGACGGCGCGCCGTTCGACCTGCACAGCAACCGCCGCGACCCGCGCCCCAACGCGCGCGCAGCCGTGCGCGAGCACGTGGAGCTCGCCGGCAGGGCGTACGACTACCGCGTGGCCGCCGCCGGGTTCTGGCAGGTGCACCGCGAGGCGCCGGCGCTGCTCGCCTCCCGCGTCCTGGAGGCCGTCGGGGACGTCGCGGGTGCGACGGTGCTCGACCTGTACTCCGGCGCCGGGCTGTTCTCCTCGCCGCTGGCCGACGCGGTCGGCGCCGACGGGCGCCTGGTGGCCGTCGAGGGTGACGAGCGGGCCGTGCGCGACGCGCGCCGCAACGCGCACGACCGTCCCCAGGTCGAGCTGCACGCCGGTGACGTGCTCGACGTGCTGCGCGGGCGGCGCGGCGGGGCGCCTGCCGTGGCGGCCGCCGACGTCGTGGTGCTGGACCCGCCGCGCACGGGCGCCGGTCGCAAGGTCGTCGACGCGATCGCCGCGCTGCGCCCGCGCCGCATCGTGTACGTCGCGTGCGACCCTGCGGCGCTCGCGCGCGACGTGGCCCTGCTGGGTGAGCGCGGCTGGTCGGACGTGACGGTCACCGGCCACGACCTGTTCCCGATGACGCACCACCTCGAGGCCGTCGCAGTCCTCGACCGCTGAGGCGCGCCGCCGCGCGGGCCGTCCCGGGCGGGCCTAGCGTGGTGGCGGGCCCGCGGGCCGGGCCCCGACGGGACCCCGTCGCGGACGGACGATGAGGAGCGGACCATGACCGAGTCGCAGGACGCCGCCAGCCGGCTCGCGGAGGCGAGCCGCATCGCGACCCAGGAGCTGCACAAGCAGGGCACCCCCGACTACGACCCGCGGGCGCACGAGCGTGCCGTGGAGGCCGAGCGCAAGGCCGCCGAGGCGCTGCGGGCGAGCCGCGAGAGCGACGCGGGCTGAGGCACGCGTCACCGACGAGGGGCGGTCCGGGGGCGGGCCGCCCCTCGTGGCGTGCCGACCGGTGTGTCGAGCCGTGTGTCGAGCCGTGTGTCGACCGGTGTGTCGACCTGTGCAGGGGACCGCCCCGACGCGGTACGATGTATCTTGACATCAAGATACTTGCTCGGGCATCCGCCCTCCCGCGTCCTAGGCTTGGCCGGGGGCAGGGCCCGGGAGCCGGGACGTGAGAGCCCGGACACAGCCAGCGAAGGAGCGCCAGTGAGCAGCGTCGACAGCTTCGGATCGAAGGGAACTCTCGAGGTCGGTGACGCCTCGTACGAGATCTACCGGCTCGGGGCCGTCCCCGGCGTGGAGCGGCTGCCGTACAGCCTGAAGATCCTCGCGGAGAACCTGCTGCGCACCGAGGACGGTGCCAACATCACCGCGGACCACGTGCGCGCGCTCGCGGGCTGGGACCCGCGGGCGCAGCCCGACACCGAGATCCAGTTCACTCCGGCGCGCGTCATCATGCAGGACTTCACGGGTGTGCCCTGCGTGGTCGACCTCGCGACGATGCGGGAGGCCGTGGCCGACCTCGGTGGCGACCCCGAGCGGATCAACCCGCTCGCACCCGCCGAGCTCGTCATCGACCACTCGGTCCAGATCGACGTCGCCGGGCGCCGTGACGCGTTCGCCCGCAACGTCGAGCTCGAGTACGAGCGCAACTTCGAGCGCTACCAGTTCCTGCGGTGGGGCCAGACGGCCTTCGACGACTTCAAGGTCGTCCCCCCGGGCACCGGCATCGTGCACCAGGTCAACATCGAGTACCTGGCCCGGGTCGTCATGGTCCGTGACGGCAAGGCCTACCCCGACACCTGCGTCGGCACCGACTCGCACACCACGATGGTCAACGGCCTGGGCGTGCTGGGCTGGGGCGTCGGCGGCATCGAGGCCGAGGCGGCCATGCTCGGCCAGCCCGTGTCGATGCTCATCCCGCGGGTCGTCGGCTTCAAGCTCTCCGGGACCATCCCGTCCGGCGTGACCGCCACCGACGTCGTCCTGACGATCACGCAGCAGCTGCGCCAGCACGGCGTCGTCGGCAAGTTCGTCGAGTTCTACGGCGACGGCGTCGCGTCCGTGCCGCTGGCCAACCGCGCGACGATCGGCAACATGAGCCCCGAGTTCGGCTCGACCGCCGCGATCTTCCCGATCGACGGCGTGACGATGGACTACCTGCGCCTGACGGGGCGCTCCGAGGAGCAGCTCGCGCTCGTCGAGGCGTACGCCAAGGAGCAGGGCCTGTGGCACGACCCGGCCGCCGCCGGGTACGTCGAGCCCGTGTTCTCCGAGTACCTCGAGCTGGACCTGTCGAGCGTGGTCCCGTCGATCGCCGGGCCGAAGCGCCCGCAGGACCGCATCGAGCTCTCGGCGGCCAAGGAGTCGTTCGCGACGACGATCGTCGACTACGTCTCCGACGCCGAGGCCGCGCCCTTCTCGGGCCTCGACGAGTCCGTCGCGGAGACGTTCCCCGCGTCCGACCCCATCGCGGCCGGCGAGCACGAGGACGACTCCGACAAGCCGGCCGACGTGCCGAACGGCGACGCCGCGCGCCGCCCGCACAAGCGCGTGCCCGTCGCGCTGGCGGACGGCACGACCACCGAGCTCGACCACGGGCACGTCGTCATCGCCTCGATCACGAGCTGCACGAACACCTCGAACCCGTCGGTGATGCTCGCCGCGGCGCTGCTGGCCCGCAACGCGGTCGAGAAAGGCCTGTCGGCCAAGCCGTGGGTCAAGACGTCGATGGCGCCCGGCTCGCAGGTCGTCACCAACTACTACGAGAAGGCCGGTCTGTGGCCGGCGCTCGAGAAGCTGGGCTTCCACCTGGTCGGCTACGGCTGCGCCACCTGCATCGGCAACTCCGGCCCGCTGGCCGACGAGATCTCGGCGGCCGTCAACGAGCACGACCTGTCGGTCGTGTCGGTGCTCTCCGGCAACCGCAACTTCGAGGGCCGCATCAACCCCGACGTGAAGATGAACTACCTCGCGTCGCCGCCGCTGGTCATCGCGTACGCGCTGGCCGGGACGATGGACTTCGACTTCGAGAACGAGCCCCTGGGCACCACCGAGGCGGGCGAGCAGGTCTTCCTGCGGGACATCTGGCCGTCGCCGGAGGACGTGCAGGCCACGATCGACGCGTCGATCGACCGCCAGATGTTCGAGTCCGACTACGCCGACGTCTTCGCGGGCGACGACCGGTGGCGCGCGCTGCCGACGCCCGAGGGCAACGTCTTCGACTGGGACGCCGACTCGACCTACGTCCGCAAGCCCCCGTACTTCGAGGGCATGGCCGCCACGCCGGAGCCCGTCACGGACATCTCGGGTGCCCGCGTGCTCGCCAAGCTCGGCGACTCCGTGACCACCGACCACATCAGCCCCGCCGGCTCCATCAAGGCGGACAGCCCGGCGGGTCAGTACCTCGCGGAGCACGGCGTGGAGCGTCGTGACTTCAACTCCTACGGCTCGCGCCGGGGCAACCACGAGGTCATGATCCGCGGCACGTTCGCCAACATCCGGCTGCGCAACCAGCTGGTGCCGGGCGTCGAGGGCGGGTTCACGGTCAACTGGCTCGAGGGCGGCACCGAGCAGACGACGATCTACGACGCCTCCCAGGCCTACCAGGCGGCCGGTGTGCCGCTCGTGATCCTCGGCGGCAAGGAGTACGGCTCGGGCTCGTCGCGCGACTGGGCGGCCAAGGGCACGCGCCTGCTGGGCGTGCGCGCGGTCATCACCGAGAGCTTCGAGCGGATCCACCGGTCCAACCTCATCGGGATGGGCGTGCTGCCGCTGCAGTTCCCCGAGGGCGAGAGCGCGGACTCCCTGGGCCTGGACGGCTCGGAGACGTTCGACATCGCCGGCGTCACGGCGCTCAACGAGGGCACGACGCCGCGCACGGTCAAGGTCACGGCCACCAAGCCCGACGGCTCGGTCGTCGAGTTCGACGCGGTCGTGCGCATCGACACGCCCGGCGAGGCGGACTACTACCGCAACGGCGGCATCCTGCAGTACGTGCTGCGCCAGGTGGCCGGGGTCGCCTGACCCCGCGTTCGTCGCAGCTCCCCGAGGGGGCGTCCCGCACGACGGGGCGCCCCCTCGGGCGCGTCGGGGGCAGTACCCGACGGTGGCGCGCCTGCTACCGTGCACGCCCCGCGCCGACGACCCGTCGGCGACAGCCGCGAAGAGGCAGGCATGAACGCAGGAGCGCGGGAGGCGCAGCGCCTCGCGCTGGTCGGGTGGCTGCTGGTCGCGTGGGGCGTGCTGCTGGTGGGCGTCGTCCTCCTGCAGCCGTGGGCCTCGTGCGAGGAGGAGGACTCGTCCGCGGGCTGCCCGGTGCCTCCGGAGGCCGCGCCGTACATGACGACCGTGCTCGTCGCCGCGCTGGTGGCGGTGCTGGCGGGTGTCGTGGTCCTGCGGACGGCCGACCGCGTCGGGCGTCCGTGACGCGTGGCCCGGCCGGTGCCGGCGCTCAGGCCGCCGCGACCTGCGCGGCGGTGTGACGGCCGACCGCGGCCATCAGCGGGTACTCCTCGGGGTGCGCGAGCAGGACCGGCACGTACGACACCGCCCAGGCCCGCGCCCGGACCCACGTCGCGGCGTCCCAGCGGTGCGCCTCCTGCGTCCGCGCCACGAAGGCCGCGCGCCCGGCCGCGTCGAACGTCATCCACGCGGTGGCGAGGTCGCTCGCGGGGTCGCCGGAGCACAGGTCGCCGAAGTCGATCAGGCCCGTCAGGTGGCCGCCCGCGGCCACGAGGTTGCCCGGGTGCGGGTCGCCGTGGACCCACACGGGGTCCCGGTCCCACGCGGGTGCGGCCAGGCCGGCCTCGAGTGCGTCGCGCAGGGCGGCGACGTGCGGGACGGCCTCCGTCAGGCGGGACGCCATGACCTCGTGCCGCTGCGCCAGGGGCACCCCGCGGTACGGGTTGGTGGGGGCGTCGGGCGGCGCGGGCCGGTGCAGCGCGGCCAGCGCGTCGGCGAGCTCCGTCGCCCAGCCGGTGCGGTCGGCGACGGGCGTCGCGGCCACCGGTGTGCCGGGCAGCCACGGCACGACGCTCCACGCCCACGGGTAGCCGTGCCCCGGGCGGCCGTCGCGGACCGGGCGGGGGACGGGCACCGGCAGCCGCGCGGCGAGGACAGGCAGCCACCGCTGCTCGCGCTCGACGAGCGTCGAGGACGTCTCCCGCACGGGGAACCGCAGCGCGAGGTCCTCGCCCAGTCGCCAGGTGAGGTTGTCCCAGCCGAACGTCCGCCCGTGCAGCGGCAGGTGCGCGAGGTCGGGGTGCTGCTGCACGAGCAGCGCACGGGCGAGCTCCGCGTCGACGTCGACCTCGATCATCGGGTGGCGGGGCAGCGGGGGCGTCGGCACGGGGCGACGCTACGTCACGGGCGCGCGGTCCGGTCCGAGGGTGGGGCGGTCGACTCCCGCCAGACGATGGTGGTGAGCGGGGGCAGCCCGTGGGGCGCCGGCTCGCCGTTCAGGGCGGCGACGAGCTGCCGCATCGCGCGCCGTCCGGCCTCGGCGCGGTCGGTGTCGACGGTCGTGAGCGACGGCGTCAGGTAGGGGCCGACGGGGGCGTCGTCCCACCCGGTGACGCTGACGTCCCCGGGGACGGACCACCCGCGCTCCGCGGCCCCGCGCATCACGCCGACGGCGACGAGGTCGTTGCTCGCGATGACGGCGAGCGGCGGTGCGTGGTCGGGCAGCGACCTGATCGCGTCGAGACCCGCCCGGCCGGACCAGTCGCCCTCGACCACGCCGAGCGACGTCAGGCCGAGGCGCTCGACGGTCGTCACGTACGCGTCGCGCCGCGCCACGGCGGACGCGTACTGCGACGGGCCCGCGACGTGGAGGAAGCGCGTGTGGCCGAGTGCGGCCAGGTGCTCGACGAACGTCGCGACCGGTGAGGCGTCGACGAGCTCCCCGGCGGCGTGCATGTCGTCGTCGAAGGTCTCGGACACCGCGACGGGGACGTCGGTCGGGGCGCGCTCGCCGACGGCGGGCAGGAGCGGGGTGAAGGACAGGACCCCGTCGAACAGGCCGGACCGCGCGAGCTCGAGGACGCGCTCGCTGCGTGTCTCGACGCTGCCGTCGACGTGCAGGACGTCCATCGCGTAGCCGGCGGCCTGCGCCGCGGCCGAGGCGCCGGCGAGCATGGCGGCGGGGTCGTAGGCGGGCAGGCCCATGACGGCCGCCACGCGTCCCGTGCGGCGGGTGCGCATCGCACGGGCGGCGAGGTTCGGCCGGTAGTCCAGCTGCTCGGCGGCCCGCCGGACGCGCTCGCGCGTCGCGGGGGAGATCGACCCCTTGCCGGCGAGCACGTAGGAGACGGTCGACTGCGCCACGCCTGCGAGGCGTGCGACGTCTCGGCTGGTGGCGCGCGGTGCGTCCATGTCGGTCCTCCGCCGCGGGTGGACTCCGGCCGGCCGGGACCGCCCCGGCACGGCGTGACGGCGTCACGGCTTGACGGGTGCACCCGTGGCCCGCATCCTACCGTGATACGTATCACCGCTGATACGTATCACGTGCCCGACGACCTCCTGGGTCGACGCGTCACGCGACCTCGTGTGCGTCGACAGCACGCACACCGGCAGCAAGGAGCCCGGACCATGCTCAACGTCGGCGTCGTCGGGACCGGCGGCATCGCGGCGGCGCACCTCGCGGGGTACGCGACGTTCCCCGAGGAGTGCCGCGTCGTCGCCCTGCACGACGTCGTGCCGTCGCGGGCGCACGACGCGAAGGCCGCCTTCGGGCTCCTCGACGCCGACGTCGTCACCTTCGACGAGCTCCTGGCACGCCAGGACGTCGACCTGGTGAGCGTCTGCACGCCGCCGTCGTCGCACCGGTCCCTCACGGTGGACCTGCTGCTCTCGGGCAAGAACGTCATGGTCGAGAAGCCGATGGCACCCTCGGTCGCCGCCTGCGACGAGATGCTCGCGGCCGCGCGCCGGGCCGGCAGGACGCTCAGCGTGGTCGCGCAGAACCGGTTCCGCAACGACCTGGCCGCGGTGAAGGAGACGGTCGACTCGGGACTGCTCGGACCGGTGTCGCACGCCCGTGTCGACTCCGCGTGGTGGCGGGGCACGCCGTACTACGACCTGGACTGGCGGGGCACCTGGCAGTCCGAGGGTGGCGGCCCCACGCTCAACCACGCGATCCACCACATCGACCTCCTGCTGTGGATGCTCGGGCGGCCCGAGCGCGTCACGGCCGTCATGACGAACGCCTGGCACGACAACTCCGAGGTCGAGGACCTCTCCGTCGCGCTGCTCGAGTGGGAGCGGACGATCGCGACGCTGACGGCGTCCGTCGTCCACCACGGCGAGGAGCAGGCCTTCGCGGTCCAGGGCCGCGACGCCGCCGTCGCCCAGCCGTGGTCGGTGCGGGCGGAGTCCGCCCAGCCCAACGGCTTCCCCGCACGCGGCGGCAACGCCGAGCTCGTCGCCCGCATCGAGAGGCTCGCCGCCGACCGCGTGCCGCTCGTCCACGAGGGGCACGCCGGCCAGGTCGGTGACGTGGTGGCCGCTCTCACCGCCGGCCGCGAGCCCGCGATCACGGGCGAGGACGGGCGCCGTACCGTCGAGGTGGTCACCGCCGTCTACCAGGCCGCGATCGAGCGCCGGCCCGTGGACCTGCCGCTCGATCCCGCGTCGCCGTGGTACACCGGCGAGGCCCTGCTGGCACGGGCCCCGCGGTACCACGAGAAGACCCGTGCGGTGGCGTCGCAGGAGGGCGTGATCTCCCTCGGCGGCTCGCCCGGCCCGCACGCCTGAGCCGACATCGTCACGGTCGTGCGGCCGGCGCCGCGGCGACCTCAGCCCGGCCTGCGGACCGCAGGCCCCGACGTCCGAGGAGCACGCCCGATGAGCAGGACCGACGGCTCGACCTACGCCCCCGACCCCGTCCCGGCACCCGTCGTGGGACCGGGGGAGTTCACCATCGCCGCGATCGGCCTGGACCACGGGCACATCTACGGCCAGGTCGAGGGCCTGATCGGTGCCGGCGCCGAGCTGGCCTGGGTCTACGACCCGGACCCGCGCAAGGTCGCGGCCTTCGCCGCCCGCCACCCGGGCGTCAGGATCGCGCGCAGCGAGGCCGAGGTGCTCGACGACCCCGCCGTCCACCTCGTCGCCGGCGCCGCCGTCACCTCCGAGCGCTGCGCCCTGGGCATCCGCGTCATGGAGGCGGGCAAGGACTACTTCACCGACAAGGCGCCGTTGACCACGCTCGAGCAGCTCGCCGCCGCGAAGGACGCCGTCGCCCGGACGGGGCGCACGTACGCGGTGTACTACTCGGAGCGGCTGCACGTGGAGACGGCCGTGTTCGCGTCGCAGCTGATCGCCCAGGGGGCGATCGGGCGCGTCCTGCAGGTCATCGGGACGGGCCCGCACCGCCTCGGCCGGGGACGCCCGGACTGGTTCTTCGACAAGGAGAGGTACGGCGGCATCCTGTGCGACATCGGCTCGCACCAGATCGAGCAGATCCTGCACTACACGGGTGCGTCGGACGGTGAGGTCGTCCGGTCGCAGATCGCGAACTACCACCACCCCGAGCACCCGGGCCTCGACGACTTCGGCGACGCGATGCTGGTCCTGGACAACGGTGCCACCGGCTACTTCCGGTGCGACTGGTTCACGCCGGACGGCCTGCAGGGCTGGGGTGACGGACGCACGATCATCCTGGGCACCGAGGGGTTCATCGAGCAGCGCAAGTACATGCAGCTCGGCGACCCGCAGGCCACCGGCGGTCACCTGTACCTCGCGAACGGTCACGAGGAGACCGCGTTCCACCTCACGGGCCAGGTCGGCTACCCGTACTTCGGCGAGCTAGTCCTCGACTGCCTGAACCGCACCGAGAACGCCATGACCCAGGAGCACACGTTCAAGGCCGCCGAGCTGTCGGTCCTGGCGCAGCTCCGGGCCGTCGAGCTCACCGGCCGCGGCTGAGCGTCGCGACCGCGGCACGTCGTGACGCGGCCGCGTCGGGCCCCGACGCGCCCGCGTCGGCGTGGCGTCAGGGGACGACGGTCCGCGAGCGGTCCCACGGGACCGACCAGCCCGCGGCGTCGAGCACGCCCGCCAGCACGAGCGCCGTGAAGCCCCACACGACGACACCCCCGTCGAGCTCGAAGGCGGGGGTGCGCACCCGCCCTCGACCCGCGGGGTGCACGACGACGCCGCGGCGTGCGGGGTCCACGAGGTCGGCCACCGGCGCCCGGAAGACGTCGACGGCCTCGCGGTGGTCCACCGCGACGACCCGTGACGGGCGGGCCCACCACGCCAGCACCGGGGTCACGAGGTTGTCGCTGACGGGCAGCGGGACGTCGGCCAGCGTGCCGAGCACCTCGACGCCCGACGGGTCCAGGCCGGTCTCCTCGACCGCCTCGCGCAGCGCGGCCGCCACGGGGCCGTCGTCCTCGGGGTCGATGCCGCCGCCGGGGAACGCGACCTGGCCGGGGTGGTGCGAGAGGGTCGCCGCCCGGCGGTGCAGCAGGACGTCGAGGTCGGCCGGCACGTGCTGCGTGCCGACCCGGGCCGGGGCGTCGTCCAGCACGCCGAACAGGACGAGGACGGCCGAGCGGCGTGCGCCGCTGCTGCGGGCGAGCAGGGCGGGGTCACCCGGCCAGGAGATCCCGTCACGGGCCACGCGCAGCAGGTCGGCGCGTGCACCCGCCGCGTCCGTGGGGCTCACCCGCGGGCCCGGACCTGCTCGGCGAAGGCCGCGAAGACGCGCTGCGCCGCGGGCACCAGCGTCGGCAGGTGGCGGGCACCGTCGGCACGCAGCGACTCGACCTCGTCGTCCGACATGCCGTCGACCATGTCCGGCGTGGCCAGCCAGAGGTCGAGCATGGCCACGTCGAGCTCGGGGTGGAACTGCACGCCGACCGCGCTGCCGGCCCGGAACGCCTGCACCTGCGTGGCGTCGGTGGACGCCAGGAGCGTCGCCCCGTCAGGGAGGTCCACCTCGTCGCTGTGCCAGTGCAGCACCGTCGGCTCCGCACCGACGGGGCCGAGCCCGCCCAGGACCGGGTCGTCGGCGACGACGCGCACGGGCGCGAAGCCGACCTCGTGGGACGTGCGGCGGTGCAGCCGCGCCCCCAGCGCGAGCGCCAGCAGCTGGTGGCCCAGGCAGACGCCGAGCACGGGCACGTCCGCGTCCACCGCCGCTGCGAGCAGCCCGCGCTCGGCGGCCAGGCCCGGGTGTCCCGCGACGTCGTCGGCGTCCATCGCCCCGCCCATGACGACCACCCCGGAGACGTCCGACAGGGCGGGCAGCCGCGGCTCGGCGACGTCGAGCACCGTGCGCACGGTGTACGGCACGTCCAGCGCGCGGGTGATCGCCCCGGGGCCCTCGTGCGGCGCGTGCGTGAGCACCAGGACCGGGCGCATCCCGCTCACCAGCCGTCGGGCAGGGGGCGACCCTCGTCGTACCCCGCGGCGGACTGGATGCCGACGACCGCCCGCTCGTGGAGCTCCTCGAGGTTCGTCGCACCGACGTAGGTCGCCGCCGAGCGCACGCCGGCCGTGATCTGGTCGAGCAGGTCCTCGACGCCCGGACGACGCGGGTCGAGGTACATCCGGGAGTGCGAGATGCCCTCCTCGTACAGCCCCTTGCGGGCCCGCTCGAACGCCGAGCCGCCCTGCGTGCGGGCCGCGACGGCCCGGGCGGACGCCATCCCGAAGCTCTCCTTGTACAGCCGCCCCTGGCTGTCGGTGCGCATGTCGCCCGGCGACTCGTGCGTCCCGGCGAACCACGAGCCGACCATGACCTGCGAGGCGCCCGCGGCCAGGGCGAGGGCGACGTCACGCGGGTGCCGCACGCCCCCGTCGGCCCACACGTGCCGGCCCAGCCGGCGTGCCTCGGTCGCGCACTCGAGCACCGCCGAGAACTGCGGACGGCCCACGGCGGTCATCATGCGGGTCGTGCACATGGCACCCGGTCCGACGCCCACCTTCACGATGTCGGCGCCCGCCTCCACGAGGTCCCGCACGCCCTGCGCGGTCACCACGTTGCCCGCGACGACCGGGACCTGCGGGTCGAGCGACCGCACCGCGGCCAGCGCGTCGAGCATCTTGCGCTGGTGGCCGTGCGCCGTGTCGACCACGAGCACGTCGACGCCCGCGTCGAGCAGGTCGGACGCCTTGGCCTTCACGTCGCCGTTGATGCCGACGGCGGCGGCGATCCGCAGCCGGCCGTGCGCGTCGAGCGCGGGCGTGTAGATCGACGACCGCAGCGCGCCGACGCGCGTCAGCACACCCACCAGGCGGCCGTCGGACACGACGGGGGAGAAGCGGCGCCGCGAGCGGTGGAGCTGCTCGTACGCGTCCTCCAGGCCGTGGGCGCCGCCCTGCTCGATGACGGCCAGGTCCACGGTCGTGGGGTCCGGCGTCATCACCTGGTCGACCTGGGTGAACATGTCCACGTCCCGGCAGTCCGCCTCGGTGACGACCCCCACCGGCCGGCCGTCGTCGACGACGACGGCGGCACCGTGCGAGCGCTTGGCGATGAGCGTCAGCGCGGTGTGGACGGTGTCGTCGCGGGCGACCACGGTCGCCGTCTCGACGACGGGGTGCCGCTCCTTGACCGACGAGACGACCTTGCGGACCACGTCGGTGGGTGTGTCCTGGGGGAGCACCGCGATGCCCCCGCGACGCGCGACCGTCTCGGCCATGCGACGGCCGGCGACCGCGGTCATGTTCGCGACGACCACGGGGATCGTCGTCCCCGTGCCGTCGCTGGAGGCCAGGTCGACGTCGAAGCGGGAGGTGACCTCGGAGCGGGACGGGACGAGGAACACGTCGCCGTACGTGAGGTCGGACGCGGCCGTGTGGCCGTCGAGGAAGCGCATGAGGGGACCCCTTTCCCAGGAATCCTAACGATCCGGCTGCGGACGCGGCACGGGGCCCGGCGGACCGGACCCCCCCCGGGTAGTCTCCCGCACATGCTGGTCGCGCTCACGGGGATCGGCCTGTCGGCCGCGGCGGGACTCAACGCCTACATCCCGTTCCTGCTCGTGGCGCTCCTCGCGCGGTTCACGGACGTCGTCGTGCTGCCGGCCGGCCTGGAGTGGATGCAGAGCGGCTGGGCGGTCGGTGTCGGAGCGGTGCTGCTCCTCGCCGACGTCGTGCTGGACAAGGTCCCCGCCGTGGACACCGTGAACGACGCCGTCCAGACGTTCATCCGGCCGGCCACCGGGGGCATCGTCTTCGCCGCCACGTCCGCGGCGGAGGATCTCGAGGCGTCGTCCTGGGTCCAGGAGAACCCCTGGGTGCCGGTCCTCGCCGGCATCGTCGTCGCGGGCCTCGTGCACGCCGGCAAGGCCGCCGCCCGCCCCGTCGTCAACGCCGGCACGGGGGGCCTGGGTGCACCCGTCGTCTCGACCGTCGAGGACGGCGCGGCGATCGGCCTGAGCCTGCTCGCCGTGTTCCTCCCCGTGCTCGTCCTGGTGGTCCTCGCCCTCGGGATCTGGGCGCTCGTCGTGCTGCGGCGCCGGTGGCGCGCACGGCGGGACGGGCGGGTGGCGCAGGACGGACCCCTGCGCGGCACCTAGAGTGGGAGGTCCGGCAACCGTCGGCACACCGCCGGAGGGACCGGCACGAAGGAGGCCCAGGTGGGGCTGCTCGAACGCATCTCGTCGCCGCAGGACGTGCGTCGGCTCACGACGCAGGAGGTCGACGCGCTCGCGGAGGAGATCCGCGAGTTCCTCGTCGACCAGGTCTCGCGCACCGGCGGCCACCTCGGCCCGAACCTCGGGGTCGTCGAGCTGTCCATCGCGCTGCACCGCGTCTTCGACTCCCCGCGCGACACGATCGTGTTCGACACCGGGCACCAGGCCTACGTGCACAAGCTGCTGACCGGGCGCCAGGACTTCACGTCGCTGCGCCGCCGGGGCGGCATGTCCGGGTACCCCAGCCGCTCCGAGTCCGAGCACGACGTCGTCGAGAACTCGCACGCGTCCACCGCGCTGTCCTGGGCGGACGGGATCGCCAAGGCACGGCAGCTGCGCGGCGAGTCCGACCGGCACACCGTGGCCGTCATCGGTGACGGTGCCCTCACCGGCGGCATGGCCTGGGAGGCGCTCAACAACATCGCCGCGGGCGTCGACCGGCGCCTCGTCATCGTCGTCAACGACAACGGGCGGTCCTACGCACCGACCATCGGCGGGCTCGCCCAGCACCTCGACTCGCTGCGCACCACACAGGGCTACGAGTCGGTGCTGACGTGGGGCAAGACCACCCTGCGCCGCTCCGGGCCGCCCGGGCGCCTGGCCTACGAGGCGCTGCACGGCCTGAAGAAGGGCATCAAGGACGTCGTCGCACCCCAGGGCATGTTCGAGGACCTGGGGCTGAAGTACATCGGCCCGGTCGACGGGCACGACGAGCAGGCCGTGGAACGTGCGCTGCGCCGGGCGCGGGCGTTCGGCGGGCCGGTGATCGTCCACGTCATCACCGAGAAGGGCCGCGGGTACACGCCCGCCGAGCAGGACGTGGCCGACCGCTTCCACGCGGTGGGCGTGATCCACCCCGAGACGGGGCTGCCGCTGGCGCCGTCGCGGTTCGGCTGGACCAGCGTCTTCGCCGACGAGATCGTGCGCGTCGGGCGGCGCCGGCCGGACGTGGTCGCGATCACGGCCGCCATGCTGCAGCCGGTGGGCCTCGCCCCGTTCGCCGCGGAGTTCCCGGAGCGGGTCTTCGACGTGGGCATCGCCGAGCAGCACGCCGCGACGTCGGCCGCCGGCATGGCCTTCGCCGGCCTGCACCCGGTCGTCGCCGTCTACGCGACGTTCCTCAACCGCGCCTTCGACCAGGTGCTCATGGACGTCGCGCTGCACCGCGCGGGCGTCACGTTCGTGCTCGACCGTGCCGGCATCACGGGCGACGACGGTGCGAGCCACAACGGCATGTGGGACCTGGCCATGCTGTCGATCGTCCCCGGGCTGCGGCTCGCGGCACCCCGGGACGAGCCGACGCTGCGCGCCGCGCTGCGCCAGGCGGTCGACATCGACGACGCGCCGAGCGTGGTGCGCTACCCCAAGGGCTCGATGGGCGACCCCGTGCCCGCGATCGAGGACGCCGACGGGGTCGACGTGCTGGCGCGGCACGAGGGCGCGGGCACGCGGGTGCTCGTCGTCGGGATCGGCGCCATGGTGTCCACCGCGCTCGCGGTCGGTGAGCTGCTCGCGGCCGACGGCACCGCGGTCACCGTCGTCGACCCGCGCTGGGTGCTGCCCGTGCCGGCCGCGCTCGTGAAGCTGGTGGGGGACCACGACCACGTCGTCACCCTCGAGGACGGGCTGGTCGACGGTGGCATCGGCGCGCTGCTGGCGCAGCGTGCGCGGGAGGCGAACGTGCCGACGCCCGTGCAGTCCTTCGGCGTCCCCGCAGTCTTCCTGGAGCACGCGTCGCGCGACGAGGTGATCGACGAGCTGCGGCTCACGCCCCACGACGTCGCGGGGGACGTGCTCGCGGCGCTGCGCGCGCGGGGGTGAACCGGCTCGTGTGGTGGGCGTCACCAGTGCCGCCGGGCCGCGGGGACAGAGGTCCCAAGACATCCCATCATTCCGTCCGTAGCGTCGTCTTCATCGACCCCGACCCAGGGAGAGCCTGATGACCATCACCGCCGCCGCCAGCGACCGCAGCGACACCGTCGTACCCGCGGCCTGGGAGGGCTTCGTCGCCGGACCGTGGACCGACCACGTCGACGTCCGCGACTTCATCCAGCGCAACTACACGCCCTACGAGGGCGACGCCGACTTCCTCGCCGGCCCGACGGCCCGCACCACCGGCATCTGGGGCAAGCTCTCGGAGATGTTCCCGGAGGAGCGCGCGAAGGGCGTCTACGACGTCGACCCGTCGACCCCGTCCACGATCACGTCGCACGCCCCGGGCTACATCGACGAGACGAACGAGCTGATCGTCGGCCTGCAGACCGACGCGCCGCTGAAGCGCGCGATCATCCCCAACGGCGGCTGGCGCATGGTCCAGACCTCGCTCGAGACCTACGGGTACGAGGCGCCGCAGGAGATCATCGACATCTTCACCAAGTACCGCAAGACCCACAACGCCGGGGTCTTCGACGTGTACCCGCCGAACGTGCGCGCCGCCCGCTCGTCGCACATCATCACGGGCCTGCCCGACGCGTACGGCCGCGGCCGGATCATCGGTGACTACCGCCGCGTCGCCCTGTACGGCGTCGACCAGCTGATCGCCGCCAAGAAGCTCGAGAAGGCGTCGCTCGACATGGAGCGCTCGGTCGAGGACGTCATCCGCGACCGCGAGGAGCTCGCCGAGCAGATCCGCGCGCTGGGTGAGCTCAAGGAGATGGCCGCGTCCTACGGCTACGACATCTCGCAGCCGGCGACCAGCGCCCGCGAGGCCGTGCAGTGGCTGTACTTCGGCTACCTCGCCGCGGTGAAGGAGCAGAACGGCGCCGCGATGTCGCTGGGCCGCACCTCCACCTTCCTCGACGTCTACCTGCAGCGTGACCTCGAGGCCGGTGTCCTCACCGAGGAGCAGGCGCAGGAGATCATCGACGACTTCGTCATCAAGCTGCGCATCGTCCGGTTCCTGCGCACCCCGGAGTACGACACGCTCTTCTCCGGCGACCCGACGTGGGTGACCGAGTCGATCGGCGGCATCGGCGAGGACGGGCGCCCGCTCGTCACGAAGACGTCGTTCCGCTTCCTGCAGACGCTCTACAACCTCGGTCCGGCCCCCGAGCCGAACATGACCGTGTTCTGGAGCGAGCGGCTGCCCGAGGGCTTCAAGCGGTTCTGCGCGCAGGTCTCCATCGACACCTCCGCGGTGCAGTACGAGTCCGACGAGCTGATCCGCGCCTCGTGGGGCGACGACGCGGCCATCGCGTGCTGCGTGTCCCCGATGCGGGTCGGCAAGCAGATGCAGTTCTTCGGTGCGCGCGTCAACACCGCCAAGGCGCTGCTGTACGCCATCAACGGTGGTCGTGACGAGATCACGGGCAAGCAGGTCGCCCCCGTCTCGGCGCCCGTCGAGGGTGACGTGCTCGACTACGACGACGTGCTCGCCAAGTTCGACAAGACGCTGGACTGGCTGGCGGAGACGTACGTCGACGCGCTGAACTGCGTGCACTACATGCACGACAAGTACGCGTACGAGCGCATCGAGATGGCGCTGCACGACCGCACCGTCCTGCGCACGCTCGCCTGCGGGATCGCCGGCCTGTCGGTCGTCACGGACTCGCTGTCGGCGATCAAGTACGCCAAGGTCACGCCCCTGCGGACGGCCGACGGCCTCATCACCGACTACGTGATCGAGGGCGACTACCCGACCTACGGCAACGACGACGACCGTGCGGACGACATCGCCGTGTGGCTCGTGCGGACCTTCATGGAGAAGATCCGCGCGGTGCCCACGTACCGCAACGCGCTGCACACCCAGTCGGTGCTGACGATCACGTCGAACGTCGTCTACGGCAAGAACACCGGGTCGACCCCCGACGGGCGCAAGCTCGGCGAGCCGTTCGCCCCGGGTGCCAACCCGATGAACGGCCGTGACACCCACGGCATGCTCGCCTCCGCGCTGTCGGTCGCCAAGCTGCCGTACTCGGAGTCGCAGGACGGCATCTCGCTCACCTCGTCGATCGTGCCCGCCGGGCTCGGCCGGACGAAGGACGAGCAGGTGACCAACCTCGTCGGTCTGCTGGACGCCTACGTGCTGTCCTCCGGCTACCACATGAACGTCAACGTGCTGAACCGCGAGACGCTCGTGGACGCCATGGAGCACCCGGAGAACTACCCGCAGCTGACGATCCGCGTCTCCGGCTACGCCGTGAACTTCGTGCGGCTCACGCGCGAGCAGCAGCTCGACGTGCTGTCCCGCACCTTCCACGGCGCGGTCTGACCCCCGTGACCCCGGCCCGGCGCGCTGACCGCCGGGCCGGGGTCGCACCCCCCTGCACCACCGACCCGTGCGAGGCCCTGATGAGCACCACCGCCGAGCAGACCGGCGCCCCGGTCGTCCCCCTCGGGATGCCGCTCGTCGGCGGCTCGCACACCCGCACGCAGGGGCACGGCACCGCCGGGCTGGAGGCCACGGAGGCCGAGCGCGGTGAGCGACTGGCCGCGGTGCGCGAGGGCCGGCTCGGCTCGGTGCACTCGTGGGAGCTCGTCACCGCGGTCGACGGGCCCGGGACGCGCCTGACGATCTTCCTGTCCGGGTGCCCGCTGCGGTGCCTGTACTGCCACAACCCCGACACCATGGAGATGCGGCGGGGCACCGACGTCACCGCCGACGAGCTCCTCACGCGCATCGCCCGCTACCGCGGCGTGTTCAAGGCCACCGGCGGCGGCATCACGATCTCCGGCGGAGAGCCGCTCATGCAGCCCGCGTTCGTGCGGCGCCTCGTGCGCGGCGCGGCCGCGATGGACGTCCCGGTCGCCATCGACACCTCGGGCTTCCTCGGCGCCCAGGCCACCGACGAGATGCTCGACGACGTCTCGCTCGTCCTGCTGGACGTGAAGTCCGGCCTGCCCGAGACGTACAAGCGGGCCACCGGCCGCGAGCTGCAGCCGACGCTGGACTTCGGCCGCCGGCTCGCCGCACGCGGCAACCGCATGTGGATCCGGTTCGTGCTCGTGCCCGGCCTCACCGACGCGCCCGAGAACGTCGAGGCCGTCGCCGACTACGTCGCCTCGCTGGGTGAGGCCGTCGAGCGCGTCGAGGTCCTGCCCTTCCACCAGATGGGCCGCGACAAGTGGGCCGACCTGGGCCTGACGTACGAGCTCGAGGACACCGAGCCGCCCACGCGCGAGGCCACCGAGGCCGTCCGCGACGTCTTCCGCGCCCGGGGCCTGACGACCTTCTGACACCCCCGCACGGTCGGGCTGGACCGACCCCGCGTCGGGGTCGATCCAGCCCGTGCCGGTCAGGCGGTGGGCACGTCCGCCAGGCCCTCGGGCAGCAGGCGGCGGCCCAGGACCTTCTCGCTGTAGCCGGTGCGGTCCAGGTACGGCGTGATGCCGCCGAGGTGGAAGCCCCACCCGGCGCCCAGGATCATGCACAGGTCGATCTGCTGCGGGGTCGTCACGACGCCCTCGTCGAGCATGTGGCCGATCTCGACGGCCAGGGCCGTGAGGACGGCGTCGAGCACACCCGCCTCGTCCAGCGGCGGGTCGAGGGGCTCGACCTCCCGGGCGGCGTCGAAGACGGCCTGCACGGCGGGGTCGACCCGCTTGGGCAGCCCCTTGGCGGGTGCCGGTGTGACGACGGTCGTGCCGTCGGCGACGAGCTTCTCGAGCCCGGGGGAGCGCGGGAAGCGGTCGCCCAGGTCCTCGCGCAGCGACGTCAGGACGTGCAGCCCGACGGCGGGACCGACCAGGTCGAACAGCTCGAACGGCGGCATCGGCAGGCCCAGCGGGTCGAGGGCGCGGTCGGCGACCTCGACGGGCGTGCCCTTCTCGACGGCGTCCACGATGATGCCCAGCAGCAGCACGAGCAGTCGGTTGACGACGAACCCCGGACGGTCCTTGACCAGGACCGCGGTCTTGCGCAGCTTCGCGGCGACGGCGAACCCGGTGGCCAGTGCCTCGTCCGAGGTCTGCTCCGCCTTCACCACCTCGACCAGCGGCATCGCCGCGACGGGGTTGAAGAAGTGCAGCCCGACCACCCGCTCGGGGTGGCGCAGGTCGGCGGCCATCCTCGTGACGGACAGCGCGGACGTGTTCGTCGCGAGCACCGCATCGGGTGCGATGACGTCCTCGAGCTCGGCGAACACGCGCTTCTTGAGATCCAGCACCTCGGTGACCGCCTCGATGACGAGGTCGCAGTCGGCGAACACGTCGATCGACGTCGAGCCGGTCACCTGGGAGGCGATGCGCGCGCCGGTGTCCGCCGGCATGCGGCCGGTCGAGACGAGGCGCTCGACCGAGGAGCGGACGGCGGCCAGCCCCTGCTCGACGCGGGCCTCGTCGAGGTCCCGCATGACGACCGGGACGCCGAGGCGCTGCGCGAACAGCAGCGCGATCTGGGAGGCCATGAGGCCCGCGCCGACCACGCCGACCCGCGTGACGCGGCGGGCGAGCGCGGGGTCGGGCGCGCCCGTGGGCTTCTTGCCGCCCTGGACGAGCCCGAACGCGTAGACGCTCGCGCGCATCTCGTCGCTGAGGATGAGGTCGGCGAGCGCCTCGTCCTCGGCGGCGAACGCGGCGTCCTTGTCGGCGTCCCGCGCGGCGGCCATGAGGTCCAGCGCGCGACCGGGCGCCGGGCGCGAGCCGTGGACGACGGCGTCGAGCCGGGCGCGGGCCGCGTCGACGACCGCCGACCAGGTCGCGGCGTCGTCGAGCGGGCGGCGCTCGACGGTGACGTCCCCGCGCAGCACGCCCGCGGCCCAGCGGACGGACTCCTCGAGGAAGTCCGCGGGGTCGAGGACGACGTCGACGAGCCCGATCGCCGCGGCCTGCGCCGCGGTGAACGGCTTGTTGGCGGCCGGGCGCGTGAGGACCACCTCGACGGCCTTCTCGATGCCGACGAGCCGGGGCACCAGGTACGCGCCACCCCAGCCGGGGACGAGCCCGAGGCCGGTCTCCGGCAGGGCCAGGGCGCGCACGTCGGCCGCTGCGGTGCGGTAGTCGCAGTTCAGTGCGACCTCGAACCCGCCGCCCAGCGCGGCGCCGTTGACGAAGGCGAACGTCGGCACGCCCATCTCACCGAGCAGCCGGTACGCGTCGTGCCCGCCGCGGCCCAGCGCCAGGGCGGCGTCCCGCGTGCGCACGCCGGCGACCTGCAGCAGGTCGGCGCCGGCGGCGAGGTAGTACGGCTTGCCGGTGACGGCGACGGCGGCGATCTCACCGGCGGCGGCACGCTCCTGCTGCGTGCGCAGCGCGGCGTGCAGCTCGGCGATGCCCTGCGGGCCGAGCGTCGTCGGCTTGGTGTGGTCGAGCCCGTTGTCGAGGGTGACCAGGGCGAGCGTGCCGAGGTCGCCGGGCAGGCGGACGTCCCGGACGAGGGCGTGGGTGACGCGCTCGGGGCGCGGCTCGGGCGTGCTCATCGGGCAGCCTCCTCGGCGGTGAAGTGCGGGTTCTCCCAGATGACGGTGCCGCCCTGCCCGAGTCCGACGCACATGGCGGTGAGGCCGTAGCGGACCTCGGGGTGCTCGGCGAACTGCCGCGCGAGCTGGGTCATGAGGCGCACGCCGGACGAGGCGAGCGGGTGGCCGACGGCGATGGCGCCGCCGTACGGGTTGACGCGGGGGTCGTCGTCGGCGATGCCGAACGCGTCGAGGAAGGACAGGACCTGGACCGCGAAGGCCTCGTTGAGCTCGAACAGACCGATGTCGTCGATGGTGAGGCCGGCGCGCTCGAGCGCCTTCTGGGTGGAGGGCACCGGGCCCAGGCCCATGACCTCGGGCTCGACGCCGGCGTACGCGAACGACACCAGGCGCATGCGCACCGGCAGGCCGAGCTCCTCGGCGACGTCCTCCGCGGCGAGCAGGCAGGACGCCGCGCCGTCGGTGAGCGGTGCCGACGTGCCGGCGGTGACGCGGCCGCCGGCACGGAACGGCGTCGCCAGTCCGGCCAGGCCCTCGAGCGTGGTGCCCGGACGCGGCGGCTCGTCGGCCGTCGCCAGGCCCCAGCCGCGCTCGGGGTCGCGGAGCGCGACGGGCACGAGGTCGGGGTCGATCTTCCCGGCGGCCAGCGCGGCGGCGTACTTCGCCTGGCTCGCGGCGCCGTACGCGTCGGCGCGCTCCTTGGTGAGCGCGGGGAACCGGTCGTGCAGGTTCTCGGCCGTCACGCCCATGTTGAGGGCGTCGGCGGCGACGATGCGCTCGGCGAGGAAGCGGGGGTTGGGGTCGGCGTCGAACCCCATCGGGTGGCGACCCATGTGCTCGACGCCCCCGGCGATCGTCACGTCCTGCGCACCGAAGCCGATGGCCGCGGCGGTGGTCGTCACGGCGGTCATCGCGCCGGCGCACATGCGGTCGATCGCGAACCCGGGCACGGTCGTCGGCAGCCCGGCCAGCATCGCGACGGTCCGTCCCAGCGTCAGGCCCTGGTCACCCTGCTGGGTGGTCGCGGCCAGCGCGACGTCGTCGACGCGCTCGGGCGGCAGCTGGGGGTGGCGTCGCAGCAGCTCGCGGACCGTCCGCACGGCGAGGTCGTCGGCGCGCGTGTGGGCATAGAGCCCGTCCTTGCGGGCGCGGCCGAACGGGGTGCGGACCCCGTCGACGAAGACGACGCGACGGGCGGCAGGCACCCGGGCGTCGGGACGGGACGTGCTCGGCATCAGTCCTCCAGGGGGACGGCGGTGTCCGGGGAGCGCGCACGCGCAGTCGCGCGGGCAGGGACCATCGTCCCTGGACAGGCGAAGTTACTCAAGAGTAACCGCGCGGGTGATGCAGATCACGTCCCTCGCGAGGACGTCGTCAGGCGGCGGCGAGCGCCGTGGCGAGCGGGCCGGCGAGCAGCTCGACCTGCCAGGCCCGCGCACCGCCGGCCTGGAGCGTCGCCGCCACGGAGGACTCGTCCAGCGGCTGCGGCGGGGACCAGCACAGCCGGCGCAGCAGGTCGGGCTGCAGCAGGTTCTCGACCGGCACCGTGTGCTCCAGGGACGCCGCGGTGACGACCCCGCGCGCAGCCGTCAGCCGGCGTGCGGCGGCCGGGTCCCGGTCGCCCCAGACCCGGGCCGGGGGCGGGCCGTCGCTCGCGGGCCCGCGGGTCGCGGGCAGGTCCGCCTCGGGCAGCGCCATGGCCCGGTCGATCGCCGACTGCCACAGCGCCGCGCGCCGCCGCGTCCCCTTGCCGGCGAACGCCGGCAGCATCACCAGCTGGCCGACCGTGCGCGGCAGCGCCTGCGCCGCGGCCACGATGGCCGCGTCGGGCAGCACCCGTCCCGGCGAGATGTCGCGCTCGCGGGCGTTGCGGTCACGGGTCGCGTACAGCTCGCGGACCACCGCGAGGCGTCGCGCGTCGCGGACGTTGTGCAGCCCCGACACCCGCCGCCAGGGCTCGACCCGCGGCGCCGGTGGCGGCGCCAGCCGCACCGCCTCGAACTCCTGGCGGGCCCACTCGGCCTTGCCGGCGACGGCCAGGCGCTCGGCGAGCACCTGGCGGACCTCGACCAGCACCTCGACGTCCAGCGCGGCGTACCGCAGCCACTCCGCCGGCAGCGGACGGGTGGACCAGTCGACGGCCGAGTGCTCCTTGGCCAGGCCCAGACCCAGCGTGTCGGCCACGACCGCCGCGAGCCCGACTCGCTCCATCCCGAGCAGCCGCGCGGCCAGCTCGGTGTCGAAGAGGCGGGACGGGCGCAGGTGCTGCTCCGCCAGGCCGGGCAGGTCCTGCGAGGCGGCGTGCAGCACCCACTCCACGCCGACGAGGGCGTCGGACAGCGACGAGAGGTCGGGCAGCGCGATCGGGTCGATGAGCGCGGTGCCCGCGTCCTCACGGCGCAGCTGCACCAGGTAGGTGCGCTGACCGTACCGGTAGCCCGAGGCGCGCTCGGCGTCCACGGCGACCGGCCCGGTGCCCGCCGCGAACGCCGCGACGGTGGCGGCGAGCGCCTCCGGCGTCGCGACGACCTCGGGAACGCCGTCGGCCGGCTCCAGCAGCGGGACGACGACCGGCGTGGTGACGTCCGGGTGGTCGTCCGCACCCGGCGCGCCCTGCGGCGCCTCGGCATTCATGACGTCCACCGTAGGCGACCGCGGGGGTGCGTCCGTGCAGCCGGCGCGCGCGTCGCGCACGGCGCTCCGGGCGGGGTCACCCGCGGCCGGTCGTGCGGGTGGCGGCCTCAGTCGATGAGCCGGTTGCGGATCGCGATCGCCACGAGCTCCGCCCGGTCACCGGTGCCGAGCTTGCGCGAGATCCTGGCGAGGTGGCTCTTGACGGTGAGGGCGGACAGCCCGAGCTCCTCGCCGACGAGGCGGTTGGTCCGGCCCTCGGCCACGCGGGACAGGACGCCCAGCTCGCGGGCGCTCAGCTCGGCGGTCGGGGCCGGCGGCGCGGGTGCCGGGCGGGCCGGTGCGCCGGTGGCATCGGTCGTGCTGGCCACGCCGCCGCGGAGCCCGCCCGCCAGCAGCGTGCGCAGCTCGGTGCGTCCCGCGCGTCGGGCCAGGACGACGACACGGTGCGCCCCCCGCCGGCGCAGGGCGCGGACCAGCGTCTCGCCCTCGCCCTCGGCGATCTGGGTGACCACCACGCACATGGGGTGACGTGCGGGGGTCGTGGACGGTACGCGCCGCGACGTGGGCACGGTCGAGACGCCCGGGCGGCGGGCCGGGATGTCGCGGACGTCGCGTCGAAGAGGCTCGATGGTCACGCCCCGTGCATCGGCAGGGCCCGCCGACGACTTGAGCCGGTGCGCGGGTGGCCCGTCAGCGCCGCGGTAGCGGGACGACGCCCTCCGGGAGCGGGGGCAGGCCGGCCGCCGTGCACAGCAGGGTGGCCCAGGCCGCCAGGTGGGGGCCCAGGTTCTCGTCCCAGGCGGTCCACGAGGCGCGGATCTCGAGCTCGGTCTGCTCCTCGCGCCGGTCCAGCGCACCGAAGCTCTGGGAGAGCACCCGCGTCACGGTGCCTCCCGCGGCGTGCGGGGTGACACCGGTGGACTCCAGCGCGTCGTGGAACCACGACCACGCGACCTCGGCGAGCATCGGGTCCGCGCCCACCTCGGCCTCGAGGCTCGCGCGCACCAGGGTGACGAGGCGGAACGAGCCCTCCCACGCCTCCTGGCCCTCGGGGTCGTAGAGCACGACGAACCGCCCCGACGCGAGGTCCTCGGCCGCGACCGAACGACGCGCCGTGCGGACCTCCGCGGTCAGCGCTGCCGTGTACGGCGCGATGCGGGCAGGTCCGGGAACCTCGTCCAGCACCACCTCGGGGCGCACCGGCACCCCGCGCAACGAGCGCAGGGCGCGGACGAACTCGGCGGGGACGTCCTCGGGTCCGGCAGGGGTCACGCGGCGAGAGTACGGGCGGACCGCTCGTCTCGGTCCCCGGCACGCCGAGGGGGCCGGGCCTCGCGCGCACTAGGCTCGACGACGCATCCGCACGCGCCGCGCGCGCCGGTGCCGGTCGCCGCACGGGCCCGGCACCTCACGGCGGTACGTGCCCATCCGGCATAAGGAGCGCTAGTGATGTCTGTCCCGTCGTCGGTCGTCGGCACCGCGCAGATCGGCGTGACCGGGTTGGCCGTCATGGGCCGCAACCTGGCGCGGAACTTCGCGCGGCACGGGTACACGGTCGCCGTCCACAACCGCACGTACGCCCGCACGCAGTCGCTCGTGACCGAGCACGGGGACGAGGGCACGTTCGTGCCGTCGGAGTCGATGGCGGACTTCGTCGCCTCGCTCGCCCGGCCCCGCAAGGTCGTCGTCATGGTGCAGGCCGGCCCCGCCACGGACGCGGTGATCGACGAGCTCGTGCCGCTGCTGGAGCCCGGTGACATCGTCGTCGACGCCGGCAACGCGCACTTCCCCGACACGGTCCGCCGCGAGCAGGCGCTGCGCGCGCACGGCCTGCACTTCGTCGGCACGGGCGTGTCCGGCGGCGAGGAGGGTGCGCTCAACGGGCCGTCGATCATGCCGGGCGGCACGGCCGAGTCGTACGCGTCGCTGGGCCCGATCCTCGAGGCGATCTCGGCGAAGGTCGACGGCGTGCCCTGCTGCACGCACGTGGGACCGGACGGTGCCGGGCACTTCGTCAAGATGGTGCACAACGGCATCGAGTACGCGGACATGCAGCTCATCGCCGAGGCGTACGACCTGCTGCGCCAGGGCCTGGGTGCCTCGGCGCCCGAGATCGGCGAGGTCTTCGCCGCGTGGAACACCGGTGACCTCGAGTCCTACCTCATCGAGGTGACGGCCGAGGTCCTCGCGCACACCGACGCGGCCACCGGCCGCCCGTTCGTCGACGTGGTCGCGGACGCCGCCGAGCAGAAGGGCACGGGTCGCTGGACCGTGCAGAACGCGCTCGACCTCGGGGTACCGATCACGGGGATCGCGGAGGCGACGTTCGCCCGTGCGCTGTCCGGGTCCGCCCCGCAGCGCGCGGCCGCGCGTGGCGTCCTGCCGGCCGACACGCTGGCCTGGAACGTGCCCGAGCCCGGTGCCTTCATCGAGGACGTGCGCCTGGCCCTGTACGCCTCGAAGCTGGTGGCGTACTCGCAGGGCTTCGACCAGATCGCGGCCGCGTCGGCCCAGTACGGGTGGGACATCGACCGGGCCGCGATGGCGCGTATCTGGCGGGGCGGCTGCATCATCCGGGCCAAGTTCCTCGACCGCATCACGCAGGCGTACGAGCGCAACCCGGAGCTGCCGCTGCTCATCGCCGACCCGTACTTCACCGCGGCCGTCTCCAACGGTGTCGCGGCGTGGCGGCGGGTCGTGGCGGCGGCCGCGGCGCACGGGGTCCCGACACCCGCGTTCTCGTCGTCCCTGGCGTACTACGACGGCGTGCGGGCCGAGCGGCTGCCGGCCAACCTCATCCAGGCCCAGCGCGACTTCTTCGGTGCCCACACCTACCGGCGCGTGGACCGCGACGGCGTGTTCCACACCGACTGGTCCGGCGACCGCACCGAGCAGACCTGGTGAGCCGGCGCACGGGCGCCCAGGTGCCGGCGCCGCGGCTGCAGCCCGTCGTCCTCGGTGGTGACGTCGGGGCGTACTCGCTGGCGCGCACGTTCCACGAGGCGTACGGCGTGCGCTCCGTCGTGGTGTCGTCGGTCTCGACGGGCCTGGTGCGCCACTCGCGCATCCTCGAGAACGTCGTCGAGCCGGGCATCGACGACGGCCCGACCGTCGTGCGCCGGCTGCGTGCGATCGCCGAGCAGCACCCGGGCACCGACCGGGTGCTGCTGGGCAGCGCGGACTGGCTGGTGCGCACGATCGTGGAGAACCGGGCGCAGCTCGAGGACCTGTACACGATCCCGTACGTGGACGTCGCGACGCTCGACCGCGTGACGGACAAGGTGCTGTTCGGCGAGCTGTGCGCCGAGCTCGGGATCGACCACCCCGCCACCGTGGTCCACGACGTGCAGGCGGGGGGGACGCCGGACACCTCCGGGCTGCGGTTCCCCGTCATCGCCAAGGCGGCCGACACCGCTGCGTACCACCTGGTGGAGTTCCCCGGGAAGAAGAAGGTCTTCACGGTCGACACGCCCGTCGAGCTCGCCGACCTGCTGGCACGGGTGCAGGCCTCCGGGTACCAGGGGCGGTTCGTCGTGCAGGACCTCATCCCCGGGGACGACTCCGGCATGCGCATCCTCACCTGCTACAGCGACGCGTCCGGCAAGGTCCGGTTCTCGGCGTTCGGGCACGTGCTGCTCGAGGAGCACACGCCCGGCGCGCTGGGCAACCCCGCGGGGATCATCACGGGCCACGACGCGCAGATCGCCGCGCAGGCCGTCCGGCTGCTCGAGCACCTGGGGTGGACCGGGTACGCCAACTTCGACCTCAAGTACGACCCGCGGGACGGGCGCACCGTCTTCTTCGAGCTCAACCCGCGGCTGGGACGGTCGAACTTCTACATCACCGCCGGCGGCCGCAACACGGCCGAGCTCTACGTGCGTGAGCACGTGCAGGGGCTCGACCCGCTGCCCGACGGGGCCGCGGACCACCTCACGGAGCCGCACCTGTACACGGTGCTGCCGCGCTGGCTGCTGCGCCGCTACGTCGCCGACCCCGCGCTGCGGGCCCGCACCCGGGCGCTGGGCCGCGCGGGGCGGGTGACCAACCCGCTGTGGTACCGGGCGGAGACCGACCCGCGGCGGTTGGCCTACCTGGCGGTCGCGCAGGCCAACCAGGTGCGCAAGTACCGGCGCCACTACCCGCACGGTGACGCGTGAGCGACCCCGGGCAGGTGCCCCCGCGCGGTGACGGCACGGCGCCGCACCGCGTGGAGGTCGGTGTCATCGGCGGGGTGGGCCCGGCCGCCACGGTCTGCTTCCTGGACCTCGTGGTGCGCCGCACGGCGGCCGAGCGCGACCAGGACCACGTCGACCTGGTGGTGCTGCAGCACGCCGGCATCCCCGACCGCACCGCCTACATCCTCGGGCGCTCCACCGAGGACCCCGGGCCGGTCATGGCCGCCGACGCCCGTCGCCTGGAGCGCCTCGGCGTCGGCTTCGTCGTTGTGCCGTGCAACACCGCGCACCACTTCACGGACGAGGTCGCCGCCGCGGTGGGGGTGCCCGTGCTGAGCATCGTCGACGAGACGGCCGACGAGGTCGCCGCCCGGCCGGGTGTCACCCGCGTCGGCGTGCTCGCCACGAGCGGGACGCTCGCGGCGCAGGTGTACCAGCGGGCGTTCGAGGACCGGGGGCTGTCCGTGGTGGTCCCGGACGACGCCGACCAGGACGTCGTCATGCGGATCATCTACGACGAGGTGAAGGCCGGCCGTCCGGCCGACGTCGGCGCCCTGCACGCCGTCGCGGACCGGCTCCGGGAGCGCGGGGCCGACGTCGTGGTGCTCGGCTGCACCGAGCTCTCGGTCGTGGCGGCCGAGCACGACCTGCTCGCCGACGGCGGGTACGTCGACTCCCTCGACGTCCTCGCCCGGCGCACCGTCGAGCGCGCCGGGTACCCGCTGCGCTGACCGCCGCCGTCCCGAGGGACTCCCCGAGGGACGGCGGCGAGGGCGCGGGCGGGGCGCGCCGGTCGGCTCAGCCCAGCTCGCTGGTCCCCGAGTAGAGGTGCAGCACCGGCACGTGCAGCTCCTCGCGCGCCCGCGAGGCCCAGTCGGTGTGGAACGTGTCCTCGATCATGTGCGGGTACGTCACCACGACGACCTCGCGCACGCCGCCGCCGGCGACGGCGGTGCGCAGCGCGGGCAGCGGGTCGTCGTCGGTGATCTCGCCGGTCGCGTCCCTGCCGGCGGCGACGAAGGCGGCGACGCTGCCGGCGACCTGCTCGGCGGCGGTCTGGCGCGCCCGCGTGCGGCTCGGCTCGTGGCCCGTCGCCCGCTCCCACGCCTCGCGCAGCTCGCCCAGGCTCAGCGCGTCGATGATCCAGGGGATCAGGGGGCGATCGGTGTCGGCGGGCACGAGCACGCGGTAGGCGGGCGACTCGTCGGGGTGCAGGCCCACGATGTGTCGGACGTCGGACTCGGCCAGGGTGTCCTCGGTGAGGACGAGGATGGTGTCGGTCACGACCCCGAGCCTACGGGTGCGCGCAGGTCCCAGCAGGTCAGCACCGTGCCGTCGGTCGCGTGCAGGAGGTGGCGCACGCGTGCGGCGCGCGGCGGGTCGAGGGGCCTGGCGCCCGTCGCGGCCCGGGGCGCGTCGCCCGCCACCAGCAGGGGGCTCGTCGTCAGGCACAGCTCGTCGACCAGGCCCGCGGCGAGCAGGTCCGCCAGCAGCCGCGGCCCGCCCTCGGCCAGGACGTGACGCAGGCCGCGCGCGGCGAGCGCGGCGACCGCCGCGCGCAGGTCGGGGGAGCCGGGGTCGTGGGGGGCCGGCACGACGACGGTCCGGTCCGCACCCACCGCGGCGCGTGCCCGGTCGGCGCCCTGCGGCCCGGTGACGACCAGGGCACCGTCCGCCACGTCCGCGGGGACGTCGCCGCGGCACGTCACCACGGCGGGCACGATCCGCGGCCCGAGGCCCAGCGATGCCCGGACCTCGCGCAGCCCGGCGGCCACGGGGAGCTCGCGGTACCCCTCGGCCCGCACGGTCCCGGCACCCACGAGCACGACGTCCGCCAGGGCCCGCAGCACCGCGAAGACACGGCGGTCGGCCGGGGTGCCGAGCGACCCGGACCGACCGTCGGCACCCGCGGCGGCGCCGTCGACGCTCGTGACCATCGTGGCCCGGACGTGGGGTCGGGCGCGGTCGCGTCGCAGCAGTGCGACGAGGTCCGCCTCGTCGGCGGACGACGCCAGCCGACGGGCCGCGTCCCGGGGGAGGAGCAGGTCGAGGTCGACGGTGGGCGGCACGTCCCCAGGCTAGGGCGCGCACGGACCAGGTGCGCCGCCGGTGCCGTCGTGGCACCGTCGATGACGGAGCACGACCCGCCCGACCGGCGCCGACGGGGGAGCAGCGATGCCAGGAGACGGCGCGGCGGCACCGCGGGACGCGGTCAGCGCCGCCCTGCTCCTGCTCACCGCCGCGAGCGGGGCGCTCGACGCGGTCACGTACCTCGCCCTCGACCACGCGTTCGCTGCGAACATGACCGGCAACGTGCTCTTCCTCGGCTTCGCGCTCGCGGGTGCCGGTGACGTGCCGCTGGCCGGCACGGTGGTCGCGCTCGCCGCGTTCGTCGTCGGCGCGGTGGTCGGCGGACGCTCGGTGCCCCGCACGTCGTCCCCGGCCGTGGCCCGGGCGACGGTCGCGACGCTCGCGGCGCTGACCGTCGCCATGGTGCTCGTGGGCGGCGCCTGGCTCGCGGTGCCCCGGCTCGGGCAGACGACGGTGCTGGTCACGACCGGGCTGCTGGCCGGCCTGTCCGGGGTGCAGGCGGCGGCCGTGAAGCCTCTGGGGAACGCCGCGATCACGACGGTCGTGGTGACGGGCACGCTGGTGGACCTGGCCCGGGACAGCCGCGTCGCGGGTGCGCCGTCCGGCCCGCGGCACGTGCGGCGGGACCGTGCGCTGGCGGTGGTGGCGCTGATGGCGGGCGCGGCGCTCGGCGCAGTGCTGGTCCGCGAGCTGACGGCGCCGCTCGCGCTCGGCGGCTCCGTGCTCCTGCGGGCTGCAGCGGTCGTCGTGCTGGCCCGTGCGGCGCGGGGTGAGCGGGACGCCGCACCGACGGCCGGCCCCGGCAGGAGGTGACCGCGGCTCACCCGCGAGAGGCGACGCCTCCCAGCGTGGTGGCGAGCGTCGCGACGGCCCCCACGACCACGACGGCCGGGTTGCGCACGCCCACCGCCAGCGCCCGCTCGGCGATGTCCCCGACCGTGCCCAGCGTCGTGCGCTGGCTCGGCAGGGTGCCGTCCTCGACCACGGCGACGGGCGTGGCCGCGTCCAGCCCGTGCGACGTCAGCCGCGCCATGTGCTCACCGAGCCGTGCGACCCCCATGAGCAGCACCAGGGTGCCCCGCAGGCGGGCCAGCGTCTCCCAGTCCGTCTGCGCGTCGTGCGCCGAAACGATCGTCACCTGACGTGCCACGTCCCGGTGCGTCACCGGCACGCCGGCGGCCCCGGGCACCGCGATCGCGCTGGTGACCCCGGGGACGACCGTCACGTCGACACCGGCCTGGCGGCACGCGGCCAGCTCCTCACCACCGCGGCCGAGCACGAACGGGTCGCCGCCCTTGAGGCGCACCACGCGCTGCCCGGCGCGGGCCCGTTCGACCAGCAGCCGGTTGATCTCGGTCTGCGTCAGCGTGTGCGCGTGCGGCGCCTTGCCGGCCTCGACCACCTCCACGTCGGGCTCGAGCTCGTCGAGCAGGGCGCGCGGCGCCAGGCGGTCGACGACGACGACGTCGGCCTCGGCCAGCGCGCGCCGGCCGCGCGTGGTGATCAGACCGGGGTCGCCGGGCCCGCCCCCGACCAGCGTGACGTGCCCGCGGCCCGCGCGGCGCCGGCGCAGCGGCAGGCCGCCGGTGTCGAGCTGCAGCTGCAGCGCCGCGCGCAGGGCCACGGCCCGCCGGGGGTCGCCGCCCGCGCTCACGGCGACGGTCACGTCGCCCGCGCGGGCGACCGCCGGTGTCCACGCGGTCGACGCGGCGGCGTCGTCCGCCCGCACGCACCAGGTCCGGGACACCTCGGCGTCCGCGGCCACCGCGTCGTCCGCCCGACGCTCCCCGGTCGCCGTGTGCACGAGCCAGGCGCCGTCGAGGTCCCCGGGCGCGTACTCGCGCGCCGACCAGGTGAGGGCACCGGCTGCGGCGAGGTCGGCGAGGTCCTCGCACAGCGCGGGCGCGACGACGTGCACGTCGGCGCCGTCCGCGAGCAGCCCTCGGGTGCGCCGCGCCGCGACGGGACCGCCGCCCACCACGACGACCCGCCGGCCGGCGAGGTCGAGGAGCAGCGGGTGCCGCGGGCTCATATCCCGGCCCCGGCGAGCCAGTCGTCGTCGCGCTCGTCGGTGCGCACCGGGGCGAGCCGGTCGAGCAGCGTCGGCCCGATCATGCCCGCCGCCAGCGTCGAGCCGTCCGTCGGGTCGACCACGAGGAAGCCGCCCGTGCGGCGGTGCGTCGCGTAGTCGTCGAGCACGACCGGCTCGGCCAGCCGCAGGCGCGCCCGCCCGATGGCGTTGAGACCGAGCGCCGGGGGCGCCGCCTGCGTCGAGGTGTCCGTCGCGTCGATGGTGTGGCTGGTGTCCACCGGGTCCCACCGCTCGACCGTGAGCGTGTCGACGTCGAGCCGGGCGTCGACCTCGCGCAGCAGCGCCCGCACCGTGCGGGTGCCGACGCGGACCAGCACCCGGGAACCGGGCACCGAGCGGCGCTCGGTCAGCCAGCACACGGTGCCGACGAGGTCCTGGCCGACGGTGACCTGCTCGGCGGCGGGGACCAGCACGTCGCCCCGCGCCACGTCCAGGTCGTCGGCGAGCCGCACGGTCACCGACCGCGGGGCGTCGGCGGCCTGCAGCGGGCCGTCGAACGTGTCGATGGCGACCACGCGGCTGGTGCGCCCCGACGGCAGCACGCGCACCTCGTCACCGACGTGCACGACGCCGGAGGCGACCCGGCCGGCGTACCCCCGGTAGTCGGGGTGCTCGGGCGTCCGGGGACGGATGACGTACTGCACGGGCAGGCGCAGCGGCTCACCGCCCGCGTCCCGTGCCACGGGCACCTGCTCCAGCAGCTCGAGCAGCGTCGGGCCGTCGTACCAGTCGGTGCGCGCGGACCGGGTCACGACGTTGTCGCCCTCGAGGGCGGACAGCGGCACGGCGTGCACGGTCGGCAGGCCGAGGACCCGCGCGTGCTCGGCGAACCGTGCGGCGATGGTGCGGAACGTCGCCTCGTCGAACCCGACGAGGTCCATCTTGTTGACCGCCAGCACCACGTGCGGCACGCCGAGCAGCGCCGTCAGAGCCGCGTGCCGCCGCGTCTGCTCGAGCACACCCTTGCGGGCGTCGACGAGCACGATCGCGAGCTCCGCGGTCGACGCGCCGGTCACCATGTTGCGGGTGTACTGGACGTGGCCGGGCGTGTCGGCCAGCACGAACGCCCGGCGCGCGGTCGAGAAGTACCGGTAGGCCACGTCGATCGTGATGCCCTGCTCCCGCTCGGCCCGCAGGCCGTCGGTGAGCAGCGCCAGGTCCACGGCCGCGCCCTCGCCGCCCCGGGCGGCCGTCGCCCGCTCGACGGCGGACAGCTGGTCGGCCAGGACGGACTTGGTGTCGTACAGCAGACGGCCGATGAGGGTGCTCTTGCCGTCGTCGACGGAACCGGCCGTGGCCAGCCGCAGCAGGTCGCGCCGCGCGTGGACGTCGGCGGTGGGGGTCGGTCGGGTCCGGGGGAGACCCGGTGCGTGCGTGCCCATCAGAAGTACCCCTCGCGCTTGCGGTCCTCCATGGCGGCCTCGGAGGCCCGGTCGTCCGCGCGCGTGGCGCCGCGCTCGGTCAGGCGGCTGGCGGCGACCTCCGCGATGACGTCCGCGACGTCGGCGGCCACGGAGTCGACGGCCCCCGTGCAGCTCATGTCGCCCACCGTGCGGTACCGCACCCGGCGCCGCTCGACGGTCTCGTCGGGTCGCGGACCGCCCCAGGTGCCCGCCGTCAGCCACATGCCGTCGCGGGCGAACACGTCGCGGTCGTGGCTGAAGTAGATGCTCGGCAGCTCGATGCCCTCGCGCTCCACGTACCGCCACACGTCGAGCTCGGTCCAGTTCGACAGCGGGAACACGCGCACGTGCTCACCGGGCCGGTGCCGGCCGTTGTACAGGTCCCACAGCTCGGGTCGCTGACGGCGGGGGTCCCACTGCCCGAACTCGTCCCGCAGGGAGAACATGCGCTCCTTGGCGCGGGCCTTCTCCTCGTCGCGCCGACCGCCGCCGAAGACGGCGTCGAACCGGTGCGCCGTGATCGCGTCGAGCAGCGGCACGGTCTGCAGCGGGTTGCGTGACCCGCCGGGGCGCTCGGTCACGCGACCGTCGTCGATGGCCTGCTGCACGCTCGCCACGACGAGCCGGAGCCCCAGCGCGGCGACGACGCGGTCGCGGTAGGCGATGACCTCGGGGAAGTTGTGGCCCGTGTCGACGTGCATGACCGGGAACGGCACCGGCGCCGGCCAGAACGCCTTGCGCGCCAGGTGCAGCATGACGATCGAGTCCTTGCCGCCGGAGAACAGCAGCACGGGCCGCTCGAACTCGCCGGCGACCTCGCGCATCACGTGGACGCCCTCGGACTCCAGGGCGTCGAGCTGGGTCGGCGTGCTCGGGCCGGCCGCCGCGGCGGCCGGGGTGTCGGTGGGGAAGGTCGTCGTCATGTGTGCAGCCCGCATTCCGTCTTGTTCGTGCCTGCCCAGCGGCCTGCGCGGGGGTCCTCGCCCGGGGCGACCGCCCGCGTGCACGGCGCGCAGCCGATCGAGGTGTACCCGAGCTCGCGCAGCGGGTTCAGCACCACGTGGTGCTCGGCGACGTACGCCGCCACGTCGTCCTGCGACCAGGCCGCCAGGGGGTTGAGCTTCACCTTGCCGCGGCGGGCGTCCCAGCCGACGACCGCGATGTCCGTGCGGGTCGGGGCGTCCTCGCGACGCATGCCGGTGACCCACGCCGTGTACGGCGCGAGAGCCCGCTCGAGGGGCTCGACCTTGCGCAGCGCGCAGCACAGGTTCGGGTCCCGGTCGTGCAGCCGGGGGCCGTGCTCGGCGTCCTGCTCCGCGACCGTGCGCAGCGGCAGGACCGTGCGCAGGCTCACGTCGGTGAAGTCCGCGTAGTAGTCGCGCGTGCCGATGGTCTCCGCGAAGTGGTACCCGGTGTCGAGGAAGACGACGTCGATGCCGGGCGCGGCGGCGGCGGCGAGGTGGACGAGCACCTCGTCACCCATCGACGAGGCCACGACGAGGTCGCCGCCGAACTCCGCGCGCGCCCAGCGCAGCACGTCCGCGGGGTGCGACCCCTCGAGGTCCCGGCCCGCCTGCTCGGCCAGGGCACGCAGCGCGTCGGGCGACAGGTCGGCCGCCCGGTGCGTCGCGGTGCTCACGACACGCCCACGAGTCCGACGAACCGCAGCGCGAACGCCCGGGCGCACGTGCGGCACTCCCACTGGCCGTGCGTCTGCCCGGCCGGCCAGAGGTCCTCGCTCGCGCAGAACGGGCAGTAGTACGGCACCGCTCGCTGCCCGCTGGTCTGCTCGCTCATCGCAGGTCCTCCTCGGCGGCACGGTGCACCCACTGCGCGAACAGCTCACCGGGCGTGCGCTGCTCGTCGAACCGGCGGGTCACGCGCTCGACGTAGTCGGGCAGCTCGGAGGCCGGGACGCGCAGCCCGCGCAGGGTGGTCCCGAGCCCGCTGGTCAGGCCGAGGCCGCCCCCGAGGTGCACCTGGTAGCCCTCCTCGCCGCCGGCCAGCGCGCCCTTGAGGCCGATGTCCGCGGTCTGGATGCGCGCGCAGGAGTTGGGGCAGCCGTTGACGTTGATGGTGATCGGCTGGTCGAACGTCGGCAGGCGCTCCTCGAGCTCGCCGACCAGGGCCGCGGCGCGCGCCTTGGTCTCGACGATCGCCAGCTTGCAGAACTCGATGCCGGTGCAGGCGATCGTGCCCCGCCGGAACGTCGAGGCGCCGCGGACCCGCAGGCCCAGCGACTCCAGCCCGTCCACCAGGGCGTCGACGCGCTGCGGCTCGACGTCGAGCACGACGAGCTTCTGCTCGGTGGTCAGCTGCACCCGCTCGGAACCGGCCTCCTCGACCAGGTCGGCGAGCGCCGTGAGCACCGGCCCGGAGACGCGCCCGACCGTGGGGGCGGCCCCCACGTAGAACCGGCCGTCCTTCTGCGGGTGCACGCCGACGTGGTCGCGGTTGCCGGTGGGCGGCGGCGGGGGAGGCGGGCCGTCGGGCAGCGCGTACCCCAGGTACTCGGTCTGCAGGACCTGGCGGAACACCTCCGGTCCCCAGTCGGCGAGCAGGAACTTCAGGCGTGCGCGGGTCCGCAGGCGGCGGTAGCCGTAGTCACGGAAGATGCCCACGACGCCGCACCACACCTCGGGCACGCGCTCGAGGGTGACGAACGCACCGAGCCGCTTGCCCAGCATGGGGTTGGTCGACAGGGCCCCGCCGACCCACAGGTCGAAACCAGGGCCCAGCTCGGGGTGCACGACGCCGACGAAGGCGACGTCGTTGATCTCGTGCGCGACGTCCTGGTGGGGGGATCCGCTGATCGCGGTCTTGAACTTGCGCGGCAGGTTGGAGTAGGCCGGGTCGCCGATGTACCGCTCGCGGATCGCCCGGACAGCGGGGGTGCCGTCGATGATCTCGTCGGCCGCGACGCCGGCGACCGGCGAGCCCAGGATGACCCGCGGCACGTCGCCGCACGCCTCCTGGGTCGTCAGGCCGACGGACTCGAGCCGGCGCCAGATCTCCGGGACGTCCTCGATGCGGATCCAGTGCAGCTGGACGTTCTGGCGGTCGGTGATGTCCGCCGTCCCGCGGCCGAACTCCTGCGAGATGCCGGCGACGGTGCGCAGCTGGCGCAGGTCGAGCGAGCCGCCGTCGCACCGCACGCGGAGCATGAAGTACTCGTCCTCGAGCTCGTGCGGCTCGAGCGTGGCGGTGCGCCCGCCGTCGATGCCGGGCCGGCGCTGCGTGTACAGCCCCCACCAGCGCATGCGGCCACGCAGGTCGTCACCGGGGATGGAGGCGAAGCCCTCGCGGGCGTAGACGGTCTCGATCCGGTGCCGGACGTTGAGGCCGTCGTCCTGCTGCTTGAGGGCCTCGTTGGCGTTGAGCGGGTCGCGCTGGTCGAAGCCCCACTGGCCCTCGGGGCGCTTGGGCGGCGGGGCGAGCGGGGTGCGGGACGTGGTCTGCGCCATGGGGCGCCACCTCCGGGGTGCTGGGGGGCGTGCTCACGCGTCCGCGCACGACGAAGGTCGTGGACGACGGGCGCGGACCACGCGCCCGTCGAGGGGAACGGGGCTGGTCAGCGGGTCCGCGGACAGCAGGCGCACGGGACCGCGGCGGCGCGACAGCACCGACACAGGCAGCAGGTCCCGGGGAGGTTCACGTGGACGAGCGTGGCACGCGTGCGGGTGAATCGGGAGGGTGTGTCCGGATCCCGAGATGACTGCCCGGCATACGGACACCCGTCCAGGATGCCCGAGAGTGCGGGTCGCCCGCTCGTGCCGGACGCGCAGGCCGCCCCGTGTCGTGGGACGTATCGTCGTCACCCGTGACCACCGCCGACCCCGTCGCGCCGCGCGCACGCCCGGACTCCCTGACGGCCCGTCACCCCCGGGTGCCCGCGTCGCGACTTCTCGCCGAGCTCGTGCCGCCGCGGCACTTCGCCCGCGAGTCCTTCGACACGTACGAGCCGGACGGGGCGCACCCGTCGCAGCGGGAGGCGCTCGACCGGCTGCGGGAGGTCGCGGGCGCGCTGAGCGGTCCCACGCGCAGCGGCGGGGCGTGGTGGCGGCGCCGCGCCGCCGCGCAGGCGCCGGCGGTGTACCTCGACGGCGGGTTCGGCGTCGGCAAGACCCACCTGCTCGCCTCGCTCGCGCACGCGGTGGGCACCGAGCGCACGTCGTACGGCACGTTCGTCGAGCTCACCCACCTCGTGGGGGCGCTGGGCTTCGCGGCGACCGTCGACGCGCTGGCCGCCAAGCGACTGGTCTGCATCGACGAGTTCGAGCTCGACGACCCGGGCGACACGGTGATGATGTCCCGCCTGCTGCGGGAGCTCACGGACCGCGGGGTCGCGATCGCCGCCACCTCCAACACGCTGCCCGAGTCGTTGGGCGAGGGGCGGTTCGCGGCGGAGGACTTCCTGCGCGAGATCCAGGCGCTGGCCGCCCGCTTCGAGGTGCTCCGGATCGACGGCGAGGACCACCGGCACCGCGCGGTCACGACGCACGCCGCCACCCTGTCCGCGCAGGACGTGCGCGCCGTCGTCACCGGCCGCCCGGGGGCCACGCTGGACGACCTGGACGCGCTGCTCGAGCACCTCGCGACCGTCCACCCCAGCCGCTACGGCGCGCTGCTGGACGGCATCGACCTCGTCGGGATCACCGGTGTGCACCAGGTGACGGCGCAGGACGTCGCGCTGCGCCTCGTGGTGCTCGTGGACCGGCTGTACGACCGCGACGTGCCGGTCGTGCTGGCCGCCGGGTCGGGGGCGGGCGCCACGGACGGCGCCGACCTGTTCACGCCGGACATGCTCGCGGGGGGGTACCGCAAGAAGTACTACCGGGCGCTGTCCCGCCTCGGCGCGCTCGCGGGCGAGGGGGCGGCCCTGGTCGGGCGGGACTGACCGCCGCGGCACCCGGCGCGCCGGACGCCGCGGCCGTCAGACCAGCACGACGACCGCGCGCGCGGGCACGTCCACGACCAGCGGCTCACCGGCGGCGTGCGGTGCGTGCACCGCACCGCCGTCCCAGGCGGCGACGACGCGCAGGGGGTGCGACGCCGCGACGGGCACCGCCACGGGCACGTGGGCGAGGTTCACGACGACGCGCGCGTCACCCCGGTGCAGCACCAGGGCGCCCTGCCAGCCGGGGGCGTCCGTGGGCGACGGCGGGTCGAGCACGTCGAGCGACGTCCGGTGGCGGTCGCCCGACGCGAGGTCCGGGACCGACCGGCGCAGCGCGACGAGCACGCGGTACCACTCGAGCAGCCGCGCATGGTCCGGCTGCTCCGGCTCGGACCAGTCCAGCACGCTCGCCGTGAACGTCGCCGGGTCCTGCGGGTCCGGGACGTCGACGGGGCCGCCGTACAGGTCGACCCAGCCGTGCCCGCCGAACTCCCGCGCGCGGCCCTCGCGGACGGACTCGGCCAGGTCGGGCTCGGGGTGGTCCGTGAAGAACAGCCACGGCGTGCGGGCCCCCCACTCCTCGCCCATGAACAGCATCGGCGTGAAGGGCGAGAGCAGGACCAGCGCGGCCTGGGCCGCCAGACCGCCGGCGTCGAGGCGCGCGGACGGGCGGTCCCCGAGCGCACGGTTGCCCACCTGGTCGTGGTCCGACGTGAAGGCGACGAAGCGGTGCCCGTCGACGTCGTCGGGGACCGGGGAGCCCCACGGCTCGCCGCGGAACGTCGACATGCCTCCGTCGTGGACGAACACCCGGGTCAGGGCCGTGCGCAGCGTCTCGGGGGAGCCGAAGTCCACGTAGTAGCCGTGCCGCTCGCCCGTCACCAGCGCGTGCACGGCGTGGTGCACGTCGTCGGCCCACTGGGCCGTCATGCCCCAGCCGCCGTCCTGCGTCGTGTCCAGCGTCACGACGTCGTTCAGGTCGGACTCGGCGACCAGCCCGATCGGCCGTCCCAGCTGCTCCGCCAGCTCCGCGACCTCGTCGGAGAGCTGCGCGAGCAGGTGCCGGGGGGAGTCGTCGCGCAGCGCGTGGACCGCGTCCAGGCGGAACGCGTCCACGTGGAAGTCACGCGCCCAGCGCAGCACCGAGTCGCAGATCCACCGGCGGACGTGCACCGCCCCGGGACCGTCCAGGTTGATCGCCTGGCCCCACGGCGTGTGGTGGGCGTCGGTGAAGTACGGGCCCAGCTCGTGCAGGTAGTTGCCCGACGGGCCGAGGTGGTTGTGCACGACGTCCAGGCAGACCGCCAGCCCGTGGGCGTGGGCCGCGTCGACGAACTCCTGCAGGGCCTGCGGCCCGCCGTACGGCTCGTGGACCGCGTACAGCGCGACGCCGTCGTACCCCCAGCCGTGCCGGCCGTTGAAGGCCGCCACGGGCATGAGCTCGACGACGTCCACGCCCAGCTCGACGAGGTGCTCCAGGCGCTCCGTGGCGGCGGCGAGCGTGCCCTGCGGCGTGAACGTGCCCACGTGCAGCTCGTACGTCACCGCCCCGCGCACGTCCACGCCGCTCCACCCGGCGTCGGCCCAGGCGAAGCGGTCGGCGTCGAAGACGCGCGCGGCGCCGTGCACACCGTGGGGCAGCCAGGCCGCCCGCGGATCGGGACGCGGGTCGCCGCCGTCGAGCGAGAACGCGTAGTCGGTGCCGTGGGGCAGCTCGACCCCGGCGGCCCACCAGCCGTCGTCCTCGGCGTGCAGGGGCAGGCGGCGGTCCACGTCCGGCAGCACGAGCTCGACGCGGCCGACGAAGGGCGCCCACAGGCGCGGTTCCAGCGGCACGTCACACCCCCTCCCGCACGAGCAGCGCCACCGGGAGCCGCTCGAGCACCTCGGCCACGCGCTGCACCCCGCCGCCGACCACCCGGTCGCTCAGCACGTCGTGCCACGTCCCGTCGGGGAGCGCCACGGTGTGGTCGGCCCAGCCGCCCAGCCGCTCGACCGCGGCCGCCAGCCGGGTCGCGACGACGACGACGCGCGGGTCGCCGCCCACGGTGCGGGCGTACGTCATGGCGTGCCCCGACGAGTGCGGCAGCGGGACGAACCCGGCGTGCGGTCCGACGAACGCGTCCGCGACGTCCCGTCGCACGCGCAGCGCCCGGGACGTGACCAGCATCTTCTCGTCCGCCAGGCCGCGCGGACCGGCGCCCTCGTCCAGGCGGGCGAGACGTGCGGCCAGCGCGTCCGCGTCGACCGGGCGCCGGTTGTCCGGGTCGACGAGGGTGGGCGTCGGCACCTCGGTGCCCTGGTAGACGTCGGCGACCCCCGGCAGCGTGAGCTGCACGAGCTTGGTGCCGAGCGTGGCCGCGCGCACCGCCTCGCGGGTGCGCAGGTCCCAGTCCCCGAGCAGCCCCAGCACGACCGGGTCGGTCCGGGCCTGCCGGGCGGCCGACAGGACGGTCTGCTCGTACGCCTCGTCGGGCGCCGGCCACGTGGTGTGCGACTTGGCCTCACGGACCGCCTTGGTGAGGTAGGCCACCAGGCGGTCCTCCTCGATGGGCCCGTCGTCGGTCCACGTGCCGGCCAGCGTCTGCCACAGCAGGTACTCGGTGCGGCCGTCGAGCAGCGTCCCGCGGTAGGGCGCGGACGCCCGCCGCAGATCCTCGACCAGCGCGGACCACTCGCGCGGCAGCTCCGAGATCACGCCGAGCCGGGCCCGGGTGTCCTCGCCACGCTTGGTGTCGTGCGTGGACAGCGTCGTCATGCCGAACGGTGCGCCCGCCTGCGCCCGGACGGCCCACGCCGCCAGGTCGGTGGGCGTGGTCGCGAAGCGGACCGGCTCGCCGCCGACCTCGCACAGCGCGACGAGGTGCGTCCACCGGTAGAACGCGGTGTCCTCCACCCCCTTGGCCATGACGGCCCCGCAGGTCTGCTGGAACCGCACGACGAGCTCGTCACGGCGCGGGTCGCGCGTGCGGCCCGCCGAGCCGGCCTCCCGGCCCAGCAGCAGGTCGACGAGGACGGCCATGGTGGCCTCGCGGTCGACGCCGAGGCGGCGGCGGGCCCGCTCGGCGGCCGCGGTCAGGACCGCGACCGACACGGGCGGCGCCGGCTCGCCCGGCACGACGTACGCGCGGTACCGGTCGAACGCGACGAGCAGCTCGACCAGGCACTCCTCCAGCGCACGCCACGTGTGGTCCCGCAGGCGCAGGTCCTCGTGGCAGATCTCGGCAGCGAGGTTGGTGAGGCGGTGGACCTCGGCGTACAGGGGCCCGTCGACCACCTCGCGCTTGGCCGTCTCCTCCACCTCGTCGAACGCGTCGGACACGTCACCGGTCAGGCGGTGCATGACCGAGCCGAGCAGCGCCGCGCCGCCGGGGTCGACGAACGCCTGCTGCACGCGCCACAGGGCCTCGTAGCCGGTGGTGCCGGCCGTCGCCCAGTCGTCGGGCAGCTCCTCCTCGCCGGCCAGGATCTTCTCGACGACCACCCAGGCGCCGTCGGTCGCCTCGCGCAGCCGCGCGAGGTATCCCGCCGGGTCGGCGAGGCCGTCGGGGTGGTCGATGCGCAGACCGTCCACGACGCCCTCGCGGAGCAGGCGCAGCACGAGCGCGTGCGTCGCGTCGAAGACCTCGGGGTCCTCGACGCGGACCGCCACCAGGGTGCCGACGTCGAAGAAGCGCCGGTAGTTCAGCTCCTCGTCCGCGACCTTCCAGTACGCCAGGCGGTAGTGCTGCCGCTCCACCAGCTCGGCCAGCGGCAGCTGCTCGGTGCCGGCGCGCACGGGGAAGACGTGGTCGTGGTACCGCAGCACGGTGGTCGTCCCGACGCCGGGGACGTCCTGCTCGACGAGCTGCAGCTCGTCGCGCGCGAGCACGGCCCCGATGCGGTCGCCCAGCACGGGCATCAGCACGGCACCGTCCCCGGCGGACCAGTCGACGTCGAACCACGTCGCGTACGGCGACGCGGGGCCGTCGGTCAGCACGGACCACAGCGCCCGGTTGTGCCACGCGGGGGTCGGCACGGCCATGTGGTTGGGCACGATGTCGAGCACGAGCCCCAGCCCGGCCGCGTGCGCCGCGTCCGCCAGCCGGCGCAGCCCCTGCTCGCCCCCCAGCACCGGGGACACGGTGTCGTGGTCGACGACGTCGTACCCGTGCGTCGACCCCGGCGCCGCAGCCAGCACGGGGGACAGGTAGACGTGCGTGACGCCCAGGCCGGCGTAGTACGGCACCCGGGCCGCCACGTCGTCGAACGTCAGGTCCTCCCCGAGCTGCACGCGGTACGTGGAGGCGGGGACGCGGTGGCCGGGGCGGACGGAGCGCCGGTCCGGCAGCGCGCGCTCGACGGGCTGGTCGCTCATACGTGCTCCCGCCCCAGCCTGCTCGCCTCCCGGGCGGCGGTCGCCGCCGACCCGCTGCCGGACGCCGAGGGCGTCTCCTGCTCCGGCGGCCGGGTGAGGAGCACCATCGAGCGCGGTGCGAGCGTCACCCGGCCGCGCGCCTTGACCTCCCGGCCCGGGCGCACCTGGGCGTCGGTGTCCAGCACGGCCGTCCACACCGCGCCGTACTCGGTGCCCGGCAGCTGGAACTGCCTCTTCTCCCAGTGCCCGTTGAACAGCAGCAGGAAGGAGTCGTCGATGACCTGCTCGCCGCGCAGGTCCGGCTCGTTGATGGCGTCGCCGTTGAGGAACACCATGACCGCGAACGCGTGCTCCGCGCTCCAGGCGTCGTCGGACATGGTTCCACCGGTCGGGGTCATCCACGCGATGTCGCGCAGGTCGGACTGCCCGCCGTGGTCGGCCGCGCCGGCGAAGAAGCGTCGGCGCCGGAACACGGGGTGGTCGCGGCGCAGGCGGACGAGCCGGCGCGTGAACTCCAGCAGCGACTCCCGCTCGTCGTCGAGGTGCCAGTCGACCCACGTGATCTCGTCGTCCTGGCAGTACCCGTTGTTGTTGCCGCCCTGCGTGCGCCCGAGCTCGTCGCCGTGCGCGATCATCGGCACACCCTGCGACAGCAGCAGGGTGGCGAGGAAGTTGCGCTGCTGACGGGCCCGCAGCGCCAGGATCTCCGGGTCGTCCGTCGGTCCCTCGACGCCGCAGTTCCACGACCGGTTGTGGCTCTCGCCGTCCCGGTTGTCCTCACCGTTCGCCTCGTTGTGCTTCTCGTTGTAGGACACGAGGTCGCGCAGCGTGAACCCGTCGTGCGCGGTGACGAAGTTGACGCTCGCGATCGGGCGGCGCCCGGTGTGCTCGTAGAGGTCGGAGGAGCCGGTCAGCCGGCTCGCGAACTCGCCGAGCGTCGAGGGCTCCCCACGCCAGAAGTCGCGCACCGTGTCGCGGTACTTGCCGTTCCACTCCGTCCACAGCGGCGGGAACCCGCCTACCTGGTACCCGCCCTCGCCGAGGTCCCAGGGCTCGGCGATGAGCTTGACCTGGGAGATGACCGGGTCCTGGTGCACGAGGTCGAAGAACGCCGAGAGCCGGTCGACCTCGTGGAACTGCCGCGCCAGCGTGGCGGCGAGGTCGAAGCGGAAGCCGTCGACGTGCATCTCGGTGACCCAGTAGCGCAGCGAGTCCATGATGAGCTGGAGCACCGCGGGCGAGCGCATGAGCAGCGAGTTGCCGGTGCCCGTGGTGTCGAAGTAGTGCGACGGGTCATCGTCGACCAGGCGGTAGTAGCTCGCGTTGTCGATGCCGCGGAAGCTCAGCGTGGGCCCCAGGTGGTTGCCCTCCGCCGTGTGGTTGTAGACGACGTCCAGGATCACCTCGATGTCCGCGGCGTGCAGCGCCTTGACCATCTGCTTGAACTCCTGGACCTGCTGCCCGCTGCCGGCCATCGACGCGTACCCGTTGTGCGGTGCGAAGAAGCCGATCGTGTTGTAGCCCCAGTAGTTCGACAGCCCGCGCTCCTGCAGCGACGGGTCGTTGACGAACTGGTGCACCGGCATGAGCTCGACCGCGGTGACGCCCAGGCCCGACAGGTGCTCGACGACGGCCGGGTGCCCCAGTGCCGCGTAGGTGCCGCGCAGCTCCTCGGGGACCGCCGGGTGCAGGCGGGTCAGGCCCTTGACGTGCGCCTCGTACACCACCGACTCGTGGTACTGGTGCTGCGGCGGGCGGTCGTGGCCCCAGTCGAAGAACGGGTTCACCACGACGGAGGTCATCGTGTGGCCAGCCGAGTCGGTCTCGTTGCGGGTGCCGGGCTCTCCGAACGTGTACGAGTACAGCGACGGGTCGCCGTCGACCTGCCCGTCGATGGCCTTGGCGTACGGGTCGAGCAGGAGCTTGGAGGGGTCGCAGCGGTGCCCGGCGGCCGGGTCGTACGGGCCGTGCACGCGGTACCCGTAGCGCTGCCCGGGGGCGATCGAGGGCAGGTAGCCGTGCCACACGAACGCGTCGACCTCGGGCAGGTCCACCCGGGTCTCCGTGCCGTCGTCGTCGATGAGGCACAGCTCGACGCGCTCCGCGACACCCGAGAAGAGAGCGAAGTTGGTGCCGGTACCGTCGTAGGTCGCACCGAGCGGATAGGGGCGTCCGGGCCAGGTCTGCATGGCGAAAGCGTGCCAGGGCACCATCGGATCGGCTCGCTGAGCCGGTGTGCCTCAGATCACGTCCGTACGCCGGTGGCCTCCCGGTTCACCCGATCGACACGAGGTCGCGCACGTCGTCGTCCGGCAGCTCGTCGGCCACCGCCGAGACCTGCAGCTCACGCAGCGTCGCGGTGCCGCGGTGCACCGACAGGAACGCCGTGTCGGACGCGTCGCGGCCGGTCGCGATGCGCACCAGGCTCGACCGCGGGGCGAGCGTCGTGGCGTCGAGCACGCGCCACTGATCCTCCACGTAGGCCTCCGCCACGGCGTGGAAGTCCATGGGGTCCAGGCCCGGGGCGTACACCGCCGCGAGCCGGGCGGGGACGTCGAGGGCACGCAGCAGGGCGACGACCAGGTGCGCGAAGTCGCGGCAGACGCCGCGCCGCGCGAGGAGCGTGCGCACGGCTCCGTCCGTCGGCAGGCTGGCGCCCGGGGCGTACGCGAGACGTGTACCGACCCACGAGCTGACGGCCCCCAGCAGGTCGACGCCGGCCAGCCCGACGAACTCCGCCCGCGCGGTCGGGGCGAGGGTGTCGGACTCGCAGTAGCGGGACGGCCGCAGGTAGAGCAGCTCGTCCGAGGGGTCGCCGGGCTCCGGCTCCGCCGCCCGTCCGGTGACGCTCGCGCGGTAGTCGACGGTGAGCGGTCCGGGCTCGACGTCGAGGACGTGGAGCCGGGACCCGTGCGGGTCCACGACCTCGCGCGGCACCACGGGACGACCGCCCGACAGGATGCTCAGCTCCTCGACCGGGTCGTGGCGGTGGGAGACGGCGATCTCGAGGACGAGGCGCGCAGGGGAGGTGACGTCGAGGACCAGGTGGGCGGTCATGTCGCGATGCACGTGCGTCATGGTGGCAGCCGTGTGCACGCTTGTCTCGTCAGGGTTCGTGGGAGTTTGCGCCGACCGTGGGGCTCTGCGCCGCTGAAGCGTTTAGCCCGGGTGAGGGGCTCGGCGCGGCAGATCGTGTCGGTTACCGTGACAGGACGTTCTGCGACGCGACGCGACGGGGCGTCGTCGGAAGACCGGAGGCAGGTGCACATGGACGGAGCGCCGGATCGCGCGGGAGCGGTGCTGACCGTGATCGTGCCGACGTTCAACGAGGCCCCCAACGTCCCCGAGCTGGTGCGCCGCGTCGGGGAGGCGACCCGAGGACTGGGTGTCGACCTGCTCGTCGTGGACGACTCCACGGACGACACCGCCGACGTGGCGCGTGCGCTGGCGCCGACCGCCGAGCTGCCCGTGCGCGTGATCCACCGCCGGACCCCCGAGGGTGGCCTCGGCGGTGCCGTGCTCGCGGGCGTGCGCGCCAGCACGACGCCGTACGTCCTCGTGATGGACGGTGACCTGCAGCACCCGCCCGAGCTCATCCCCACGCTGCTGGCGCGGGTGCAGGAGCCCGACGTGGACGTCGTCGTCGCCTCGCGGTACATCGGGGACGGCTCCAGCGCCGGCCTGTCCGGCGCGGTGCGCCGGGCCGTGTCGTCGACCTCGACCGCGGTCACACGCGCGATGTTCCCCGTGCGGCTGCGCGACTGCTCCGACCCGATGACGGGGTTCTTCGCGGTCCGGCGTGCGGCGATCGACCTCGACACGCTGCGTCCCCGGGGCTTCAAGATCCTCCTCGAGATCCTCGCGCGCCACCCGATGCGCGTGGTCGAGGTCCCGTTCGTCTTCGGCCAGCGTTACGCCGGGGCGTCCAAGGCGAACCTGGCCCAGGGCGTCCACTTCATGTGGCAGCTCGCCGGCCTGCGGTTCGGGCGGATGTCGCGGTTCGCCATCATCGGCGGACTGGGCGCGCTGGCGAACATCGGGATCGTCGCGGCCATGACGAGCCTGGGCGCGCACTGGCTGCTGGCCGCGATCGTCGCCGCCGAGGTGACGATCGCGGGGAACTTCCTGCTGCAGGAGCGCTTCGTCTTCCGCGACCTGCGCCACGAGGGCAAGGGCGTGTGGGCCCGGTTCGGGCAGTCGTTCGTGTTCAACAACGTCGAGACGATGGTCCGGCTGCCGCTCGTCGGCCTGCTGGTGAACACGATGCACGTGGCCGCGGTGCTCGCGACGGCGATCACCATCGCGATCGCCTTCGTCGTCCGCTTCACGTTCCACTCCCGCGTCGTGTACCGGCCGCGCGCGTCGAGCCGGCGTGAGCAGCTGGTCGAGCGGGAGGCCGAGCAGGCGGTCGCCCCGCCCGCCCCGTCGAGCGAGACCGTCTGACGCTCTCCGCGTGCGCGCGGTCCCCGAGGGCCCCAGGATCGGGGCACGCCGATCCGGGAGGACGCCATGACGCAGCCCGACGCCACGCGCATCGACCTGACGCTGGTCCGCACCTACCTCAACGACCACATCACGGGCGCCAGCGCCGTCGCCTCGCGGGTCCAGCGGATGAGCCGCAACCCCGACGCGGGGCAGGACGCCGCCGACCTCGAGCGGCTGGCGACCGAGCTGCGCGAGGAGCGTCGCGTGCACGAGGCCACGGCGCGTGACCTCGGGTTCCGGCTCTCGCGCTGGAAGCACCTCGGTGCCGCCCTCGCCGAGCGCGTGGCGCGGCTGAAGCCGAACGGCCGCGCCGTCGGCCGGTCCCCGATGACCATCGTCCTGGAGCTGGAGGTGCTGCGCTCGGGCCTCGAGGGCAAGCGCCTGGGCTGGACGACGCTGCGGGAGCACGCCGTGGCGCTCGACCTCGACGCGGAGCGCCTCGACGCGCTCGTGGCGCGCTCGCGGGAGCAGGCCGAGCTGGTCGAGGCCATGCACGCCCGGCACCGGGCGCAGGCGTTCGACGCACCCGCCGCGCACGAGGGGCGCGCCGCCGGGGGCCGTGGCTAGGCTGCGACGACGGAGGTGGCGATGGACGCGCTGCAGGACTGGACCGGCCGGGCGGCCCCCGCGCTCGGCGTCGACCCGGCGCTCGTCGCGGCGACGCAGGACGAGGTCCTCGAAATGGTGCGCGACGTGGCCCACGGCGTCCTGCGCCCCGCCGCCCCGCTGACCGCGTACGTGGTGGGACTGGCGGCCGGCCGGGCCGCCGCCGGGGGTGACGACCCCGAGACGGCGGTGCGTGACGCGCTGGCCCGTGTGGCGGAGCTGCTCAGCGAGGAGCCCGCGGCGGCGGGCTGAGGGCGGCGGCCACGCGGCGGGCGGTCGCCAGGTCGTCGGCGTCGTCGACGTCGAGCGCCGTCGCGGCGGACACGGCGACGCCGACCGTGCGCAGGCCCGCCACCAGGTCCCGCGCCGGTCGCCCGTGCAGGTCCCGGGTCAGCCGCTCGCGGACGGCCGCCAGGCGGTAGGCGGCCAGCAGCGGCTGGGGACGCCCGTCCGGGCCCGCGGCGAGCGCGGCGTCGAGCGCGGCGTCGGCGTCCAGCGCCGCCAGCAGCGCCCCGACGGCCGGCCCGGCGAAGGGCTGGTCCCCGGCGAGCACGACGACCACCGGTGCGGCCGGGTGCGCCGCCCGGGCCGCGGCCACACCGGCGCCGACGCCGGCGAGCGGGCCACCGCCCGCGGGCTCCTCGCGGGTCCACACCACGTCGCGACCCACGTCCTGCGGCTCGCCGACGACGACCGTCGGCAGCGGTGCGACGTCGTCGAGCAGGCGCCGCAACGGGGAGCGGCCACCCACGTCGAGCGCCGTCTTGTCCGCGCCGCCCAGGCGGCGCGCGGTGCCGCCGGTCAGGACGACCACGACGGCGGGTGCAGCGGTCACGTCCGTCACGCTACGGCCTGCCGGTGCCGTCAGCCCGCCGCGGCGACACGCCGGACGTACGCGGTCGCGGGGGCGGCGGCGACCTCGGCCGGGGCACCCCGCTGGACCGCGCGCCCCGCCTCGAGCACCAGCAGCTCGTCGGCGAGCTCGAGCGCGTCGCGCAGGTCGTGCGTCACCACGAGCGCGGGCACACCGGCGGCCACGGCCCGGCGGACGACGCCGCGGACCCGGTGCCGCGTCCCGGCGTCCAGCGCGCCGAACGGCTCGTCGAGCAGCAGGGCCCGCGGGCGCGCGGCGACGGCCCGGGCCACCGCGACGCGTTGGGCCTGCCCGCCGGACAACCGGTCGGCGCGCGTCCGGGCGTGCTCCGCCAGGCCGACGTCCGCCAGCAGCGCGTCGGCCGCCGCGCGTGCCGCGGCCGCGCGCACCCCCTGCGCCCGCGGGCCGAACGCGACGTTCTCGCGCGCGGAGAGGTGCCCGAACAGCGCACCGTCCTGCAGCGCGACGCCCAGGCGGCGCTGCGCCGGCGGCCGGTGGTGCCCGGCCGCGGCGTCGGCGAGCACGTCGTCCCCCAGGCGCACGTGCCCCGCCGTCAGCGGGACCAGGCCGGCGACGGCCTCGAGCAGCGTCGACTTCCCGCTGCCGTTGGGGCCCATCACCGCGAGCACCGCACCGGGAGGGACGCGTAGCGCGACGTCGAGGGTCAGGGACCCGCGCTGCACCCGGGCGTGGACGTCGAGCATCACCGCGACGCCCTCCTGCCGGTGCCGGCACCCGTCCCGGGCAGGCCGCCGAGCCACCGCCCGCGCAGCGCGACCAGCACGGTCACCGAGAGCGCCAGCAGCAGCACCGACATCGCCACCGCCTGGTCGGGTGCGGTGTCCATCGCCTGGTAGACCGCCAGCGGCATCGTGCGGGTGGTCCCGGGGAAGCTGCCGGCGAACGTCACGGTGGCCCCGAACTCGCCGAGCGCCCGCGTGAAGCAGAGCGCGGCACCCGCGGCGACGCCCGGGGCGACGGCGGGCAGGGTGACCCGGCGCAGCACGTACCCGGGCGACGCGCCCAGGGTCTGCGCGGCGAGCGCGCGGCGGCGGTCCGCCCCGCGCAGGGCGCCCTCGACCGCCAGCACGAGGAACGGCAGGGACACGAACACCTGGGCCAGGACGACGGCGACGGACGTGAACGGCACGCTCACGCCGGTCCACGCGTGCAGCGCGCCGCCGAGCAGTCCCCGCCGCCCCAGCAGCAGCAGCAGGGCGACGCCGCCGACCACGGGCGGCAGCACCAGGGGCACGGTCACCAGTGCGCGCAGCAGCCGGACGCCGCGCAGGTCGTCGTGCGCGAGCACCCACGCCAACGGGACGCCCACGAGCAAGGACACCCCTGTCGCCGCCGTGGCGGTGCCGAGCGACAGACGCAGCGCCTGCAGCACGGCGGGGTCGGCGACGAGCGCGGGCAGGTCGCCCCAGGGTGTCGCCAGCAGCAGCGCGACGAGCGGGAGCACGAGAACCGCGACGCCCGCGGCGGCCGCGAGGACCAGTGCCCACGAGGCCGGCGAGCCGGTGGTCCGGGCGCTCACGGCGGGCCGAACCCGGCCGCGGCGAACGCCCGGCGTCCCTCGGGGCCCGTCAGCAGCGTGACGAAGGCCGCGGCCGCGGCGGGGTGCGGGGCACCGGGGACCACGAGCGCGGGGTGCGCGGTGGGGACGTCCGCGGCCTGCGGGACGTCGACGCCCTCGACGGCACCGTCGGCCGCGAGCACGTCCGTGCGGTACACCAGGCCCGCGTCGGCCTCGTCGAGGACCAGCCGGGTCAGGACGGCACGCACGTCGCGCTCGAGGGTGTCGGGCGCGGCGACGACTCCCGCCCGCGCCAGGACGTCCGCGGCGACCGCCCCGCAGGGGACCTGCGGGGCGCACAGCGCGACCGTCAGGTCCGGGTCGGCGAGGTCCGTGAGCGACTCGACGCCGCCGGGGTTGCCGGCCGGCACGGCGAGCTGGAGGTGGTTCGTCGCCACGACGACGGGGTCGCCGCCGAGCGCGCCGGTGACGGTGACCATCGTGTCGTCGCTCGCGGTGAGCAGGACGTCCGCCGGCGCACCGGCGACCACCTGGGCGGCGAGCGTCGCACTGGACCCGAAGGCGGTCTCGACGCGCAGCCCGGGGTGCTCCGCCTCGGCCCGCTCCGCCAGGGCCGTCACCACGTCCGTCAGGGACGCGGCCGCCAGGACCACGAGCCGACCCTCGACCCGGCCGGCGGAGGGGTCGTCGCCCGCGCTCGCGGCGCCGGTGGTCGTGCAGCCGCCGAGTGCCACGGCCACGCCCAGCAGCGCGGCCGTGAGGACCGGCACGCGGCGCGTCACCGGCGCTCGACGTGCTCGACGGCGACGTTCGTCGCCTTCACGGACGCGACCGCGACGACCCCGGGCTCGAGCCCCAGCTCGTCGGCGGCCTCGCGGCTGATGAGCGACACCACGCGGTACGGCCCGGCCTGGATCTCGACCTGGGCCATCACGGTGTCCCGCACGACCCGGGTGACGATGCCACGCAGCCGGTTGCGCGTGGAGCGGTGCTCGCCGCCGGGCTCGGGCCGCGCCCCCAGCTCCTGCGCGAGACCGGCCAGGGCGAGGCCGTCGACCTCCCGGTGGCCGGACGACCCCGGGGCGGCGGCGAGCCGGCCGGAGTCGATCCAGCGGCGCACGGTGTCGTCGCTGACGCCCAGCAGGGTCGCGGCCTCGGCCACGCGGTAGGTCGGCACGTCCCGATCGTAGGGGCGCTGCCGCACCTGCGGACAGCGCGCGGGGCGGCGCACCGCACCTGCGGCACTGGTGGCGCAACCCTAGGCTGGCGCGGTGACCGGACCCGAGGACCGCCCGTACGAGCCCGCACGCCGCGTGCTCACCGCGCGCGTGACCCCCGACCCCGTGGACGTCGACGCGCTGGCCCGCGCGGTGCAGGACGCCGCCGCCGGCGCGGTCGTGACCTTCGCCGGCGTGGTGCGCGACCACGACCGGGGACGGGGCGTGACCGGGCTGGAGTACGTCGCCCATCCCGACGCGCAGGACGTGGTGGAGCGTGTCGTGGCCGACGTCGTCGCCCGCAGCCGCGTCGACGCGGTCGCCTGCGTCCACCGCGTCGGCACACTGGCCGTGGGGGAGTGCGCCCTGGGCGTGGCGGTGTCGGCCGCCCACCGGCAGGACGCGTTCGCGGCCGCCGCGCTGCTGGTCGACGAGGTCAAGGCCCACCTGCCGGTGTGGAAGCGCCAGGACCTCACGGCGGGCGGTCACGAGTGGGTCGGCAGCGCCTGACGGCTCAGCCGCCTGCGAACGGCGGCAGCACGTCGACACGGGAGGGCGCGCCCAGGGGCTCGCCACGGTCCCGGTGCAGCACCCCGTCCACCAGCAGGGCGCACCGCGCCGCCACGTCCCGCAGCGCGGCTCCGTGGCGTGCGGCGAGCGCGTCGAGCAAGGTGCCGACCGTGGCGCCCGCGGGCACGGGCACCTGCTCGCTGTCGACCCCCGCGGCCTCGGCGGCCGCCGCGAAGTAGCGCACCTCCACCGTGGTCGCCAACGCGCCGAACGACGGCGCCGGCGGGGTCCCGGCCGTGGGCGACGGGGTGCTCGTCATGCCGTCATCCTCCGATCGCGCTCATGGTCCGGGCGGGCTGCAGGAAGGTCGGGTCGTCGATGCCGTGGCCGGCGGCCTTGCCGCGCATCGCGGCCCGCCAGGCGTCGGCGACCGCGTCGTCGTCGGCCCCGCCGCGCAGCAGCCCGCGAAGGTCGTCCTCGTCACGCGCGAACAGGCAGCTGCGGACCTGGCCGTCGGCCGTCAGGCGCGTGCGGTCGCACGCCCCGCAGAACGGCCGCGTCACCGAGCCGATCACCCCGACCGTCGCGCCCGGGTGCCCGGCGACGTGCCACGTCTCGGCCGGCGCCCCGGCCCGGGCACCGTCCGGCTCCGCGACGAGCTCGAACGCCGCCGACAGCGTGTCGAGGATCTCGCGCGCCGTCACCAGGTCCTCCCGCCGCCACGACCCGTGCGGGCCCAGCGGCATCTGCTCGATGAAGCGCAGGTGGTACCCGTGCGCGAGCGCCCAGGTGAGCAGCGGGACGGCCTCGTCGTCGTTGACGCCGCGCACGAGCACCGCGTTGACCTTCACGGGCGCCAGCCCCGCCGCCGCGGCGGCTGCCAGGCCCGCCAGCACGTCGGCGTGCCGGTCGCGGCGCGCGATCACCGCGAACCGCTGCGGGTCCAGGGAGTCCAGCGACACGTTGACGCGGCCGAGGCCGGCGGCGGCGAGCGCGTGCGCGCGCTTGTCCAGCCCCAGCCCGTTGGTGGTCAGGGCCGTGCGCACCGGGACGTCGTCGGCCGTGCGCAGGGCCGCCGTCGCGCCGACGATGCCCTCCAGGCCGCGCCGCAGCAGCGGCTCGCCGCCCGTGAACCGGACCTCGCGCACGCCGAGCAGCTCGACACCGATCCGCACCAGGCGCACCACCTCGGCGTCGGTGAGGACGGTGTCGTCCGGTGCCCACGGCAGCCCCTCGGCGGGCATGCAGTACGTGCAGCGCAGGTTGCAGCGGTCCGTCAGCGAGACCCGCAGGTCGGTGGCCACCCGGCCGTACCGGTCCACCAGCCCCCCCGTCGGCCGCGAGGTGGCACCGCCCCCGCTCACGGCTCCCATCCCGCGATGATAGGGACGCCCCGTGGTGCCCGCCGTGGGGCGTCCGCTGCCCGGACGGTGCGCCGCGCCGGGCGGGCGAGGGGACCCGCGGACCCGGCAGTAGGTTGGGCGCATGGCCGACGTCCTGCCCGCCGGGCCCGCGCTGCCCGCCCGTGTCGTGCGCAGCCTCGACGAGCACGCGGCCGCCGTGCTGGCGCTCGGACGCCCGCTGCCCGCCGTCACCGTGCCGTCCGCGCAGGCGCGCGGGCGTGCGCTGGCCGCCGACGTGCGCAGCACCCTCGACCTGCCCCCGTGGGACAGCTCGGCGATGGACGGCTACGCCGTGCGCAGCGCGGAGCTGCACGTCGGCGGCGCGCTCGAGGTCGCCGACGACGTCGCGGCGGGGGACACCCGCGACGTCCGCCTGCCCACCGGGGCGGTGGCGCGCGTCATGACCGGCGCCCCGGTGCCGGACGGCGCCGACGCGGTCCTGCCCGTCGAGCTGACCGACGGCGGCACGCGCCGCGTCCACGTGCAGGGCGTCGTCGCGCCCGGGGCCCACGTGCGCCGTCGCGGCGAGGACGTGCGCGCGGGTGACGTGGTGCTGCACGCCGGGGACGTGCTCGGCGCCGGGGCCGTGGGTCTGCTCGCCGCGACGGGACACGCGCACGTGGCCGTCCACGCGCGCCCGCGCGTCGCGGTGCTGTCGACCGGGTCCGAGCTGGTGCCCCCGGGGCAGCCGCTCGCACACGGGCAGATCCACGAGTCGAACGGGCCCCAGCTCGCCGCCGCGGCCGAGGCCGCCGGTGCCGACGTCGTCGCCGTGCGGGTCGTGCGTGACGACGTCCCCGCGGTGCGCGCCGCGCTGGCGGCGCTCGTCGGTGAGGCCGACCTCGTCGTGACCACCGGAGGGGTCTCGGTCGGCGCGTACGACGTGGTCCGCGACGCGCTGCTGGCCGACGGCGCGGGCGAGCTCGTGCACGTGCGCATGCAGCCCGGCAAGCCGCAGGCCGTCGGGGCGCTCGCGGACGGCACCCCGGTGCTCGCGCTGCCGGGCAACCCCGTCAGCTCGTTCGTGTCGTTCGAGGTGTTCGTCCGCCCGCTGCTGCGTCGCCTGCTCGGCGCGCGCCACGTGCACCGGCGCAGGCTCACCGCCGACCTCGCCGCGGACCTGCGGTCGACGGCCGGCCGGCGGCGCCTGCTGCGCGCGCGCCTCGACTGGGGGTCGGGGCGGCCCGTGGCCGTCCTGGTCGGCGGTCCCGGGTCGCACCTGCTCGGTGCCCTGGCCGGCGCCGACGCGCTCGTCGACGTCCCCGAGGACGTCGCGCACCTGGCCGCGGGGGACCCCGTGACCGTCATCGACCTGAGGGAGCACGACGCGTGACCCAGCCCGACCGCCTCACCCACGTCGACGCGCACGGCGCCGCGCACATGGTCGACGTCGCCGACAAGGACGTCACCGTGCGCAGCGCGCGGGCCACCGGGCGCCTGGTCACGACCCCGCAGGTGGTCGCGCTGCTGCGGGGTGACGGCGTGCCCAAGGGCGACGCGCTCGCGGTGGCCCGCATCGCCGGTATCCAGGCGGCCAAGCGCACGCCGGACCTCGTGCCGCTGTGCCACCCGGTCGCGATCCACGGCGTGAGCGTGGACCTCGAGGTCGTCGACGACGGCGTCACGATCGACGCGCGCGTGCGCACGGCCGACCGCACGGGCGTCGAGATGGAGGCCCTCACGTGCGTCGCCGCGGCCGGCCTGACCCTCGTCGACATGGTCAAGGCGGTCGACCGCGGCGCCCACCTCACCGACCTGCGCGTCGAGGAGAAGTCGGGCGGCCGCAGCGGGACGTGGACCCGTGCCTGAGCCGACGGACGCCACCACGCCGTGCGCCGTGGTCGTCACCGTGTCCGACCGGGCCGCCGCCGGCACGTACGACGACGTCTCCGGGCCCGTGCTCGTCGACGGGCTGCGGGCGCTGGGGCTGCGGGTCGCGGACCGGGTGGTCGTCCCCGACGGCATGCCCGTGGAGCGCGCGCTGCGTCAGGCGGTGGCGTCCGGCGCGGCCCTCGTGCTGACCACCGGCGGGACGGGCCTGGGCCCGCGCGACCTGACGCCCGAGGCGACCCTGGCGGTGGTGGACCGCACCGTGCCCGGGATCGCCGAGGCGCTGCGCGCGGACGGCGTGCGCCGCGGTGTGCCCGGTGCGCTGCTGTCGCGCGGCGTCGCCGGGGTGGCGGGTCGCACGCTGGTGGTCAACGTCGCGGGGTCGCCCGGTGCCGCGCGCGACGCGCTCGAGGTGCTCGCAGGCGTGCTGCCGCACGCCCTGTCCCAGCTGGCGGGGGGCGACCACCCCGGCTGAGCGGGCGGTGTCAGGCGGTGTCGGGCCCCGCGGGTGTCCGCGCCCACGCGGCCACCCCGCCGGGCAGGTGCCGCGCGTCCCTGACACCGGCCGCACGGGCCAGGGCGGCCGCGTGCGCGGACCTGCTCCCCACCCGGCAGACGAGCACGAGGGGCCGGTCGAGGTCGAGCCCCGCGAGCGTCGTCTCGGACACGAACTGCGCGAACGGCACGTGGCGGGCTCCGGGGAACGGCAGCGCTGCGACCTCGACCGCGTCGCGCAGGTCGACGACGTCGGCGTCGTCGGCCGCCACGACGTCGCCGGTGCGCACGTCCCGCGGCGCCGGGCGCCCGGCGGGAGCGCCTGGGGGAGCGTCTGCGGGAGCGCCCGTAGGGGCGTCGGCGCGCCGCACTGGTGACGGGGCGTCCGTCGCGCCGCCCGCGCCGTCGCGCCGGGAGTCACCCGCGCGGCGGCGCACCGGCACGTCGTGCCACGTGCCCGCGAACGCGTCGTGCACCACGACCCGGCCCAGCAGCGTCCGGCCGGCGCCGCACACGAGGCGGACGACCTCGAGCGCCATCGCCGCACCGGCGGCCGCGCAGACCGCGCCCAGCACGCCGTCGACGGCGCACGGGGGGACGGTGCCGTCCGGCGGCGGGCCGCCGAACACGTCGCGCAGCGTGACGCCCTCACCGACCGGGGGCGTCGACCAGAACGTGCTCACCTGGGCGTGCCCCCGCTGCAGCGAGCCCCACACCCACGGCAGCCCGAGCCCCGCGCACACGTCGTCGAGCAGGTAGCGGGTCGCGAAGTTGTCGCTGCCGTCCACGACGAGGTCGTACCCCGCCAGCAGGGTGCGGGCGTTGTCGGCGTCCAGCCGCACCGGGTGCGCACGGACGTCCAGCGCCGGGTCGAGGGCGCGGACCGCGTCGGCGGCCGAGTCGACCTTGCGGCGCCCGACGTCGGCCGCACCGTGCACCACCTGGCGCTGCAGGTTGGAGACCTCGACCACGTCGTCGTCGACGATCCCCAGCGTGCCCACCCCCGCGGCGGCGAGGTACAGGAGCACGGGCGAGCCCAGCCCGCCGGCGCCGACGACGAGCACGCGCGCCGCCAGGAGCCGGCGCTGGCCCGCCTCGCCGACCTCGGCGAGCGCCAGGTGCCGCGCGTAGCGGGCCACCTGGCCCGGCGTGAGCGGGGGACCGGGCTCGACGAGCGGCGGGAGCGGGGCGCCCGCGGGGCTCACCCGTGCGACCCCGTCGCGACCCCCGTCACCGTGGTCAGCAGCACGACGCTGTCCTCGAGCGCCTGCACGGCGTGCCGCTCGTGGGTGAGCTCCCAGAGCTCACCGGCGCCGACCTCCTGCTGCACGTCGCCGCCGACCTCGACGCGGACCCGCCCGACCAGCGTCTGCAGGCTGGCGGCGGGCGGCGACGCGTGCTCGCCCAGGCGGGAGTCGGCGACGAGCGCGATGACGGTCTGGCGCAGCTCGCCGTCGTGCACGACGAGCCGGGCGCTGCGGCCGTGCGGGTCCGTGCGGGCGGCGTCGAGGAGCTCGGTGGTCAGGGCGTGGAGGTCCGGCATGGGTCGATCCTCGCAGGCGGGTCCACGCTCCGCGTCGCGGCACGCTCGTCCGCCCGCGTCGCCGGTCCTCCGCCGGACCCCGAACCGCACCCCGCGCCTCGCACCTCACCTCACACCGCGCACCGGGCCGGTGTGCGCGGAACGTTCGCGGCGGGTTACCGGGGGGCCACCCCGGGTGAAACACCGCGTTCCTAGCCTCGAGCACGACGCCGGCACCACGCGGCGCCCCCGCCGGCCCGGCCGGTACCGACGCCCGACCTCGCGTGCCCCGCACGCGGCCCGACGCCCGGAGGCTCCCCGTGACCCAGACCCCGACGACGCCGCCCGCGGCGGGGGCGTCCACCCCACCCGTCCCGCCGGTCACCGGCACTGCCCACGGAGCCGGCGCGGTGGTCCTGACGCCGCCCGGGACGACCCCCGAGCTCGTGCGTCACCGGGGGCGGTGGCTGCACGGGTGGAACCCCGAGGCGACCGACCAGTGGCAGACCGTCGGGCGGGCCGTCGCCCGGCGCAACCTCGTCCTGTCGATCTTCGCCGAGTTCCTCGGGTTCGCGGTCTGGGCGCTGTGGAGCATCGTCGTGCCGCAGCTGCCCGCGGCCGGGTTCGCGCTGACGGCCGACCAGATGTTCTGGCTGATCGCGGTGCCGTCGCTGGTGGGCGCGACCCTGCGCATCCCGTACACGTTCGCGGTGCCCGTGTTCGGCGGCCGCAACTGGACCGTGGTGTCCGCGCTGCTGCTCCTGGTCCCGACCGGCGCGCTCGTGTGGGCGGTGCAACGGCCCGACCTGTCGTTCGGTGTCCTGCTGGGCGTCGCGGCGCTCGCGGGCGTCGGCGGCGGGAACTTCGCCTCCTCGATGGCGAACATCTCCTTCTTCTACCCCGAGCGGGAGAAGGGCCGTGCACTCGGCCTCAACGCGGCGGGCGGCAACATCGGCACGGCGGCCGTGCAGCTCGCGGTCCCGCTCGTGATCGTCGCCGCCGCGGGCGTGCAGCTCGAGCGCGCAGGGCTGATGTTCATCCCGCTCGCGGTCCTGGCGGCCGTGCTCGCGTGGCGCCTCATGGACAACGTCAAGGACGCGGCGACGGACCCCCGCACCTACGGCTCCGCGGCGCGGCAGCGGCACACATGGATCATCTCGTTCATCTACATCGGCACGTTCGGCTCGTTCATCGGGTTCTCGGGTGCCTTCCCGACGCTGCTGCGCAACGAGTTCCCGACCATGACGCTCTCGATCGCCTTCCTCGGGGCCCTCGTCGGCTCGGTCGCCCGTCCGATGGGCGGCATCCTGGCGGACCGGCTGGGCGGTGCGCGGGTGACGATCGCCGCGTTCGCCGTGATGGCAGCGGGCACCGTGTGCGCGATCCTCGCGCTACGCGCCGGCTCGTTCCCGCTGTTCTTCGGCTCGTTCCTGGTGCTCTTCCTGGCCACCGGTGCCGGCAACGGGTCCGTCTACCGCATGATCCCCGCCGTGTTCCGCCACGGCGCCGGGGACGCGGCCGACCGTGCCCGCCGCGCCAAGGTCGCCGCCGGGTGCCTCGGCATCGCCGGCGCGGTCGGGGCGGTCGGCGGCTTCCTCATCCCGCGCGGCTTCGCCGTCTCCACCGGTGCGACGGGCGGCATCGAGGCCGCCCTGTGGGTGATCGTCGCGCTGTACGGCGTGATGGCGGCGACGACGTGGGCGGTGTACGTGCGCCGCAGTGCGGCGTTCGGCCACGCCGTCATCTGATGACCGCCACCACGACGACGCAGGACGTGCGCACGGGGGCGACCCAGGTCGCCACCGTGTGCACGTACTGCGGTGTGGGCTGCGGCATCGTGCTCGACGTCGACGAGCACGGCGCCGTGCGCCGGGCGAGCGGCGACCGTTCGCACCCGTCGAACGCCGGACGTCTGTGCACCAAGGGCTCGACCAGCGCGACGGTGCTGACGGCCGGCGGCCGCCTGACGAGCGCGCTGGTGCGGACCGAGCGCGGGGCGGCGCCGGTGCCCGCGGACGTCGACCGGGCGATCGACGAGGTCGCGCGCCGGCTGCGGGAGATCCTCGACCGCGACGGACCGGACGCGATCGCGCTGTACGTCTCCGGGCAGATGAGCATCGAGGCGCAGTACCTGGCCAACAAGCTGGCCAAGGGCTACCTGCGCACGAGCCGCATCGAGTCGAACTCGCGGCTGTGCATGGCGAGCGCCGGCACCGGCTACAAGCTCTCGCTGGGCGCGGACGGCCCGCCCGGGTCGTACGACGACCTCGACCACGCCGACGTCTTCCTGCTCGTGGGCGCCAACATGGCGGACTGCCACCCGGTGCTCTTCCTGCGGCTGCTGGACCGCGTGAAGGCGGGCGCCCGGCTGATCGTCGTCGACCCCCGCCGCACCGCGACGGCGGACCGGGCCGACCTGTTCCTGCAGGTGCGCCCCGGCACGGACATCGCGCTGCTCAACGGTCTGCTGCACCTGCTCGTCGAGGAGGGGGCGGTCGACGAGGAGTTCGTCGCGGAGCACACCGAGGGCTGGGAGGCGATGCCGCCGCTGCTCGCCGACTACCCGCCGGATGTCGTCGAGGGACTCACGGGCGTCCCGGCGGCGGACCTGCGGGCCGCGGCGGCGCTCATCGCGGGGGCCACGAGCTGGGTGTCCTGCTGGACGATGGGCCTCAACCAGTCCACGCACGGCACCTGGAGCACGAACGCGCTGGTCAACCTGCACCTGGCCACCGGCGCGATCGGGCGCCGGGGCAGCGGGCCGTTCTCGCTGACCGGCCAGCCGAACGCCATGGGCGGGCGCGAGATGGGCTACATGGGGCCGGGGCTGCCCGGCCAGCGCAGCGTGCTCGACCCCGACGACCGTGCGTTCTGCGAGGACCTGTGGGGCGTGCCGCGCGGCACCATCCGCGCCGACGGCGCGGGCACGGGCACGATCGACATGTTCCGCCGCATGGCGGAGGGCGAGATCCGCGCGTGCTGGGTCATCTGCACCAACCCGGTGGCGTCCGTGGGTAACCGGCGCACGGTCATCGAGGGCCTCGAGCGGGCCGAGCTGGTGGTCACGCAGGACGTGTTCGCCGACACCGAGACCAACGCGTACGCGGACGTCGTGCTGCCCGCCGCCATGTGGTCCGAGGCGGACGGCGTGATGGTCAACAGCGAGCGGACCATGACGCTCGCGCGCCGCGCGCTGTCCGCACCCGGGGGCGCGCTGCCCGACTGGCAGCTGATCGCCCGCGTCGCCACGGCGATGGGCTTCGACGGGTTCGCCCACGCGTCGTCCGAGGAGGTGTTCGCCGAGCTGCGCCGCAGCAGCAACCCGCGGACGGGCTACGACCTGCGCGGCGTCACCTACGAGCGGCTGCGCCGCGGCCCCGTGCAGTGGCCCGCGGCGCCCGACGGGCCGGCGCGCAACCCGCTGCGCTACCTCAACGACGGTGTGCACCAGCCGCGGCACGTCCGCCAGGACGGCACCGCGCCGCGCCTCGTGTTCCCGACGCCCAGCGGACGGGCGGTGTTCCACGCCCGCCCGCACGTCGACCCGGCGGAGCTGCCCGACGACGACCACCCGTTCCTGCTGATCACCGGTCGGGTCGCCCACCAGTGGCACACCCTGACGAAGACGGGCCGGGTGCCGGCGCTCAACCGGCTGAACCCCGGTCCGTTCGTCGAGGTGCACCCCGACGACGCGGCGCGGCTCGCGCTGGCGGACGGCGCCTCCGTGGAGGTCGCGTCCCGCCGTGGCCGTGCCGTGCTGCCCGTGGTCGTGACCGACCGCGTCCGGCCCGGCACGTCGTTCGCGCCCTTCCACTGGAACGACCTGTTCGGCGAGTACCTCAGCGTCAACGCGGTGACCAACGACGCGGTGGACCCGTTGTCGTTCCAGCCCGAGCTCAAGGCCTGCGCCGTCGCGCTGACGCCGGTCGCGACGCCGGCACCGGCCCCGGACGGCACGGGCGCGGACGAGGCCGACCGCACGGTCGGGGCAGCGGCCGGGGCTGCGCCCGCGCTGCCGGTGACCGGCGACACCGCGGCCGTCGCTGCCGCCCGCGCGTTCGCGGTGGCACTCGGCCTGCCGGAGGTCGCGGCGCCCGTGCTCGACGCGGGCGAGCAGCGGTACCTCGCGGGCTTCATCGCAGGCCTGGGGCACGGCGCCCCCGGTGTGCCGGTCCTGCCTCCCGGTGCGCCCGTGGCCGGGGAGCACGCGCTCTGGGTCGACGGCGTGCTCGCCGGGCTGTTCTCCCGCAGCGGGGGCACCGACCCCGACGGGGCCGGTGCGCCGGCGCGCGAGCTGGTGGTCCTGTGGGCCTCGCAGACCGGCACCGCCGAGGAGCTGGCCGGCGAGGTCGCCGCCCGGCTCACCGCCGCCACCGGTCGGCGCGCACGCGTGGTCGCGATGGACGACGTGCTCGCGGCGCCGCCCCGGCGCGCCGACCTGGTGCTCGTCACCAGCACGACCGGCGACGGGGACGCCCCCGACAACGGTGCCGCGCTGTGGGAGGTGCTCGCTGACCCCGGCGCGCCGTCCTTCGAGGCGGCGCGGTTCGCGGTGCTCGCGCTCGGCGACCCGTCGTACGACCGGTTCTGCGGTCATGGGCGGCGCCTCGACGGCCGTCTGGCCGAGCTGGGCGCCCAGCGGTTGGTCCCGCACCTGGAGCGCGAGCCGGGCGACGACGCGTGCGTCGACCCGTGGGTCGACGCGCTCGCCGCGGCGCTGCGTGGCGATGACGGCGCGCCCCCCGCGCCCGTCGACGCGACGACCGGTGATGCAGCCGCTGTGGCGGACGGCGTGGTGGCGCCGGGCGACGCGGGAGCGGTGCCGGGCGGCACCGTGCCCGGGACGGGGTCGCTGCCCGCCGCAGGGCAGGGCGTGTCGCGTCCCGGTGCCCGGACGGCCCGGGTCGTGGAGCCGGACGCGACGGGCGCACGCGGGACCGGCGAGCGCGCGACCCGGGCGCGACCCGGTCGCGGCCGCTTGGCGGTCAACCGGCGGCTCGGGGTGGCCGGCTCCGGCAAGGAGGTCCGCCAGGTCGTGCTCGACGTGGGCGACAGCCCGGTGCCGGTGACCTACCGGGCCGGGGACGCGCTCGCCGTGCACCCCGTGAACGCCGCCGCGCTCGTGGCGGAGTGGCTGGCCGCCACGGGCCTGGACGGTGCCGCGGAGGTGCGCGTGGACGGACGTGCGCGCGCCCTGGGCGACGCGCTGCGCACGGACCTGGAGCTGACGCGGCCCGCCACCGGCCTGCTGCGCTTCGTCGCCGACCGGTCCACCGGGGAGGACCTCGGCGCGCTGCTGCGGCCCGGCCGGGGCGACGCCCTGCGGCAGTGGCTGTGGGGCCGGCAGGTCGTCGACGTCGTCGCGGCGGCGCAGGTGCGCGCGTCGGCGCAGGACTGGGCCGACGCGCTGCCCCGGCTGCAGCCCCGGCAGTACTCGATCTCCTCCAGCCCGCTGGTGGACCCGCACCGCATCGCCCTGACCGTCGGCATCGTGCGGTACACGGCGCCCGGCGGTGCGGCCCGCGCCGGTGCGTGCTCGGGGTACCTGGCAGACGCGGACGCCGCCGCGGACGTCACGGTGCACGTGCAGCCCTCACCGCACTTCCACCTGCCCGAGGACGGGTCGGTGCCGGTCGTGATGGTCGGTCCGGGCACGGGCGTCGCGCCGTTCCTCGGCTTCCTGGCCGAGCGGCGCGCGCGACGCGACACCGGCGACAGCTGGCTCTTCTTCGGCGAGCGGCGCGAGGCCACCGACTTCTGGTACCGCGAGGAGCTCGACGCGCTGCGGTCCGAGGGCGTCCTGACGCGCCTGGACACCGCCTTCTCCCGGGACCAGCGCACGACCGTGTACGTGCAGGACCGGATGCACGAGCGGGGTGCCCGGCTGTGGTCGTGGCTCGAGCGCGGCGCGCACGTCTACGTGTGCGGGGACGCCGCGCGCATGGCGGCGGACGTCGACCGGACGCTGCGCGAGGTCGTGGCGGCACACGGCGGGATGTCGCCCGCCGGTGCGGCGGCGTACGTGACGGCGATGACCCGCGCCCGTCGGTACGTCCGGGACGTGTACTAGGCGTGCGAAAAGGCCTGCAGAGGGCGTGCCGGCCGTCCGACAAATGGACGTGCGTGCAGGTCGACCGTCCAGGGAATGTCCGCACGGACGTCGGGCCGCTGCCGGGGTGCGCGTCCTGCGCGAGCGCGGCGATCCTTTACAGCGAGTCGCCCCAGCGGTACCCGAGAAGGGCGAGCAGCACGGCCACCACGAGCACGCCGATGCCGTAGGCGAGCGCGACGCCGTATTTCTTCTGCCGCACGAGCTGGACGAGCTCGTAGCTCGCGGTGCTGAACGTCGTGTAGCCGCCGAGGAATCCCGTGCCGACCGCGGCGCTCACGTCGGTCGAGGCCAGGTCGCCAGCGACCAGCCCGGTGAGGAACCCGAGGACGAACGAGCCGGTCAGGTTGATCACGGTGGTCGGCCACGGGAAGGCGGACGTGGTACGCGAGCGCACCAGCGCGTCGACGACGTACCGCGTGCAGGCGCCGATGCCGCCGGCGACGACCACGAGCAGGAACAGGCCCGGCGTCATGACGTCCTCCCGTGGGCGGGGCTGGTGTCGGCGTGTCCCTCGATGCGCCGCAGCTCGTGCGCGTCGGGCTGGTGCGGGTGCAGCCGTGAGCCGAGCGCGATGCCGGCGAGCGTCGCCAGGGCACCCACCACGACCGTGCCCAGCGCGTACAGCACGGCCACGCCGCCGCGGGAGTGGTCGAGCAGGACCGCGGTGTCGGTGGCCAGGGAGCTGTACGTGCTCAGGCCGCCGCAGAACCCGGTGCCGACGAGCAGCTTGAGCCGGCCCGCCAGCGGCGTGCCCGGCAGGGCGCGGGCGACGCCCTCGTACAGGTAGCCGAGCACGAAGGCGGCGAGCAGGTTGACCAGCGGGATGACCACCGGGACCTCGTCGACGTCCGGCACGGCGAGCGAGAGCCCTTCGCGCGCGGCGACTCCGGCCGCTCCGCCGAGCAGCACGAGCCCGACTGCCGACCATCGCAGCGTGACGTGGCGGGGCGCCGCGTGCGGCGTGCCGCCGGCGGGAGGGGGAGCACTCCCCGGTGCCTGAGCCATGGGCGCCAGCGTAGGGCGAGAAAAGCTCCGGCGCGCCCTTTGACGGGCCGTCGCGCAAGCGAATCGATTCATTTGGCCACATGTCCAGGGATGGTGCGGCGAAGGGAAATCGATTCATTTGACCAGGCGTCCAGAGAATGCCACCGGTGTTGTTCTGCTGCTCGTCCGGGCGAATGCGCGAACAGTTCGCCGTGATCAGGTGGGGGTACTCGTCCAGAAGTTGTCCTTAATGGTCGTCGGTGTATGGTCGGCAAGAGCGCAGGTGGGCTGCGCAGTTCTCTTCCGAAAGGTCGCCGCACCATGGATCTGACACCTCGTGAAAGGGAGAAGCTCTACGTGTACCAGGTGGCCCAGCTGGCCCGGCAACGCCGCGAGCGAGGCACCAAGCTGAACGTCAGCGAGGTCCAGGCGCTGGTCTCGGAGGCGATCATCGAGGGCGCGCGTGACGGCAAGTCCGTCGCGGAGTGCATGGAGCTCGGCAAGCACGTCGTCGCCGAGTCCGACTGCATGCCCGGCGTCAGGGAGCGGGTCTCGCTGCTGCAGGTCGAGGCGACGTTCCCCGACGGCAGCAAGCTGGTCTCCTGTCACGACCCCGTGTCGGCCTGAGCATGGCCGGCTCCCACGTCCGACCAGTGCTGGTCGGCGGGCACGAGAGCGCGCGGGGGGCCGACCTCGAGCGGCTCCGCGGTGCCCTGCCGGGCGCCGCCGTGTGCGCGCCGGGGCGCTCGCTGCAGGACGCGGTGCGGGCGGGCCTCGCGGCCGGCCCGGAGCCCGTCGTCGTCCTGCCGATGACGTGGGGGCGCGACCCGGTGATGGTCGCCGACACGGCGCGCACGCTGCGCTGGCTGGCCGCGGGGTCCGGCAGGGGGCGGATCGCGCTGGCGGACCAGTTCGGGACGGTCGACCACCTGGTGGCGCTGCTGCGGGCCGCGGCGACGCGAACCGCCGCACGGCACCCGGGGGCGGGTCTCGTGCTCGCCGCACCCGGGGCCGACCCGTTCGACGACGCGGAGCTCCACCGGGTGGCGCACCTCGTGCGGACGTTCGGGACGGGGCTGGAGATCGGTGTCGCGTGCGTCGTCACCGACGCCGACCTCGCCCGTGCGGTCCACCGCGTGCGCCTGCTCGGCGCGCAGGACGTCGTGGTCGTGCCGGCCGGCTTCGCCGCCGCGGCGCCCTCGGCGGACGCGCTCGACGGCGCCGCCTTCTTCGGCCCGCTGCTGTCGGACACCGCGCTGCTGCGGATCGTCCGGGAGCGTCTGGCCGCGGCGGAGCACGACCTGCAGCACGGTCACGACGGCATCGAGGACGGGCTCGAGGCCGACCACGGACACGGCTACGCGCACTCGCACGCCGGCCTGGAGGGGGCCGGCCACGAGCACCCGCACGGGCACGGACACCCGCACACCCACCCGCACCGCGCCGCACCCGTCGCTCCGGCGTCCGGTGCGCCCGCACCCGCCCGCGCCTGACGCGGACACCCTCGAACCGACCACGGAACGTGAGGAACCACGATGCTCGGCAGCCCGCAGTACCACCACAACGACCAGGACATCGAGATCAACGCGGGGCGCGAGAAGGTCACCCTCCTCGTGGCCAACACCGGCGACCGCGCCGTGCAGATCGGGTCGCACTTCCACTTCTTCGAGGTGAACCGCGCCCTGAGGTTCGACCGTGAGAAGGCGTACGGGATGCACCTGGACATCCCGGCCGGCAACGGCGTCCGGATCGAACCGGGCGACACCCGCGAGGTGACGCTCGTCGCGTACGGCGGCGGCCGCCGGGTCGTCGGGTTCAACAACCTCGTCGACGGGGGCCTCGACTCCCGCCAGACGCGTCTGGACGCGCTGCGTCGGCTCGCCGAGCGCGAGTTCGCGAACGGGACGCCGGAGCAGCCGGCAGCCGGCACGAAGCACGAGGGGGAGCACTGATGGCGATCATCCCGCGCAAGCAGTACACGGACCTGTACGGCCCCACGGTCGGGGACAAGGTCCATCTGGCCGACTCGAACCTCGTGATCGAGATCGAGCACGACTTCAGCGAAGGGCTCTACGGCGACGAGGTGGTCTACGGCGGCGGGAAGACCGCACGCGACGGCATGGCGGCCGACCCGCGCACCACCTCGGCGCAGGGCGTGCTGGACCTGGTCATCACCAACGCGATCATCCTCGACCCCGTGCTCGGCGTCCTCAAGGGGGACATCGGCGTCAAGGACGGCAAGATCGCCGGTATCGGCAAGGCCGGGAACCCCAACCTCCAGAACGGTGTCGACCCCCGCCTGGTGGTCGGCCCGGGGACGGAGCTCCTCGCCGGTGAGCACCTGATCGCCACCGCGGGCGGCATCGACGCGCACGTGCACTACATCTCACCCCAGCAGGGGGACACGGCGATCTGCGGCGGCATCACCACGCTGTTCGGCGGGGGCACCGGCCCCACCGACGGCACGAACGGTGTCACCACCACACCCGGCGTCTGGAACCTGCACCGCATGCTCGAGGCGGCGGAGGACATGCCCGTCAGCATGGGCTTCTACGGCAAGGGCAACGGCTCGTTGCGCCCGGCGCTCGAGGAGCAGGTCGAGGCCGGGGCGGCCGCCCTGAAGGTCCACGAGGACTACGGGACGACCCCGGCGGCCCTGAGCAACGCCCTGTCCGTGGCGGACGACTACGACGTCCAGATCACCGTGCACACGGACAGCCTCAACGAGGCGGGCTACGTCGAGGACACGATCTCCGCGATCGACGGCCGCACCATCCACACGTTCCACACCGAGGGTGCGGGTGGCGGCCACGCGCCGGACATCATGAAGCTGGCCGGGCACCCGAACGTGCTGCCGTCGTCGACGAACCCGACGCTGCCCTACACCGTGAACTCCGTCGACGAGCTCCTCGACATGGTGATGGTCTGCCACCACCTGTCGCACGACGTCCCCGAGGACGTCGCGTTCGCGGACTCCCGCGTCCGTGCCGAGACGATCTCGGCCGAGACCGTGCTGCACGACGAGGGCGTCATCTCGATGTTCTCGTCGGACTCCCAGGCGATGGGCCGGATCGGCGAGTCCTTCACGCGGGCGTTCCAGACCGCCCACCACAACAAGGACAAGCGCGGCAAGCTGCCGCAGGACGCCGAGGGCAACGACAACTTCCGTGTGCTGCGGTACCTCGCCAAGATCACGATCAACCCGGCGATCACGTGCGGCATCTCCGACTACGTCGGGTCCCTCGAGGTCGGCAAGATCGCCGACATCGTGCTGTGGCCGGTCGGGTCGTTCGCGGCCAAGCCGAAGATGGTCCTGCAGGGTGGCCTCGTCAAGTGGGCCGTCATGGGGGAGCCGAACGCCTCGCTGCCGACGCCGCAGCCGGTCTTCTACCGGCCGATGTTCGGGTCGTTCGGCAGGGCGCAGCAGAGCACCCGGGTGACGTACATGTCGCAGGCGGCCGTCGAGGCCGGTGTCCCGGACAAGCTGGGCCTGGAGAGCACGGTGCTGCCGGTGCGCCGCACCCGCCAGCTCGGCAAGGGCCACATGGTGCGCAACGGCTCCCTGCCCGTCGTCGACGTGGACCCCGAGACGTACAAGGTGACGCTCGACGGGGAGCCGGCCCACATCGAACCGGCGCAGACGCTGCCCATGACCCAGCTCTTCTTCCTGGCCTGAGGAGCACGGTGGCGACCGACGTCCGGGCGCTGCTCATGAGCCTGCAGCTGTCCGACTCCGCGTTCCCGAGCGGCTTCTACACGATGTCGCACGGTCTCGAGGGGTTCAGCCAGGCGCGGCTGGTCGACCACGGGGGGGTGGTCGGCCTGCTGCGCGGGCTGCTGCTGCACGGGGTGGGCCCGGGCGACGCGACAGCGCTCGCCCGGGCCCACGAGGCCGCGACCGCGGGCGACTGGGAGCAGGTGCACCGGGTCGACCGTCTGCTGTTCGCGTCCAAGCTCAACGCCGAGATGCGCCGGGCGTCCGTGCGCAGCGGGCACCAGCTGACGGACGTGGCGGGGGTCGCGGTCGGTGGTCCGGTGATCGGGACGTGGGCGCACGCGATCGCGGCGAAGGAGTCGCCGGGGTGCCAGCCGGTCGCCACCGCGGTGGTCTACGCGGCGACGGGTGTCGAGACGACCGCGGCGGTCGCGTCCGACCTCGCGGCGTTCGCGATGAGCGTGCTGGGGGCCGCGCTGCGCCTGCGGCTCGCAGACCACCGCGAGGTCCAGGTGGCGCTGCACGCACTGGCGCCGGTGATCGAGCAGGCGGCCGACGAGGCGGTCGCCCGTGACCTCGACGACATGGGTGGCTGCGTCCCCCTGGCGGACGTGATGTCGGCGCAGCACGAGCGTGCCGAGGCGCGCCTGTTCGCGAGCTGACGACGTGCCGGCGGATGCCGGCAGGACGGAGACGAGGATGAACGAGAACGTGTTGCGGGTCGGCATCGGTGGCCCGGTGGGCTCCGGAAAGACCGCCCTGACCGAGGCGCTGGTGCCCCGGCTGATCGCCGTGGGCCGGCGCCCGGCCGTGATCACCAACGACATCTACACGCAGGAGGACGCGCACCACGTGCGGCGCGAGCTCGCGGGCGTGCTCGACCCCGAGCGCGTGGTCGGCGTCGAGACCGGCGCGTGCCCGCACACCGCGGTGCGCGACGACCCGACGATGAACCTGGCGGCCGGTGCCGAGATGCTCGAGCGGTTCCCGGACGTCGACACGCTGCTGTACGAGTCGGGCGGCGACAACCTCACGCTCACGTTCTCCCCGGCGCTCGTGGACGTGTTCGTCTTCGTCCTCGACACCTCGGAGGGCGAGAAGATGCCGCGCAAGCGGGGGCCGGGCATCACGGACTCCGACATCCTCGTCATCAACAAGATCGACATCGCGCAGTACGTCCGCACCGACCTGGGCGTCATGGAGTCCGACGCCTACCGGGTCCGCGACGGCAAGCCGGTCGTGCTGACCAACTCGCTCACCGGCGAGGGCGTCGACGTCCTGCAGGACCAGATCCTGGCCATGTGGGACGAGCGCAGCCGCGCCCTGGTGCCGTGAGCGCAGACCTCGCTGCCCAGCCGGCCACGCCCGCCGTCCCGACGCGCCCGCGGGCGCGTCGGGACGAGGGTGTGCCCCCCGGCGGGCCGGTGCCGGCGTACGGGGGCCACCACCTGCAGCCGGCGTACTACGAGCCGCGGCGCGTGCCCCGGGAGGTCGCCCGTTTCGCCGGCGTGCCCACCATGCTGCCCACGGGCAGCCCGGGCAAGGTCGGCATCCTCGACCTGGAGTTCGCTCTCACCGGCCACGGCACCGAGCTGGTGGAGCACTACCAGAAGTCGCCGCTGCAGATCATGCGCCCGCTCTACTACGACCCGCAGCGTCCCGACATGCCGTACCTCTACCTCATGTCCACCGGCGCGGGCGTGCTGCAGGGGGACCGGCTGCGGACCGACCTGCGGTTCGGGCCCGGCACCAGCGCCTACGTCACGACCACGGCGTACACGCGGGTGCTGCGCATGGAGGCCGACTACGCGGTGGCGCTCACGACCGTCGAGGTCGGCGAGGACGCGTACGTCGAGTACCTGCCGGAGCCGGTCGTCATGTTCCTCGACGCACGCCTCTACCAGAGCACCCGGCTGATCGTCGCGGAGTCGGGGACGCTCATCGCCGGTGAGACCCTGCTGGCCGGGCGGCTGGCCCGCGGCGAGCGCCACCGGTACGCGGCGCTGGCCTCCGACGTCGAGATCCGCCGTCCGGACGGGACCGTGCTGGCGCTCGACCGGGTACGCCTGACGCCGCAGGACGGCGGGACCGGCGGCCTGGCGGTGCTCGCCGACCACGACGTGCTGGGCATGCTCTACGTCGTCACGCCGCTGGCGACGGCCCGCGAGCTCGCCGACCTGCTGCACGCCGAGCTCGCCGACGCGCCCGACGTCCTGCTGGGCGTCAGCGCCCTGCCCGGCGACGTCGGCGCCTGGGTCCGGATCGTCGGCGACGCGACGGCGCCCGTCACGCACGCGACGGCGCGCGCGTGGCGGGCGCTGCGGCTGCACCTGACCGGTGCGCCCGCGCCGCTGGTGCGCAAGACCTGAGCCGGACGGGCCCCGGCCCGTCCACGTCCCACCCGACCGCACGTCAGGAGAGCGTCATGGCAGCAACGACGTCGCCGAACATGTCCTCGAGGGCCGGCTCCGCGCTGGACCCCCGCGCGCTCGCGGACGGGCTGTCGCAGATCTTCTTCCAGCGCAACGTGTGGACGGGCCTGCTCATCCTGGCCGCGTTCGTCGTCGCGGACTGGCGCATGGCGCTGCTCGTCGTCATCGGCACGATCGCCGGGACGCTCACCGGGGCGCTCATCGGGGCGGACGACGTGCCGCTGGGCATGCAGGGCTTCTGCGGCGCGCTGCTGGGCGCCGCCGTCTACACGGCGCTGGGCAGCCAGGGCTGGGCCTACCCGATCGCGTTCGTCGGCGGCATCGCGTGCGCGTTCGTCACCTGGTTCTTCGTGCGTCTGTTCGCCAGCCAGCCCTTGAAGCGGTTCGCGCTGCCCGCGACGACGGCACCGTTCTGCGTCGTCGCCGGGGTCATGCACGCGACGACCGCGAGCCTGCAGGAGCGCTCGCCCGCCGTGCACGTCACCGACGGCACCGTGGGCACGTACCTGCGCTCGCTGCTCACGAACGTCTCCGAGGTCGTCCTGGTGAGCAGCGTGTGGGCCGGCGCGCTGATCCTGCTGGGCCTGTTCATCGCCTCGTGGAAGGTGGGGCTCGCGGCCGTGATGGGCAGCGTCGTGGGCAGCCTGTGCGCGTTCGCGCTGGGGTGGTCCGAGTCGGACATCGGCGAGGGCCTGGCCGGCTACTCCGGGGTCCTGACCGCGATCGCGCTGTCGGTCGTGTTCCTGCGCAGCAGCGCCGCGTCCTGGATCTACGCCGCCGTCGGCACGGTGGTGACCGCCGTGGTGACCCTGGCGCTGAACGACGCGACCGACGCCCCGCACTACACGTGGCCCTACATCCTCACGACGTGGGTGTTCCTGATCATCGCGTCGGCCGTCCCCGCCCTGCGGCGGCCATGACGGTCGACGCGCCGCGGCCGCCCGCCGGGCGGGTCGCTCGCCGCGCCCGCCGGGACGCCGTCCGGCACCCGCCGCCCCCCACAGCGGGCCCGGTGCGGCTGACGCTGGACGACGTGCACGTCACCGGCCGGCACGGGCCCATGCTCGACCTGCCCGGCCTGACCTTCGGCACAGGGGAGTGCGTGCTGCTGGCGGGTGATCCGGGGGAGGGCCACACGGCGCTCGCGCTGGTCGCGACCGGTCGGCTCTCCCCGCACACCGGGACCGTCACGCTGACGACGGCCGACGGCGCCAGCACCACGACGCCCGCGGCGCTGCGCGCGCTGACCGCTGTGGTGGACCTGCCCGAGGTCTCCGAGCCGGACGACGTGCTGACGGTCGGCACCGTCGTGGCCGAGGAGCTCGCGCTCGCGCGTCGGCCCAGCAGCGCCCGCGCTGCGCGCGAGTGGCTCGCGGACCACGACATGGCCGACCGGCTCGGGACGCGCGTGGCCGAGCTGGACGGGCCGCGGCGCACCGCGCTGCTGACCTCCCTGGCGTCCGAGCGGCCGGGCGTGCGGCTGCTGGTGCTGACGCTGCCCGACCGTCACGGCGGCGACCCGTCGGGCTGGTGGGCGATCGCGCAGGCGTTCGCCGCCCGCGGCCTCGGGGTGCTGGTGCAGTGCACGCGGGCGTCGGCGAACCACCTCGGCGTACCCGTGGCCGGCACCCGGGGCGACGCGGCGGGACGGGCCGCCCACGTCGAGGTGACACGCACGGCGCCCGGCGTGCGGCGGACGGCGGACGACGTGACGACAGGGGAGCTGCCCGCCGTGGGCGGCACGCCCGACGACGCGGTCGACGGCACGCCTGACGACCCGCCTGACGACCCGCCTGACGACCCGCCCGACGACCCGCCCGACGACCCGCCCGACGACCGACCCGACGACCCGCCGCCGGGAGAGGGGCGTGCGTCGTGATCATCGCGCGCCTCACCGGCACCGAGCTGCGCCGCCTCGCCGCGGGGACCCTCCCCAAGCTGGCGCTCCTGGCGCTCGTCGTCATCCCCTCGCTGTACTCGGGGCTGTACCTCTTCGCGAACGAGGACCCGTACGGCCGGCTGGACCACGTCCCGGCCGCCCTGGTCGTGCGCGACCGCGGTGCGACGACCACGGACCCGGAGGACGGCAGCACCCGCCGGGTGGACTACGGGCAGGAGGTCGCCGACCGCCTGGCCGACGGGCGCGGCGGGTTCCGCTGGGTGCGGACCTCCCAGGCGGAGGCCGAGGCCGGGGTCCGGTCCGACCGGTTCGACGCGGCCCTGATCATCGGGCCGTCCTTCTCGCAGGACCTCGTCTCGTCCGCCGAGTACCGCCCGCAGCAGGCGAGCCTGACGCTGGTGACCAACGACGCCAACAACTACCTGTCCACGACCATCGCGGACACGATCGCCGACGACGTGCGCGACGCCATCGCCACCCAGGTGGGGACGCAGGCCGCGACGGTGTTCCTGCAGGGCTTCGGCTCCATCCACACCAACCTCGCCCAGGGCGTCCAGGGTGCGGACCGGCTGGTCGACGGCGCCGGTGAGCTGGCGACAGGGACCGCGGAGCTGGTGGGAGGGACGGGGCGCCTGGCGTGGGGGGCGCAGGAGGCATCCCGCGGCGCGGCCGAGCTGGCGGGCGGTCTGGACACGCTGCGGGCGGACACCCGCGGGCTGCCGGACGCCACACGCCGGCTGGCCGCGGGCGCGGCGAAGGTGGCAGCGGGTGACGACGAGATCGAGAGGGTCGCGACACAGGTCGAGGCGGCCGCGGCGAGGGCGACGGCCGAGGCGCAGGCTGCGGCGAGAGCGGCGGAGGAAGGTGCCCGGCGGTTGGAGGAGCGACGCGGGACGGACGAGGGGCAGGATCTCGACGCTGCGTTGCTGGCTCTCGACGACGCGCGAGCGGTGGTCCAGGACCAGCTGAACGCCCTGCAGGACGAGGGCTACCTCACGCCCGAGCAGGTCCAGGCCCTGACCGATCCCGTCCCGAGGCTGGAGGGCGAGCTCGCCTCGGCCCAGGCGGCCCTGCACCAGGCGACCACCGACCTGAGGGCGCTCGACATCGGCGCCCGGGAGGTCGCACAGGGCGACGCGGCGCTCGCGGAGGCCGCGCCGAGGCTCGCGCAGGGCATCGCCTCCGCGGCCGCCGGCGCCGGTCGGCTCTCGTCGGGCACCGCGCAGGTGTCCCAGGGCGCCGAGGAGCTCGCCATCAGCAGCGTCACGCTGCACAACGGCACGAACCAGCTGGCGTCCGGGGTCACCGAGCTGCGCGACGGCCTGCAGTCCGGGCTGGAACGGATCCCGGACCTCGACCAGCAGACGGAGCGCGACACGGCGCGCACGATCGGCGACCCCGTGCGGGTGGCCGACGACCAGCTCGCCCGCGCCGGCAGCTACGGGGCGGGCCTGGCCCCGTTCTTCATGTCGCTGGCCACCTGGATCGGCGGGTACGTGCTGTTCCTGCTCGTGCGGCCGCTGTCCCAGCGGGCGCTCGCCGCCGGCGCCCCGGCGTGGCGCACCGCGCTGGGCGGGTGGCTGCCGGCGGTGGTCCTCGGGGCGGGGCAGGTGGTGCTCATGACCGCCCTGGTCGCGTTCGCGCTGGACATCCGGCCCGTCTACGGCGCCTACACGGTGCTCCTGCTCCTGCTCGCGTCGGCGGCGTTCATCGCGGTCCTGCAGGCGCTGAACGTCTGGTTCGGCGCCGTCGGGGAGTTCCTGGGCCTCGTGCTCATGCTCGTGCAGCTCGTCACGGCCGGCGGGACCTTCCCGTGGCAGACGATCCCCGAGCCGCTGCTGTCGGTGCACCGCCTGCTGCCCATGTCGTACACCGTCGACGGGCTGCGGCAGACGCTCTACGGCGGCGACCTGGCGAGCGCCGCCGGTGACGCCGCCGTCCTGGCCGGGGTCCTCGTCCTGGGCCTGGCGGCCACGACGTGGGCGGCGTACCGGCGCCGCACGTGGACGCCCAACCGCCTGCAGCCCGAGCTGGTGCTCTGACCCACCGACGAGGAGACGCCCGTGGACGTGCTGTGGCTGGTGCTGGGCGTGGTCGTCCTTCTCGGCACGCTCCTCGACGTCTTCCTCACGGCGCTCAACTACGACGAGTCGGGGTTCCTGGCGGCGCCGATGACGCGGCTGCAGTGGCGCAGCCTGCGGGCGGTCACCCGGCGGCTGCCGCGACGCTGGCGCCCGACGGCGCTGCGGCAGGTCACCGGCCTGCAGGTGGTCCTCACGATCGTGCTGTGGGTCTTCGGCACGGTCGTCGGCTACGGGCTCGTCTACTACGGCCTGATGACGCCGACCGCGTTCTCCGTCTCGGGGACGGGAGCGTCGCTGGACCTGTTCAGCGCGCTCTACTTCAGCGCCGCCCAGCTGTCGACGGTCGGCGGCTCGTCGTTGACGGCGGAGACCGACCTGCTGCGCTTCCTCAGCATCACCGAGACCTTGACGGGCGTGCTCCTGCTGTCCCTGGTCCTCACGTACCTGCTCGGCGTGTACTCGGTGATCGGTGACCTCAACAGCCTGTGCACCCGGTTCGTCACCGCGGAGCGCGGGGCGGGGTCCGCCGTCGCGAGCATCGCCCCGTACTTCCGCGACGGTCAGCCCAACGGGCTCGACGGGCACCTCGACGACGTCGGCGACGCCTTCGGGTCGTACACCGACGGGCTGCGGCTGCACTTCGCGGCGTACTACTTCCAGAGCGGGCGGGACCAGTTCGCCCTGCCCTACGCGCTGCGCATGACCGGGGGGACGATCGCTGCGCTGCGCTGGGGCCTGCCCACCGGGCACCCCGGGGCCGCCGTGCCCCGGCTCGAGCCGCTGACCTTCGAGCTCCTCGAGTTCGGGGACTACCTGCAGCGCCGGCTCCGCTGGACGAGCACCGACGTCCCTGAGGTCGTCGACGCGGAGCGCTTCGCCCGGATCGCCGACGGTGAGGTGCCGGACGACGTGAGCGGGGTGTGGGCGGCCCGGTTCCTGCAGCTCGACCAGGACATGGCCACTCTCGCGGGCGTGCGGCCCGGCGCCGACCCGGCCGACACGTACCGGCGGTACACCGGCTGGCTGCCGTTCGCGTACCGGTCGCAGCAGGTCAGCGTCGCCGTCGCACGCGACCTCGACTACCAGCCGGTGATCGTCACCGACCAGCCGGTCTCGATCCTGCACCCGCAGGGCGCGCTGTCGCTGCGCGGCGTCGAGGAGTACCTGTCCGGCCCGCCCGAGCCGACGCGGCCGGACGCCGCCGGGCGGCGGGCCGTGTCCCGGTGGCACACCTTCCTGCGGGAGCACGTCGCGCAGGTCGACCCGGGTTACGCGCGGCTGCGCGCGGCCACCCGTGCGCTGCTCGCGGCCGTGGGGGCCGCGCTGACGGGCTACCTCCTGCTGCGGGCCCTCGGCGAGGACGTCCTGACGCCCGCGCTGTTCGGCGGCTTCGTCGGCATGCTGAGCGCGGGCATCGCGGTGGACCGCACGGTGCGCGCGCGTCGCGCCACGAGCGTCCTGCTCCTCGTGCCGGTGGTCGTCGTCGTCGTGCTCGGCGCCCTGGTGTCCGGCTCGCCGGTGTGGACCGCGGTGCTCGTCGTGGTCGTGGCCGTCGCCGGCACCTGGATGGCCCGCTTCGGGCCCCGGTGGGCGGCCCTGGGCCGCACGACCTTCATGGTCTACTACTTCGCCCTGATCCTGCGCCTGGAGCTGTCCGACGTCGGGTTCTACCTCGCGACGGCGGCTCTCGGCGTGGCCTGGGGCTTCCTGCTCACCAACGTCCTCCTGCCCGAGCGTCCCGTCCGGGTCCTGCGCGCGGGCATCAGCGGCTACCAGCGTGAGCTCGTCGCGTCGATCGACACGCTCGTCGACGCCGTCTCCTGGGCGCGCTGGGACCCCGACGTCAGGAAGCGCGTCGCGGTGGACCAGCGCCGGCTCACCCGCGGGGCGGCGTTCATGACGGGCCAGCTCACGGGCCCGCCGGAGGCGACAGGGCTCGAGCCGCGGCAGGCCGTGGGGCTGCGCCTGCGGCTCCTGGACACGACCCTGTCCGCGTCGCACCTGGTGGGTGCGGCCCGGGACGTGACGGGCACGGCGGTGTCGCTGGAGCTGCGCGGGCGGCTGGCAGGCCGCCTCGAGCTGCTGCGGGCGCACCTGCAGCAGCTCGCCGCGGGCCACGACGCCGCAGCTGCGCGCGAGGCCTCCACGCCCCGGGTCGACCCCTGGGACGCGCCGCCGCCGCCCGCGCAGTGGCCCGCACCGGCGCGTGCGCTGTGGCGCTCGATGAACGAGCTGTACGAGGTGGCGGCCGGGCTGAGCGCCACGCTCCGCACGGTCGTGGAGCCCGCGACGGGGACAGACCGGGCCGCGGCACCGGACGCCCCGGTCCCGGCCGGGCGTGGCGCCCCTGACCGGGGGTCGGCGGACGCCGACGCCGACGCGGACGCGGACGCGGACGCGCTGGAGGAGCTCGACTGGAACGGTGCGGACCCGCAGGCGACCGGCCTGCACCTGTCGTCGGTGACCCGCCGCTCGGCTCAGGCCGGCATCGCGGTGGGCGCCGCGCTCGTCATCGCCGAGCTCCTGTCCTCCTCCCACCAGTACTGGGCGACCCTCGCGGCCTACCAGGTGCTCGGCGGCACCGACGGGGAGACGCGCCTCAAAGGGCTGCAGCGCGTCGGTGGCACCGTCGTGGGCGCGGTGATCGGGTTCGGCGTGGCCATCTGGTCGGGCCACGAGCCGTGGGTGCTGGTCCCGCTGCTGGCCGTCGCCGTCTTCGCCGCGACCTACTACAACCGGGTCTCCCCGGCGGCGTCGGTCCTGTGGCGCACGATGCTGTTCGCGGTCGTCTACGAGTTCCTCGGCCGGCTCACGCCCGTCGCGCTGGAGCTGCGCGTGCTCGAGACGCTGCTGGGTGCGGCGGCCGCCGTGGTGGTCGCCTGGCTCGTCCTGCCGACCCGGACCGCAGCCGTCCTCGACAAGGACACGACACAGCTCGTGCGGGACCTCGCGGCGCTCGTGACGACGGCCGTCGGGCACCTGGAGTCCGGCAGGTCGGTGTCGACGAAGGCGATGCGCGAGCGGGTGCTCGTCGCCGAGCGCGAGGCGCGGGGCGTCTCCGCCACCGCCGCCCCGCTGCGGCGGGCGGCGGGCGCGTCCGCCGCAGCGGGTGTCGAGGCGCGGCTGACCGCGTTGTGGGCGCTCACCTACGACACCCGCTACCTGGTGCGGAACGTCGAGGCGGCGATCCGCGCGGGCTCGACCCGCGAGGCGCGTGACTGGGCCGCGGTGCGCACGACGCTGCAGGTCAACTTCACGGCGCTGCTCGACGTCCTCACCGGCCGCCTGCCGACCGAGGTGCGGCCCGACCTGCCGGAGACCGGGGTCGCGGACGCTCCCGCGGGCAGCCCTCTCGAGGGCATCGGGCGCCGTCTCGAGCGCATCAACGACACGCTCGTCCTGCTGGTGCAGACCGCCTCGCCCGGGGTGGTCGACCGGCAGGAGGACGACGGACGCGTGGACGCCTGAGCAGGCGGTCCCCGACGCACCGCCGGCGGCCCCCGCGCGGCGGGGACGGCCGGGTGGTCGCCTGACAGGCAGGACGGCCGTGCAGCGCGGTCCGTGGACCGCGGCGCACGGCCGTCCCGAGGGCCAGGCGTCAGACGTCCTCCTGGAACGCCTCGCGCAGCTTGGCCTCCTCCTCGGAGGACAGGTTCGTCGCGAGCAGCTCGCCGTGGATGCCCTGCTCCCGCAGCGAGGCGACGATCCGGTCGGGGACCTCGCCGGAGGTGAGCAGGAAGAGCGCGGACGTGCCCGGCGTGACCTTCTCGCGCACCTGCTTGATGAAGTTGTCGTCGATGCCCACGTCCGTCAGGGCCCCGCCGATGGCGCCCGCGGCCGCCCCCACGATCACCCCGACCAGGGGGATGAAGAACAGCAGGCCGAACAGCAGGCCCCAGAACGTGCCGCCGAGGGCGCCGACCGCCGCGAGGTTGTGCGACTGGCGCGTCTTCGGCTTCTTCTTGTCCGGCTCCCACGACACCGTGGCGGCGTCCTGCACGTCGATGAGGTGCTGCGTCTGCAGGGCGAGGACCGCGTCCTCCGCCTGCGCCGCCCCCTCCGGGGTCTCGAACTTCCACACGCTCAGAGTGGCCACCGTCGTCTCCTCGTCCGGGCCGGTCCGTCGCCCCGCCCGGCGTCACGCCGGGCAGGCCGGGGCCCGACCCCAGGGTCGCCGTCGGGTCGGCGCCGCGCCTCATCCGGCACGGGTGATCGTCGTGCCGCGCCGGCGCGGTCGCCCCGCGCGCCCTCACACGGCGACCGACCCCGGTGTGCGCGGACGGTTCCGGAGGGGTAACGCACGGGCGTGCTCGGCGGAAACACGCCGGCCCTAGCGTCGTCGGCAGGCGCGGCGCCCGGCCCGCCCGTGACGACCGCCCCGGTCCCAGCCCCTGGAGGGTCCCATGGACGCACAGCGCCACCTCGTGGTCGTCGGCGGCGGCATGGTCGCCCAGCGTCTCGTCGAGGCCCTGCGTGACCGTGACGCCGACGGTGTCTGGCGGGTCACGGTCCTCGCCGAGGAGCCACGGCGGCCGTACGACCGCGTCGCGCTCACGAGCTTCTTCTCGGGCAGGGCCCCCGAGGACCTGGCGCTGGGTGACGCGACGCTGTGGGACGACCCGCTCGTCACGCTCGTGCGGGGGGACGCCGTGACCGCGGTGGACCGCGCCACGCGGACCGTCACGGCCGCGTCGGGACGCACGCACCGCTACGACCACCTCGTCCTGGCCACCGGCTCGTCCGCGTGGGTCCCGCCCATGGAGGGCGCCGACCTCGACGGCGTCTTCGTGTACCGGACGCTCGACGACGTCGCGGCCCTGCGCGGCCACGTCACCGCGCTCGCCGCGGAGCGCACCGTGCGGGGCGTCGTGCTGGGCGGCGGGCTGCTCGGGCTGGAGGCCGCCGGCGCGCTCGACGCGCTGGGCGCCCGCGCCACGGTCCTGCAGGTCGACACGCACCTGATGTCGGCCCAGGTCGACCTCGGCGGCGGCGAGGCGCTGCGGCGCCTGGTCAACCGGCTGGGCATCGGGGTCCGCACACAGTCGCGCACGACCCGGCTGCTGCCGCACCGCAGCGGCGGCGTGGGGCGCGTCGAGCTCGCCGACGGCACGCGCCTGGACGCCGACGTGGTCGTCGTCGCCGCCGGCGTGCGTCCCCGCGACGAGCTCGCCCGCGACGCGGGCCTGCCGATCGGCCCGCGCGGCGGCGTCGTCGTCGACGACACGTGCCTGACCGACGACCCGGACGTGTCCGCGGTCGGTGAGGTCGCGTGCATCCACGGTGCCTGCGTCGGTCTGGTCGCGCCCGGCTACACGATGGCCGAGGTGACGGTGGACCGCCTGCTCGGCGGCGCCGCCGTCTACCCGGGGGCCGACACGGCCACCAAGCTCAAGCTCGCGGGCGTCGACGTCGCCAGCTTCGGGGACGCGTTCGCCCGCACCCCCGGTGCGCTCGAGGTCGTCTGGGCCGACCCGGTGGGCGGTGTGTACAAGAAGCTCGTCCTGTCCGACGACGCCCGCACCCTGCTCGGCGGCGTGCTGGTCGGTGACGCCACGGCGTACGCGAGCCTGCGGCCCATGGTGGGACGTGAGCTGCCCGGCGACCCGGCCGCGTTCCTGCTCCCGGAGGGCGGGACCGGTGCACCGGACCTCGAGCTGCCCGACGACGCGGGGGTCTGCTCGTGCAACAACGTGTCGGCCGGTGCGGTCCGGCACGCCGTGGCCGAGCAGGGCTGCCACGACCTCGGCGCCGTCAAGGCGTGCACCCGCGCCGGGACGAGCTGCGGGTCCTGCCTGCCGCTGGTCAAGAAGCTCATGACCACCGAGCTGGCCAAGCTCGGCGTGACGGTCAGCAGCGCGCTGTGCGAGCACTTCGCGCTCTCGCGCGCCCAGCTGTACGACGCCGTCCGGGTCGCGGGGCTGCGCACGTTCACCGAGGTGCTCGAACGGTTCGGCTCGCACGGTCGAGGCTGCGACATCTGCCGGCCCGTCGTCGCCTCGATCCTCGCGACCACGGCCCCCGCGCACGTCCTGGACGGTGAGCGTGCCGCCCTGCAGGACACGAACGACCACGTCATGGCGAACCTGCAGAAGGACGGCTCGTACTCGGTCGTGCCGCGCATGGCGGGCGGCGAGGTCACCCCCGAGGGGCTCATCGCGGTCGGTGAGATCGCCCGCGACTTCGGTCTCTACACCAAGATCACCGGCGGTCAGCGCATCGACATGTTCGGCGCCCGCATCGACCAGCTCCCGCTGATCTGGCGTCGTCTGGTCGACGCCGGGTTCGAGTCCGGCCACGCGTACGGCAAGTCGCTGCGGACCGTGAAGTCGTGCGTCGGGTCGACGTGGTGCCGCTTCGGGGTGCAGGACTCGGTCGCGCTCGCGGTCATGCTCGAGCTGCGGTACCGCGGGCTGCGCTCCCCGCACAAGATCAAGCTGGGCGTCTCGGGCTGCGCGCGCGAGTGCGCCGAGGCCCGCGGCAAGGACGTCGGCGTCATCGCGACCGACAACGGCTGGAACCTGTACGTCGGCGGCAACGGCGGGTTCACGCCGCGGCACGCGCGACTGCTCGCCGAGGACCTCGACACCGACACGCTCGTGCGGACGATCGACCGCTTCCTGCTCTACTACGTGCGCACCGCGGACCGGCTGCAGCGCACGGCGCCGTGGATCGAGGAGGTCGAGGGCGGCCTCGACGGCGTGCGTGCCGTCGTCCTGGACGACTCCCTGGGCCTCTGCGCGGACCTCGACGAGCAGATGGCGCGCCACGTGGCCGACTACGAGGACGAGTGGCGAGCCACCCTGGACGACCCCGAGAAGCTCCGGCGGTTCGCGTCCTTCGTCAACGCCCCCGACGTCGCCGACCCCTCGCTCGCCTACGTCCCCACCCGGGGGCAGGTGCGCCCCGCGACCCACGACGAGCGCGCCGTGCTCGTCGCCGGCACCACCCTGGAGGTCCGCTCGTGACGACGCTCGACGACCGCGCCACGACCTGGCTGACCGTGTGCCGGCGGCACGACCTGGCGTACGAGCGCGGCGCCGCAGCCCTCGTCCCCGACGAGGTGGACGGGCAGCCCGTCCTCACCCAGGTCGCGCTGTTCCGGCTGCTCGACGAGCGCGTGCTCGCCGTGCAGCAGCTCGACCCGTTCAGCGACGCCCACGTGATCGCGCGCGGCATCGTCGGCACACGACGCGTCGAGGACGCCGACGTGCCGACCGTGGCGTCGCCGATGCACAAGCAGGTGTTCGACCTGGTCACCGGTCGGTGCCTCGAGCGGGCCGGCAAGCAGCCCGTCGCCGGGCACGGCCCGGACCTGCGCACCTGGCCCGTGCGGGTCCTCGAGGGGGACGTGCAGGTCGCGGTCGCCGGGGGTGCCTCATGACCACGCTGCTCGGCGTGGAGCTGGCCGGGCGGGTCGTGCTCGTGGCCGGTGGGGGACCGGTCGCCGCCCGCCGGGTGCAGGCGCTCGCGGACGCCGGTGCGCTCGTGCACGTGGTCGCGCCGCACGTGTGCGAGCCGCTGGCCGACCTCGTCGTCGCGGGTTCGGTCCGCTGGTCCGACCGTGAGGTCGCCGAGGACGACCTCGACGACGTGTGGCTCGCGCACACCGCGACGGGGGACCGGGTGACCGACCTGGCCGTGGTCGCCTGGGCCACGGCACGCCGCGTGTTCTGCGTCGACGCGGGCGGTCCGCGGCGGCCCGCCGCCGGGACCGCCCGCACCCCGGCGACCACGCGGGCCGGGGACGTCCTCGTCGGGGTCGTCTCGACCGCCGGCGCCGACCCGCGGCGCAGCGTGCGGGTGCGCGACTGGCTCGCGGCGCACCTGCGCACCGGCGCGGTCGACCTGCGACGACGACGCGCTGCACCCGACCGGGGGCGCGTCGTGCTGGTGGGCGGCGGCCCGGGGGACGTGGGGCTGCTCACCGTCGCGGGCCGACGTGCGCTCGCCGAGGCGGACGTCGTCGTCGCGGACAGGCTCGGACCGACCGACGTGCTCGACGAGCTGCCCGCGGACGTCGAGGTCATCGACGTCGGCAAGTCGCCCGGGCACCACCCGGTCCCGCAGGACGAGATCAACCGGCTGCTCGTGGAGCAGGCCCAGCGCGGGCGGGTCGTCGTGCGCCTCAAGGGTGGGGACCCGTTCGTGTACGGGCGCGGCGGCGAGGAGGTGCAGGCCTGCCGCGCGGCAGGGGTCCCGGTCACCGTGGTCCCCGGGGTGAGCAGCGCGTTCGCCGCCGCCGCGGCGGCAGGCATCCCGCTGACGCACCGCGGGGTCGTCGGCGCCGTGCACGTGATGAACGGCACGGACGGCTGGTCGGCCGCGGCGCTGACCGGGCTGCGGGACCGCTCGTGCACCGTCGTCGTCCTCATGGGGGTCGCGGCGCTGCCGGGACTGGTGCGCGACGCGCTGGCCGGCGGGGTCGACCCGGACCTGCCGGTCGCGGTGGTGGAGCGGGCGACCCAGGACGACCAGCGCGTGACGCGCGCGCCCCTGCACGCCGTCGCTGCGGAGGCCCGGGCACGGGGCGTGGCCGCCCCGGCCGTGGTCGTGCTGGGCGACGTCGCGGCGGCGGGGCTGCTCGACGTCCCGACCGGTGGCGCCCTCGAGCCGTCCGGCGCCGGTTCCACGACAATGGGCGCGTGACGGCCGAGATGATCGACCAGACGCTGGCGGGGTGCGTCGTGCTCGTCACGGCGGACCGCCGCGCCGCGGAGCTCAGCGCCGCCCTGGCACGCCGCGGCGCCACGATCCGTCACGCGCCGGCCCTGGGCATGGTGCCCCACACGGACGACGCGCTGCTGCTCGCCCGCACGCGCGACCTGCTGGTCGACCCGCCGGACACGGTCGTCGTCACCACGGGGATCGGGTTCCGCGGCTGGGTGGAGGCCGCCGACGCCGCCGGCGTGGCCGACAGCCTCGTCGACGTGCTGCGCGGCACCCGGATCGTCGCGCGCGGCCCCAAGGCGCGCGGCGCCATCCAGGCGGCGGGGCTCAGCGCGGACTGGGTCGCGGAGTCCGAGACCAGCGCCGAGATCGCCGAGACGCTGCTCGACGAGGGCGTGGCGGGCCGCGACATCGTCATCCAGCACCACGGCGCCGGCGCCGACGGCCTGGACGAGGCGTTCGCGCTCGCCGGGGCGCGGGTGCGCAGCCTCGTGGTCTACCGGTGGGGCCCGCCGCCCGACCCCGCGCTGGTGCGCGACTCGGCGCAGGCCGTCGCGGACGGCGAGATCGACGCCGTGGTCTTCACGTCGGCGCCCGGCTCGGCGGCGTGGCTGGCAGCCGCGGACGACGCCGGCGCGATGGACGGCGTCCTGCGGCGGTACCGCTCGGGTGCCGTGGTCTTCGCGGCGGTCGGCCCGGTGACCGCCAAGCCGCTCGTCGACGTGGGCATCGACCCGCTGGTGCCCGATCGCGGCCGGCTCGGATCGCTCGTGCGGGCCGTTGTGACGCACTACGGCGGTGTGGACGCGCTCGACACGGTCGCCGGCCCGCTGCGCGTGCGGCGGGCGGCGGCGGTGCTCGACGGGCGCGTGCTGCCGCTGTCGCGCACGGGCCTGGAGGTGCTGCGCGTCCTGGCGCACGCCCGGGGCTCGGTGGTGCCGCGCGAGCGCGTGTTGGCCGCCCTGCCGGGCGTCTCGTCCGACCCGCACGCCGCCGAGGTCGCGATCGCGCGGCTGCGCGACGCGGCCGGGAGCCGCGCCCTCATCCGCACGGTGGTCAAGCGCGGCTACCGCCTCGAGCTCCAGGAGCAGGCATGACCTCGTCCGCCACCGCGCCCGTCCTCATCGGCTGCTCGCACGGGACCGACAGCGTCGCGGGACGCGAGGCGATCGCCTCGATCCTCGCCGACGTCGTCGCGGCCCGGCCCGGGCTCGACGTGCGCGAGGCGTTCGTCGACGTGCAGCAGCCGGAGGTCGACGACGTCGTCACCGACGCGCTGGGCGAGGCACCGGCCGTCGTGGTGCCGCTGCTGCTGTCCGTGGGGTTCCACGTGAAGGTCGACGTGGCCCGCGCGGTGGACCGGCCCGGTGCGGCGGCGGCCCGGCCCATGGGCCCCGACCCGCGCCTGGTGGAGATCCTCGCCGACCGGCTCCTGGCCGCGGGCCTCGGGGACGGGGACGCGGTCGTGCTCGCGGCCGCCGGGTCCAGCGACCCTGCCGCCGCCGCCGCGGTGCGTGACGTCGTCGACGCGCTCGCGCAGCACCTGGGCCGGCCCGTCACCGTCGGGTACGGGTCGGGCGCCCACCCCCGCGTGCCGGTCGCCGTGGCGGCGGCGCGCGCCGGGCTCGCGCCGGGCGGGCGCGTCGTGGTCGCGTCCTACCTGCTCGCCCCCGGCTACTTCCTCGACCGCGTGCACGAGGCGGGCGCGGACGTCGTGACGGACCCGCTGGCGCCGGACCCGCGGCTGGCCGCGATCGCGCTCGACCGGTACGACGAGGTCAGCGGGCACGCGGCGTCGTCGTGGCCCTCGCCGCAGCGGGCGGCCGGCGCGCGTCGCTGAGCCCGCTCGGCCCGCGGGGCTCGCGTGTCGGCGGAGCGCGCACGTGCCCCCGGTGGAGGACGGCGGCCGGTCGTGGGATCGTCGAGGGCACCACCACCCGGAGAGCAGGTCGAGTGACAGCCATGAGCGAGCCGGTCCGTCCGGAGCCCGCGCCGGCAACTCCCGGGCGGTCGCACCTCGTCTCCGTGGTGGTCCCGGTGCGCGACGACGCCACGCACCTCGACGCCTGCCTCACCCTGCTGGCCCGCCAGACCCGGCTCCCCGACGAGGTCGTCGTGGTCGACAACGCGTCCACCGACGCCAGCGTCGAGGTCGCGCTGCGGCACGGTGCGCGCGTGGTGCACGAGCCGCGTGTCGGGATCCCGGCCGCGGTCGCCACCGGGTACGACGCGGCCCGCGGCGACGTGCTGATGCGTCTCGACGCCGACTCCCGACCGGGACCCGGGTGGGTCGAGCACGCGGTGCGCGTGCTCGACGACCCCGAGGTCGATGCGGTCAGCGGGTGGGGACGGTTCGACGTGCCCCGACCCTGGGGGGCGCTCCTCGCACACGTGTACCTCGGGTCGTACTACCTGCTGGGCGCCCTCGCCGCGGGCCACGGCGTCATCTGGGGGTCGTCGGCCGCGCTGCGTGCGGAGTCGTGGCGCCGTGCCCGCGCGCACGTGACCCGCACCGAGGACGTGCACGACGACCTCGACCTGGCGATGGCGCTCGGCCCCGGTGCGCGGATCGTCGTCGACCGCTCGTGGCACGTGGGCGTGTCGGCGCGCTCCGTGCGCCCCGGGCGGCAGTGGGTGGCGCGGTTCGGACGGGCGTTCCGGACGCTGGGGCGGCAGTGGCGTGTGCTCCCGCCGTGGCGGCGCTGGGAGGTGCGGCTGCGGGGCTCCGCACCCGGCGTCCCCGCCGGCCGCGCGCGGCCCTGACGACGACGGCGGCCCGTCACCGGGGGGCGGGGTCCAGGGCGTCCTGGCCCTCCGTCGTCCACTGCACCATCAGCAGCGTCGCGTCGTCCTGCAGCGCGCCCTGGTGATGGTCGAGGATCGCCGCCACCACGCGCCGGGTCACCTCCGGCAGCGGCGTGCCCTCGGCGGCCGTCCGCTGCAGCACGTCGACGAGCCCGCCGAGCCCGAACGTCCGGCCCGTCCGGTCACGGGCCCGGGTGATCCCGTCGGTGTGCACGACGACGGTGTCACCCTGCTGCAGGTGCTCCTCACCGACCGTCGTGCTGCGCACGTCGATCCCCAGCAGGGGTCGGCGTCCGTCGTCGAGCTGCTTGACGACCTTGCCCGCGCGCAGCAGCAGGGGGGCGGGGTGCCCGGCCGAGAGGTAGCGCAGCCGCCCCGTCAGCAGGTCGAGCTCGGCGACGACGGCGGTGGCGAACACGTTCCCGGCGAAGTGCTCCGCGACGGTGCCGTGCACGGCCTCCACCTGCTCGAACAGGCCCGCACCGGCCCGCCGCGCCGCGCGGTAGGCCGAGACCGCCGCGGCCACCGCCAGGCCGGCGCGCAGGTCGTGACCGGTCGCGTCGAGCACGGCGAACTGGGCACGGGTCGCGCTCAGCGCGTAGTCGAAGAGGTCACCGCCCATGTCGTGCGCCGGTTCGACGCGCCCCGCGACCAGCACCCGGCCCGTGCCGGCGGTCGACGGCGGCAGCAGCCGGTGGATCAGCTCCGCGCGGGCGCTGCGGGACCCGGCCGGGTGGGTCACCTCCAGCGCGTCGCCGTACGAGGCGAGCGCCGTGACGAGGTGACCGAGGTAGTGGGCGAGCCACCAGCAGTGGCGGTGCAGGTTGGGGTCGTCGAGGTCCGCCGGGTCGGCCAGCATGACGTCGAGCACGCCCACACGCTCCGCGCCGTCGACGACGGGCACCCACAGCCGTGCCTGCCCGTCCTCGCTGACCGCGGGCTGGGTCTGCAGCACCCGGTACGCCCGCCCGGGCAGGGTGCCGTCCACCGACAGCGGCTCGCGGCCGTGGCCCGGGCCGCCGGGCAGCGGGACCAGGGTGCGGGCCCCGTCGTCCGCGAGGTAGAGCACGGGGACGACGCCGAGGTGACGTCCGGCCGCGTCGATCGCCGCGGGCAGGGAGTCCGGCGGGGACAGGTGCGTGTCGCGCAGCAGCGTGACCAGGGCGGCGAGCGGGCCACCCTCGGGCTCCGCGGCGCGCAGGGGGCGCGAGTAGGGGGCCCGGTCGCTCCCCGTGATCCGGTCCAGCTCCTCGTTCACCGCCAGTGCGACACGGTCCCGCTCCCGCACCGGCAGGTCCGACGTCCCGTCGAGGAACTCGGCGAGGTCGGCGGGACCCGCCTGGCCACCGAGGGCGAAGTACCGCACCCACAGCTCCTCCGGCTCCAGGCGGGTCCGGCCGAACGCGGCACGGATCCGCCGGCGCTGGCGGTCGGCCGCCGTCGTCACCGGCCGGCCACCTGACGTGCGTGCGCGGTGAGCACGCGCGCCGCGACCTGGTGGACGCCGGTGCGCTCCTGCTCGGCCCGGGCCGCCAGGTGCGCGAGCGCTGCCTGCTCCGTCAGCCCGTCGCGCCCCATGAGCAGCCCGGCCGCGCGCTGCAGGGCGTCGCGCTGCACCAGCACGCTGCGCACGTCCTGCGACAGGCGTCCCGCGTCCCGGAAGGTCCGGGCGCTGGCGAGCAGGAGCGCACCCTGCGCCGCGAACAGGTTCACCGTCGTCTCGTCCCGGGACGCGAACGCGTGCGGCTCGTGCGCGTAGAGCTTGAGCGAGCCCACCGCGAGGTCACCGGCCACCATCGGTGCGCTGAGCACCGACGCCACGTCCAGCGCCGCCACCTCCTGCGCCCAGCGCGGCCACCGCAGCTCGGTCGCCACGACGTCGACCCGCACCGCCCGGCGGGTCAGCCACGCGGTGAGGCAGGGGCCCTCCGCCAGGCGGTACTGCACCGCGTCGGCGGTCTCGACGAGCGTTCCGGTGGCCGCCGTCGTGGTGCCGCCGTGGCCCTCGTCGCGGTCACGGTCGACGACCGTGATGCCCGCCCCGCACGCCGCGGGCACCGCCTGCAGGAGCGTGGCCGTCAGCAGGTCCAGGACCTGGTCGACCGCGCGGTCCGTGAGCATCAGCCCGGATGCACGGGCCACCACGTGCTCCAACGGCGAACCGGCCATGATCGCGCCCCCTCGTGCGGGCCACGCCGACGTGGCGCCGCACCCTCCGACCATAGGACGCACCGCAGGGCGCCGCCGCTCGTCCGTGCCGGGGCAGGACCGGCGTGCGCAGAGCGCGCGGCCGGCTCGCCGAGGCGACCGTGGCGCAGCCCTCCGGGCACCCCGCACCGTCGACGTGCCGGTCCTCAGGGTCGCGCGGCCGGTCCGTGCGGGGCAGCGGCGTCGTGGGGCAGCAGCACCTGCGCGCCGTGCACCCGCACGAGCGTGCCCTGCCGGTGCAGCCGCTCCACGGTCGCGTCGTCGAAGCCGTTGCCCGTCGCCCGGACCAGCACGGCGGCGGTCCCGGACGTCAGGTAGGCCACGGCGTCGTCCTGCCAGCGGCTGTTGCGGGACCGCGGGACGGGGCGTCCCCGGTCGTCGCGGTCGCCGACGACGTACGTCTGGCCGGAGACGTCGACACGGGTCCGGCAGCCGCGCTCCTCGTCCCGGGACAGGACGTCGAGGACCGCCAGCACGCCGGGGGAGTCCGCACGCACGCAGCCCTGCTCCGGGAGCAGCCCACGGACCTCGGCGACGGCGAGCGTCTCCGGTGGCGGCGGGCGCAGCGCCGCCGTCGGGAGCCCTAGCGCCCCGACGGTCAGCGCCGCCGCCCAGGCCCGGGGGCCGGCCCACGCGGGCCGACCGCCCGGGACCAGCGACACGGCGGCGGCCACCACCAGCACCACCGCCGCGGCGCTGTACGCGGCGTAGTTGACGTAGAACGGCGGCGAGACCAGGAGTACGGCGACCTGCGTCCCGAGGACCGCCACCCACAGCCGTCCCCGGCGCCCGCACCAGGCGACGACCGCGGCGACCGCGACCGCCACGCACACCACGACCGTCCACGCCGCGCGTGTCCCGGGAGGCTGCGGCTCGAGTGCGGTGCCCACACCGGTGATCCCCTCGAGCCGCTCACCCGTCGTGGTGCCCGACCGTGGCCGGCCCAGCTGGGCGAGCAGCACGAGCCGCACCAGTGCGCCGGGGGAGGCCAGCGCGAAGGGCAGCAGGACGAGCAACGAGGACCCGGTCGCCGCGCCCGCGACGTGCACCGCCGAGCGCGTCCCCTGCGTCCACGCCTGCCAGGCGAGCACCACGAGGACGGGGACGACGTTCCAGATCTTGACGACGGGGCCGACGCCGAGCACGGCGCCGCCGGCGTACAGCCACCACCGGGACGTGTCGGGTGCGCGCGCCCGCAGCAGGAGGCAGACGGCGCCCAGCAGGGTCAGGGTGCCGAGCGGCTCGAGCAGCGTGAGGCGCTCCCCGCGCGCGGCGGCGGAGGAGACGGCGTACAGCGCGCCCGCCACGACGGCAGCAGCCGTCCCCCAGCGCAGGGCCAGCCGCGTGACGAGGAGGGTGCTGACCGCACCGACGGCCATGAAGGCGACGCGCGCGGCGGCGAGGGCGTTCGGGTCGCTGGTCCACCGCGTCAGCGCGGCGAACGGCGCCAGCGCGAGCACCACACCGGGCGGGTGCAGCAGCAGGAAGTCGCGGTACGGCATCCGGCCGTGCACGAAGGCGACGGCCGAGGAGAAGTACACGCCGTCGTCGTACCCGTGGTACCCGCGGACGCCGCCCGCGCCCCCGACCAGGTGCCAGCGCACGACGAACGCGAGGGCGCCGGCGGCGCAGGCGACCACCCACCCCGTGCGGCCACCGCCCCGGGTGCGCGTGGGGGACGAGTGGCCGGCTCGTACCATCCAGCCAGCGTCGCAGCGGGTGCCCGGGGTCGCCACAGGGCACGGCACGCCGTGGGCGGCGGGTGGCGCAACCTATGATCGCGAGTGGCCCTGACCACGTGCGACGTCGCCGTCGCCGTCCGGGCACCCCTCTCCACCGTTGCAGGGGCCGCGCCCCGGCGGGAAGGACGCAGCCCTGTGACGCACGTGTTCGACACCGGAGCCGGCACCCTCGTCTGGCGCGGCGACGGCGAGACCCTCGTGGTCGAGCCGTGGGGCCGTGACAGCGTGCGCGTGCGCTCGGCGCTGGGCGACGTCGTCGACGCCGACTGGGCGCTGCTGCCGCCGGACCCCGCGGCGCACGCCGACGCGCACGTCGTGGTGGACGGGTCGACGGCGACGCTGACCAACGGCCGCATCCGGGTCGTCGCGACGGCCACCAGCGGCAAGGACTGGCAGACCGGCGCCCTCGCGCACGACTGCCGGCTCGCGTTCGAGGACGCCGACGGCCGGCCCCTGTTCTCCGAGGTGCCGTCGGGCGGCGCCCTGAAGGTGCGGGCCCGCACGTACCGGCCGCTGCCGGGCGGCGGCGTGCAGGCCGGGCTCGCGCTGCGGACCCCGGCCGACGAGCACCTGGCGGGCATGGGGCAGTACCAGCAGGACCTCGTCGACCTCAAGGGCAGCACGCTCGAGCTCGCGCAGCGCAACTCGCAGGCCAGCGTGCCGTTCGTGCGGTCCAGCGCCGGCTACGGGTTCCTGTGGCACAACCCGGCGATCGGTCGCGCGACGTTCGCGGCCAACCGCACCGAGTGGACGGCGGAGGCCTGCCGTCAGCTCGACTACTGGGTGACCGCGGGCGCGACGCCGGCGGACGTCAGCCGGCGCTACGCCGAGGCCACGGGCCACGCGCCGATGATGCCCGAGCACGGGCTGGGGTTCTGGCAGTGCAAGCTGCGCTACGCGAGCCAGGCCGAGCTGCTGGCGGTCGCACGCGAGCACGTGCGCCGCGGCCTGCCGCTCGACGTGATCGTCGCGGACTTCTTCCACTGGCCGCACCTGGGCGACTACCGGTTCGAGGACGAGTTCTGGCCGGACCCGGCGGCGATGGTCGCCGAGCTGCGCGAGCTGGGCGTCGAGCTCATGGTGTCCGTCTGGCCGCAGGTGTCGTTGCAGTCGGAGAACTTCGCCGAGATGTCGCGGCGCAACCTGCTCGTGCGCACGAACCGCGGTATCGACGTGCAGATGTGGTTCGGCGGCCCGAGCCGGTTCGTCGACGCGACGAACCCCGACGCCCGCCGGTTCCTGTGGGACCGGTGCCGGGAGGGCTACGCGCGCCACGGCATCCGCCTGTTCTGGCTGGACGAGGCCGAGCCCGAGTTCGGCGTCTACGACCACGACGCCTACCGGTTCCACGCCGGGCAGGGGACCGAGGTGGCCAACTGGTACCCGCAGGCCTTCTCGCGGGCGTTCTTCGAGGGGCAGACGGCCGACGGCGAGCACGAGGTCGTCAACCTCGTGCGCTGCGCGTGGGCGGGGTCGCAGCGCTACGGCGCGCTGGTGTGGTCGGGTGACATCCACTCCGACTTCCCCACGCTGCGGCGCCAGATCGTCGCCGGGGTCCACATGGGTGCCGCCGGGATCCCGTGGTTCACCACCGACATCGGCGGGTTCGGGGGCGGCCGCACGGACGACCCGGCCTTCCACGAGCTGCTCGTGCGCTGGTTCCAGGTGGGCACCTTCCTGCCGGTCATGCGGCTGCACGGCGACCGCGTCCCGGCGAGCCCGGTGCGGGCCGCGGACGGCTCGGAGCGCAACCCCACGGGGGCGGGCAACGAGCTGTGGTCCTTCGGCGACGCCGTGTACGACGTGCTGGAGCACTACGTGCACCTGCGCGAGGAGCTGCGCGACTACACGCGCGAGCTCATGGCCGCCGCGCACACCGACGGTCAGCCGGTCATGCGCGGCCTCGCGCACGAGTTCCCGGACGACCCGTGGGCGTGGCGGGTGGCGGACCAGTACCTGTACGGGCCGTCGCTGCTCGTCGCCCCCGTGCTGGAGGCGGGTGCGACGTCCCGTCGGGTCTGGTTGCCGCCGCGGGCGACGTGGACGTCGCTCGTGACGGGGCAGGTGCACGACGGCGGGCAGTGGCTCGACGTCGAGGCCCCGCTCGCGACCCTGCCGGTCTTCGCGCGCGACGGTGCGCTCGCGCACCTCGTCGGCCGCGTCCCGTCCGCCTGAGGGGCGCCGCCGCGCAGCCGGTGAAGGTTCGGGATCCGAGCCGTCCCGTCAGCTGCGCACCCCCAGCACCGCGGCCACGGCGGGCGGTAGGGCCCCGGCCGGCGAGGACGCGCCACCCAGCGCGCCGCCGGCCATCGCACCGTCGCGCAGCAGCACGATCCTGTCGGCGATCCCCTCGGGGTCGTGCGCGCCGGTGTCGGCGACGAGCCCCACGAGGCTTGTCCGGAACCAGGCCCGGTGCGCGGCGACGAGGCGCCGCACCGGGTGCTCGGGGTCGCGGTACTCGGCCGCGGCGTTGAGGAACGGGCACCCGCGGAACCCGGGGGCCGTGACGTCGTCCCGCACGCGGGCCGCCAGCAGCAGGAGGGGGTTGCGCCGGTCGCGCGCCGCGTCGCGCACGACGTCCGCGAGGACCGTGCGCTCGTGCTCGGCCCGCCGGCGCAGGTGCGCGAGCACGAGATCGTCCTTCGACGGGAAATGCCGGTACAAGGTCATGCGGGTGGTTCCGGCGAGGACGACGACGTCCTCGATGCTGACGTCCCGGGCGCCCCTGTCATAGAACAGCACGTCCGCCGCGTCGAGAATTCTCTCCCTCGGGGCGGGTGGTCGGGGGGTCGCGACGGTCGTCAAGCCGCTACCTCCTGACGGCCAGGCGCCCGGCCGTTCCGCACTCTACGTGGCGGAATGCCCGACGCGCATGCGGTCCTCGGGGCGGGCCGCACGGCGACCGACCCTGCCGTCGCCCGTGGGGGCGACCCGGGGTCGTGGCGCACAAGAATGGTCAGTATCGCCGCCGCGGGCCTTTGATGTCGGTCGTGTAAATACCCGGGCGCAGTTCAGTAACAGCGTGCCTTGCGGGCGCAGGAGGTGTGTGACGGCGGGAGCGCTTCGCCTACTGTCCGGCGCGTCCCACCACGGACGCGCCACCCCTCGCGGACGGCGCCACCGCCGGCGGCACACCCGACCCGCCTTGCACCGGAGGAACACATGAGAACCAGGCGCCCCACCGCCCTCACCGCACTCGGCCTGGCCGGGGCGCTCGCCCTCACGGCGTGCGCCTCCGACGGTGACGACGGCGGCTCGGACACGAGCACGGCGGACGCGGGCGGGGGCGTCGTCACCGTCCACAACGGTGAGCCGCAGAACCCGCTGATCCCGACCATGACCAACGAGGTCTTCGGGGCGCTGGCGGTGCAGAACCTCTTCGCCGGGCTCGTGTACTACGACGCCGAGGGCGCCGTGCACGACGAGGTCGCCGAGTCGATCGAGTCCGACGACAACCTCACCTGGACGATCACGATCGCCGACGGGTGGACGTTCAGCGACGGGACGGACGTCACCGCCGAGAGCTTCGCGAAGGCGTGGGACTACGGCGCCGCGCTCGACAACAAGCAGAGCCTGTCGTACTTCTTCGAACCCATCGAGGGCTTCTCCTACGATGAGAACGTCTCCCTCATCGAGGCCGGCGGCCTGGTCGTGGAGGACGACAGCACGCTCGTCGTGAAGCTCAGCCAGCCCGAGTCCGACTTCCCGATCCGGCTGGGCTACGCCGCGTTCTTCCCGCTGCCGGAGGTGTTCTTCGAGGACCCCGAGGCCTTCGGCGAGGCGCCGGTCGGCAACGGCCCGTACATGCTGGAGTCCTGGGAGCACGACCAGGCCATCACCCTCGAGCCGAACCCCGAGTACGCCGGTGAGCGGACGCCGCAGAACGGCGGCCTCGAGCTCGTCGCGTACACCGACGAGGACTCGGCGTACAACGACCTGCTCGGCGGTCAGCTCGACATCATCAAGAACGTGCCCTCGTCGGCCTTCGCGACGTTCGAGGACGAGCTCGAGGGCCGCTCGGTCAACCAGCCGGCCGCCGTCATCCAGGTGCTGACCGTGCCGCAGTGGCTGCCCGAGTTCCAGGGCGAGGCGGGCCTGCTGCGCCGGCAGGCGGTGTCCCACGCGATCAACCGCCCCGAGGTGACCGAGACGATCTTCTCCGGGTCGCGCACCCCGGCCACGGACTTCACGTCGCCGGTGATCGACGGCTGGACCGAGGACATCCCCGGCAACGACGTCCTGGACTACGACCCCGAGCTCGCGGTCGACCTGTGGGCGCAGGCCGAGGCGATCACGCCGGTGGGCGACTACACGCTCCAGATCGCCTCGAACGCCGACTCCGACCACCAGACGTGGGTCGACGCGGTCTGCAACAACATCCGCACCGTGCTCGAGATCGGCTGCGAGTTCTACCCGTACCCGACATTCGACGAGTACCTCGACGCCCGCGACGCGGGTTCGGTGCCGGGCCTGTTCCGCGGTGGCTGGCAGGCCGACTACCCGGCCATGAGCAACTTCCTCGGCCCGATCTACGGGACCGGTGCAGGCTCCAACGACGGCCAGTGGTCCAACGCCGACTTCGACGCCAAGCTCGCCGAGGCGAACGGGGCGGACGACCCGGAGGCGGCCGTGGCCCTGTACCTCGAGGCCGAGTCGATCCTGTTCGAGCAGCTGCCGGGTATCCCGCTCTGGTACAACAACGCGACCGGCGGCTGGGCCGACACCGTCGAGAACGTCGAGTTCGGCTGGGACTCGGACCCGATCCTCTACCAGGTCACCAAGAGCGAGTGACGCGCGGTCCCGGCGCCGCCGACCCGCGGCGCCGGGACCCGTCCACCCGCTCCGTGACGGAACCACCGGAAGAGACGTCGGCATGCGCTGGTACATCGGCCGCAGGGTCCTGCAGGTCATCCCCGTCTTCCTCGGCGCCACCCTCCTGCTCTACGCGCTGGTGTTCCTGCGCCCGGGTGACCCCGTGCTCGCGCTCGGCGGCGAGCGCGGCCTGCCCGAGGCCGTGCAGGAGCAGATCCGTGCGGAGTTCCACCTGGACGAGCCGTTCCTCGTCCAGTACCTGCTCTACCTCAAGGGCATCGTCACGCTCGACCTCGGCGTCACGTTCACCGGCCGTGAGGTCACGGAAGTCATCGCCCAGGCGCTGCCGGTGACGTTCCAGCTCGCCCTCATGGCGCTGGCCATCGAGGCCGTGCTCGGCGTCGGCTTCGGACTCCTCGCCGGGATGCGCAAGGGCGGGCTGTTCGACTCGACGGTCCTCGTGCTCAGCCTGCTGGTGATCGCGGTGCCGACGTTCGTCCTCGGCTTCGTCCTGCAGATCGTCGTCGGGGTCAACCTGGGCTGGCTGCCGATCACCGCCGGCCGTGACCCCGACGTCGTCAGCCTGCTGATGCCGGCGTCCGTCCTCGCCGCGACGTCGTTCGCGTACGTGCTGCGCCTGACCCGGACGTCGGTGCAGGAGAACCTCTCCGCCGACTTCGTGCGCACGGCCCGCGCCAAGGGCCTGTCCCGCACACAGGTCACCGGGCGGCACGTGCTGCGCAACTCGCTCATCCCGGTCGTGACGTTCCTCGGTGCCGACCTCGGCGCTCTCATGGGCGGGGCGATCGTCACCGAGGGGATCTTCAACATCCACGGCGTCGGGGGCACTCTCTACGACGCCATCACGCGCGGCGAGAACGTGACCGTCGTGGCGCTGACCACCGTGCTCGTGCTCGTCTACATCGTCGCCAACCTCGCGGTCGACCTGCTGTACGCCGCGCTGGACCCGAGGATCCGTTATGCCTGACGCCCCCCTCAGCACCGGTGCCGTCGACGCCGTCCGCACCGCACCGCGACCCGGTCAGGAGCACATCGCCCGTCCGGCCTCCGACGACGAGCTCGGCGCCGTCGACGCCGTCCGTACGACGAGCGCGCCCGCGGGGTTCTGGCGCGAGGCGTGGCACGGCATGCGCCGACGCCCCCTGTTCTGGGTGTCCGCGCTGCTCATCGTCATGGTCCTGCTGGTGGCCGCGTTCCCCGGTCTGTTCACGTCGATCGACCCGCGCACGTGCGCCCTGTCCGACGCCCTGGACGCCCCCCGGGCCGGGCACCCCTTCGGGTTCGACCGTCAGGGGTGCGACATCTTCTCGCGCACCGTGCACGGCGCCCGGGCCTCGGTGATCGTCGGCGTGCTCACCACGCTGCTCGTCGTCGCGGTGGGGACCACGGCGGGTGCGCTCGCCGGGTACCTCGGAGGGTGGGCGGACACGCTGCTGGCCCGCGTGACGGACATCTTCTTCGCGATCCCCCTCGTGCTCGCCGCCATCGTCATCATGAGCCTGTCCACCCGCCGGACCGCCCTGACGGTGGCCCTGGTGCTGGCGTCCTTCGGCTGGCCGCCGATCGCGCGCATCGCGCGCGGCACCGTGATGTCCGTCAAGAACGACGAGTTCGTCACGGCCGCGCGGTCCCTGGGCATGAGCAGGCCCGGCATCCTCCTGCGGCACGTGCTGCCGAACTCCGCGGCACCGGTCATCGTCTACGCGACGGTGGCCCTCGGCACGTTCATCGTGGCCGAGGCGACGCTCAGCTTCCTGGGCATCGGGCTGCCGCCGTCGGTCGTGTCCTGGGGCGGGGACATCTCGCAGGGGCAGGGCGCCATCCGCACGAACCCGGAGATCCTGCTGTACCCCGCCGGGGCGCTGGCCCTGACGGTCCTCGGCTTCATCATGATGGGCGACGTCGTGCGCGACGCCCTCGACCCGAAGGCGCGCACCCGATGAGCACCCCCACCCCCCGGACGCCGCTCGACCCGGACGCCCCGCTCCTGGAGATCCGTGGGCTCGAGGTGGCGTTCGCCACCGCCACCGGCCCGGTGCACGCCGTGCGCGGTGCCGACCTGACCGTCTACCCGGGTCAGTCCGTCGCGATCGTCGGTGAGTCCGGGTCCGGCAAGTCGACGACCGCGCACGCGATCATCGACCTGCTGCCCGGCACGGGCCGGGTCACCGGTGGCAGCATCCGCTTCGCGGGTCGTGAGCTCGTCGGTCTCGGCCGCCGGGAGGTCGAGGCGCTGCGCGGCGACCAGATCGGCCTGGTCCCGCAGGACCCGATGTCGAACCTCAACCCCGTGTGGAAGATCGGCTCCCAGGTCGAGGAGGCGCTGCGCGCCAACGGGTTCGTCGGCACGCGGGCGGCGCGCCGCACCCGTGTGCACGAGCTGCTCACGGAGGCGGGGCTGCCGGACGCCGGTGCGCGTGCCGGCCTCTACCCGCACGAGTTCTCCGGCGGCATGCGCCAGCGCGCGCTCATCGCGATCGGTCTGGCATCACGCCCGCGGCTGCTCATCGCCGACGAGCCGACGTCCGCCCTCGACGTGACCGTGCAACGGCAGATCCTCGACCACCTCGACACCCTGACCGCCGACCTCGGCACCGCGGTCCTGTTCATCACGCACGACCTCGGCCTCGCGGCCGAGCGCGCCGAGCACCTCGTCGTGATGTACCGGGGTGAGGTCGTGGAGTCCGGGCCGGCGCGCCGGATCCTGGCCGATCCGCTGCACCCGTACACCCGCCGGCTGGTGGCCTCGGCGCCCTCGCTGTCGTCGCGCCGGATCCAGGTCGCCCACGCCCGCGGCGAGCAGCCCGTCGACGACCTCCTCGCGCGGCACGCCGACGAGCCCGAGGCGCGGCGCGACGAGGTCGTCGTGGCCTCGCACCTGACGAAGGTGTTCCGCACCCGTGGCCGTGGTGCGCGAGCGACCGGCTTCACGGCCGTGGACGACGTGAGCTTCACGCTCGCCCGTGGCCGCACGCTGGCCCTGGTGGGGGAGTCCGGCTCGGGCAAGTCGACCGCGGCGAACATGGTGCTCGGCCTGCTGGAGCCGACGGCCGGGACGGTGCTGTTCGACGGGCAGGACGTCGGCGGGCTGACCCGGCGGGAGCAGCTCGCGTTCCGCCGCCGGATCCAGCCGGTGTTCCAGAACCCCTACGGGTCGCTCGACCCGCAGTACTCGGTCTACCGGTCGCTCGAGGAGCCGCTGCGCGTGCACCGGGTCGGGGACCGCCCGGCGCGCGAGGCGCGCGTGCGCGAGCTCCTCGACATGGTCGCCCTGCCGCACGACGTCATGCGACGGTTCCCGGCCGAGCTGTCCGGGGGGCAGCGCCAGCGGGTCGCCCTCGCACGGGCGCTCGCGCTCGCGCCCGAGGTCGTCGTGCTCGACGAGGCCGTCTCGGCGCTCGACGTGCTGGTGCAGGCGCAGGTCCTCGACCTGCTCGCCGGACTGCAGCGCGAGCTGGGCCTGGCGTACCTGTTCATCACCCACGACCTCGCCGTGGTGCGCCAGATCGCGGACTCAGTCGTCGTCATGCGCGAGGGCAAGGTCGTCGAGCACGCCCCGACGGACGACGTGTTCGACGCCCCCCGGGAGCAGTACACGCGGGACCTGCTCGCCGCGATCCCCGGTGCGGGGCTGGCGCTGCCCGCGGGGCGCTGACGGGGGTGACGTCGGCCGCCGACGTCACCGGACAGCAGAAGAGCCGTCCCGGACCTCCGGGACGGCTCTCGCTGGGTGATGCTGGTGGGCGATACTGGGATCGAACCAGTGACCTCTTCCGTGTCAGGGAAGCGCGCTACCGCTGCGCCAATCGCCCATGGGGGGAGTACATGCGAGGTGGAGACGGGATTCGAACCCGTGTATACGGCTTTGCAGGCCGCTGCCTCGCCTCTCGGCCACTCCACCGCTGAGACCGCAGTCCACAACGGTTGGGTACCGATGGGGATAGCCTCCGAGCGGACGACGGGATTCGAACCCGCGACCCTCACCTTGGCAAGGTGATGCTCTACCACTGAGCCACGTCCGCGCGTCAGTTCCGCCGTTTCACCGGCGTTCCTGGTGCGTCGAAGACTCTAGACGACAACATCGGTGAGAGTCCAACCGGCCCCTCACCAGCGTGTCCGCGGGCGCGTTCCGTGGCTCCTGCGAGCGGCCCGGACGCCCGTCGGGCCTGGGTAGGTTGAGCCCGTGCCCAGCCCGTCCGCAGCGCCCGTCCCCGCCCCCGGTGAGGCGTGGTTCGGGGGGCGCCACGCCCGGGGGGTCGTCGAGCACGCCGATCTGCGGGCCCGGCCGGACGCGACGGCGGCACCGGGCTGGTGGGCGGTCGTGGGGGAGTTCGAGGGCCGTGTCGACGCGTGGCGCTTCGCCGACGTGCGCCCGGCGGCCGTTGCGCAGGGTGCGTCGCAGGCCTGGCAGGGGCCGCCGCGCGCGGCCTGGACGTCGTCGCTGGACCGTGCCGGCTACGTGGCCGCGGTGGAGCGGGTCCGCGCGCACGTGCGCGACGGGCTGGTGTACCAGGCGAACGTCTGCCGCGTGCTGTCCGCGCCGCTGCCCGGCGGCGACGGCCGTGAGCCCGCTGCGCGTGCCCTGGGCGCCCGTCTCGCGGCCGGGAACCCGGCGCCGTACTCCGGGGGCGTCCACGTGCCCTTCGGGGGCCCTGTGGCGCCGGGGTGGGTCGTCACGGCCTCGCCCGAGCTCTTCCTGCGCGTGCGGGACGGCGTCGTCACGTCGGCGCCCATCAAGGGCACCGCGGCCACGCCCGCCGGTCTGAGCGCCAAGGACCGCGCGGAGAACGTGATGATCACCGACCTCGTGCGCAACGACCTGCAGCGCGTGTGCCGGCCGGGGACCGTGCGGGTGACCGACCTGCTGGCCACCGAGCAGCACCCTGGGCTGGTGCACCTCGTCTCGACCGTCGCCGGCGACCTGCTCCCCGAGGTCCGGGACGCACCGGACGGTCTCGCCCGGCTGCTCGCCGCGACCTACCCGCCGGGCTCGGTGTCCGGGGCGCCCAAGAGCTCGGCGCTCCGGGTGATCGCGGAGCTCGAGCCCGTCCCGCGCGGCCCGTACTGCGGCCTGGTCGGATGGGTGCACGTGGCCGGGGACGGCACCTGGTCCGCCGAGCTCGCCGTCGGCATCCGCACCTTCTGGTGGCGTGACGACGTCCTGCGCTTCGGCACCGGGGCCGGGATCACGTGGGCGAGCGACGCCGCGGCGGAGTGGGACGAGACCGAGCTCAAGGCCGCCCGACTGGTCGCGCTCGCGTCGCGCTGACGACCGGCCGCGCGGGCGCGGCCGGTGGCAGGATGGCCGGCGTGGACGTGACCATCTGGGCCGACGGCCGGCTGCGCACCCCGGACGAGCCGGTGCTCACGGCCGTCGACCACGGCGTGACAGTCGGCGACGGTGTCTTCGAGACCTGTGCCGTGCACCACGGCGTCGCGTTCGCCCTGACCCGGCACCTGGCCCGCCTGGAGGCGTCCGCGCGGGGGATGGGGCTGCCGGCCCTGCCGCTGGACGACGTGCGTGCCGGCGTGCGCGCGGTGCTCGCCGCGGCGGGGGAGCGCGCGGGGCGCCTGCGGATCACCGTGACCGGCGGTCCGGGTCCGCTGGGCACGCAGCGCGACGCGCCGCACGAGCAGCGCCCCGTGGTCGTCGTGGTCGCAGGTCCGGCGGCCGCGGCCGAGGTCGCCCGCGCGGTGCGGGTGCCGTGGGTCCGCAACGAGCGCTCACCGCTGGCCGGGCTGAAGACCACGTCGTACGGCGAGAACGTCGTGGCGCTCGCCCGCGCCCGCGAGCACGGCGCCGACGAGGCCCTCCTGGCCGACACCCGGGGGCGCCTGTGCGAGGGCACCGGGTCCAACGTGTTCGTCGAGACCGCCGGGGAGATGCTGACGCCCGCGCTGGAGACCGGCGCGCTGGCGGGCATCACCCGCGAGCTCGTGCTGCTGTGGGGGCGTGAGGCCGGGCTCCCGGTGCGCGAGGCCCGTCCCGACGAGCTGCCGTGGGAGGTGCTGGACGACGTGGCCGCCGGGCGCGCCCACCTGGCGCTGACGGGGTCCGTGCGTCACGTCACCCCGGTCGTGCGCCTCGACGACGTGGACGTGACGCCCGGACCGCTGTCGCAGGAGGCCCGGCGCGTGTTCCTCGAGCGGCTGCCCCAGGACCTGGACCCGTAGGCCCCTGCGGAGCCGGACGGTGGCGGGCCCCGGACGACCGCACGGCTGGACGACGACGCGCCCGGACGACGACGCGCCCGGACGACGACAGCCGGCCCCGCGCGTGCGGGACCGGCTGGAGCCGTCGGGTGGTGCCGCGGGTCAGGCGGTGAGCAGGGCGGCGATCAGCGCCGTGATCTCGCCCTCCATCTTGTCCGACTCCGCGCCCACGGGGACGAGGGACTCGGTCGCGGCGAGGAACCGCAGCAGCGGCTCCGTCGGCGCCGCCAGCAGCGCGCTGCCCTCGACGCCCGAGAGCGACACGAGGGTGTAGTCGGGGTCGTCGTCGCGCCAGACCTGCACGTCACCGGTGCCGGCCGGGGCGTCGGCGACCGCGTGCACGCCCTGGGCGAGCAGCTCGCGGCCGAGCAGCCACGTCGACATCGTGTGGGCGCCCGTGAAGACGGCGCGCACCGTGTAGGGGTCGGTGGTGCGGAAGCAGAGCTCCGCGGACACCGGGATGACGGTCGCATCGGACCCGATGAGCTGCATGGCGACGACCTCGATGACGTCGTACGACGATCCCGTCATCGGGTCCTCCTGTCGCGTGGTGGTGCCCGCACGGGCCCGTGGACTCACATCATGGCAGGACCGATGTCCCATTGGACCGTTGCTTGCCCACAGTTCACCCGCCCGGACCCTTTCACCTTGATGGAAAACGTTGCCCATCGCACGGGAGGGTGCAGATCGCGACAAGCTGCCCGGTCGCGGCGCCGGTCGTGAGACCCGTCGTGAGCACGTCGGGGCGCTCCTGCGCAGGGCTCCACGGGCCGGCGCGGCACGCCGACGACGAGGTCGGTTCGGCGTTCGGGCCGACGTCCGCTAACATCGTCTCCCGTGCCGCCCACGGGTGGTTCGCCGGTGGTCTGCCCCGAGGGGCTGGGCCGTCGACGGACCCGGACGGCGCACGCAGCGGGCGATTGGCTCAGTGGTAGAGCGCCTCGTTCACACCGAGGAGGTCACTGGTTCGAACCCAGTATCGCCCACCCGCTCGACGACGCCCCGGCCTGATGGCTGGGGCGTCGTCGTGTCCGGACCGGGTGGGCCCGGCGGGTCGTGGCCGCCGAGGACCGCACCCGTCCCGCCGCCCGCGGGCTCAGGCGGCAGGCACCAGGGCGGTGCGGGCGGCGCGGTCGATGACGCCGGCGACCACGTCCGGACGCGTGAGGTACGCCGCGTGGTTCCCCTCCACCTCGGTCACCTCACCTCGCGCGGGCAGCTCGCGTCCGTGCTGCTCGGGGACCGCGCCGGCCGGGGCGTGCACCGAGGTCGGCAACCGCGGGCCGTGCCAGACTCGCGACGTGGACTTCCTCTCCGCCTACGCCCACGGGTTCGCCCGGGTCGCCGCGTGCACGGTGCCCGTCACCGTCGCCGACCCGGCCCGCAACGCGGCGGCCGTCATCACGGCCGCGCGTGCGTGCCACGACGACGGCGTCGCCGTCGCCGTGCTGCCCGAGCTGTGCCTGTCCGGCTACGCGATCGACGACCTGTTCCTGCAGGACGCGCTGCTCGAGGCGGTGCGCGCCGCGCTCGACGAGGTCGTCGCCGCCTCGCACGACCTGCGGCCCGTGCTGGTCGTGGGCGCGCCGCTCGCGCACGGCGGGCGGCTGCTCAACGCCGCGGTGGTCGTGCACCGCGGCCGGGTCCTCGGCGTCGCGCCCAAGTCGTACCTGCCGACGTACCGGGAGTTCTACGAGCGTCGCTGGTTCGCCCCGGGGGACGACGTGCGCGGCACGATCACGATCGCCGGGCAGGACGTGCCGATCGGCCCCGACCTGCTGTTCGCGGCGACCGACGTGCCCGGGCTCGTCCTGCACGTCGAGGTGTGCGAGGACCTGTGGGTCCCGGTCCCGCCCAGCGCGACCGCCGCGCTCGCGGGTGCCACCGTGCTCGTCAACCTCTCGTCGAGCCCGATCACCGTGGGGCGGGCCGAGGACCGCCGGCTGCTGGTGCGCTCGGCGTCCGCGCGGTGCGCAGCGGCGTACGTGTACGCGGCGGCCGGGTACGGCGAGTCGACGACGGACCTGTCGTGGGACGGCCAGACCATGGTCTACGAGCTGGGCGAGCTGCTGGCCGAGGGGCCGCGGTTCGTCGACGAGCCGGTGCACACGGTGGCGGACGTCGACCTCGACCGGCTGCGCCAGCACCGCCAGCGCACCGGGACCTTCGACGACAACCGCCGCGGGCTGGGCATGCCCCCCGCGGGCGCCTCGCACCGGACCGTCGCCTTCACCCTCGACCCGCCGGCGGGCGACGTCGGGCTGCGTCGGCGAGTCGACCGGTTCCCGTTCGTGCCGGACGACCCGCAGCGCCTCGCCCTCGACTGCTACGAGGCGTACAACATCCAGGTCAGCGGCCTGGAGCAGCGGCTGCGTGCGGTCGGGGGCGCCAAGGTCGTCATCGGGGTGTCCGGCGGGCTGGACTCGACGCACGCGCTCATCGTGGCCGCCCGGGCCATGGACCGGCTCGGCCGTCCCCGCAGCGACATCCTGGCGTTCACGATGCCGGGGTTCGCGACCAGCGAGGGCACGAAGGCCAGCGCGCTGGCGCTCATGGAGTCGCTCGGCACGACGTTCGAGACGATCGACATCCGCCCCGCCGCACGCCAGATGCTCGCGGACCTCGGCCACCCTGCTGGCGCCGGTGAGGAGGTCTACGACGTCACGTTCGAGAACGTGCAGGCGGGTCTGCGGACCGACTACCTCTTCCGCGCAGCCAACCAGCGCGGCGGCATCGTGCTGGGCACCGGCGACCTCTCGGAGCTGGCGCTGGGCTGGTGCACCTACGGCGTGGGGGACCAGATGTCCCACTACGCCGTCAACGCCGGCGTTCCCAAGACCCTGATCCAGCACCTCATCCGCTGGGTGGTCGGCGAGGGGCACTTCGACGACGCGACGAACGCGGTGCTGCTGCGCGTCCTGGACCAGGAGATCTCCCCGGAGCTGGTCCCGGCGCGCGAGGGCGAGCGGATCCAGTCCACCGAGGACACGATCGGCCCGTACGCGCTGCACGACTTCGCGCTGTACCAGCTGCTGCGGCACGGCATGCGGCCCAGCCGCATCGCCTTCCTCGCGTGGCACGCCTGGCACGACGCGTCGGCGGGGGAGTGGCCCCCGGCGTGGCCGCAGGACCGGCGCCCCGAGTACGACCTGCCGACGGTGCGTTGCTGGCTCGAGGTGTTCCTTCGACGGTTCTTCGCCAGCCAGTTCAAGCGCTCGGCGCTCCCGAACGGCCCGAAGGTCAGCGAGGGCGGCACGATGTCGCCACGCGGCGACTGGCGGATGCCGTCCGACGCGTCGCCCGCGGCCTGGCTCGCGGAGCTCGAGGCGCACGTCCCGCACGAGCTGCCCGGCGGGCCCCGCCCGTCCTGACCCGCCTCTGCACCCCGGTCGGCGACGGCGGGGTGCGCCTCCGGCCGACCGCGGTCGGTAGCATCGACCTGGCCCGTGTCGACGACCGCCGACCCGTGCCGCCGACCCGCCGCGACCCGCGGAGCGGGCAGACCCGAGGAGCTCACGAACGTGCCCGAGCAGATGACCCTGACCGTCGACGGCGTCGAGACCCCGGTCGCGCAGGGCACGACGGGCGCCGAGCTGTTCGCCGACCGCCGGGACGTCGTCGTCGTCCGCGTCGACGGCGAGCTGAAGGACCTCGCTGCGCCGCTGGCGTCCGGCGCGGTGGTGGAGCCGGTGACCATCGACTCCCCGGACGGGCTCGCGGTGCTGCGGCACTCGGCCGCCCACGTGCTCGCGCAGGCGGTGCAGGAGGTCAACCCGAAGGCGCGGCTCGGCATCGGCCCGCCGATCACCGACGGCTTCTACTACGACTTCGACGTCGAGACCCCGTTCACCCCCGAGGACCTGAAGGCCATCGAGAAGGTCATGGGCCGGATCGTCAAGGAGGGCCAGACCTTCCGGCGGTGGGAGGTCACCGAGGCGCAGGCGCGCGAGGAGCTCGCTGCCGAGCCGTACAAGCTCGAGCTCATCGGGCTCAAGGGCGAGGCCGGGGACACCGACGGCGCGTCCGTCGAGGTGGGCCTCGGCGGGCTGTCGATCTACCAGAACGTGCGCGGCGCCGGGCGGGAGTCCGAGACCGTCGTGTGGCAGGACCTGTGCCGCGGTCCGCACCTGCCCTCCACCCGCCTGATCGGCAACGGCTTCCAGCTCACCCGGTCCGCGGCCGCCTACTGGCGCGGGTCGGAGAAGAACCCGCAGCTGCAGCGGGTCTACGGCACCGCGTGGCCGACCAAGGACGAGCTCAAGGCCTACCTCGAGCGGATCGCCGAGGCGGAGCGCCGTGACCACCGGAAGCTCGGCAACGAGCTCGACCTGTTCTCGTTCCCCGAGGAGATCGGGTCCGGCCTGGCGGTCTTCCACCCCAAGGGCGGCATCATCCGCATGGAGATGGAGGAGTACTCGCGCCGCCGGCACGTGCAGGCCGGCTACTCCTTCGTGAACTCGCCGCACATCACCAAGGAGCAGCTCTTCCAGATCTCGGGCCACCTGGACTGGTACGCCGACGGCATGTACCCGCCCATGCAGCTCGACGCGGAGTACCACGAGGACGGCACGATCCGGCGCGAGGGGCAGAACTACTACCTCAAGCCCATGAACTGCCCGATGCACAACCTCATCTTCGCCTCGCGCGGGCGGTCGTACCGCGAGCTGCCGCTGCGGCTCTTCGAGTTCGGCACCGTGTACCGGTACGAGAAGTCCGGCGTCGTGCACGGCATGACCCGCGCGCGCGGCTTCACCCAGGACGACGCGCACATCTACTGCACGCGCGAGCAGATGAAGGACGAGCTGACCAGTCTGCTCACCTTCGTCCTCGACCTGCTCAAGGACTACGGGCTCGACGACTTCTACCTGGAGCTGTCGACCCGCAACCCCGAGAAGTCGGTGGGCTCCGAGGAGGTCTGGGAGGAGGCGACCGAGACCCTGCGCGAGGTCGCCGAGGCCTCGGGCCTCGACCTCGTGCCGGACCCGGGCGGCGCCGCCTTCTACGGCCCCAAGATCTCGGTCCAGGCCAAGGACGCCATCGGCCGCACCTGGCAGATGTCGACCATCCAGCTCGACTTCAACCTCCCCGAGCGCTTCGAGCTCGAGTACACCGCCCCCGACGGCACCCGGCAGCGCCCGGTGATGATCCACCGCGCCCTGTTCGGCTCGATCGAGCGGTTCTTCGCCGTGCTGACCGAGCACTACGCCGGGGCGTTCCCCGCCTGGCTCGCCCCCGTCCAGGTGCTGGCCGTGCCGGTCGCCGAGCCGTTCGAGCCGTACCTCGACGAGGTGGTCTCCCGCCTGCGCGCCCAGGGGATCCGTGCCGAGGTCGACCGCTCCGACGACCGCTTCGGCAAGAAGATCCGCAACGCCTCGACGCAGAAGATCCCGTTCGTGCTCATCGCCGGCGGGGAGGACGCCGAGGCCGGTGCCGTCTCCTTCCGCTACCGCGACGGCCGGCAGGACAACGGCGTGCCCGTCGACGTGGCGGTCGAGCGGATCGTCGCGGCCGTCCGCGACCGCGTGCAGGTCTGAGCCGTGCCCTCCTCCGACGACGTGGAGGTCGAGCCCGCCGACGCCTTCGCCGGCGTCCCGGACGGGCTCGACCGCCTCTGGACCCCGCACCGCATGGCCTACATCGGCGGGCAGGACAAGCCCGCGGACGACTCGCCGGGGGACGGCTGCCCGTTCTGCCGCATCCCCGGCCTGCCGGACGAGCAGGGGCTCGTCGTGCACCGCGGCGCGGTCGCCTACGTGGTGATGAACCTCTACCCGTACAACTCCGGGCACCTCCTGGTGTGCCCGTACCGGCACGTCGCGGACTACACCGAGCTCACGCCGTCCGAGGTCGCGGAGGTGGCGGACCTCACGCGCACCGCGATGCGGGTGGTGCGCGACGTGCTCGCGCCCGACGGCTTCAACCTCGGCATGAACCAGGGGCAGGTCGCGGGCGCGGGCATCCAGGCGCACCTGCACCAGCACGTCGTGCCCCGCTGGGGTGGCGACGCGAACTTCCTGCCGATCGTGGCGCGCACGCGCGCGCTGCCGGCGCTGCTCGGCGACACGCGTGAGGCGCTCGCCGCCGCGTGGCCCGCCACCACGAAGGGATGACGGACGCGTGCTGAGCCGACTGCGCGGGGTGATGACGCGGCTGTGGACGCCGCTCGCCGACGCGCTCCTGCGCCGGGGGGTGTCGCCGGACGCCGTGACGATCACCGGGACGCTCGTCGTCGTCGTGACGGCCCTGTGGGCGTTCCCCACGGGTCACCTGCTGCTCGGTGGCCTGCTCATCGCCGTCTTCACGCTCACCGACTCGCTCGACGGGGTGATGGCGCGGCGCGCCGGGCGCAGCAGTCCCTGGGGGGCGTTCCTCGACTCCACGCTCGACCGCTTCGGTGACGGCGCGATCTTCGCCGGCCTCGTGCTCTGGTACACCGGCGGCGGCGGCTCGCGGCTCACCGCCGTCCTCGCGCTCGCGTGCCTGGTGCTCGGCTCGATCGTGCCGTACGCCCGGGCGCGTGCCGAGGGCCTGGGCATGACGGCCGCGGTCGGGATCGCCGAGCGCGCCGAGCGGCTCGTGGCCGTGATCGTGGCGACGATCCTGGTCGGCGCCGGGCTGCCCGACGTCGTCATGACCGTCGTCCTGGGGCTGCTCGCGGCTGCGTCGGCGGTCACGGTGGTGCAGCGCATGGCCACGGTCCGTCGCCAGGTGCGGGAGGCGGCCCCGTGATCGACGTCGCCCGCGCCTACCACCTCGCGTGGCGCGTCGGCCACCGGGTCCCCGGCGTCGTCGTGCGCGGGCTGAGCACGCTCGGCGCGGACGTCGCGTGGGCGCGCCGCGGGTCCGGCGTGCGGCGCCTCGAGGCCAACCTCGCCCGGGTGCGCCCCGAGCTGGACGAGCGTGCGCTGCGTCGGCTCTCGCGCGCGGGCATGCGCTCGTACATGCGCTACTTCGGTGAGGCGTTCACGCTGCGCGCGCTGAGCACGGACCAGCTCGCGGCCCGGGTGCGGGTCGAGGGCCTGGAGAACCTCCTGCCGCACCTCGACGAGGGGCGGCAGATCGTCGTCGCCCTCGGGCACACGGGCAACTGGGACCTCGCCGGCGCCTGGGCGGCCGCTCACGTCGCGCCGGTCACGACCGTCGCGGAGCGGCTGAAGCCCGAGGAGCTCTTCCAGGAGTTCCTCGCCTTCCGCGAGAGCATCGGCCTGCGGATCATCCCGCTGACCGGTGGCGGCGACGTGTTCCGGCAGCTGGTGCACGTCACCCGCACCGGACCCGGGCTCCTGCCGCTGCTGGCGGACCGCGACCTCACGGCCAAGGGCCTCGAGGTCGACCTCTTCGGGCAGCGCGCGCGGGTGGCGGCCGGGCCGGCCGCGCTGGCGGTGACCACCGGCGCGCCGCTGGTCGCCGCGTCCATCAGCTACGAGCGGCTGCGTCGTGCCCGGCGGCGGGCGGCCGGCGGGCCGTGGGGGATCGTCGTGCGCTTCAGCCCTCGCATCGAGGTCCCCGCGGACGCGCCCCGCGCCGACAGGGTGCACGCCCTGACGCAGGCGTGGGTGGACGTCCTCGCCGATCAGATCCAGGCACACCCCCAGGACTGGCACATGCTGCAGCGCGTGTTCGTCGCGGACCTCGACCCTGCCCGCGACGCGGCTCGCCGCGCGACGGGGGAGCCGGCTGCGGGCGACGACGCCCTGGGCCCGGAGACCGCCACGTGACCAGCACCCGCCCCCTGCGCGTGGGGATCGTGTGCCCCTACTCCTTCGACGTGCCCGGGGGCGTGCAGTTCCACGTCCGGGACCTGGCCGAGTCGCTCATCGGGCGTGGCCACGAGGTGTCGGTGCTCGCTCCCGCGGCCGACGACACCCCCGTCCCGCCCTACCTGGTCGCGGCCGGCCGCGCGGTCCCCGTGCACTACAACGGGTCCGTCGCGCGGCTCACGTTCGGCCCCGTGACGGCCGGCCGGGTGCGGCGCTGGCTGGCCGCCGGCGAGTTCGACGTGCTGCACCTGCACGAGCCCGTCACGCCGAGCCTCGGCATGCTCGCCCTGTGGATCGCGGACGGCCCGGTGGTGGCGACGTTCCACACCTCGATCGTGCGGTCCCGCTCCCTGCAGATGGCGTACCCGCTCGTCCGTCAGTCCCTGGAGAAGATCTCCCTGCGGATCGCGGTCTCGGAGGACGCGCGGCGCACGCTCGTCGAGCACCTGGGCGGCGACGCGGTGGTGATCCCCAACGGGGTGTGGGTCGACACCTTCGCGAACGCCGGCACGGACCCCCGGTGGACCGGCACGCCGCAGGCGCCGACCGTGGCGTTCCTCGGCCGCCTCGACGAGCCCCGCAAGGGGCTCGCCGTGCTGCTGCGCGCCGTCACGACCGTGCTCGACACGTACCCGGGTGCACGGTTCCTCGTCGCGGGCAGCGGTGACACGGGCCAGGAGCAGGCGCGTGAGCTGCTGGGTGACCGGGCCGGCGCGGTCGAGTTCCTCGGCGGCGTCAGCGAGGAGGACAAGGCGCGGCTGCTGTCCTCCGTGGACGTCTACTGCGCGCCGCAGACCGGCGGCGAGAGCTTCGGCATCGTCCTGGTCGAGGCGATGGCGGCCGGGACGACGGTGGTCGCCAGCGACCTGGGCGCGTTCGCGCGCGTGCTCGACGACGGGGACGCCGGCGTGCTGTTCCGCACCGGTGACCCGGCGGACCTCGGCGCCACCCTGGTGCGGGTGCTCGGCGACGCCGCCCTGCGCGAGCGGATCAGCGCGCACGCGTCGCGCGTGGTGCGCCGCTACGACTGGTCGGCGGTGACCGACCAGGTGCTCGCCGTCTACGAGATGGCGGTGGCGGGTCGCGATGCGCCCGTCGGCGAGGACCCGTCGTCGCTGCGCGGCGCCCGCCTGCTCGAGCTGCGGCGGAACCGCACGTGACGGGCGCGATGGACGGCACGGCCGTCCTGGTGGTCGTCGGCGTCGTGCTGCTGGCGCTGTGGCTGGTGTGGGTGCGCGCCAGCCGGCTGGACCGACTGCACCGCAAGGTGGCGGCGTCTCGCGCGGTGGTCGACGCGCAGCTCGTCCGGCGTGCGACGGTGGCGTCGGAGCTGGCCACCAGCGGCCTGCTGGACCCCGCGAGCTCGGTGGTGCTGGGTGAGTCGGTGTGGGAGTCGCTGACCGCCGCGGGCGCGGTCGACGTGCCGGCGGGGCTGCTGCCGCCCGACGTGCACGAGGTGCTCGGCGCCCCGGACGCGCCGGGTGAGCCGGTGGACCGGTCCCAGGTGGAGAGCGAGCTCACGGCAGCGCTGCGCGAGATCCTGGACGACGCCGACGAGGTGGCCGCGCTGGCCACCGACCCGCTCGGCGCCCGGCTGCTGGGCGACCTGGCCGCCGCCTGGTACCGCGTGCAGCTGGCGCGTCGGTTCCACAACGAGGCCGTCGCCCAGACGCAGCGCGTGCGCCGAAGCGCCTCGGTGCGGCTGCTACGGCTCGCGGGGCACGCGCCCGAGCCGCGCACCCTCGAGCTCGACGACGCGTGGCCCCACGGCCTGGCACGGCCCGGCGAGAGCGCACGGCCGGTGCCCCCGGAGGTCGGCGCGACCGGCGCCTGACGCGCGCTGTCCGCGTGCCGGTCGTCCGTCCACCGCCGGGGTCGTCCTGCCTAGGATGGATGTGTCCCCGACCACGGCGGCCGGCGTCCGGCGTCGCGCCGTGCCGCCGGGCACCGCGGCAGGCGGGCCCCCCGCCACCACCGATCGAAGAGGTCTGACGTGACCCAGAACTCCCAGCCCGCCGCCGGCGAGGTCGGCACCGCGCGCGTGAAGCGCGGCATGGCCGAGATGCTCAAGGGCGGCGTCATCATGGACGTCGTCACCCCGGAGCAGGCGAAGATCGCCGAGGACGCGGGCGCCGTCGCCGTCATGGCGCTCGAGCGGGTCCCCGCGGACATCCGGGCGCAGGGCGGCGTGGCGCGCATGAGCGACCCCGACCTCATCGACGGCATCATCTCGACGGTGTCCATCCCGGTGATGGCCAAGGCCCGCATCGGGCACTTCGTCGAGGCGCAGGTGCTGCAGGCGCTCGGCGTCGACTACGTCGACGAGTCGGAGGTGCTGACGCCCGCCGACTACGCGCACCACATCGACAAGTGGGCGTTCACCGTCCCGTTCGTCTGCGGCGCGACGAACCTCGGCGAGGCGCTGCGGCGCATCACCGAGGGCGCGGCGATGATCCGCTCCAAGGGCGAGGCCGGAACCGGTGACGTGTCCAACGCGACGACGCACATGCGCACGCTGCGCGACGAGATCCGCCGGCTGACGTCCCTGCCCGAGGACGAGCTGTACCTCGCGGCCAAGGACCTGCAGGCACCGTACGAGCTGGTCAAGGAGGTGGCGACGGCCGGGAAGCTGCCCGTCGTGCTCTTCACCGCCGGCGGCATCGCGACGCCTGCGGACGCGGCCATGATGATGCAGCTCGGCGCCGAGGGCGTGTTCGTCGGCTCGGGCATCTTCAAGTCCGGCAACCCCGCCGAGCGCGCCGCGGCCATCGTCAAGGCCACCACGTTCCACGACGACCCGGACGTCATCGCCAAGGTGTCCCGCGGCCTGGGTGACGCCATGGTCGGCATCAACGTGGACGACGTGCCGGTGCCGCACCGGTTGGCCGAGCGGGGCTGGTGAGCACGACCGGCCCGCACGGCGCCGAGGTGGGTGGCGCGTCGGCCGCCGTGTTCGGGAGCGACTGGGTCCCCGGCCCGGACGGCCTGCTGCACCGGCGCGCCGCCCGCGTCATCCTGCTCGACGAGCACGACCGCGTCCTGCTCGTCCGCGGCCACGACGTCGACCTGCCGGAGCGGTCGTGGTGGTTCACGGTGGGCGGTGGCATCGACGCGGGGGAGACGTCCCGGCAGGCCGCGGTGCGGGAGGTCCGCGAGGAGACGGGCATCGTGCTGGCGCCCGACGAGCTGGTGGGCCCGGTGTACACGCGGTCCGCGCTGTTCGACTTCGCCGCCCGGACGTGCCGGCAGGACGAGGACCTGTACCTCGCCCGCGTGCCGGCGACCGACCTCGTGACGACGCGCGACGGCTGGACCGCGGTCGAGCTGGACGTCCTCGACGAGCTGCGGTGGTGGGACCTCGACGAGCTGGACCGCGTCACGATCGAGGTGTTCCCGGCCGGGCTCCCCGAGCTCGTGCGGGCCGTCCTGGTGTGGGACGGCACGACGCGCCACCTCGGTCTCGTCGAGGAGTGACGCGTCGCGGGCGGCCCCCCGCGCCGTGCGTACTGGTCGGTAACATCCCGGTCACGTCACCCGGCTAGCGTCCGGCGCATGCCTCGTGCCGCCGCCTCCTCGCCCGTCGCCCGGATCCCGCGGTCGGGCATCCGCACCCTCATGGACCTCGCGCTGGGTGACCCGAGCGCCATCCACCTCGAGATCGGCGAGCCCGACGCGGGTCCCGCCGAGCACGTCGTGGCGGCGGTCGCCGCGGCCGCGCGGGACGGACGCACCGGGTACACCTCGAGCACGGGCCTCGTCGAGCTGCGCGTCGCGGCGGCCGAGCGCGTCGCGCGCACCCACGGACGTCCCACGTCGCCCGACGAGGTCGTGGTGACCCACGGCGCGATGCACGGGCTGGCCATGGCCATGGCCACGCTGCTCGCCCCGGGTGACGAGGTGCTGCTGCCCGACCCCACCTTCCCGAACTGGGACATGGCGGCCGTCGCGGCCGGTGCCGCCGTGCGCACCTACCCGGCGCACGCGGCCGCCGGCTTCGTGCCGGACCCTGCCGAGGTGGCGTCGCGCGTGACACCGCGCACCCGCGCGCTCGTCGTGTGCTCGCCCAACAACCCCACGGGGGCGGTGTACCCGCCCGACGTCGTCGCAGGGCTGGTCGAGGTCGCACGGCGCCACGACCTGTGGCTGCTGTCGGACGAGTGCTACGAGGCCATCACCTTCGACCGCCCGCACGTCAGCCCGCTCGCGTACGACACGGACGGGCGGGTCCTCGGGTTCTTCAGCGTCTCCAAGACCTACGCGCTGACGGGCTGGCGCACGGGTTGGGTCGTCGTCCCCGCGCCCGACGTCGTCGAGGCGCTCGGCCACCTGGCCGAGGCGACCGTCGCCTGCCCGTCGACGCCCGGGCAGGTGGCGGCGCTGGCCGCGCTCACGGGGCCGCAGGACGGCGTCGCGGACGCCGTGGCGTCCTACCGGGAGCGGCGGGACGCCGCGTGCGCGCTCCTGGCGCGCCGCGGCGTGGCGCACGTCGTGCCCGACGGCGCGTTCTACCTCATGGTCGACGTCGGGACCTCCGACACCGATGCCTTCGCCCGGGGCCTGCTGGCACGTCGGCACGTCGCGGTCGCGCCCGGGTCGACCTTCGGGACGGCCGCCGCGGGGATGGTGCGGGTCTCGCTCGCGGCGCCGCGGGACCAGCTCCTGCTCGGGCTGGAGCGGCTGGCCGACGAGGTGGCGGACCCCACGGGCGCTGCCGGGCGGCCCCTCGCCGTGGTCGGGCCGGCCGCGGTCGAGGACGCCTAGGATCGGCCACCGTGACCCCCACCATCGGTGTGCTCGCCCTGCAGGGCGACGTCCGCGAGCACCTGGCGGTGCTCGGCTCCCTCGGCGTCGGCGCGGTCGCGGTGCGCCGCCGCAGCGAGCTCGACGCCGTGGACGCGCTCGTGCTGCCCGGGGGTGAGTCGACGACGATCGACAAGCTGCTGCGGGCGTTCGAGCTGGACGGCCCCGTGCGGGACCGGCTGGCCGGCGGCATGCCCGCCTACGGGTCGTGCGCCGGCATGATCCTGCTCGCCGACCGGATCATCGGCGGCATCGAGGGGCAGCGCACGCTCGGCGGCGTCGACATCACCGTGCGGCGCAACGCGTTCGGGCGGCAGGTCGACTCCTTCGAGACGGACCTCGTCCTGGACGGGGTGGAGGAGAGCGCGCACGACCCGGTGCACGCCGTGTTCATCCGGGCGCCCTGGGTCGAGGAGGTGGGACCCGCAGCCACCGTCGTCGGACGCGTCGCGGAGGGCCCCGCCGCCGGTAGGATCGTTGCGGTGCGCCAGGGCCCGCTGCTCGTGACCTCGTTCCATCCCGAGGTGACCGGGGACCCGAGGGTGCACCGACTGTTCGTGCAGATCGTCCGCGACAGCCTGTGACGTCGCGGATCCCCGGCCCGCCCGCACCTGGGCGGCGCCCCGGGAGCGACGCGGGCGGATCAGCGGAGACGAAGGGGTAACGAGCCATGTCGGGTCACTCCAAGTGGGCCACCACCAAGCACAAGAAGGCCGTCATCGACGCGAAGCGGGGCAAGCTCTTCGCCAAGCTCGTCAAGAACGTCGAGGTGGCCGCCCGTACGGGCGGCGGTGACCCCGCGGGCAACCCGACGCTCTTCGACGCCATCCAGAAGGCCAAGAAGTCGTCCGTCCCGAACGACAACATCGACCGTGCCGTCAAGCGCGGCTCCGGCCAGGAGGCCGGCGGCGCGGACTACCAGTCGATCACGTACGAGGGCTACGGCCCCGGCGGTGTCGCGGTGCTGGTCGAGTGCCTGACGGACAATCGCAACCGGGCCGCGTCCGACGTGCGGGTGGCCTTCACGCGCAACGGCGGCCAGATGGCCGACCCCGGGTCGGTCCAGTACATCTTCAGCCGCAAGGGCGTGGTCATCGTCCCCAAGGAGGGCACCGACGAGGACGCCGTCATGGAGGCCGTGCTCGAGGCGGGCGGCGAGGAGGTCACCGACCTCGGCGAGTCGTTCGAGGTGCTGAGCGAGGCCACCGACCTGGTGCCCGTGCGGACCTCCCTGCAGGAGGCCGGCATCGACTACGACTCGGCCGACGTCGTGTGGTGGCCGTCGACGCAGATCGAGGTCGACGCCGACGGCGCCCGCAAGATCCTGCGGCTGATCGACGCGCTCGAGGACTCCGACGACGTGCAGAACGTGTACGCCAACTTCGACGCCTCCGACGAGGTCATGGCCGAGCTCGACGCCGAGTGACGCACCGCACCCTCCCGGGTGCGCGCACGGGCCCCGCCACCGGTGTGGCGGGGCCCGTCCTGCGTCCGGCGGCTGCGACGATGGCCGCGTGCGCGTGCTCGGAGTGGACCCCGGCCTGACCCGGTGCGGCCTCGGCGTCGTCGACGGGCTGCCCGGACGGCGCGCCCGTCTCGTGCACGTGTCGGTCGCGCGCTCCGACCCCGCGCTCGACGTCGACCAGCGGCTGCTCCTCATCGAGCGCGCCCTCGAGGAGTGCATCGAGGAGCACGCGCCCGACACCGTGGCGGTCGAGCGCGTCTTCGCGCAGCACAACGTGAGCACCGTGATGGGGACCGCGCAGGTCGCCGGCCTGGCCATGGTGGCGGCGGCCCGTCGCCGCATCCCCGTCGCCCTGCACACGCCCAGCGAGGTCAAGGCCGCGGTCACGGGGTCCGGCCGTGCCGAGAAGGCGCAGGTCCAGACGATGGTCGCCCGGCTGCTCGGCCTGGACGACCTGCCGCGGCCCGCGGACGCCGCGGACGCCCTCGCCCTGGCGATCTGCCACCTGTGGCGCCCGGCGGGAGCGCTGGGGGCACCGCAGCGCGAGCCCGGGGCCCTCACTCCCGCGCAGCGCCGGTGGGCGGAGGCGGAGCAGGCGGCGCGCCGCCGGGGGTGACGGCTCGCGTGTCGTTCGTACAGGTGTTCGCCCGGGTGTGGCACAGTGTCCCGGTCGACGACGGGAGGAGCGCGCGGTGATCGCGTCGGTGCACGGGACCGTGCTGGCGGTACGGCTGGACTCGGCCGTCCTCGAGGTCGGTGGTGTGGGTCTGCTGGTCCAGGCGACCCCGGCGACGCTCGCCGGTCTGCGCGTCGGGCAGCCTGCGCGGCTCTTCACGTCCCTCGTGGTGCGCGAGGACTCCCTGACCCTGTTCGGCTTCGCCGACGACGACGAGCGCGACGTGTTCGAGACCGTGCAGACGGTCTCGGGCGTCGGGCCGCGCCTCGCGCTGGCGATGCTGGCCGTGCACACCCCGGACGGGCTGCGCCGTGCGGTCGCGGACGAGGACCTGGCGGCGCTCGTGCGGGTGCCGGGCATCGGACGCAAGGGTGCGCAGCGCATCGTCCTGGAGCTGGGGGAGCGTCTGGGGGCGCCCGCGCCCACCGGCGCCGCCTCCGCCCCGCTGTCGGCCGACCACCGCGAGCAGGTCGTCGAGGCCCTCGTGGGCCTCGGCTGGCCGCTGCGGGCCGCGCAGGACGCGGTCGCGGCCGTGCTCGACGGCACCACCGGCCCGGTCGGCGCCGACGAGGTGCCCGGCGTGCTGCGCGCCGCCCTGCGCTCGCTGGGGAGCGCCCGTGCCTGAGGACGCGACGGACCCCCTCGGCGGCGGACGCATCGAGGTGGGGGAGCCCGACGCCTTCGACGCCGGCTCGGTGGTGCGTCCCGCCGCGGACGAGCCGGAGCGTGCCGCCGAGGCGGCGCTGCGGCCCCGTCGGCTGGAGGAGTTCGTCGGGCAGCGCGTCGTGCGAGACCAGCTGTCGCTGGTGCTGGAGGCGGCGATGGCGCGGGGGCGGGCACCGGACCACGTCCTGCTGTCGGGCCCGCCGGGCCTCGGCAAGACGACGCTGGCGATGATCATCGCCGCCGAGCTCGGCGCGTCGCTGCGGGTCACGAGCGGGCCGGCCATCCAGCACGCGGGCGACCTGGCCGCGGTGCTGTCCTCCCTCGACGAGGGGGAGGTCCTGTTCATCGACGAGATCCACCGGCTGGCCCGCCCGGCGGAGGAGCTGCTGTACGTGGCCATGGAGGACTTCCGGGTCGACGTGGTGGTGGGCAAGGGGGCGGGCGCCAGCGCGATCCCGCTGTCGCTGCCGCCGTTCACCGTCGTCGGTGCCACGACCCGGGCGGGACTGCTGCCGGCGCCGCTGCGCGACCGGTTCGGGTTCACCGGCCACCTCGACTTCTACGCCGACGACGAGCTCGAGCGTGTGCTCGTGCGGTCCGCCGGGCTGCTGGGCGTGCCGCTCGACGCCGAGGCCGCGGCCGAGATCGCGTCGCGCTCGCGCGGCACGCCGCGCATCGCGAACCGGCTGCTGCGCCGGGTGCGCGACTGGGCACAGGTGCGCGGTGACGGCCACCTGTCGCTGGACGCCGCCCGGTCGGCGCTGGCGGTCTACGAGGTCGACGAGCGCGGGCTGGACCGGCTGGACCGTGCTGTCCTCGACGCGCTGTGCCGCCGGTTCGGTGGCGGCCCCGTCGGCCTGACGACGCTCGCGGTGGCGGTCGGCGAGGAGCCCGAGACGGTCGAGACGGTGGCCGAGCCCTTCCTCGTGCGGGAGGGCCTGGTGGGGCGCACGCCGCGCGGCCGCGTCGCCCTGCCACCGGCGTGGGAGCACCTCGGGCTGGCGGTCCCCGTGGCCTCGGACACGCTCTTCGGCTGAGCGCGCGGCGCCCTTCGGGCACCGGGTGGGAACGTCGCAGGACCCTGGGACGTTGGAGCGGCGGGCCGCGGCGCCTAGACTGCGGCGGACGTCTGACACGAATGCGGAGAACCACCACCCCATGGACTACTCGTTCCTCATCATCATGCTGCTCGCGTTCGCCGCGCTGTGGTTCATGTCGAGCCGCACGCGCAAGCAGCAGCGCGAGGCCGCCGAGCTGCGGAACAACCTGGAGGTGGGGGACGAGGTCATGACCGCCTCCGGGCTCTTCGGGACCGTCACGGCCATCGACGGCGACGTCGTCACGCTCGAGTCCACGCCCGGCACGCAGACGCGTTGGCTGCGCGCCGCGATCGGGCGCCGCACCGAGGCCGTCGTGGGTGAGCAGCCGTCCGAGACCGAGGACCCCGCCGTCCAGGACGAGCCCGTGGTGGACGTGCCCGACGACCTGTCCTCCCTGCCGCCCGAGCCCCCGACGACGCCGGACGACCGTCGCGACGACAAGTGACCCACCGGCCCGGGCGATGACGCCCGGGCCCCGACCCCACCGGCCGGTCCTCCCGGGCGGTGCGCGCACGAGAGAAGAACTCCGTTGGCCCCTCCTCCCCGCCGCCGTGAACGGCCGGTCCGTACGCTCGTCATGCTCGGGCTGCTGGTCGTCGCGCTGTTCGCGTCGATCCTCGCCGGCACCCGCTGGAGCGACGCGTCCCTGACGCCGAACCTCGCGCTCGACCTCGAGGGCGGGACGCAGATCATTCTCGAGCCCGTGCCCGAGGCCAAGGGCGACGTCACCTCCGAGACGATCAACCAGGCGATCGCGGTCATCCGCCAGCGCGTCGACGCCTCCGGCGTCGCCGAGGCGGAGATCACCAGCCAGGGTGGCGACAAGATCGTCGTCGCGCTGCCGGGCCGTCCCGACAAGGAGACCCTCGACCTGGTCCGCACCTCGGCGCAGATGGAGTTCCGTCCGGTCCTCGTCATGGGGGCCCCTGCGGCGACGCCGCAGGACCCCGCGGCGTCCCCGGCGGCCGACCAGCCGACCAAGGAGTCCCCGGACGGGCCGAGCGACATCGCGTACTACGTGACGCCCGAGGTGCAGCAGGAGTTCGACGCCCTCGACTGCACGCTGCCCGAGAACCGGGCCGGTGGCGCCCCCGGCGACCCCGACACCGCGTTCGTCGCGTGCGACCAGGAGGGCCTGGCCAAGTACATCCTCGGCCCGGTCGAGATCCCCGGTGCGGACATCAAGAGCGCGACGTCCGGCATGGGGACGACCTCCACGGGTGCCTCCACGGGCCAGTGGGTCGTCAACCTGGAGTTCACCGGCGCCGGCACCCCGAAGTTCACCGAGGTCACGACGCGCCTGGCGAGCCAGACCCCGCCGCTCAACCAGTTCGCGGTGGTGCTCGACGCGCTGGTGATCTCCGCCCCGTCGGTCAACGAGGTCATCCCCAACGGCCAGGCGCAGATCTCCGGGTCGTTCGACCGCGAGTCCGCGGCGACGCTGGCGAACCAGCTGAACTTCGGTTCGCTGCCCATCAGCTTCACGGTCCAGAGCGAGCAGCAGATCTCCGCGACGCTCGGCTCCGAGCAGCTCCAGAAGGGCCTTCTCGCGGGTGTCTTCGGGCTGCTGCTGGTCGTCGTGTACTCCCTCTTCCAGTACCGCGCGCTGGGCCTGGTGACGGTCGCCTCGCTGCTCGTGGCGGCACTCGTGACCTACGGGGTCATCACGCTGCTGTCCTGGCTGCAGGGCTACCGCCTCTCGCTGCCCGGTGTCGCCGGCCTCATCGTGGCGATCGGCATCACGGCCGACTCGTTCATCGTGTACTTCGAGCGCATCCGGGACGAGCTGCGGGACGGCCGGGCCCTGGGTGCCGCGATCGAGAAGGGCTGGGAGCGGGCGCGTCGCACGATCCTGGCGTCCGACGCGGTGAACTTCACCGCCGCGATCGTGCTGTACCTGCTCGCGGTCGGCGGCGTGCGGGGCTTCGCGTTCACCCTCGGCCTGACGACGGTGGTCGACCTGCTCGTCGTGTTCCTGTTCACGCACCCGCTGATGGTCCTGCTGGGCCGTACCCGGTTCTTCTCCGAGGGGCACCCCGCCTCCGGGCTCGACCCGCGCCGCCTCGGCGTCGACGTGCTGCGGTACGGCGGCCGCGGCCGCGTGGTCACGCCGGGCCAGCGCACGGCGGGTGCACCGGCCCCCGAGTCCGCACGCGAGCCGGTCTCCGTCGGCAGCGGTGGCGGCCTGACCATTGCCGAGCGCCGCGCCGCGGCCCGTGCCGCGCAGTCGGCTGCGGCACCACCGCCGGACGCACCGCCCGCGTCCGGGACCGACGAGCCCGCCGCCGAGCGCGCCGAGGGGAGCGACCGCTGATGGCCACGGGATTCGCCCAGTGGGGCAACGACCTCTACACGGGCCGCCGCTCGTACGACATCGTCGGCAAGCGGCGCAGGTGGTACGCCATCTCGCTCGTGCTCGTCCTCATCTCCGCGGTGCTGCTCGTCAAGCCGGGCCTCAACCCCGGCATCGAGTTCCGCGGCGGCTCGGAGTTCATGGTCTCGGGTGTGCCCACCGACGACCAGCAGCTCGCGGTCGACACGGTGCAGGCCGTCTCGCCCGAGGAGGCCCCGCGCGTCACGACGGTCGGCGGCAGCTCGCTGCGCATCCAGACGGCCGAGCTCACCAACGAGCAGGTCGAGGAGGTCAAGAACGGTCTCGCCGAGGCCTTCGACGTCGGCCAGGACCAGATCACCAGCGCCTACATCGGCCCCTCGTGGGGGCAGGACGTCTCGCAGAAGGCCGTGACCGGTCTGCTCGTCTTCCTGCTGTTCGTGTCGCTGGTCATGACGGTGTACTTCCGCAACTGGCGGATGGCGGCGGCGGCGATCATCGCCCTGTTCCACGACCTCATCATCACCGTCGGGATCTACGCGGCCATCGGCTGGGAGGTCACCCCGGCCACCGTCATCGGGTTCCTCACGATCCTCGGGTACTCGATCTACGACACGGTCGTCGTGTTCGACAAGGTCCGGGAGAACACCGCGGACACGCTGGAGCAGACGCGCTTCACGTACGCCGAGCGGGCCAACCTGGCCGTCAACCAGACCCTCGTCCGGTCGATCAACACCTCGGTCGTCGCGCTCCTGCCGGTCGCGTCGATCCTCGTGATCGGTGCGTTCGTCCTGGGGGCCGGGACACTGCGGGACATCGCCCTGGCGCTGTTCGTCGGCATGTTCGTCGGGACGTTCTCGTCGATCTTCATCGCCACGCCGCTCGAGGTCACGCTGCGGGAGCGCGAGCCGCGGATCCGTGAGCACACCGCCAAGGTCCTGGCGGCGCGCGCGGGTAGCGACGGCGCGCAGGGCGAGGGCCTCACCGCCGGTGCGGTGCACGCGGCCGCGGCCCTGCGGCCGGGCGGCCACCTGGGCCAGGGCGCGCAGCCCCGGCGCAAGGGCCGATGAGCCCGCAGCCCGACGGGCCGGTCACGGTGCCCGGCCCGTCGGACCAGCGGGCCGCGCTGGCCGGTCGGATCGACGCGCTGATGCGCACCGTGCCGGACTACCCGGAGCCCGGGGTCCTGTTCCGCGACATCATGCCGCTGCTGGCGGACGCCGGCGCCTTCGCCGAGGTGGTCGGGGCGCTGGCCGCCGACGCGCCGGGGCCGATCGACCTCGTGGCGGGCATGGAGGCGCGCGGGTTCCTGCTGGCCGCGCCGGTGGCGACCGCCCTGGGTGCCGGTGTCGTCCCCGTCCGCAAGGCCGGCAAGCTGCCCGGACCCGTCGCGTCGCAGACGTACGCGCTCGAGTACGGGACCGCCGCGGTCGAGGTGCAGCCGTTCACCATTCCCGACGGTGCGCGCGTGCTCGTCGTCGACGACGTCCTGGCGACCGGCGGCACGGCGGCAGCCACCGTCGAGCTGCTGGAGTCCTGCGGTGCCACCGTCGTGGGGCTGAGCTTCCTCGTGGAGCTCGAGGCGCTGGGCGGGCGTGCGCAGCTGCCGGGACGCTTCGTCGACGCGCTGCTGACCATCGCCTGACCGTGCGCCCCGCCGGCGGGGCGCACGCACCGGTGCGGGGCGTGTGCGCCGGGCGGGGCCGCACGCGTCGCGGCCGTAGAATCGAGCGATCACGGAAAGGGGGTGCGGGCGGATGTCGGAGAAGGTCGGAGCAGGGGCCGAGCCGGTGAGCGCGCCCGTCCCCGCTGCGCCCGGACCGGCCGTGCCCTCCGGGCCCGCGGTCACGACGCCGGGCGCCGGAACGCCCGAGGTGGACGCCGTGCCGGGGTCGACCGGTCGGGTCCGTGCCCGTCTCGCCCGGCTGTCGGGGCGGTCGGCCTCCGCGCACCCCGCGCTCGAGCCGGTGCTGCAGGCCTTGCGCACCAACCACCCCAAGGCCGACCTGTCGGTGATCGAGCAGGCCTACGTGGTGGCGGAGCACGCCCACCGCGGCCAGCTGCGCAAGAGCGGTGACCCGTACATCACGCACCCCGTCGCCGTCGCGACGATCCTCGCCGACCTCGGCATGACCCCGTCGACGATCGTGGCGGCGCTGCTGCACGACACCGTCGAGGACACCGACTACTCCCTGGACCAGCTGCGGCACGACTTCGGTCCCGAGGTCGCGATGCTGGTCGACGGCGTGACCAAGCTCGACAAGGTCGCGTACGGCGACGCCGCCCAGGCGGAGACGGTCCGCAAGATGGTCGTCGCGATGTCGCGCGACATCCGGGTGCTCGTCATCAAGCTGGCGGACCGGCTGCACAACGCCCGCACCTGGAAGTTCGTGTCCGCGGCGTCGGCCGAGAAGAAGGCGCGCGAGACCCTCGAGATCTACGCGCCGCTCGCGCACCGGCTCGGCATGAACACCATCAAGTGGGAGCTCGAGGACCTGTCGTTCGCGACGCTCTACCCCAAGGTGTACGACGAGATCGTGCACCTGGTCGCGGAGCGCGCCCCCGCCCGCGAGGAGTACCTGGCCACGGTCCGCGACCAGGTCGGCGCCGACCTGCGGACCGCACGGATCAAGGCGACGGTGACGGGCCGGCCGAAGCACTACTACTCGATCTACCAGAAGATGATCGTGCGCGGCCGCGAGTTCGCGGACATCTACGACCTGGTGGGCGTGCGCGTCCTCGTCGACACGGTCCGCGACTGCTACGCGGCGCTCGGTGCGCTGCACGCGCGGTGGAACCCGGTGCCCGGCCGGTTCAAGGACTACATCGCGATGCCCAAGTTCAACCTGTACCAGTCGCTGCACACCACGGTGATCGGTCCCGGGGGCAAGCCGGTCGAGATCCAGATCCGCACGCACGACATGCACCGGCGCGCGGAGTACGGCGTCGCGGCCCACTGGAAGTACAAGGAGACCGCCAAGAGCGGCGGGCCGCAGGACGCCGCCGGCAACGACATGACGTGGCTGCGTCAGCTGGTCGACTGGCAGCGGGAGACGGCCGACCCCACGGAGTTCCTCGACCTGCTGCGCGACGAGATCGCCGGCGCCGAGGTGTACGTGTTCACCCCCAAGGGCGACGTCCAGGCGCTGCCCGCGGGCTCCACGCCCGTCGACTTCGCCTACGCGGTGCACACCGAGGTCGGTCACCGGACGATGGGCGCGCGGGTCAACGGTCGTCTCGTCCCGCTCGACTCCACGCTGGAGAACGGTGACGTCGTCGAGGTCTTCACGTCGAAGTCCGAGACGGCGGGGCCCAGCCGCGACTGGCTCGCGTTCGTCAAGAGCCCCCGCGCGCGCAACAAGATCCGCCAGTGGTTCACCAAGGAGCGCCGCGAGGAGGCGATCGAGCAGGGCAAGGACGCCATCGCCAAGGCGATGCGCAAGCAGAACCTGCCGATCCAGCGGCTCATGTCGCACGAGGCCCTCGTCGCGCTGGCGCACGAGATGCGCTTCGCGGACGTCTCGGCGCTGTACGCGGCGGTCGGCGAGGGGCAGGCCTCGGCCACGTCCGTGGTGCAGCGGCTCGTGCACTCGCTGGGGGGCGAGCCGGCCCAGGAGGAGGACCTCGCCGAGGCGGCGCGGCCCGGGTCGACCGCGCGGCGCGTGCGCACGGGCGACCCCGGTGTGGTCGTCAAGGGCGTCGAGGACGTGTGGGTCAAGCTCGCCAAGTGCTGCACGCCCGTGCCGGGTGACGAGATCATCGGGTTCGTCACGCGGGGCGCGGGCGTCTCGGTGCACCGCACGGACTGCCTCAACGTCGAGGGCCTGCGGCGCCAGCCGGAGCGCATCGTCGAGGTGGAGTGGACGCACACCAGCTCGCAGCTGTTCCTCGTGCAGATCCAGGTCGAGGCGCTCGACCGCAGCCGGCTGCTGTCGGACGTCACGCGCGTGCTGTCCGACCACCACGTGAACATCCTGTCGGCGTCGGTGTCGACGTCCCGCGACCGGGTCGCGCTGTCGCGCTTCGTGTTCGAGATGGCCGAGCCGTCGCACCTCGCGTCGGTGCTGGCCGCGGTGCGCAAGGTCGAGGGCGTCTTCGACGTGTACCGGGTGACCGGGTCGCGTGGCGCCGAGGAGCCGGCCATCCGCGCCTGACGCCCGGGTCGGTCCCGGGCGCCGCGGCGCCGCGTGTCAGACCAGCCGCAGGGTGCGCCGTGCGCGCCGGACCCCGCGCCCTCCGGCGTGCTGCTCGAGCCGGCGCAGCGCGTCGGCCGGGTCCAGGCCCACCGGCGGCAGCCGGCGCAGCACGCGCAGCGCGTCCTCGGTCGGCAGCCACCGCGCGACGTCCACCGCGGTCCGCAGCACGGTGGTGACGCGCACCCCGCCGAGGTCCACGACGTCGGCTTCCGTGAGGTCGGCCTCGGCCGTCGTGCGGCTCGGATGGGGGTCCGGGCGCCGCGCCCCGGACCGCACGAGCACCGTGACGCGGTCGGGCGGGCTGCCTCCCGCGTGCACCCACGCGGCCGCCTCACGGCCGACCGTGCCGCGCTGCGGCACGAGCGCGGCGAACGCCGCCGCGCGCACGGCGGGGTCCACCGCGTGGTCGACCACTGTGCCGTCGAACGCTGTGCCGTCGAACGCTGTGCCGTCGACCACTGTGCCGTCGAACGCTGTGCCGGCCACCGCTGTGCCGCCGACCGCTGCGTCGTCGGACGCGCTGCTGTCGGACGCGCTGCCGTCGGACGCGTTGCGGTCGACGACGCGTGCGGTGTCCCGCCACAGCGGCGCGAGCACGCCGTCGAGGTGCAGCCCCGTCCACGCGGAGGCCGGTACGTCGGCGCGGCGCACGACGAGCGGGACCGACGGGGGAGCGCCAGGCCGCAGCCGGCGCAGGGCCGCGGGGCCCGGGATGTCGAGCGGGGAGGTCACGGACGCCAGGATGCCCGCCCCCGCCCCCTGCCGGGGGCGCGGACGGGCATCCTGTGGACGGACGGGTGGTGCGTCAGCCGCGAGCGTCCTGCGCCGCGCGCTGGACCTGCTCCAGCCACGCGCGTCGGGCGTCGAGCGCCGCCTGAGCCTCGCGCACGCGGCGCTCGTCGCCCGCGGCGCGCGCGGCGTCGAGGTCCGCCTCGAGCCCGGCGATCGCCTGCTCCAGCTGTGCCGCAGCGCCCTCGGCCCGCGCGCGGGTCTCGGGGTTGCCGCGACGCCACTGCGCGGAGTCCGCGTCGCGGATCGCGCTCTCGACGGCGCGCAGCCGGCCCTCGACACGCTGCAGGTCGGCGCGCGGCACCTTGCCGGCGGCGTCCCAGCGGTCCTGGATGGAGCGCAGGGCCGCCTTGGTGGCGCCGAGGTCACGGATGGGCAGGAGGGCCTCCGCCTCGACGAGCAGCGCCTCCTTCACCTCCAGGTTCGCCCGGAACTCGGCGTCGACGGCCTCGTTCGCAGCGTCCCGCGCGGCGAAGAACGCGTCCTGGGCGGTCCGGAACCGGGCCCACAGTGCGTCGTCGACCTGGCGGTTGGCGCGGCCCGCGGCCTTCCAGCGCGTCATGAGGTCGCGGAACGCGGCGGACGTGCCGCCCCAGTCGGTGCTCGACGCGAGGCGCTCGGCCTCGGCGACCAGCTGCTCCTTGACGCCCTTCGCCTCGGCGTTGCGCGCCTCGAGCTCGGCGAAGAAGTGCCGTCGCTCGCGGTCGAACGTGGTCCGTGCGTGGCTGAACCGCTTCCAGAGCGACTCCTCCGTAGGGCGGTCGATGCGCGGCCCGGAGCGCTGGGCGTCCTTCCACTGGTCCAGCAGGGAGCGCAGCTGCTCACCGGCGGGACGCCACTGGATGCGTGCGGGGTCGGTCGCGGCGATCTTCTCGGCCTGCTCGACGATCTGCGTGCGGGCCGCGACCGCGGCCTCGCGTGCAGCGGCGCGCTCGGCGTCGGCCTGGGCGCGGCGCTCGGCGGCGCGTGCGCGCAGCCCTTCCAGACGTGCCCGCAGGCCGTCGAGGTCGCCGACGGCGGCGGGCTCGACGAGCTCCTCGGTGAGGCGCGCGAGCGTCTGGTCGATCTCCTTGACGGACAGGTCCGTCGCGGACAGCCGGGCGTCGAACAGCGCGACCTTGGCCTGCAGGTCCAGGAACCGGCGGACGTACAGCGCGAGGGCCTCCGGCGCGCTCGCGCCGGGGAACTGCCCGACGACGCGCTCGCCCGCGGCCTCGACCACGTGCACCGTGCCGTCCTCGTCCACCCGGCCGAAGGTCGCGGCCCGCGCGGCCTCGGCCTCCTCGTCCGGCGTGGGGACCGGGACGGCCGGTGTGGCAGGTGCGGCGGGACCGCCGGGGCGCGGCGGCCGCGGGCCGGGACGCATCGCCGCGGGCGTCGGCCGCGGACGCTGACCCGGCCGGGCGCCGGGGGCGGGGACCCCACCCGGCGCAGGCGTGGCGGACTGGTCGGACGCGGGCTGCTCGGACGCGACGTCCCTCACCTCGGCCGCGGTCTCGGCGGGTGCGGTCTCGTCGGCGGGTGCGGTCTCCTCGGCCGGCGCGGTCTCGTCGGCCGGTGCGGTCTCCTCGGCCGGCGCGGTCTCGTCGACCGGTGCGGTCTCCTCGGCCGGCGCGGTCTCGTCGACCGGTGCGTCCTCGGCGGGTGCGGCCTCCTCGGCCGGAGCCGGTGGCGCCTCGTCCGCGGCGGTGCCGGGCTCGGTGTCCGTCACGACGCCCTCGGTGCCGTCGGTCGCCGGGGCGCCGGCCTCGGCCTGCGGCTCAGGAGTGACGTCCTGCACGGCGTCGTCCGTCGGCTCGTCCGGCGTCGCGGTGCTGTCCTCGGTCGCCGGCTCGTCCACCGGTGCCTCGGGCGTGGCCTCGACGGCCGTCGGGTCGCCCGCGAGGGGGGGAGCCTGCTCGGCGTCGTCCGCGGACGGCGTCGTCGGGTGCTCGGTCACTGGATCTCCACTCCCTCGATGGTGACGTCGGAGACCGGACGTTCGGAGCCGTCCTGGGTCCCCGCGTCAGCGATGGCCTGCACCACGTCCAGACCGGACGTGATGTGGCCGAACACGGTGTAGCCACCCGCCGCGTCGGACGGGATCTGCGAGTCCTCGTAGACGAGGAAGAACTGGGAGCCCATCGACTCGGCGTCGCCGCCGACGCGGGCCATCGCGATGGTGCCGGCGGGGTACACGTCGTCGGCGGGGGCGTTCTCCACCGGGCCCCACGAGTACCCGGGGTCGCCCATGCCGGTGGCTGTCGGGTCGCCGCACTGCAGCACGTGGATGCCCTGCGTCACGAGCCGGTGGCACAGCGTGCCGTCGAAGTACCCCTCGTCGGCGAGGGTCACGAAGTTCGCGACGGCCTGCGGCGCCGCCGCGCCGTCGAGCTCGACGCCGATCTCACCGGCGGACGTGCTCAGCGTGCCGGTCCAGGTGCGCGCCTCGGCCAGCGCCGGGTCGGGCGCGACGCCGCCGTTGCCCGTCCGTGCGGGGAAGGTCGCGGCGGCGGACGGCGCGTCCTGCGGTCCGGCCGACGGCGGAGCGTCGTCGCGCGTCAGGCCGACGATCGCCACAGCCCCCAGGCCGAGCGCGAGGGCGCCGACCACGCCGCCGGCCACCACGCGGGCGCGCTTCTGGCGCGCACGCTGCGCCTCGAGCATGCGCGCGTGCCTCTTCTCCTGCCGACGGCGCTCCTGCTCGCGCTCGCGCTTCGAAGACACCGCTCTCCTCAGTCTCGTCGTGCCGCCGGCACGTGCGCGTCGCCGCTGCACCGCTGCCGTCCCACGTGCCACCGCCGCAGACGCGCCGGACCCCGGGACAGTCTAGGCAAGCCCGGGCAGTCGTCGCGCACGCTGACCACGGCGTGGCCCCGGTCCCGTGCGCCCCGACGTCCGTCGCCGGCGCCGGTGCAGCACGCGTCCGGGTGCTCGTCTAGCGTGCGGGACATGCAGATGCTCACGGTGGTCGCGCCCGTCTTCGCGGCGCGGTGCTCGGTCCTCGTCGCCCCGGACGGCGACTGCGCCGTCGTCGACCCCGGTGCCGGCACGGCGGAGCAGGTGCGCGAGATCGTCGCCCGCCACGCGCTGCGGCCCCGCGGCGTGCTGCTCACGCACGGGCACGCGGACCACACGTGGGACGCGGCGGCGTTGTCCGCCGCGTTCGACGTGCCCGTGCTGCTGCACGCCGGGGACGTGCACCGGCTGGCGGACCCGTTCGGCACGCTCGGGGTCCTCGACCCGCGCCACGACCCGCGTGGCCCCCTCGCCCAGGCGCTGCGCGCCGTCGGCGTCGAGCCCGCCGCGTGGCAGCAGCCGCAGCAGGTCCAGCCGTTCGGTCGCGCGGGCGTGGGCCGGACGGGTGACGTCGACCTCGACCTCGGCGGGGTCCGGGTCGTCGCCCGGCACGCCCCCGGGCACACCGAGGGCTCCACGCTCTACCTCGTCGACGCGGGGGAGGTCGAACCCGTCGTCCTGTCCGGCGACGTGCTGTTCGCCGGCGGCATCGGTCGCACCGACCTGCCGGGCGGCGACGATGACGCGATGCTCGCGACCCTGCGCGACGTGGTGGCGGCCCTGCCACGCGGGTCCCGCGTGCTGCCGGGCCACGGCCCCGCCACCGACGTGGCGACCGAGCTGGCGACCAACCCGTACCTGCCGCGTCGGGGCTGAGCCGCCGGGACGGCGCGGCCCACGTCCCGGAAGGGTGCGGGACCGGGCGTCGCGTTCTGGGATCATCGTGCCCATGGCGCGACCCACACCCCTGTCCGGATTCCCCGAGTGGCTGCCCGACGGGCGCATCGTCGAGCAGCACGTCCTCGACGTCCTGCGCCGCACGTTCGAGCTGCACGGCTTCGCGGGGATCGAGACGCGGGCCGTCGAGCCGCTCGACCAGCTGCTGCGCAAGGGAGAGACCTCCAAGGAGGTCTACGTGCTGCGGCGCCTGCAGGAGGACCCGGACGCGGCGCCCGAGCGCGCGGGCCAGCTGGGCCTGCACTTCGACCTCACCGTGCCGTTCGCGCGGTACGTGCTGGAGAACGCCGGGCACCTGGCCTTCCCGTTCCGCCGCTACCAGATCCAGAAGGTGTGGCGTGGCGAGCGGCCCCAGGACGGGCGGTTCCGCGAGTTCGTGCAGGCCGACATCGACGTCGTCGGCGCCGGTGCGCTGCCCTACCACTACGAGGTCGAGCTCCCGCTGGTCATGGCGGACGCCCTCGGTGCGCTGCGCGACCTGGGCGTGCCGCCGGTGCGGATCCTCGTGAACAACCGCAAGGTCGCCGAGGGCTTCTACCGCGGCCTGGGTCTCGACGACGTCGAGGCCGTGCTCCGCGGCATCGACAAGCTCGACAAGGTGGGCCCGGAGGCGGTCGCGGCGCTGCTCGTCGACGAGGCCGGCGCCACGCCCGCGCAGGCCGACGCCTGCCTGGAGCTCGCCGCGATCAGTGGCGACGACGCCTCCGTCGTCGAGCGGGTGCGCGAGCTCGCGACCCGGCAGGGGGCATCGAGCGACCTGCTGGAGGAAGGGCTCGGCGAGCTCGGCGCGCTCGTCGCCGCCGCGGCCGAGCGCGCGCCCGGGGTGGTCGTGGCCGACCTGAGGATCGCCCGCGGCCTGGACTACTACACCGGCTCGGTCTACGAGACCGTGCTGGTCGGGCACGAGGACCTGGGGTCCATCTGCTCCGGTGGCCGGTACGACACGCTCGCGTCGGACGGCAACCAGACCTACCCGGGCGTCGGTCTGTCGATCGGCGTGTCCCGGCTGGTGTCCCGGCTGCTGTCCGCCGGCCTCGTGCGCGCGACGCGCTCGGTGCCGACCGCGGTCCTCGTCGCGGTCACGTCGGAGGAGCTGCGCTCGCGGTCCGACGCGGTCGCCGCCGCGCTGCGGGCGCGGGGCATCCCCGTCGAGGTGGCGCCGAGCGCCGCCAAGTTCGGCAAGCAGATCAAGCACGCCGACCGCCGCGGCATCCCCTTCGTGTGGTTCGTCGGCGACCCGGCCGACGACGGCGCACCCGCGCAGGACGAGGTGAAGGACATCCGCTCGGGCGAGCAGGTCCCCGCCGACGCCGCGACGTGGGCGCCGCCGGCGGACGACGTGCGTCCGCGCGTCGTCGCGGCCGGCTGACGCACGGCCGGCTGACGCACGGCCGGCTGCCGCACGGCCGGCTGACGCACGGCCGGCTGCCGCACGGCCGGCTGACGCACGGCCGGCTGCCGCACGGCCGGCTGCCGCACGACCGGCTGCCGCACGACCGGCTGCCGCACGGCCGGCTGCCGGGCGGGCGGCTGACCCTCTCGACACATGGTCGAACGTGTGTTCGAATGACCGTGTGCGATGGGACGGGCAGAAGATCGGTGCGCAGGACGGCACCGCGCTGCCCGGGCTCGACCTGCGCGCCATGCCCGGACTCGTGCGCAGCGTGCGCACGCCGGACTTCGCCGGCGTCACCTTCCACGAGGTGCTGTGCCGTACGGCTCTCAACCGGGTGCCGGACGCGTCGGCGGTGCCGTTCCGGTGGACCGTGAACCCGATGCGGGGCTGCCTGCACGCGTGCGCCTACTGCTTCGCCCGGGGCACCCACCGCTACCTCGACCTCGACGCGGGGGCGGACTTCGACACCCAGATCGTCGTCAAGACCAACGTCGCCGAGGTGCTGCACGCCGAGGTCGGTCGGCCGTCGTGGCGACGCGAGCACGTCGCGCTCGGCACCAACACCGACCCGTACCAGCGGGCGGAGGGCCGGTACGCGCTGATGCCCGGGATCATCGAGGCGCTCGCGGGCTCGGGCACGCCGCTGTCCGTCCTCACCAAGGGCACCCTGCTGCGCCGGGACCTGCCGCTGCTGGCCGAGGCCTCGCGCGACGTGCCGGTGTCGACGGCCGTCTCCATCGCCGTCCTGGACGACGACCTGCAGCAGAGCCTGGAGCCCGGCACGCCGACGGCGCGGGCGCGTCTGGCGCTGGTCCGCGCGGCGCGGGAGGCCGGGCTGCCCGTGCACGTCATGGTGGCGCCGGTGCTGCCCTGGCTGACGGACTCCACGGACCACCTGGACCGGCTGCTCGCCGCCGTCGCCGAGGCCGGGGCCCAGCGGGCCACCGTGCTGCCGCTGCACCTGCGGCCGGGCGCCCGGGAGTGGTTCCTCGCGTGGCTGCGGCGGGAGCGGCCCGACCTGGTGGCCGGCTACGACCGGGTGTACCGGGGCGGGTCGTACGCCCACGCAGAGTACGGCGCCTGGTTGGGCGCGCGGGTCCGCCCGCTGCTCGCACGGCACGGGCTGGACCGCGCCCCGCAGGACGTCGGCGACGGCGTGCGCTGGGGCAGCGACCGGGAGCCCGCGCCGCCGGCCGCCGCCGAGCTGCAGCCCAGTCTCTTCTGAGGGTCCGGCCCGTCGGGGCGGGTGCGCGCGGGGCGTCCCGCGGTAGGGCGTCCGCGTGGGCCGGGCACCGTCGGCGCACCTATGATCGGGGGTGCGTCCGTCCGGGCGCGGATCCCCGACCTGAAGGACCTTCCGTGCTGCGCACCCACACCGCCGGCTCGCTGCGGGCCGAGCACATCGGCACCACCGTCACCCTCACGGGCTGGGTGGACCGCCGGCGCGATCACGGCGGGGTCGCGTTCGTCGACCTGCGCGACGCCTCGGGCATCGCCCAGGTCGTCATCCGCGACGAGGCCGTCGCCCACGGGCTGCGTGCGGAGTACGTGCTCCAGGTCACCGGTGAGGTCGGGCGCCGTCCGCAGGGCAACGAGAACCCCAACCTCGCGACCGGCGAGGTCGAGGTCGTCGCGCACGAGGTCGTCGTCCTCAACGAGTCCGCACCGCTGCCGTTCCAGGTCTCGGCGTCCGTCGACGAGCCGGTGGGGGAGGAGGCGCGCCTGCGCCACCGCTACCTCGACCTGCGCCGGCCCGCCCCGGCCCACGCCATCCGGCTGCGCGCCCAGGTCAACCGTGCCGCGCGCGCGGTGCTCGACGAGCGCGGGTTCGTCGAGGTCGAGACCCCGACGCTGACGCGGTCCACGCCCGAGGGTGCGCGCGACTTCGTCGTCCCGGCGCGCCTGGCCCCGGGCAGCTGGTACGCGCTGCCGCAGTCCCCGCAGCTGTTCAAGCAGCTGCTCATGGTCGGCGGCCTGGAGCGGTACTACCAGATCGCCCGCTGCTACCGGGACGAGGACTTCCGCGCGGACCGCCAGCCGGAGTTCACCCAGCTCGACATCGAGGCCAGCTTCGTCGACCAGGACGACGTCATCGAGCTCGCCGAGGCCGTGCTGACGTCGCTGTGGGAGCTGATCGGGTACACCATCCCGACCCCGATCCCGCGGATGACGTACGCGGAGGCGATGCGCCGGTACGGCACGGACAAGCCCGACCTGCGCTTCGGCCTCGAGCTGACCGACCTCACCGCGTACTTCGCCGAGACCCCGTTCCGGGTCTTCCAGGCGCCGTACGTCGGGGCGGTCGTGCAGCCGGGTGGTGCGAGCACCCCCCGCCGCGGGTTCGACGCGTGGCAGGAGTGGGCCAAGCAGCGCGGTGCCAAGGGCCTGGCCTACGTCACGGTGGGCGAGGACGGCGAGCTCGGCGGACCGGTCGCCAAGAACATCACCGACCAGGAGCGCGCCGGGCTGGCGGCCGCGGTCGGGGCCAACCCGGGTGACGCGGTGTTCTTCGCCGCCGGCAAGCAGAGCGAGGCGCGTGCGCTGCTGGGCGCCGCCCGTCTGGAGATCGGCCGCCGCGGCGGGCTGATCGACGAGGACGCCTGGTCGTTCGTGTGGGTCGTCGACGCACCGCTGTTCAAGCCCACCGGCGAGGACGACGACGTCGCCGTCGGCAAGGGCGCCTGGACGGCCGTGCACCACGCGTTCACGTCGCCCACCCCGGAGTGGATCGACCGCTTCGAGGAGGACCCGGGTGCGGCCCTCGCGTATGCCTACGACATCGTGTGCAACGGCAACGAGATCGGCGGCGGCTCGATCCGTATCCACCGGCGCGACGTGCAGCAGCGCGTCTTCGAGGTCATGGGCATCGGGCAGGAGGAGGCCCAGGAGAAGTTCGGCTTCCTGCTCGACGCCTTCGCGTTCGGTGCGCCGCCGCACGGCGGCATCGCGTTCGGCTGGGACCGGATCGTCGCCCTGCTCACGCGCTCCGAGTCGATCCGTGAGGTCATCGCCTTCCCGAAGTCCGGCGGCGGGTACGACCCGCTGACCGGGGCACCGGCGCCCATCTCGCCCGAGCAGCGCCGCGAGACCGGCGTCGACACGCGTCCCAAGGCCGCCCAGCCGCCCGCCGGCCCGGCCCCCGCCGCCCAGGTGTGAGCCACCGGCTCCTGGCGCGGCTGCCCGCCGCGCTGCGCAGCCGGCGGGACGTGCTGGACCAGCGGCACGACTGGGCCGATGCCGCGGTGCTCGCGCAGGGCGCCGCGGCGGCGGTCCTGGCCCGGGAACGGCCGGGCGGGTCGATCCTGTGGGCCCTGGGGGCACCCGACGAGCTCCACGAGCTCCTCCCCGACGCGCTGCGGAGCCACGGCCCGGGTGTGCGCTGGGCGACGGTCCCGCGCGCCGTGCCCGTCACGCCGGCGGCCCTCGAGGTCGTCGGCGTCGTGCCGGCCACGTCGTGGGACCGGTTCTCGTGCGACGTCCCACCCCCCGCGCAGCCCGGTGAGGACCGCGTCGTCCTCCTCGACGCCGAGCGCGACGCCGCGGCGATCACGGCATGCCTCGACGTGGCGAACCCGACGACCCACGCGCGCCCCGGCGCGTCCGACGACGCGGCGTGGTGGGGTGTGCCGGACCCGGCCGGCGGCCGGCTGCTGGGCGTGATCGGTGTCGCGGTGCGCGCCGGCACGGACGTCCCCTCGATGCACCTGCACGGCCTGGGTGTCGTCCCCGACGCGCGCGGCCACCGGCTGGGCACCGCGCTGGCGGCGGTGGCGACGCGCCGGGCGCTCGAGGGCGGCGCGCCCTGGGTGTCGCTGGGCATGTACGCCGACAACGCGCCGGCACGCCGCGTCTACGCGGCCCTCGGATTCCGGGTCGACGTCGAGAACGCGGGCTACGGGCCGCCGGGTGCCGCACGCCCCTGACGTGCCCCTGGCTCCGCCGTGGTGCTCACCGGGCGGTCCGCGCCGGGCGTGGCTACCGTCGACCATGACGTCGAGGGAGGGAGCACGATGACGCTGGACGGCAAGGTCGCGCTGGTCACGGGCGCGGGATCGGGCATCGGACGGGCGACGGCGGTGCGGCTCGCGCAGGACGGTGCGACCGTCGTCGCGGTCGGGCACCGCCAGGAGAGCGCGGACGACGTCGCCGCGGAGGTCCGCGCGGCGGGCGGGCGGGTGCTGCCCCTCGCCGCGGACGTCGGGGACGCGGAGGCGGTCCGTGAGGTGTACGCCCGGGTGGAGCGCGAGCTGGGGCGCCTCGACGTGGTCGTCGCCAACGCCGGCGTCAACGGGGTGTGGGCGCCGCTGGAGCAGATCGAGCCGGACGAGTGGCACGCCACGCTCGGCACCAACCTCACCGGGACGTTCCTCACCCTGCGCTACGCGCTGCCGCTGCTGCTGCGCCAGGGCGGGGCCGTCGTCGTCGTGTCGTCCATCAACGGGACCCGGACCTTCACGACGCCCGGGGCGTCGGCGTACGCCACCAGCAAGGCGGGTCAGGTCGCGCTCGCCCGCATGGCGGCCGTCGAGCTCGGCCCGCGCGGGGTGCGCGTCAACGCGGTGTGCCCCGGCGCCATCGAGACGAACATCGACGAGAACACGGAGCAGCGGGACACGGACGACCTCGGGCTGCCGGCGCAGTACCCGCAGGGGCAGATCCCGCTCACGGGGGAGGAGCCGGGCTCGCCGCAGGAGGTCGCCGACGTCATCGCGTTCCTGGTGTCCGACGCGGCGCGGCACGTGACGGGGACCGAGGTCTTCGTCGACGGTGGGCAGGGCCTGGTCGCCTGACGGCCCGGCCGCCCCCTGCCCGCGCGCCTCGGCGGCTCAGTGCAGGATCGCGAACCGGTCGTACAGCCGGCGCAGGGGGCGCGGTGCCCACCAGTTGGCGCGGTCCAGCACCGTCATGGTCGCCGGCACCAGGAACAGGCGGACCACCGTCGCGTCGATCAGCACGGCGACCGCCAGCGCGAACCCGACCTGCTTGATCACCACGAGGTCGCCGGCGACGAACCCGGCGAACACCACGATGATGATGGCCGCGGCCGAGGTGATGATCCGCCCGGAGCGCTGCAGCCCCAGCCGGACCGCGGCGTCGGTCGCCAGCCCCTCGTCGTGCAGCTCCTTGACGCGCGAGAGCAGGAAGACCTCGTAGTCCATCGCCAGACCGAACGCGAAGGCGGCGACGAGCGCCAGCACGTAGGTCTCGATGCCGTTCGTCGACGTGAAGCCCAGCAACCCCTCGAGGTGCCCGTCCTGGAACCCCCAGACCAGCACGCCCAGCGAGGCCAGGATCGACAGCACGTTGGTGAGCAGCGCCTTGACCGGGATCACCACGGAGCCCGTCATGAGGAACAGCAGCAGCAGGGTCGCCACCCCGACGACGGCCAGCGCGACCGGCGCGCGCTCCATGAGCGCCTTCGTGAAGTCGATCTGCGACGCGGCCTGCCCGACCACCCAGCGCTCGAACGGCGCCGGCACGTCACGGACCTCCCGCACGACGTCCGCCGCGACCGGCCCGCCGGGGTCGGTCGTGTCCGCCCGCACGCCGATGACGACGTAGGAGCCCAGCTCGGCCGGCGGGTCGACGGACGCCACGTCCGGCAGGGCCTCGAGCTCCTCGGCCCACGCCGTGGCCTCGGCCAGCGACGTCGCGGCGACCACGGTCACGGCGGGTCCCGCGGCGGCCGGGTAGTTCTCCTCCAGGTCGCCCACGTACTCGCGCTGGGTGGTGCCCTCGGGCAGCAGCTCCAGCCCGCTGATCCGCAGCTCCATGCGCAACGCCGGGGCGGCCAGCAGCAGCAGGAGCGCGACGGACCCGAGCATGACCCACCAGGGGTGGCGCTGGACCCGGGCGGCCAGGGTCGAGAACGCACCCTCCTCACGCTGCACGTCCGACGCGCGGCGCAGCAGGGGGATCCGCGCCACCAGGCCCGGGCGCGCCAGGCGACGGCCCGTGAGCGTCAGCAGCGCGGGGACCAGCGTGATCGCGGTGGAGACCGCCACGAGCACGACCGCCACCCCACCGGCCGCGATGGCCCGCAGGATCTCCGGCCGGAAGACCAGCAGACCCGCGATCGACACCGCGACGGTCACGGCCGAGAACGCGACCGTCCGCCCGGCCGTCGCCATGGTCCGTTCCACCGCCTCCACCACCGGTCCGTCGCCGCGTCGCCGCCGCGACCCCGCGCCGTCGTCCGTCCCGACGGTGCGCTGCAGCTCCTCGCGGAACCGCGACACGATCAGCAGGCCGTAGTCGATGGACAGGCCCAGCCCCAGCACGGTGACGACGTTGACGACCGAGGCGTCGACGTCCATCACGTACGTGAGCGCCAGGAGGGCGCCCAGCCCGCCGGCGATGGACGCGAGGGCGCCGGCCATGGGCATCGACGCCGCCAGGAACCCGCCGAAGACCACCACCATGATGAGCAGCGCGATCGGCAGCGCGACGGCCTCTCCGGTGCGCAGGTCGTCCTCGACCTGCTGCGTGATCTCGTCGACGATGAGGTGCTCGGCGCCCACGACGCCGCGGACGTCCGGTGCGACGTCCCGCAGGTCCTGAGGCACCGCGCGCAGGCGCTGCTCCACCTCGTCCAGCGCGGCGGCCTGCTCGTCCGCCGTCAGGTCCGGCTCGAGCTCGACGACGACGAGGAACCCGTCCCCGTCCTGCGCCAGCAGCGGCGCCGCCGCCGGGCTCTGCACACCGCCGGGCAGCACCAGGGGGTCGATGACCGACACCACCCCGGGCACCGCCGCGATCTGCGCGCGCGCCTCCTCGAGCGCCGGCCCGACCGCGGGGTCCGCCGGGTCGACACCCGTCAGCACGAGGTTCACCGCCGGGCCCGTGGTCCGCTCGTCCGCGAGGATCTGCTGCCCCTCGGTCGACTCCGCGCCCGGGACACCCGGACCCCCGGCCTCGACGCGGTCGAACAGGCTCTGGCCGTGGAGGCCCTGCACGGCCAGGGCGTAGCCCACGACGGTGAGCACGAGCCAGACGACGACGGTCAGGCGCGGGTGGTGGGCGACCCTGCGGCCGAGGCGTGCGAACACGCCCGCCATGCTCGCAGGTCCGGGGCCACCCGCGCACGTCGCGGGACACCGACGCCGCGTCGTGCGCCGTCGTGGCCGTGGGCGGTCCCGTCGGCGGCGGTGCGTAGGCTCGCAGGCATGGACCTGTTCGACGCGGTCGTCTCGACCGCGCAGGGGCTGCCCGCGCCCGCCGCCGGCGCACCCCTCGCGGTGCGCATGCGACCCCGGACCCTCGCCGAGGTCGCCGGCCAGGGGCACCTGCTCGTGGCGGGCTCGCCGCTGCGTCGCCTGGTCGAGCCCGCCGACGAGGCGTCACGCCGTGCCGCGCCGTCGTCGGTGATCCTGTGGGGCCCGCCCGGCACCGGCAAGACGACGCTGGCGTACCTCGTCGCCAGCACCTCGGGACGGCGGTTCGTCGAGCTGTCCGCCGTCACCGCCGGCGTCAAGGACGTGCGCGCCGTGGTCGAGGACGCCCGTCGCCGCCTCGCGTCCGACGGCTCGGAGACCGTCCTGTTCATCGACGAGGTCCACCGCTTCACCAAGGCCCAGCAGGACGCGCTGCTGCCGAGCGTCGAGAACCGGTGGGTGACCCTCGTGGCCGCCACCACCGAGAACCCGTCGTTCTCCGTCAACTCCCCGCTGCTGTCGCGCTCCCTGCTGCTCACGCTGCAGCCGCTGACGACCGACGACGTGCGCGCACTGGTCGAGCGTGCCGTCCGGGACGAGCGCGGCCTGGCGGGGTCCGTCGCGCTGGACGACGACGCGCTCGACCACCTGCTGCGCCTCGCCGGCGGCGACGCCCGCAAGGCGCTGACGATCCTCGAGGCGGCTGCGGGGGCCGCTCTCGGGGACCGTGGCCCCGCGGCCGACGACGCGACGCCCGCCACGGTCGACCTCGCCACCATGGAACGCGCGATCGACGTCGCGGCGGTGCGGTACGACCGTGACGGCGACCAGCACTACGACGTCATCAGCGCGTTCATCAAGTCGGTCCGCGGCTCCGACGTCGACGCCTCGCTGCACTACCTCGCGCGGATGATCGCGGCGGGGGAGGACCCCCGGTTCATCGCGCGGCGCATCGTCATCTCCGCGGCGGAGGACGTCGGCATGGCCGACCCCAGCGCGCTGCAGACCGCGGTCGCGGCCGCGCAGGCCGTCGCGCTCATCGGGATGCCGGAGGCGCGGATCATCCTGGCCGAGGCGGTCGTGCACCTGGCGACGGCCCCCAAGTCCAACGCCGCGTACCTCGGCATCGACCGCGCGCTGGCCGACGTGCGGGCGGGCCGGATCGGCAGCGTCCCGCCGCACCTGCGTGACGCCCACTACGCCGGTGCCCAGGGGCTGGGCCACGGCAAGGGCTACCGCTACGCGCACGACGAGCCGCACGCCGTGGCCACCCAGCAGTACCTGCCGGACGAGCTGGCGGGCACGCGGTACTACGAGCCCTCGGACCGCGGGTTCGAGCGGTCGGTGGGGGAGCGGCTGACCCGGATCCGGTCGATCCTCGACCCCGGGACGCGGCCGGGGCCCGGCACGTCGGGGGGCTGACGGGCGCGCGGTCGCCGCGACCGCGCGCGACGCCACGGTCGGTGTGCCGGTGCCGGTGCCGGCGTCGCGGTCGGACGGACGGGTGGTGGTCGGGTAGCATGGACCGGTCGTCCGCCGTGTGCGGGCGATCGTGCGGTCCGCCGCACGAGCACCACCAGCAAGCAGCACCTGGGGCCCTAGCCCGTGGCACCGACCGTCCTGCGACGGTCAGCGCGCCGCACCAGTGGTCGGCCCCACGCCCGCCGGAACCCTTTCCGTCCGGACCTCGTCCGGTGCGCGGGTGTGCTCGTCCATCGACACGACAGGAAGTACCTCTGTGAGCAACGTGACCCGCTCGCGTCGCCAGGTCCGCCTGAGCCGCGCGCTCGGCCTGGCCCTGACGCCCAAGGCCGTCAAGCACTTCGAGAAGCGCCCCTACCCGCCCGGTGAGCACGGCCGCGCCCGTCGCCGCACCGAGTCGGACTACGCGGTGCGTCTGCGCGAGAAGCAGCGTCTGCGCGCCCAGTACGCGCTGCGCGAGAAGCAGCTCGCCAAGGCGTACGAGAACGCCCGCAAGGCCCCGGGCCTGACCGGTGAGGCCCTCGTCGAGGACCTCGAGACGCGTCTGGACGCCCTGGTGCTGCGCGCCGGGTTCGCCCGCACGATCCTGCAGGCGCGCCAGACGGTCACGCACCGTCACGTGCTCGTCGACGGCAAGATCGTGGACCGCCCGTCGTTCCGCGTGAAGGAGGGCCAGACCCTCCAGATCAAGCCGAAGTCGCAGGCCACCGTGCCGTTCCAGGTCGCCGCCGCCGGCGCCCACCGCGACGTGCTGCCGGCCGTGCCGGGCTACCTCGAGGTCCAGCTCGAGAAGCTCAGCGCCACGCTGGTGCGCCGCCCCAAGCGCGCCGAGGTCCCCGTGACCTGCGAGGTCCAGCTGGTCGTCGAGTACTACGCCCGCTGACCCGTTCCCCACGGACGCCCCGCCGCGCACCTGTGCCGGCGGGGCGTCCGCGCGTCCGGACGACGCACGCACGCGCCGCGCGTGGTGCGGGAGCAGCGCGCGGGTAGGGTGACGTGGTCCGGACCCGGACGAGGAACCAGGCGTGAGGAGTGTCGGACATGGTGTCGATCGGTGACGTCGCGGGGCTCATCGCCGCGATCGCGTTCGTGGCTCTGGTCGGGTTCATCGCGCGCCCCCTGCTGCGGCTCGCCGACGTGCTGGACGAGACCCGCACCTCCGTCAAGGAGATCACCGACCACGCGCTGCCGGTGCTGGACGAGACGGCACGCGTCGTCGCGTCCTCCGCGACGCAGATCGACAAGGTCGACACCGTCACCACCGCCGCGGCCCAGGTCGGGGAGAACGTCTCCGCCCTGACGTCGCTGGTCACGGCGACCGTCGGAGCCCCGCTGCTCAAGGTCGCCGCCTTCTCGTACGGCGTGCGCCGGGCCCTGGCCGGGCTGCGTGCCGGCGGTGGCGTGCGATGAGGCGCCTGTTCTGGGTCGGCGTGGGCGTGGCCCTCACGGTCGTGGTCGTGCGGCAGGGCCGCCGGCTGGTGACGCACTACGCGCCCGCGGGCTCCACCGAGGCCGTCGCCGGCGCCGTGCGGGTGGGCCAGGCGCTGCGCGCCGCGCGCGAGGACTTCCGCAGCGGGGTCGCCGAGCGCGAGGCGGAGCTCCTCGAGGCGCTCGTCGGCGACGTCGACGTCGACACCGTGCGGTCCAACGCCCCGCGGCACCGCGCCGAGCTGCGCGAGGCGTTCGGCCGACCGGCCGCGGGGGGCCTGGCCGCCGACCTGAGCGCCCGGGGGTGGGCCGACGAACCCACCACGGACCCCGACGACGACGAGCGCGCCCCGTTCTTCTGAGCGTGAGCCCGCACCACCCGGGCCGTACCCGGCCCACCCGAACCGTCCGCCGCCCCCCGGCGGCGGACCGCACCTGACGAGGACGACATGCGCACCGCCGAGATCCGCCAGCGCTGGCTCGACTACTTCGCGAGCAAGGACCACGCCATCGTGCCGTCCGTGCCGCTCATCTCCCCGGATCCGTCGATCCTCTTCACGATCGCCGGCATGGTGCCGTTCATCCCGTACATCCTCGGCACGCAGGACGCGCCCTGGCCCCGGGTGGCGAGCGTGCAGAAGTGCATCCGCACGAACGACATCGAGAACGTCGGCCGCACCACGCGGCACGGCACGTACTTCCAGATGATGGGGAACTTCTCGTTCGGCGACTACTTCAAGACCGGTGCCATCGAGCTGGCCTGGGAGTTCCTCACCGGGGCGCAGGAGTCCGGCGGGCTCGGGCTCGACGGTGACCGGCTCTGGGTGACGATCTGGAACGAGGACGCCGAGTCCGCGGACGCGCTCGTGCGCGTCGGCGTCGACCCGCGTCACATCGTGCGGCTCACGCGCGAGGAGATCTTCTGGGACACGGGCCAGCCCGGCCCCGCGGGCCCGTGCGCGGAGTGGCACTACGACCGCGGACCGGAGTTCGGCCCCGAGGCGGAGGGCGGCACGGTCGACCCCGGTGGCGACCGGTACCTCGAGATCTGGAACCTGGTCTTCGACCAGTTCGTGCGCGGCGAAGGGCGGGGGAAGAGCTACCCGCTGCTGGGTGAGCTCGAGCGCAAGGCGATCGACACGGGTGCGGGGCTCGAGCGCATCGCGTACCTGCTGCAGGGCAAGAACAACCTGTACGAGATCGACGAGGTCTTCCCCGTCATCGAGCGTGCCGCCGAGCTGACCGGCCGCCGCTACGGCGCGGGCGGCGAGGACGACGTGCGGCTGCGGGTGATCGGTGACCACGTGCGCTCGTCGCTCATGCTCATCGGGGACGGCGTCTCGCCGTCCAACGAGGGACGCGGCTACGTGCTGCGCCGGCTCGTGCGCCGCACGGTGCGCTCGATGCGCCTGCTGGGCGTCGAGGAGGCCGCGCTGCCCGAGCTGCTGCCGATCAGCCGCGACCTGATGAGCGCGTCGTACCCGGAGGTCGCGCGGGACTTCGACCGGATCTCGCAGGTGGCGTACGGCGAGGAGGACGCGTTCCTGCGCACGCTGACGGCCGGCACGACGATCTTCGAGGGCGCCGTCACGAAGGCGAAGGCGTCCGGCCGTCAGGACGGGGTCGTCCTGACCGGCGAGCAGGCGTTCGCGCTGCACGACACCTACGGCTTCCCGATCGACCTCACGCTCGAGATGGCGGCCGAGCACGGCGTCAGCGTCGACGAGCAGGCCTTCCGCACCCTGATGCAGGCGCAGCGTGAGCGTGCCCGCGCGGACGCGCTGGCCAAGAAGACCGGCCACACCGACACGAGCGCCTACCAGCAGCTGCACCAGGCGCTGAGCAGCGAGAAGGGCGGGCCCGTCACGTTCGTCGGGTACACGGACACGACGGCGCAGTCGAAGGTCGTGGGCCTGCTCGTCGACGGCGTGCCCGCACCGGCGGCCACCGCGCCGGCGCACGTCCAGGTCGTGCTCGACGTGACGCCGTTCTACGCCGAGGCGGGCGGTCAGCTCGCCGACACCGGCACGATCAGCCTCGAGGGCGGCGGCATCGTCGAGGTCGACGACGTGCAGGCGCCGATCAAGGGCCTGTCGGTGCACCACGGCCGGCTCGTCGACGGCACGCTCACGCTCGGCGACGCCGGCACCGCGACGATCGACACCGCGCGCCGGCGTGCGATCGCGCGCGCCCACACCGCGACGCACATGGTCCACAAGGCGCTGCGCGAGGAGCTGGGCGACAGGGCGACGCAGGCCGGGTCGGAGAACGCTCCGAGCCGCCTGCGGTTCGACTTCCGCTCCGGCTCCGGCGTGCCCGGCTCGTCGCTGTCGCAGATCGAGGGGCGCGTCAACGAGCGGCTGCAGGACGACCTCGAGGTGACCGACCGCGTCATGGCGATCGACGAGGCGCGCGCCCTGGGGGCGATGGCGCTGTTCGGCGAGAAGTACGGCAACGAGGTCCGCGTCGTGTCGATCGGCGGGGACTGGTCGCGCGAGCTGTGCGCGGGCACCCACGTGCGCCGCTCCGGCGAGCTGGGCCTGGTGACGCTCCTGGGGGAGTCGTCCATCGGGTCGGGCGTGCGCCGCGTCGACGCCCTCGTCGGCGACTCGGCCTACGGGTACCAGGCCAAGGAGCGTGCGCTGGTCAGCCAGCTCTCCGGGCTGCTCGGTGCGCGTCCCGACGAGCTCGGGGACCGTGTGTCGTCCCTGCTGATGCGGGTGCGCGAGTCCGAGAAGCAGCTGGCCGCCTTGCGCCAGGCACAGCTCCTCGCGGCGGCCGGCACGCTCGCCGCGGGCGCCTCGCAGGTCGGCACCGCGCTCGTCGTCGCGCACGACGCGGGCGAGGTCGCCGCGCCCGACGACCTGCGCACCCTGGCGCTCGACGTGCGGGGCCGCCTCGGTGAGGCGTCGCCCGTGGTCGTGGCCGTCGGCGGTGTCGCCAAGGGCCGTCCTGTGGTCGTCGTCGCGACGAACGCGGCGGCGCGGGAGGCGGGCCACCGTGCCGGCGTGCTCGTGCGGACCGCGTCCGGCGTGCTCGGCGGCGGGGGCGGCGGCAAGGACGACGTGGCGCAGGGCGGTGGCACCGACGTCGCCCGGCTGACCGAGGCGCTCGACGGCGTCGTCGCGGCGGTCCGGGGCTGACGTCGTGCCGAGCGACCGGGACGACCGCGACGCCGTGACGCGCGCCGTGCGGCTGGCGGTGGACGTCGGGTCCGTGCGCGTCGGGGTCGCCTCGAGCGACCCCGACGGCACGCTCGCGACGCCCGTGGCGACGCTGGCGCGTGCCGCCGGGAAGCCGGCCTCGACCGCCGCGGACGTCGCCGCGATCGCGCAGGAGGCGCGCGAGCGGGGTGCCGATGTGGTGTACGTCGGGCTCCCGCGGCACCTCTCGGGCGCCGAGGGGTCGTCGGCGGGCCTCGCGCGCGCGTACGCTGTCGCACTGGCGCACGCGGTCGGGCCCGTCCAGGTCCGGCTCGTGGATGAGCGGATGAGCACGGTGTCCGCGCATCAGGCGCTTCAGGCGGCCGGCCGATCCGGACGCCGCCACCGGCAGGTCGTCGACCAGGCGGCCGCGGTGGTGATCCTGCAGCACGCGCTGGACACGGAGAGATCCACGGGTCGTCGGCCCGGGGAACGGGTCGAGGTGGACCCCGGCCGATCCGCGACGGCGCGCCGGGGGGTTGCGGGCGACGGCACGACGACTGTGGAGTGACGCGCAGGTGAGCAACCAGACGGAGTGGTGGGCCCCGGTGAAGTCGGACGAGAGCGTGAGCGAGCTGTTCGGCGGTGACCGGACCGCGCCCGCGCCCGGCGCGCCCGAGCCGCGTCGACGCTCCCGCGCGTCCGGCCGCAAGCGCGAGGAGCGCCTGCGCAAGCAGCGCCGCCGCCGGACGATCTCCGTGCTGGTGGTCGCGCTGGTCCTCGTGGCGGGCGCCTGCTACGTCGTGCTCTCGCTGATGGGCGGCTCGCTGTTCGGCGGCTCGGCGCAGTCCACGGAGGTCACGGACTACCAGGGACCCGGCCGGCCGGGTGCGCCGACGATCGTCATCAGCCCCGGCGACTCCGGTGCGGCCATCGCCACCACGCTGCACGCCGCCGGCATCGTCGCGTCCGAGGGTGCGTTCCGCGAGGCGTTCGACAACAACCCGGACGCGGACGGGATCCAGCCCGGCTCGTACCAGCTGCTGCTGGAGATGAAGGCCGAGGACGCCGTGCGGGCCCTGCTTGACCCGAAGAGCCGGGTCTCGATGAAGGTGACGATCCCCGAGGGCTTCTCCGCCGAGGACATCTACACCCGCATCAACAAGGTCACGCTCATCCCGATCGAGGACCTGCGCGCCGCGGCCGAGGGCGACCCCGCCGCGATCGGTCTGCCGGCCGAGGCGGGCGGCAAGGTCGAGGGCTGGCTGTTCCCGTCGACGTACCAGGTCGAGCCGAACACGTCCGCCGCCGCGGTGCTCGCGACGATGGTCGCCAAGACCGTCGAGACGCTCACCGCCAAGGGCGTCCCGCAGGACCAGTGGCAGGAGGTCCTGACCAAGGCGTCGCTCGTGGAGCGCGAGGCCAAGATGCACGAGGACCGGCCGATCATGGCGCGCGCCATCCAGAACCGTCTGGACCGCGGCATGACGCTCGACATCGACGCCTCCGTCGCCTACGGCCTGGGCATCTCCGGCACGCAGCTCACGCGGGAGAACACCCAGGACCCGTCCAACCCGTACAACACCTACAAGCACATGGGGCTGCCGCCGACTCCGATCGCCTCGCCGGGCACCGTGTCGATCGACGCGGTCCTGAACCCCGCGCCCGGCAACTGGGTGTTCTGGGTCGCGATCGACCTCGAGACCGGGGAGACGCGGTTCGCCGAGACGTACGACGAGCACCAGGAGAACGTCGCGCTGCTGCGCCAGTGGCAGGCGGAGCACTCCGGGTGACGTCCGCCGCCCGTCGCGCCGCGGTGCTGGGGCACCCCGTGGCGCACTCGTTGTCACCCGTGCTGCACCGAGCCGCCTACACCGCGCTCGGGCTCGACGGCTGGCGCTACGACGCCGTCGACGTGACGCAGGACGCGCTGCCCGCCCTCCTGGCGGACCTCGACGACTCCTGGGCCGGCCTGAGCCTCACGATGCCGCTCAAGCAGACCGTGATCGCGCTGCTCGACCACGTCGAGCCGCTCGCGGAGGTGGTGGGCGCCGTCAACACGGTGCTGCCGCAGGGCTCGGGTGCCGGGCGCATGCTCACGGGAGCCAACACCGACGTGCACGGGATCGTCGCCGCGCTGGGGGAGGCGGGGGTCACCGGGGGAGTGGCCACGGCCGCCGTCGTCGGGGCGGGCGCCACCGCGTCCTCCACCCTGGCCGCGCTGGCCCAGCTGGGCTGCCCCACACCGCGCGTCTACGTGCGCTCCCAGGCCCGCGCCGGGGCCCTGTTGCGCGCTGCGCACCGGATGGGTGTCGAACCGCGGCTGTGCCGGCTGGACGACGCGGCGGGGGAGGTCGGGCGCTGCGACGTGGTCGTGAGCACGCTGCCCGCGCACGCGGCCGACCCGTTGGCGGCGGCGCTGCCGGCGAGCGTCGGCGGTGCGCTGCTCGACGTCTGCTACGACCCGCGCCCCACGGCGCTGTCCGCCGCGTGGGCCGCACGCGGGGGCCGTGTCGTGGGCGGTGAGCGGATGCTGCTGCACCAGGCGGCGGAGCAGGTGCGGCTCATGACCGGGCGCACGGCGCCCGTGGCGGCGATGGACGTCGCGCTGAGCGGGGCGCTCGCACCCGTCGGCTGACGCGTCACTCGCACGCGCCACCACGGGCGTGCACGGCGGCACCGGTGGGCCGCAGGGCTTCAGACGTGCCGACGCGCTGCCGATGCCGTCCAGGGGCCCAACGCGGTCCCCGGACGAGGAGGCGTGCGCGTGAAGCAGCTCGGGGAGATCCTGCTGACCGAGGGTCTGGTGACGGAGGCGCAGCTGCTGGCGGCGATCGACGAGCAGACCGTGATGGGGACGTCGCTGGGACGCACGCTGGTCGAGCTGGGGATGCTCACGGAGGCGCAGCTGGTGCGGGCGCTGTCCGCCCAGGTGGGCATGGAGTTCGTCGACCTCGACGACTACCCCGTGGACCGCAACGCCGTGGCTCTCGTCTCCGAGAGCGTCTGCCGACGGCACGCCGTGCTGCCGGTCGCCCTGCGCGACGGTGCGATCGTCCTGGCCACGGCCGACCCCGGCAACGTGGTGGCCGTCGACGACGTGCGCACGCTGTCGGGCATGCGGGTCATCCCGGTGGTGGCGACCTACGACAACGTCCTGCGGGCGATCGACCGGTTCTGCCGCGCGGACGGCGAGATGGAGAACCTGTCCTCGGCTTTCGTCGAGGAGACGCCGGAGCCGGAGGCGGACCTCAACCGCATCGGCGACGTCGTCGACGACGACGCACCGATCGTGCGGTTCGTGAACCTGCTCGTGACCCAGGCGATCACCGACCGGGCGTCCGACATCCACATCGAGCCGACCGAGCACGACCTGCGGGTCCGGTACCGGATCGACGGCGTGCTGCACGAGACGCAGCGCGCCCCCAAGAACATCACCGGCGGCGTCGTCAGCCGCGTGAAGATCATGAGTGACATCGACATCGCGGAGAAGCGCAAGCCGCAGGACGGGCGCATGTCCGTCACCCACAACGGCCGCAAGATCGACCTGCGCGTGGCGACGCTGCCCACCGTGTGGGGCGAGAAGATCGTCATGCGCATCCTCGACAACTCCACGGCGAGCCTCGACCTGCGCGACCTGTCGTTCCTCGAGCACAACTACCAGACGTACCGCGAGTCCTACACCAAGCCCTACGGGATGATCCTGGTGACCGGCCCCACGGGGTCCGGGAAGTCGACGACGCTGTACGCCACGCTCAACGCGGTCTCCAAGCCGGACATCAACGTGATCACCGTCGAGGACCCCGTCGAGTACCGCCTGCCCGGGATCAACCAGGTGCAGGTCAACCCCAAGGCCGGCCTGACGTTCGCCGCGGCGCTGCGCTCGATCCTGCGGTCCGACCCCGACGTCGTCCTGCTCGGTGAGATCCGCGACCACGAGACGGCACAGATCGCGATCGAGGCGTCGCTCACGGGTCACCTCGTCCTGTCCACCCTGCACACCAACGACGCCCCGTCGGCCGTGACGCGACTGACGGAGATGGGGATCGAGCCGTTCCTGGTCGGGTCAGCCCTCGACTGCGTGGTGGCCCAGCGGCTCGCCCGCCGGCTCTGCGCGAAGTGCAAGGAGCCGTACCGGCCGACGCCCACAGAGCTCGAGGCGGCCCGCTTCCCGTGGGTGGCGGGAGAGCCGCTGCCCGAGCTGTACCGGCCCACCGGCTGCGTCGCGTGCTCGCGCACGGGGTACAAGGGGCGTCTCGCGCTGCACGAGGTCATGCAGGTCACGGAGGACATCGAGCGCCACGCCGTGGCGCACTCGTCGTCGGCCGACATCGGGGCGACCGCCGTCAAGCAGGGCATGCGTCGGCTGCGCGAGGACGGCTGGTACAAGGTCGCGGCCGGCGACACGTCCATCGAGGAGATCCTGCGCGTCGTGGCCTGACCGCAGGCGCGCCGGCACTCAAGTCGCGCGCCTCCCGGGCCGATGCCATGGGCGGACCCGCGTCGCCCGCGGGCACCCGTGCGTGGACCGTGGGAGGCAGACGTCGTGAGTGAGACCTACAGGGCAGCGTCCGGGGAGCCCTCTCGGCCGTTGCCGCCGTACCGGCCGGCCGGACCGCAGGCAGCACCGCCCGGGACGTACGGCTCGGCGACGTACCAGCCGATGCCCTCGCAGAGCCACGTGCCCGCGGGGCCGCCCCCCGGGCACGCGTCCCGGGGCTACCCGGGGGTCCCCGCGGGCAGCGTGCCCCCGCCCGCGCACCAGCCCGCGGCGCGCGTCCTGACGCCCGCCGGAGCGCCCGGCGGACCCGCCGCGGGGGGTGCCGGCGGCCCCGCCCCGGCAGGCGGCGCCGGACCGTCGGGTCCGTCGCGTGGCGGTACGCGCGTCGCGGAGCAGGGCGACGTCGCCATCGACGCGGTGCTCCACGAGATGCACCGCCTGGGTGCCTCCGACGTCCACCTCACCGCCGGCACGCCGCCGATGGTCCGGATCTCGGGGGCGCTGCGCCCGCTCGAGCAGTTCGGCGTGATGACGCCCGAGCCGCTGCGCCGCAGCCTGTACGCGTTCCTCACCCAGAAGCAGCGCGAGAAGTTCGAGGCGAACCTCGAGCTGGACCTCTCCCACGCCGTGCGCGGCCTGGCGCGGTTCCGCGTGAACCTGTACCAGCAGCGGGAGTCCGTCGGTGCGGCGTTCCGCGTGATCCCGTACGAGATCAAGCCGCTGGAGGACCTGGGCGTGCCGTCGTCGGTCGGCTCGTTCGCCGGCCTGCCGCGCGGACTGGTCCTGGTGACGGGGCCGACCGGGTCCGGCAAGTCCACCACGCTCGCGTCGATCATCGACCTGGCGAACCGGACGCGCGAGGACCACATCATGACGGTCGAGGACCCCATCGAGTTCCTGCACCGGCACAAGAAGTGCATCGTCAACCAGCGTGAGGTCGGTGCCGACACCCACTCGTTCGCCAACGCGCTGAAGCACGTGCTGCGCCAGGACCCGGACATCATCCTCGTCGGTGAGATGCGCGACCTCGAGACCATCTCGGTCGCGCTGACCGCGGCCGAGACCGGGCACCTCGTCTTCGCGACGCTGCACACGCAGGACGCCGCCCAGACCATCGACCGCGTCATCGACGTCTTCCCCTCCGGGCAGCAGGCGCAGATCCGCACGCAGCTCGCGGCCGCGATCCAGGGCGTCGTCTGCCAGACCCTGGCCAAGAAGGCCAACGGGACGGGGCGGGTCGTCGCCACCGAGGTCATGATCGCCACGCCCGCCATCCGGAACCTGGTCCGCGAGGGCAAGACCCACCAGATCTACTCGGCGATGCAGGCGGGTGCCGACCAGGGCATGCACACGATGGACCAGCACCTGGCCGAGCTGGTCAAGCGCGGCAAGATCACCTACGAGGTCGGCCTGGAGAAGGCGCACCACGTCGAGGACTTCAACAAGCTGGTCGGCCGCACGGCCAAGGTCAACCAGGGCGCCTCGACCCTGCAGGCCAACGCCTTCGGCAACGCGTCCGGTGCGAGCCTGGGAGGCTACTGATGGCTGTCATGCGCACGTACGAGTACGAGCTGTCCGACCGCAGCGGCAAGGTCGTCAAGGGCAGGATCGACGCCCAGAACGAGGAGGCCGTCGCCAACCGGCTGCGCTCGATGGGCATGGCGCCGATCGCGATCCACGAGGTCTCGACGACCGGCCTGCAGACGGAGCTGTCGATCCCCGGGTTCGGCGACCGCGTCAAGCTCAAGGACCTCGCGGTCATGGCGCGCCAGCTCGCGACGATGATCAGCGCGGGTCTGTCGCTGCTGCGGGCCCTGTCGATCCTCTCGGAGCAGACGGAGAGCAAGCCGCTGGCCAAGGCGTTGGGCACGGTGCGCTCGGACGTCGAGACCGGCGGTGCGCTGTCGGAGTCGATGTCGAAGCACAAGGAGGTCTTCCCTCCGCTGATGATCCACATGATCCGCTCGGGCGAGATCGGCGGGTTCCTCGAGGACGCGCTCACCTCGGTCGCGGAGAACTACGAGTCCGAGGTCAAGCTCCGCGCGCAGATCAAGTCCGCCATGACGTACCCGGTGGTGGTGTTCGCCATGGCGATCCTCGCCGTCGTCGGCATGCTGCTGTTCATCGTCCCGGTGTTCGAGAAGATGTTCAGCGACCTGGGTGGATCCCTGCCGGCGCCCACGCAGTTCCTCGTGTTCCTCTCCGGGGTCATGAAGTGGCTCGCGCCCCTCCTGGCGGTGCTGGGCATCGCCTTCTCGGTGTGGTGGCGCAAGCACAAGAATGACGACGCGATCCGCTCCCGCGTGCAGCCCCTCACGCTGCGGACCCCCGTGTTCGGCCCGCTGTTCAGCAAGGTCGCGATCGCGCGGTTCACCCGCAACTTCGGCACCATGCTGGGTGCCGGCGTCCCGATCCTGCAGGCCCTGGACATCGTGGGGGAGACGTCCGGCAACTGGACGATCGAGGTCGCGGTGCGCGACATCCAGCAGGGCGTGCGGCAGGGCCAGCCGATGTCGACGCCGCTGGCCAAGCACGCCGTGTTCCCGCCGATGGTCGTGCAGATGATCACCACCGGTGAGGACGCCGGTGCGCTGGAGCAGATGCTCAAGAAGATCGCGGTCTTCTACGACGAGGAGGTCGCGGCCACGACCGAGCAGCTCACCTCGCTCATCGAACCCCTCATGATCGCGGTCCTCGGCGTCATCATCGGCGGCATGATCGTCGCCCTCTACATGCCGATCTTCAGCATCTTCGAGCTGGTGCAGTGAGGTTCACCCGGACGGCCGCGGCCGTCCGGGTGAACCTCAGCCGACCTCTCAAGTGCCCCCTGACCAGCGTCGATGTCCGTGGTGCACGACCGAACCGCCGGGTCGCAGGCCCGGCAATGGACACCGAAACCGAAAGCAGGGACCAGCACATGATGGCTCGCGTCCGTACCACCATGCAGAAGCGCGCCGAGGGTGAGAAGGGCTTCACGCTCATCGAGCTCCTCGTCGTCATCATCATCATCGGCATCCTCGCCGCGATCGCCATCCCGGCGTTCCTCAGCCAGCGCACCCGCGGCTGGGTCGCGCAGGTCGAGTCCGACCTGAAGAACGCGGCCATCGCGGCCGAGACGTACGCCGTGGGCAACAACGGCTCGTACGAGAACCTGGTCGAGGGCGACGCGGACGAGGTGTCGCTGGGCGCGAACGGCTACAACGCGACCCAGGACGTCACGGTGTCCGTCGACGCGGCGACCGAGACCGGCTTCGTGCTGTCGGCCGTGCACGCGAACCTGGACGCCAAGTCCTGGACGTACGACAGCGCGACCGGCGTCATCGAAGAGGAGTCCGGCGAGTGACCCTGAGCTAGCCCCAGGGGTGTGGGGCGTCGCGCACGCGGCGCCCCACACCCTTGAGTCGTCGAACCACCCGTCCCTGAGGCAACCGGAGGACCTGTGCTCACCTGGTGGCACCGTTGGCAGCGCGCCCGCTCCGGTGACGCCGGCATGGGCCTGCCCGAGCTCCTCGTCGCGATGATGATCTTCGCGCTCGTGAGCACCGGCCTGGCGTACTCCCTCATCAGCACTCTCAGCCTGACGCGCGACGCCCGGGCCCGCGCCGTCGCGGCGAACCTGGCCGCCGAGGAGATCGACCTCGCGCGGGACGCCGCGGACCTGTTCGCGATGCTCGACGAGACCCGCACCGTGCACCTCAACGGCGACGAGTACACCGTGAACCGCACGACGCAGTGGGTGTCCGACCCCGGCGCGGAGTTCACGTGCGGCGCCGGCACGGGCAGCGGCTCGCTGCGGTACAAGCGGGTCAACGTCACCGTCACCTGGGGCGGGATGCGCGACGGGGTGAACCCCGCGCGCAGCGACACGATCCTGACCCCGGACGACCACATCAACGACCCCACCAAGGGCACGATCCTCGTCTCGGTGCTGCGCGCCGACGGCACCGGCAACGCCGGGGTCGCCGTCACGGCGTCGCCCGGCGTGGGCTCGGTCATCAGCCCGACGGACTCCCAGGGCTGCACGTACATCCTCAAGGTCAACCCCGGCACGTACACCGTGACCGTGCAGCGCGCGGAGCACGTCAACGACGCGCAGCTCGCGGCGCCCACGCAGTCCGTCGTCGTCGCGGCGGGGTCCACGGCATCGGTCGGCTTCCAGCTCGACGAGGTCGCCACCTTCACGGCCACCATGGCGCCGGGTGCGCCGGCCGGGACGCGCCTGCCGACGAGCACGAACTTCCGCACGACCTTCACCAACACGTACGGCAACGCCGCCGTGGTCCCCTTCGGCGGACCGGGGGGGACGAGCCAGACCTACAAGCTCCACCCCTTCACGTCCGGGTACGCACCGTTCGCGGGGACGTGCGACCTGGCCGACCCCCGCGCCTGGCCCGAGGACACGAGCGGACCGGTGCCCCTCGTGGGCACGCTGCCCGACCCCGTCGCCGCGCCGCCCGGCGGGACCGCCGCGATGTCGGTGCCGATGGGCGTGGTGCGCGTGACGCCCGGGGGCGGGCGGTGGCTGCACGCCACCTCGGAGGACCCCGGGTGCGCGGTGACCTACTCGTTCGGCGAGGTCCTCACGGGCTCGGGCGTGAGCATCGCCCTGCCGTACGGGTCCTGGCGGCTGCAGCAGTCGAGCAGCTCCTCCGGCACCAAGAGCAACATCTCCGCGTCCCAGATCGTGGTGCCCGCCCCGGCCGTGCCGGAACGCACGACCGTGGCCGGCAGCGTCGTGACGTTAGACCCGCGCACGGCGGTGCTGCCGTGATGCGCGGCCTGCGCCGGCGCCTGCTGGCGGCCGGGGACCGCGGGATGACGCTGCCCGAGGTGCTCGTGACCACGATGCTCCTGGGCTTCCTGAGCGCGCTGATCCTGGGACTCGTCTCCTCGTTCTCGCAGACGTTCTCGCGCGACCGGGCGGCGGCCGACTCGACGACGGTCGCCGCGGCGGGCATGAAGGAGCTCACCCGCGTGGTGCGTTCGGGCACCGAGCTGCGGCTCCTCGGCGGGGGCGCGGCACCCTCGCCGGTCTTCGTCGAGGCCGGGGCCAACGCCCTGACGATGTTCGCGTACATCGACACGCAGGCCACGAGCCCGAAGCCGGTGAAGGTCCGGTTCTCGATCGACGCGCAGCGACGCCTCGTCGAGACGCGGTGGGCGGCGACGTCGACCGCCGCACCGTGGTCGTTCGTCGCGACGGGCGCCCCGACGCAGACACGTCCGATCGCCCGCCTGATCCCCGTGGGTGCGGACCCGCTGTTCCAGTACCTCGACGCGAGCAACACGCCGCTGACGATCCCCGCGAGCGGGTTCACCACCGACCAGCTGCGCTCGATCGCCGCCGTCCGGGTCACCCTGACGGTCCAGGCGGACGACACGGAGCGCGCCGATCCCGTCCAGATCCACAATGCCGTCGGCATCCCCAACCGGGGCATCTCTCGAGTGAGGCCGTGATGACGTTGTCCCGAGTGCTGCGTGTCCCCGTCGACGAGCGCGAGCGGGGTGCCGCGATGGTCGTCGTGCTCGGGATGACGTTCCTGCTGAGCGCCCTGGTCGTGGCCGGCATCACGACGAGCGTGGGAGCGGCTCGCCAGTCGCAGCGCGACGAGGGGTGGAACGCCGCGCTGGCGGCGGCCTACGCGGGCGTCGAGGAGTACGAGAGCCGGCTCGCGAACGACCTCGGGTACTTCGCCTACGGCAACCCGGCCGCGCCGTTCACCGTGCAGACCGGGTCCAGCTCGCGCGTCTCGCTGCCCGGCGGCGCGTCCGCCAACCCCGCCTTCGGCATCGGCACCTCCGGCACCTGGGCCACGGTGCCCGGCAGCGACGGGCAGGCCGCGTTCCGTTACGAGGTCGACAACTCCCAGTTCTACATCGACGGCACCCTGCGCATCCGCTCCACGGGCCGGGCGGGCGGCGACACCCGCTCGATCGTCGCGGACATCAAGCAGAAGGGGTTCATCGACTTCCTGTACTTCACGGACTTCGAGGTGATGGACCCCCAGGCCCTGTCCCCGGGCAGCGCGGTGAACTGCGCGATCCGCTACCCGAGCCCGCGACCGGGGTGCACGACGATCAACTTCGGCGGCGCGGACGAGATCAACGGCCCGCTGCACACGAACGACGCGATCACGACCAACGGCGCGGCCAAGTTCAACGGCAAGGTCACCACGGCCTACAAGGCGGCGAGCGGTCCGAACTACGTGAAGTCGGGATCCTCGCCGACCTTCCTGCTGCCGGGCGACCCGCAGAACATCGGGTCCATCGGCATGCCCCCGACGAACGCGCAGCTGATGAAGGAGGTCCGCCACGACCTGCCGCTCGAGGTGCCGAACCCCGGGTGCCTGTACACCGGGCCCACGTCGATCACGTTCCACTCCGACGGCACCATGACGGTGATCTCGCCGTGGACCAAGGAGACGCAGGTCAACGCCACGGCATCGCACGGGACCCACCCCGTGAAGTGCGGGGTCCCCGGCGACACCGGCCTGGCCAAGCGCGCCAGCGGCAAGTACGTGGGCCAGAGGATCCCGGTCCCGTCGAACCTCGTGGTCTACGTCCAGACGGTGCCCAACGCCAGCGGCAACGTGAACCGCACGGACTCCAGCCCTTCCAGCAAGCGGCCCCCCTTCCCGGGCACCGGATCGACCAACGACTGCGTGACCAACGGCAACTCGATCGGCTACCCGCGCTCGAGCGAGAAGGTCCCCTTCACCGCCGCGTACGGGTGCCGCAGCGGTGACGTGTTCATCTCGGGCAGGCTGAGCGGCAACGCCACCGTCGCGGCGGAGAACTACATCTACGTGACCGACGACATCGTGTACGACGACCCCGCCGAGGACATGCTGGGCCTCATCGGCAACAACGCGGTGTGGGTCTGGAACCCCGTGAACAGCTCCAACCAGCCGCTGAACGCCAAGAACCGGCGCATCGACGCCGCCATCCTGTCCGTCGCGCACACCTTCATGGTGCAGAACTACGACAAGGGGTCGAGCAACCGCGGCACGCTGACGGTCAACGGGGCGATCGCGCAGAAGTTCCGTGGACCGGTCGGCACCGGCACCGGGGCGTCGATGTCGACGGGGTACGGCAAGGACTACAACTACGACGAGCGGTTCCGGTACACGGCACCACCGAAGTTCCTCTCACCCGTGACCACCACCTACGGTGTCAACGTGTGGGTCGAGGTGGAGCCGGCGTTCGACGCCGACGGGTCGGCGAGCTGACGCCGGTGCCCGTGATCCTCCTGGGGATCGCCGCCCTCCTGGGGCTGGCGATCGGCTCCTTCCTCAACGTCGTCGTCTGGCGCGTCCCCCGGGACGAGTCGGTGGTGCGACCGGCCAGCGCCTGCCCGTCCTGCGGGCACGCCATCCGGGCGCGGGACAACGTGCCCGTCGTGTCGTGGCTCCTGCTGCGGGCACGCTGCCGGGACTGCGGCGAGCCCATCTCCGTGCGGTACCCGGCCGTCGAGCTCGCGACCTGCGTCCTGTTCGTCCTGGGGACCTGGTGGCTGCTGGGCCGTCCCGACGGGCTGTGGCTCCTGCCGGTCGTGTGGTACCTCATCGCCATCGGCGTCGCCCTGACCCTCATCGACCTCGACGTGCACCGCCTGCCCGACAGGATCGTGCTGCCGTCCTACGTCGTGGTCGGGGTCCTGCTCGCCCTCGCCAGCGCGGGGACCGGGCAGTGGGACGCGCTGCTGCGCGCGGCCATCGGCATGGCGGCGCTGTGGACGTTCTACTTCGCCCTGGTCATGATCTACCCCCGCGGCATGGGCTTCGGTGACGTGAAGCTCTCGGGCGTGCTGGGCATGGTCCTCGCGTGGTTCGGCTGGGGACCCCTCGTCGTGGGCGCCTTCGCGGCGTTCCTGTGCGGCGGGGTCTTCGCCCTCGGGCTGGTCGTCCTGCGCCGGGCCGGCCGCAAGTCGCAGGTGCCGTTCGGGCCCTGGATGCTCCTGGGCGCCACGATCGGGGTCGTCGCGGGGCAGCAGATCTGGGACGCCTACCTCCGCGCGACGCTGGGCGGCTGAACCCCGTCGGACGCTCAAGACCGGGCGTCCGTCGTCCGATAGACCCAGAGTCGTCGGACGCGCGAAGGGATGCCACGTGGCCAGGAAGCGTGTGATCGGACTGGACATCGGGACCACCCATGTCCGGGCCGCGGAGGTCGAGTTCGGGAGCGGTGGGTCGTCGGCCCGCGCGCGGCCCCGACTCGTCCGGGTCGGTGTGGCGCAGCTGCCGCCGGGTGCCGTGCGCGAGGGCGAGGTGGTCGAGCGCACGACGGTCGGGAGCACCATCAAGCGGCTGTGGGCGGAGCACAAGTTCGGCTCGAAGAGCGTGATCCTCGGCGTGGGGAACCAGCGCGTCGTCGTCCGTGACCTGGACCTGCCCGCCATGCCCATGGCGCAGGTGCGCTCCTCGCTGCCGTTCCAGGTGCAGAACCTCATCCCCGTGGCCGTCGACGACGCGATCCTCGACTTCCTGCCCGTCGACCTGCGCACCGGCGACGGGGGAGAGGTGATGCACGGCCTGCTCGTCGCGGCGACGAAGGACACCGTGCAGGCGAACACCGCGGCGGTCGAGACGGCGGGCCTGCGCCCGATCGTCGTCGACCTCAGCGCGTTCGCGCTCGCCCGGGCCATGGCCCGCGGCGACGCGGTCGACCACACGATCGCCATCGTCGACGTCGGCGCCCGGGTCACCACGGTCGCGGTCGTCGCGCGCGGGGTCCCGCGCATGGTCCGGATGCTGCCGTCCGGCGGTCAGGACGTCACCGAGGCCGTCGCCGGCGCGCTCGCGATCCCGCTCGACCAGGCGGAGGTCGCCAAGCGGTCGATCGGCGTCGGGTTCTCGCAGGGTCCGGAGACCGAGCGTGCGGCCGAGCAGGTCATGACCGTGGTGTCCGCGCTGGTCGAGGCGGTCCGCAACACCATGGTCTTCTACAACAGCACGCACCCGGGTGCGACGATCGAGCACCTGCTGCTCACCGGCGGCGGGTCGGCACTGCCCGGGCTGGGTCAGTACCTGTCCACGGCCACGCGCCTGCCGGTCAGTCCCGGACAGCCGTTCGCCGGCATCGAGAGCGGCTCCGCGGGCACCGCACTCGCCGGGCAGCAGCACACCCTCGCGATCGCGCTGGGTCTGGCCATGGGAGTCGCAGCATGAGCACCCTCCTGAAGCGTCCGCTCCCCGGTGCGCGCGACACCGGGCGCAGTGCCGTGATGATCCCGCAGACCTACCAGGTCAACCTGCTGCCGCAGCAGTACGCCGACCGGTACGCGCTGGGACGGCTCAAGCGCCGTCTGGCGCTGGTGCTCGTCGCCGTGCTCGCCCTCGCCGGTGCGCTCTACGGTGCGACGCTGACGCAGCTGTCGAGCGCACAGGACCGTGCGGCGCGGGCCGAGCAGGAGACCACGCGCCTGCTGAAGGCGCAGCAGCAGTACGCCGAGGTGCCCGTGGTGCTCGGTGAGCTCGACAGGGCGCGCGGGGCGCGTGAGCTCGGCATGTCGACCGAGATCCTCTGGGCACCGTACCTGGGCGCGATCGGCACCGTCATGCCCGAGGGCGTGACGCTGACCAACCTCGTCATGGACGGCGCGACGCCGCAGCTGGCGCCGGCCCCGCCGGCGCACCCCCTCGCGTCCGAGACGGTCTCGACGATCAGGTTCGAGGCGAGGTCGACGCTGATGGTGGACACCGCCGCCTGGATCGATGGTCTCAACAGCGTGCCGGGCTTCCACGACGCCTGGGTCAGCCTCGCGAACGTCGAGGAGTTCAACGAGGAGACGGTGTACGTGTACTCGAGCAGCGTCGCCGTGAGTCCCCTCGCGTACGCGTCGCGCTTCAGCGGGGAGGACTGACATGGCCGGCAAGTCCACGACATGGGTCGGCGGCACGGTCGTCGTCGCGCTGCTCATCCTGGTCGCGACCTGGTTCGTCGGGATCTCCCCGACGCTCGCCGCGACCTCGACGGCGCACGACGCCGCTGACGCGTCCGACACGCGCAACGTCCAGCTCCGGGCCGACCTGGACCGCCTCGAGCAGCAGTTCGCCCAGCTCGACGCGTCGAAGGCCGAGCTGGCCGCGATCGGGCGGCAGATCCCCCCGCAGGCGCAGCTCGCGGAGTACATCCGGACCGTGCAGGCCACGGCCGAGGCGACGGGCGTGGCCTTCATCGGCTACGTGGCCGGTGAGCCCGAGCTCGTCATCCCGGTCGAGGTCGAGGCGCCCGCGCCCGCCGTGGCCGAGGAGCCGGAGGCGTCCGAGGGCGCCGAGGGCGCCGAGGACGGTGCGGAGCCCGCCGCCACCGAGACCGTCCCGGCCGGCTTCGTGCCCGTCGAGGGCTTCGTGGGCATGGCGCTCGAGGTCATCGTGCTGGGCCCCGCCGCCAACGTGTCGGCCTTCGTCGACCAGCTCCAGAACGGCCCGGAGCGGCTGTACCTCGTCACCGCGCTCGACGGCGAGGGACAGAAGGAGGAGGAGGGGCGCAACGGGCGCCCCGCCACCGCCGAGGGGGACATCGAGCTGAAGATCACCGGCTACCTGTACGGGCTCGCGCCGACCACGACGCCTGCCCCGACGGAGGAGCCGACGCTCGCACCGCTCCCGTCCGCGACCCCGCCGCGGATGAGCGCGGCCAACTGACGACCCCGGCGCCGCCGACCGCCCCTCGCGGTCGGCGGCGCCGGTGCGCCCGGGGTCCTCGACGCGTCGCGCCACGGCCGCCCGCCGTGGACGCGTCGAGGGCCGGCGCACCACGACGTGGGAGGATCCCCCTCATGCTCCGATGGTTGACGTCCGGTGAGTCGCACGGTCCCGCGCTCGTCGGCATCCTCGACGGTCTGCCTGCCGGTGTGCGGGTGCAGACCTCCGACGTCCAGGCCGCGCTCGCGCGGCGTCGTCTCGGGTACGGGCGCGGTGCGCGCATGAAGTTCGAGCAGGACGCGGTGCGTCTGCTGGGCGGCGTGCGCCACGGTCTGACGCAGGGCGGTCCGGTCGCGATCGAGGTCGCCAACTCCGAGTGGCCCAAGTGGGCCGACGTGATGTCGGCCGACCCGGTGCCGCCCGAGGCGCTGACGGTCGACGCCGGCACCGGTGACGTCCGGGAGATCGCGCGCAACCGGCCGCTCACGCGTCCTCGTCCCGGCCACGCCGACCTGGTGGGCATGCGCAAGTACGGCTTCGACGACGCCCGTCCGGTGCTCGAGCGGGCCTCGGCCCGTGAGACGGCGACGCGGGTCGCGCTGGGCACGGTGGCGGCGGCGTTCCTCGAGCAGGTCGCCGGCGTGCGGCTGGTGTCGCACGTCGTGGCGATCGGTCCGGTCGCGGTCCCCGAGGACGCACCGGCCCCGACGCCGGACGACGTCGCGACGCTCGACGCCGACCCGGTGCGGTGCTTCGACCCGGTCACGAGCGCGGCGATGGTGGCCGAGATCGACCAGTGCCACAAGGACGGCGACACCCTCGGTGGCGTCGTCGAGGTGCTGGTCCACGGGCTGCCGTCCGGTGTCGGCACGTACGTGCAGGCCGACGGCCGGCTCGACGCGCGCCTCGCGGCCGCGCTCATGGGCATCCAGGCGATCAAGGGCGTCGAGGTCGGCGACGGCTTCCGCACCGCGACGCGCCGCGGGTCGCAGGCGCACGACGAGATCGAGCGCGACGCGTCCGGGCGGATCGTGCGGCGCACCAACCGTGCCGGCGGCATCGAGGGCGGCATGTCGAACGGCGAGGTCGTGCGCGTGCGTGCGGCGATGAAGCCGATCTCGACGGTCCCGCGCGCCCTGGCGACGGTCGACACGGCGACGGGGGAGCCCGTCACCGCCCACCACCAGCGCTCCGACGTGTGCGCGGTCCCGCCGGCGGCCGTGGTCGCCGAGGCGATGGTCGCGCTGGTCGTCGCGCAGACGCTGCTGGAGAAGACCGGCGGCGACAGCGTCGCCGAGGTCCGTCGCAACCTCGAGGCGTACCTCGACGCGGTGCCTGAGCTCCTGACCTGACCGGGGCCGGGTCGCGCGGTCACGCACCGCGCGGCCCGCTGCCCGTCCGCTGGCCGGCACTGCGCCCCGCCCGTCCGCCGGACGGTATCGCCCATCGCCCGTCCGCCGGACGGCACCGCCCGTCGCCCGTCCGCTGGACGGCGCGGGACGCCGACGGCCGCGCGGCTAGGCTGCCGCCCGTGCCCCCTGCAACCCCCACCCCCGGTCCCCGTCTCGTGCTGGTCGGCCCCCCCGGAGCCGGCAAGTCGACGGTCGCGGCCGCGCTGGCCCGGCGCTGGCGGCTGGCGGTCCGCGACACCGATACCGACGTCGAGAAGGTGGCGGGCAAGTCCGTCGCCGACGTGTTCGTCGAGGACGGCGAGCCGCACTTCCGCGAGCTGGAGCGTGCCGCGGTCGCGACCGCGCTGGCGGAGCACGACGGCGTCCTGGCGCTCGGCGGCGGTGCGGTGCTGCACGAGGGCACCCGCGCGGCGCTGCGGGACTACCGCGACGCCGGCGGTGCCGTCGTCTTCCTCGACGTGAGCCTGGCGCACGCCGCGCCGCGCGTCGGGCTCAACCAGTCGCGCCCGCTGCTGGTCGGCAGCCCGCGCGCGCAGTGGCAGGCGCTCATGGACGCCCGGCGTCCGGTCTACGAGGAGGTCGCGACGGTGCGGGTGTCGACGGACGGGCGCACGCCCGCCGAGGTGGCGGTGGCGGTCGAGGACGCGCTGGGCGCGCCGTCGGCCACGGGGTCCGACGCGTGAGCGGCGGCGAGGCGGTCGTCACGGTCGCGGGGGAGCAGCCGTACGACGTCGTCATCGGCCGGCACCTGCTGGGTCACCTGCCGGCGATGCTGGGCGAGGGCGTGCGGCGCGTGCTCGTCGTGCACCCGGCGGCGCTGGCGACGTCGGCGGAGACGGTCCGCGAGGACCTGCTCGCCGCGGGGTACGAGGTGTACCTGGCGCAGGTGCCGGACGCCGAGGAGCAGAAGACCGCGCAGGTGGCGGCGTTCTGCTGGGGCGTGCTGGGGCAGGCGGACTTCACCCGCTCCGACGCCGTCGTGGGCCTGGGCGGGGGAGCGACGACCGACCTCGCCGGGTTCGTCGCGGCCACGTGGCTGCGCGGTGTGCGCGTCGTGCAGGTGCCCACCACGGTGCTGGGCATGGTCGACGCCGCCGTGGGCGGCAAGACCGGCATCAACACGGCCGAGGGCAAGAACCTGGTCGGCGCGTTCCACCCGCCGGCCGGCGTGCTGTGCGACCTGGCGGCCGTGGAGTCGATGTCGCCGTACGACTTCGTCGCCGGGCTCGCCGAGATCGTCAAGTGCGGGTTCATCGACGACCCGCGGATCCTCGAGCTCGTCGAGGAGAACACCGCGCTGCTGCGCGACCCGGTGGCGGCCGCGTCGTCCCCGGTGCTGGCCGAGCTGGTCGAGCGCGCCGTGCGCACCAAGGCCCGCGTCGTGGGGCAGGACCTGCGCGAGGCCGGGCTGCGCGAGATCCTCAACTACGGGCACACGTTCGGGCACGCGGTCGAGCACGTCGAGCGGTACCGCTGGCGGCACGGGGCCGCGGTGTCGGTGGGCATGGTGTTCGTGGCCGAGCTCGCGCGCCTCGCCGGCCGCCTGGACGACGACGTCGTCGCGCGGCACCGCAGCGTCCTGACGTCGCTCGGCCTGCCCACGGGGTACCGGGGCGACCGGTGGGACCAGCTGCTCGCCGCGATGCGCCGGGACAAGAAGACGCGCGGGGACCTGCTGCGGTTCGTCGTGCTGGACGGCCTGGCCCGGCCCGCGCGTCTGGAGGGCCCGGACCCGACGCTGCTGGCCGCCGCGTACGCGGAGATCGCCACCGAGCCCGAGCGGGGCACCGGCATCCTGCTCTGACCCTTGTGGTGGCGTCTACAACGTTCAGACGTTGTGGAGAGCCGAACAAGGTGAGAGTCTTGTGTCATGTTCGTCCTCACCATCGACCAACGGGGCAGCCGCACGGGCACCGACCGCGTCCCGGAGCTGCTGGCCGACCTGGCCGACGTGCCCGTGGTCCGCGGGTTCGAGCGCACCGTCGGCGACGAGGTGCAGGGCGTGCTGGACGACCCCGACGTGGTCGTCGACACCGCGCTGCGCGTGCTGCGCGACGGCGGGTGGAGCGTGGGGATCGGCGCCGGCGCCGTCGACGAGCCGCTGCCCGCCTCGCCGCGCGAGGGTGCCGGCCCCGCGTTCGTGCTGGCGCGCGAGGCGGTCGAGGCGGCCAAGAGCCGCCAGCGCCCTGTCCCGGTGGCGGTGCGCGGGGCCGACGCGCAGGCCGCCGCCGACGCCGACGGCGTCCTGGTGCTCCTCGGTGCCCTGACCGTCCGACGCACCCCGGCGGGCTGGGCGGCGGTCGACGCGCTGCGCGCCGGCGGTGCCCCGGTGGGCGGCGTGACGGCCCACGCCGCCGGCTCCCGTCCCGCCGGCCCCCGTCCCACTGGCCGCGACGAGCCGCCGGCGCAGGACGTCGTCGCCGCCGCGCTCGGGGTCACCCAGCAGGCCGTCAGCCAGCGCCTGCGCACCGCGCTGTGGGCCGAGGAGGTCGCCGCGCGTCCCGCTGCGGCGCGCCTGTTGACGCGCGCCGCCGGGTGACGTCAGGGTCGGTCCCGTGCACCCCGCCCTCGTGGCCGGCATCTGGGCCGGCGCCCTGCTCGTGTCCGCCCTCGGCGGCTGGCTCGTCACCCGTGTCGTGCTGCGCCTCGCGTCGCGCTCCCGGGACGCCGGCCGGCACCGCGGCACCCACGGCCCGGTCCTGCTCGAGCCCCTGCGGGTCAGCGACGGCCCGAACGGGGAGGGCGCCCAGATCGTCCTGCGCGGCGGGACGTGGATCGGCGTCCTGGAGCGGCTCGCCGTGACCGGCAGCCTGCTGGCGGGGGTCCCCGAGGGTGTCGCGGTCGTCGTCGCCGTCAAGGGCCTGGGCCGCTACCCCGAGCTGCGGGAGAACCCCGGCGCGTCCGAGCGCTTCGTCATCGGCACGCTGGCCTCCCTGCTGTGGTCGGCGGTCTGCGGGATGGCCGCCGTGCGCCTGCTGCTCGGCTGACCGTGCCACCCGACCGTCCCGCCCGGCCGTCCCACCCGACCGTCCCACCCGACGGCGCTGCTGCACCGAGGCGCCCCCGTGGGTGGACCCCCGGTGCGGGCGCTAGGATGGTCGACGGCCTGCGGCCGGTCCGTGCACCTCGTGCACAGGCCCGGCCGGGCGAAGCGAGCCGGACACGGTGGGGCGACCCGCCCGGCGGCTCCGTGGCCGGCAGCCGTCCCGCGGGGCGCTGTGCTCCGGACGCGCCGCACGGCGCGCACCACCACCGACCGGGAGAACGACGCTCGTGGCGACGACCAACGACCTGAAGAACGGCATCGTGCTGCGCATCGACGGCCAGCTGTGGACCGTCGTGGAGTTCCAGCACGTCAAGCCCGGCAAGGGTGGCGCGTTCGTGCGCACCAAGCTGAAGAACGTGCTGTCGGGCAAGGTCGTCGACAAGACCTTCAACGCCGGCATCAAGGTCGAGACGGCGAACGTCGACAAGCGCGACATGCAGTACCTGTACAAGGACGGCGACGACTTCGTGTTCATGGACACGGACACGTACGACCAGCTCCACGTGCCGGCCGCCACCGTCGGCGACGCCGCCAACTTCATGCTCGAGTCGCAGACCGCGCTGGTCGCGACCAACGAGGGCGTCCCGCTGTACGTCGAGCTGCCGCCCTCGGTGGTGCTCGAGGTCACGTACACCGAGCCCGGCCTGCAGGGCGACCGCTCGTCGGCCGGCACCAAGCCCGCCACGCTCGAGACCGGCTACGAGATCCAGGTGCCGCTGTTCCTCGAGGCCAACACCAAGGTCAAGGTCGACACCCGCGACGGGTCGTACCTCGGCCGCGTGAACGACTGACGTGGGCGCCCGGACCAAGGCGCGCAAGCGCGCGCTGGACGTGCTGTTCGAGGCGGAGCAGCGGGACCTGCCCGTCGCGGAGCTCCTGTCGCGCCGCGTCGTGGAGCCGGGTGCCGAGACGTCGCTGCCGCAGTACTCCGTCGACATCGTCGAGGGCGTCCTGGCGCACGCCGAGCGCATCGACGAGCTGCTGGCGACCCACGCGCACGGCTGGACGGTCGCGCGCATGCCGGCGGTCGACCGCGCGCTGCTGCGCATCGGCACCTGGGAGATCCTCTGGAACGACGACGTCCCGGACGCCGTCGCCGTCGACGAGGCCGTCTCCCTGGCGCGCGAGCTGTCGACCGACGACTCGCCGGCCTTCGTCAACGGCCTGCTCGGCCGCCTCGTGGCGCTCAAGCCGACCCTGCTGGCCTGACCCGGCCGGCGGCCCACGCGGCCGCACACCTCACCCGACGCCCGGGCACCTCACAGGTGCTCGGGCGTCGCGTCGCCCAGGGCGCCCTGCATCATGCGCAGCGGACGCGGCACGGTGCGCACCCGCCGCCCGGGCAGGTGCGGCTCCACCCGCCGGACCAGCTCGTCCGCGGCCGGGCGGGGCAGCGGGCGGGCCCCACGCACGGGCAGTCCCGGTGCGGGCCGTCCGACGAAGTTGCCCTGCGCCTGCGGCACGCCGAGCTCGACCAGCGCCTGCAGGTCGCCTGCGGACTCCACGCCCTCGGCGACCACGTCCAGCCCGTGGTGCTCGGCCAGTGCGACGATCGCCCGCACCGGCCCCGCCCCGCGCGGCGTGCGGACCTCCCGCACGAACGACCTGTCGATCTTCAGCACGTCGACCGGGAGCCGTGCCAGCCGCGCCAGCGAGCTGAACCCGGTGCCGAAGTCGTCGAGGGCGATCCGCGCCCCGCGGGCCCGCAGCTCGGACAGCACCGGCACCGCGGACGACGTGCGCAGCATCGTGCTCTCGGTGATCTCGATCGTCAGGTGCTCCCACGGCCCGCCGGACCACGCCGTGTCGATGCGCTCGAGGACGTCCTGCTCGTGCAGCTCGCGCGCGGACAGGTTCACGGCCACCGGCATGTGGTGGCGGTCCAGCGCGCGGCGTGCCTGGCGGATCATCGAGCGCCCGATGGGCACGATCAGCCCCGTCTGCTCCGCGAGGGCCAGCCAGTGCTCAGGCAGGACCAGGTGACCGTCCTCCTGCCACCGGGCCAGGGCCTCCAGGCCGACGACCTCGAGGGTGCGGGTGTCGACGATCGGCTGGAAGTACGCGGTGATCCGGTCCTCCTCGACCGCCCGCTCCAGCGCCGAGCGCAGCCGGCGGGCGTCCTCGGCGCGGGCCCGCAGCGCCGGGTCGAACACGCGGTGCCCCGACGCGGTGCGCTTGGCCTCGAGCATCGCGGCGTCCGCGTGCCGCAGCAGCGTGTCCGCGTCGACCACGTCGCTGGGGTTCCAGGTCGCGACGCCGCAGGTCAGGCGAGGGCCCACCACCGTGCCGACCCGCGCGCCGAACCCGCTGCGCACCCGCCGCGCCAGGTCGGCGAGCTCCTCGTCACCGGGCGCCCGCGCCACGATCACCGCGAACTCGTCCCCGGCGAGCCGCGCCACGTACGTGTCGTCGTCGACCCACGTGCGCAGGTAGTCGGCGGTGCGTCGCAGCAGCTCGTCGCCCGCGGCGTGCCCCTCACGGTCGTTGACGTCCTTGAAGCCGTCGATGTCGCAGTACACGACCGTCACCCGGGTGCGCTCGACGGCGGCCCGCTCGAGCACCTCGAGCAGGTGGGTGTCGACGGCCCGCCGGTTGGGCAGGCCCGTCAGGGTGTCCGTCACGGCCGCGCGCGACAGCCGCTCGGTGAGCGTGTACCGCTCGGCTGCCGACGACACCACCAGGCCGAGGTCGATGAGGAAGGTCCGCTCGTGCGGCGCCAGCCGGTCCGGGGCCTCGGGGAACAGGTCGACCACGAACCGGTCACGCTGCAGCGGGCGCAGGGACCCCTCGATCGTCGGGTCCTCCAGCACCTCCCGGGCGGCGTCGCGGGCCTGCACCAGCAGCGCGTCGGGATCGCGGTGGAACCAGGCGTTGTTGGTGACCTGCGCGAGCGCGTCCCGCATCAGCTCGCGCCGCCGTGCGGTCTGCTGCGACCGACGCAGCCGCACCGACGCCAACGACTCCAGCCCCACGGCCAGCGGCAGCGGCCACAGCCCGGCCAGCAGCGCACCGAGAGGCTGGCCCCCGAGCAGGATGCCCGCGGTGAGCATGGTCAACGACCCGGCCGCGGCCACCACCAGCAGCACGCCCAGCGCGTTGAGCCGCACCGCACCCAGCGCCATCACCACGTACCCCACGACCAGGGCGAGCACGAGGAACAGCAGGGCGACGGCGACGGGCCGCCCGGTGGGCACGCCCGGTGCGTCGACGGGCCCGAACGCGAGGAACCACAGCACCGTGCGGACGGCCAGCAGCACCGCGGCGGTGACGACCCACGGTCGCAGCCGCGGGCCCGTCCTGCCGAACGCGCGCGTCGCGGGCAGGCACAGCAGCGCGACCACCCCGACGAGCTGCCCGTGCAGGAACGACAGCGCCTCGCGCAGCTCGGCCCCCACGGCGATGCCGTGCAGGCCTGCCACCAGCACCATGCCGGCCATGGCCACGGACAACGCCAGCGCCCACGACGACCCGTCGGAGCGCAGCGCACCACGCCACCAGACCCACTGCAGCACGCAGAAGCCGACGATGAGGCCGGCCGCCAGGAACTGCAGGACGGTGGTCCACAGGGGGACGTCGCCGAGCATGTCGGGTACATCGGCCGCGCCGGGGCCTCACATGAACGGCATCCGGGTGACGGGGCAGGGGCCGGCGGTCCCCGGGACCGTGCACCGGCGGGTCGCGCCCCGACCGTCCCGGCGTGCCGCGCGTCACGCGGGACCTCGGTCCCGCACGCCCCCGGCCACGGTAGGGTGGTACGTCGAGCAACCTCCCTTTAAGCCCGTCCTGTGAGGCGGGGAAGGAGTCGCACGCATGAGCACGTCCACACCCACGTCCGGACCCGGACGTCCCGCCCCCGGCGCGGACCCCACGGCCGCCGGACCGACGCCCACCGGCACCGGCACCACGGTCCTCGGACCCGACGACGTCGGACGGGCGCTGACCCGCATCGCGCACGAGATCGTGGAGCGCAACAAGGGCGTCGACGACGTCGTCCTGCTGGGCATCCCGACGCGCGGCCTGCCCCTGGCCCGCCGGCTCGCGCAGCGGCTCGCGCAGGTGGAGCACGCCGACGCCGCCGACCTCGTCGGCAGCCTCGACGTGACGATGCACCGGGACGACCTGGCCCACCAGCCGACCCGCACCATCGGGGACACGTTCGTCCCCGGCGACGGGATCGACGGCAAGGTCGTCGTCCTCGTCGACGACGTCCTGTACTCGGGACGCACCATCCGCGCCGCCCTCGACGCGATCAGCGACCTGGGCCGACCCCGCGCGGTCCAGCTCGCCGTCCTCGTCGACCGCGGCCACCGCGAGCTGCCGATCCGCGCCGACTACGTCGGCAAGAACCTGCCCACGGCCACCGCCGAGCGCGTCCGCGTGCTCCTCGCGGAGACCGACGGCGACGACCGCGTCGTCATCGAGGGGGCCACCCGATGAGGCACCTGCTCTCGGCCGCCGACCTGGGGCTCGACGAGGCCGTCCTCGTCCTGGACACCGCCGCGCAGATGGCCGCCACGCAGGCGCGTGAGATCAAGAAGCTCCCCACGCTGCGCGGGCGCACCGTCGTCAACCTCTTCTTCGAGGACTCCACCCGCACGCGCATCTCGTTCGAGACCGCCGCCAAGCGACTCTCGGCCGACGTCATCAACTTCTCCGCCAAGGGCTCGAGCGTGTCCAAGGGCGAGTCGCTCAAGGACACCGCGCTGACCCTGCAGGCCATGGGCGCCGACGCCGTGGTCATCCGCCACCAGGCGTCCGGGGCGCCGCACACCCTGGCCCACGCGGGCTGGACCCACGGTGCGGTCGTCAACGCCGGCGACGGGATGCACCAGCACCCCACCCAGGCCCTGCTCGACGCGTACACGCTGCGCCGCCACCTCGTCGGTGACGGTGGCCGCGCCGACGTCACCGGCCGCGACCTGTCCGGTGCGCACGTCGCCGTCGTGGGGGACGTCCTGCACTCCCGGGTCGCCCGCTCCAACGTGCAGCTGCTGCGCACCCTCGGTGCCCGCGTCACGCTGGTCGCACCGCCCACGCTCGTGCCCGTCGGTGTGCACGCCTGGCCCGCCGAGGTGTCCTACGACCTGGACGACGTCCTGGCCACCGGACCCGACGCCGTCATGATGCTGCGCGTCCAGCGCGAGCGGATGTCGAGCGCCGGCGGCGGGTTCTTCCCCAGCCCGCTGGAGTACACCCGCAACTACGGGCTGGACGCACGCCGCCTGGCGATGCTGCCCGACCACGCCGTCGTCCTGCACCCCGGACCCATGAACCGGGGCCTGGAGATCTCGGCCGACGCGGCCGACTCGCCGCGCGCCGTGATCGTCGAGCAGGTCGCCAACGGCGTCGCGGTCCGCATGGCCGTGCTGTACCTGCTGCTGGCGGGCGGCGACACCGCCCGCGGCGAGGCACCCGCCGGGCGCACGGGGGACCACCAGGAGCGCACCGACGTGCGCACGGACGAGACGAGGACGCACGCGTGACGACCCACCTGCTGACCGGCGCCCGCCCCCTGGGCGGCGAGCCCACGGACGTCCTGCTGGCCGACGGCGTGGTCGCCGCGATCGGCGCCGAGGCCCGCCGCCCCGGTGCCCACGTGGTCGCAGCCGAGGGCCTGGTGCTGCTGCCCGGGCTCGTCGACCTGCACACCCACCTGCGCGAGCCGGGCCGCGAGGACGCCGAGACCGTCGAGTCCGGCACCCGGGCCGCCGCGCTCGGCGGCTTCACCGCCGTGCACGCCATGGCGAACACCACCCCCACGCAGGACACCGCGGGCGTCGTCGAGCAGGTCTGGCGCCTGGGCCGCGACGCCGGCTGGTGCGACGTGCACCCCGTGGGCGCCGTCACCGTCGGGCTCGCGGGGGAGCGGCTCGCCGAGCTCTCCGCCATGGCCCGGTCCGCCGCCGCGGTGCGCGTCTTCTCCGACGACGGCAAGTGCGTGCACGACCCCGTCGTCATGCGCCGCGCCCTGGAGTACGTCAAGGCGTTCGACGGCGTCGTCGCCCAGCACGCCCAGGAGCCCCGGCTCACCGAGGGCGCCCAGATGCACGAGGGCGTCGTGTCCGCCGAGCTCGGCCTCACCGGCTGGCCCGCGGTCGCCGAGGAGGCCGTCATCGCCCGCGACGTGCTCCTCGCCGAGCACGTCGGCTCCCGGCTGCACGTCCTGCACCTGTCGACCGCCGGCTCCGTCGAGATCGTGCGCTGGGCCAAGGCCCGCGGCATCGACGTCACCGCCGAGGTCACGCCCCACCACCTCATGCTGACCGACGAGCACGCGCGCGGCTACGACCCCCGCTTCAAGGTGAACCCGCCGCTGCGCACCGCCGACGACGTCGAGGCGGTCCGCCAGGGCCTCGCCGACGGCACCATCGACACCGTCGGCACCGACCACGCCCCGCACCCCCGCGAGGACAAGGACTGCGAGTGGGCCGCCGCGGCCTTCGGCATGACCGGGCTGGAGACCGCGCTGTCCGTCGTCCAGGCCGCCATGGTCGACACCGGCCGCATGACCTGGGCCGACGTCGCCCGCGTCATGTCCACCGCCCCCGCCCGCATCGGGCGCGTCCCCGGCCAGGGTCGGCCCATCGCCGTGGGGGAGCCCGCCAACCTCACCCTCGTCGACCCCCACGCGCGCCGCCTCGTCGTCCCCGAGCAGCAGGCCACGGCCAGCGTCAACTCCCCGTTCGCCGGGCAGGAGCTGCCCGGGCGGGTGGTCGCCACGTTCCTGCGGGGACGCCCGACCGTCCTCGACGGCGCCCTCGTCCCGGCAGGGGTGCACGCCTGATGCCCGTCTGGGCCTCCGTCGCGATCCTCGCCGCGCTCGCGGTGCTGGGTCTGTGGGGCATGTGGCGCGGCTGGCAGGCACGTGGCCGGCGGACCGCGGCCCTGGTGCCGAGCGTCCCGACGGTCCCCGCGTCTCCCGGCGCGCCCGTCGGCGCGCCCGTCGAGGCGGTCTACGTCTCCTCGACACGCGCCGGCGACTGGCTCGACCGCGTCGTCGCGCACGACCTGGGCGTGCGCAGCCCCGCGCTGGTGCAGGTGCACGCGGACGGCGTGCTGCTCACCCGCACCGGCGCCGCCGACGTGTGGGTGCCCGCGGGTGCGCTGCGTGCCGTGGGGACCAGCAGCGGGCAGGCCGGCAAGTTCGTCGGCCGCGACGAGCTGGTGGTCCTCACCTGGGTCCCGGACGCGACGACCGGCACCGCCATCGACACCGCGCTGCAGGTGCGCCACGACGACGCGCGTCCCGCGCTGCTCGCCGCGGCCCGCACCCTGGCAGCGCCCACCGACACCGAGACGGCGCCGCCCACGGCGCAGGAGGAGCAGGCATGAGCGACGCGATCCTCGTCCTCGAGGACGGCCGCACGTTCACCGGGCGGGCCTACGGCGCGACCGGGCGGACGCTCGGCGAGATCGTCTTCAACACCGGCATGACGGGGTACCAGGAGACCCTGACCGACCCGTCGTACCACCGGCAGATCGTCGTGATGACGGCGCCCCACATCGGCAACACCGGCGTCAACGACGAGGACGCCGAGTCGCGCCGCATCTGGGTCGCCGGGTTCGTCGTGCGGGACCCCGCGCGCCGCTCGTCGAGCTGGCGGGCGCGCCGCACCCTCGACGACGAGCTCGTCGCGCACGGCGTGGTCGGCATCAGCGACGTCGACACCCGTGCCCTGACCCGTCACCTGCGCGAGCGCGGCGTCATGCGTGCCGGCATCTTCTCGGGCGACGCGCTGGTGCGGCCCGAGGGGGAGCGGCGGCCCGTCGACGAGCTGGTCGACGAGGTGCTGGCCGCCCCGGTGATGGCCGGTGCGGACCTGGCGGGCGAGGTCAGCGTCGACGAGGCGTACGTCGTGCCGGCGCTCGGTCCGGACGGGCAGCCGCTGGCCGAGCCGCGGGCCCGCGTCGCCGCGGTCGACCTGGGCATCAAGTCGATGACGCCGCAGCGGCTCGCCGAGCGCGGCGTCGAGGTGCACGTGCTGCCCGCGACGTCGGCGATCGACGACGTGCTCGCCGTCGGGCCCGACGGCGTGTTCTTCTCCAACGGCCCGGGCGACCCGTCGGCCGCGCGCCACGAGATCGACGTGCTGCGGGGCGTGCTCGACCGCCGCATCCCGTTCTTCGGCATCTGCTACGGCAACCAGCTGTTCGGCCGCGCCCTCGGGTTCGGCACCTACAAGCTGCGCTACGGGCACCGCGGGGTGAACCAGCCTGTCGTCGACCGCACCACCGGCAAGGTGGAGATCACCGCGCACAACCACGGCTTCGCCGTGGACGCCCCCCTCGACGCGGAGACCGTCGCACCCTTCGACGGCGGCCGCTACGGCCGCGTGCGGGTGTCGCACGTCGACCTCAACGACGACGTCGTCGAGGGCCTCGAGGCGCTCGACCTGCCGGCGTTCTCGGTCCAGTACCACCCCGAGGCCGCGGCGGGTCCGCACGACGCCGCGTACCTGTTCGACCGCTTCCTCGACCTCATGACCACGCACCGCGACGGCTCGACGCCGGACGCCGCCACCACCGAGAAGGGCGCCGCCTGATGCCCCGTCGCGACGACCTGAAGTCCGTCCTCGTCATCGGGTCCGGCCCGATCGTCATCGGCCAGGCCTGCGAGTTCGACTACTCCGGGACGCAGGCGTGCCGCGTCCTGAAGGAGGAGGGCCTGCGGGTCGTCCTCGTCAACTCCAACCCCGCCACGATCATGACGGACCCCGAGTTCGCCGACGCCACCTACGTCGAGCCGATCACCACCGAGGTCCTCACGTCGATCATCGCCAAGGAACGCCCCGACGCGATCCTGCCCACTCTGGGCGGGCAGACCGCGCTCAACGCGGCGATCGCGCTGGACGAGGCCGGCGTGCTCGAGAAGTACGACGTCGAGCTCATCGGCGCCAACATCCCCGCGATCCAGAAGGGCGAGGACCGCGAGCAGTTCAAGCAGGTCGTCGAGGTCTGCGGCGGGGAGTCGGCGCGCTCGGCGATCATCCACACGATCGACGAGGCGCTGGTCGCGGCCGAGGACCTCGGGTACCCGATGGTCGTGCGCCCGTCGTTCACCATGGGCGGGCTCGGCTCGGGCATCGCGTACGACGAGGCGGACCTGCGCCGGATCGTCGGTCAGGGCCTGCACTACTCGCCGACCACCGAGGTGCTCCTCGAGGAGTCGATCCTCGGCTGGAAGGAGTACGAGCTCGAGCTGATGCGCGACAAGCACGACAACGTCGTGGTCGTCTGCTCGATCGAGAACGTGGACCCCGTCGGCGTGCACACCGGTGACTCGATCACGGTGGCGCCGGCCCTCACGCTGACCGACCGCGAGTACCAGCGGCTGCGGGACATCGGCATCGCCGTCATCCGCGAGGTCGGCGTCGACACCGGTGGCTGCAACATCCAGTTCGCGGTGCACCCGGACACGGGTCGCGTCATCGTCATCGAGATGAACCCGCGAGTGTCGCGGTCCTCGGCCCTGGCGTCCAAGGCGACGGGCTTCCCGATCGCCAAGATCGCCGCCAAGCTCGCGGTGGGCTACACGCTCGACGAGATCCCGAACGACATCACGGGCTCCACCCCGGCGTCGTTCGAGCCGACCCTCGACTACGTCGTGGTCAAGGTCCCGCGGTTCGCGTTCGAGAAGTTCCCCGCGGCGGACGACACGCTCACCACGACCATGAAGTCCGTCGGCGAGGCCATGGCGATGGGTCGCAACTTCGCCGAGGCGCTCGGCAAGGCGATGCGGTCCATCGACAAGGGCGGCTCGACGTTCCACTGGG